>CAVREN010000032.1:0-54754 GCA_963720115.1 uncultured Alphaproteobacteria bacterium
CTCACTAGACATCTAGCACGTCTCTGTTGCTTTTAACTTCTGAAGACCCTGTTCTGAGGATAGATACGGCGCGTGTCCGTCTGGACGGACGGACCAGTCCATCGATCGGAGAACGCCCTCTCCTCCGTGTGTCGAATGCGGTGTCGAATGGGGCCGAAACCTGCTTCCAATGAGGGTGCCCAGAATGGGCCCGAATGCGGTGCCGAATGACCCTCTTAAGAGGCATTCGGCCCATTCGGGCCTAGGGGTGATTTTTGAGGGCCCGAATGCGGTGTCGAATGGGGCCGAACGCTTCATAGCGGCGTGCCCTCATCACGGACAAACCAGAGCAGCTGCCGCCCTTGGTCATCCCTCTGGCCGTTCACGATCTTTCTGCCGATCGCCTTATCCAGCCCCCTCTTGTAGGCGTTCTTCTGCGCGCTATGAGATTTTGCCGCATCCTCCTCGGCGTTGACATACCGGCGGTAGAAGAGCTCTCGCACATGCTGTTGGTCAGCGGCCTGCAGGGGGAGTTTGCCATCGGGGGCGAAGTACTCCCCCTTCGCGTCGATCGCCGCCCGCAGGACCTCCACGAGCAGAGGCGTGGCCGTATCCGTTGGCCCACCCTTCTTGCCCGGCGTAACAACGGTATCGTCATCGTCCGGGGTGATCACAATGGACGAGCGGGGCTTCCCGTTCTGGTCAGGATCAAGCGGCACAGGGAGAGCGCGGCTACGAACCACCATCCCCTCGGGGCCATCCCGCATTGCCTTTACGGTTACTAGTACGATCGGCGATCCCTCGTCGCGCATCACGGACAGCTCAGCGTCAACCGCCGCAGGCAGCGACGTATGTCCGCGCGCGTGGGTGTCGTCATAGCCGCAGTGGTGGACAATGACACAGAGGCAGCCAAAGGCCTTCCGAACGGCCTCGGCTGCTTTGACGTACAGCGTCATGTCCTTGTCGCTACTCTCCGAGCCGGAAAGACTGCGATTGAGCGTGTCCAGCACCACGACCGCAGGAACGACGGTGCCGAGCTGATAGCGAAACTCTTCTACTAACGCCTTTTCGTCGGCAATGAGATCAACCTGGCCGGGCATTACGTACAGGGGTACGTCCACATCATCGCTGATGCCATAGTGGCGCCTTATCGCCTCGATGCGCCCTTTGTAGCCGTGTCCGCCCTCAAAGGCGCAGTAAATCACCGGCCCTTGCCGCACGGCATGATCGCGATAGGGCCAGCCCATGGCGACGTGAACAAACAAGTCCAGAAGCCAAAATGACTTGAAAGTTTTCTGCTTTCCCCAAACAAGAACCAGGCCGGCGGATGGCATGAGCTCATCAACAAGATATGCCGGTTCCAATCCAGGACGCATATCCTGAAACTTGATAAGCCGAAACCGCAGCTTGCGTTCACCGTCGGACTCGGGCTCCTCGGGAGGCGCCTCCATAACAGGAAGCGGGTCGGCCGGCCCTTCATCTTCCACGCCCCAGTAGCGGCGCTTCTGAAAGCAAGGTGTTCCGCCGCTCTGCTCAATCGCTCGCCACTTCTTGAGCATTGAGTTGGGAAGCGTTTCAACAATACGCGGCTGCTCCCCGTGGTACTTCGCAATATACCCGTAGACCATCGCCTCGATTTGCTGGCGTATCCTATTCCAATCCCAGATCGGGCGCTCTTGTGGGTCAACGGGAATTTCCTCGTAAGCCTTCTGTGCGCGTGTAAGGCAGTCCTTAATCACATCCTCACAAGGAACACCCTCGCGTAACTGTTCACCACTATAGGCCAGCAACGTATCGTTGATGGGGAACTCCCCGGAGAACTGCATTTTCTCGATGCGCTCGGCGATTGGCGCGAATTGGACGACATTGTTAGGGTCCACCCCGGAGGACTCCGGCGCGACGTTAGAGATATCAATCCAGCCGAGTTTGACTTTTAGTTCTTCGGCGCAGTGCTGAAGGAGGCCTTCGATATCGTTCTCGCGCACAACGGGCAGCTCCATCAGCGATGTACCCATCAGATCGCGGTCGCGCCAGGTGTATAGGCCTCCCGTATCAGGATGAGTCCCCGCAACGACGAATTGCTGTCCATCGCAGAGAAATTCAATTTTATGAACCCTGCCATCTGGCGCGGTAAACTTCCTGATCACCTTTTTGAAGGGCTCCGGCACGTACATCGGCACCGCGCATTTCGGCGCCCGCCCGGTCCGTTCGAGAATAAGTCCGCGAATTCTGTCTCGAACCACCGCCAAAACAATCTGCACTGCGGCGGCATCGTCGAAGTCGATATCTAGCGCAGCGGTGCGCCTGCAAAGCACTCCTGTGTTATCCCCCTGATCGCCCCAGCGGGCGATCATCTCTTCATCGGGGTCTAAATTCTGCCAGTTCTGTAAGAGCGGCCGCTTACCCTGTACGGGAATAGGCAAGTGGCCGTTGCGCAGTAATGCTAGACGTATTTCGCGCTGATGCATCACACCTTCGATCCATACGCGTAGATGCCACCATCTTCGTGGAAAATCAGCGGATCGGACGGCCAGCCGAATTTCTTCACGTAAGATTCAAGCAGCTTGGCCTGCACTTCCGTCACCTTACCGAGACGCTCGCGACACCAGACGCATTTCCAGATTGGGATTTCTGACTTCGTCGAATGCGGGTGCACCCGGAACAGGGGTGACCCACACCGACAAGGCGTGACGACGAAGACATCAAGCCCACAGATTTTCGTGAAGTCAGAGTCCGGGTTCGTCGTCAAAGTCGAACCCGTCCTCAGAGTCCGTCTCGATTGGTGACTTACCAATCACTGACAGCGCGGGCTTTTTCACCTGCCCGAACTTGCCCTTGAAGGAGCCGACATCTAGCCGGACGATGGGCAAGAACCCCTCGGGGACCCTCCGGCAGAGGCCGAGAAAGTCCTTCACCGCAGCGAGCGACGTCTTCGACTGCGCGGTGAAGGTGAACGCTTCACCGCTCTCCCGGTGGATCAGCGGTAGCTCGATTACCGGCGTCCAAGGGTCTTCGGGGCCGTCACTGAAGCGACCATTGGCCCACGCGCTTTGGTCCAGGTCCCCGAGTGAGGAGCGCGCCGGGGCAAGGTCCTTGGGGAAGACAAGACCGGTACGCCGCTCGGGCTGCTGGCCCTTGCCGTTGAATTTTAGGAACCCGCCGGTTGCCGAGTAGACATCGGCGAGGAATTCCTGTCCGTTAAACGTCGCTTCACTTCCGCGAACAACGTAGCTGCCCGCCTTGCCATCGAACTTCAGCAGCTTGGTGCCGCCGCCACTCGATACTTCATCCATGAATCCCATTACTCATCTCTCCTTGTTGTCGTCGCCAAAGACCGTGCTCAAGCCACGAGATTTCGGTTTCAAGTTCTTTGACGACTAAAAAAATCGCAGGAGAGAATGAGTAACAGTCGTATCTCGCGACGAGCATGAGGCGCTCGGCACGTAGCGTGGCCGTAGAGGGTGCGGTGCTCATGGCTGCACCGCCTGATCGGGCGCCGGTCGATGCAGCGGATGATACGGATTGCTGAGGTCGTCGTCGTAATAGGCCCCACGCTCCTTAGCGCTGTCCTCAGGATCAACGCCGTTGCCAACGGCGGTCATGGTGGGCGCCGCTGGCGCATCGGTCGCCGGCCCCGGCTCAGGCGACGCCGCCTCCTTGGGCTTGTTCTTCGAGCCCGGCGGACGCCCGCGCTTCTTCGCCGAAGGCGACTTTTCCGCCGTCGCATCGCCCTCGATGACGTTGGCCTTCTGGGCCTCAGTCAACATGCGGATTAGTGCGGCCCGAGTGAGCTGGAGATCGATCTGGTATTGCTCAAGAAAGGACTCGACCAACAACATCGCGTCGGCGGCCAACTCTTCCGGGGTTCCCGGGGCCTTGCGAGACAGGCGAATAGCAATGTCGCGCGGCCGCTCTTCCTGCTGCTCGGCCTTTTCCTCCGAAGAATATTCCGCTCGTCTACTAGTAGACTCGCAATCGTTGTCTTTACTCGACTTTTCTTTTCCCGGCGAAGGGAGCTGAAGAATGCGATAGGCCATTGCCCGGCCGATATTGCATTTCTCCTTAACCTCCTTCAGCCAGACGTCGGGAAACTTGTCCTTAAGCTCTTGCAAGTACTGCCGCCGGGTATCGCGCCAGTCCTGGGCCTTCTTCTCTACTTGCGCCAGCTTGGCTGAGCAGGCGTTGATCTCCCTGCAGATGTCGTCCGAAGTGCGGTTCGCGAGATCGGTGCTCATCGGCGGCCCACCTTCGTGATCACGGCCGCGGCGGCCGCGCCGACCTGCTTCCAGTTGGAGTCAATCATCGCGCGGGCAGACTGAACGCGTCGGCGGGCGCGGACGTAGGCGTTGGCATCGGCGCCGAGCACGCCGACCCGCCGCGCGCTTAGTTGGGTTGTCACCGGCGTATTGCCGCGAGCCATCTCGCGCTCGCCGGTCCGCGGGGAAACGCCCAACGTCGCCCAAAACTCTCTGATGGGGTAGACCTTGTGCGGGTCGAACAACAAGTCGTTGTCCATCTTTAGCTCCACAAACACGTCACACTCGTGACGCTGGAGGCAGATGGACGATTATTTGGTTGCTGAAAATCCCCCAAATATTCGAGGATTATTTGTCTCTCGGGCGGAGCCTATGTATTGGACAAGTTCGCAGTAGTTCTTGCGCCTGCGCCTTCAACTTGGCTGCCTCGCTGTACCCTCTCCCGCTTTTCAGAGGCGGGATCCCGCCCCAGGCGCACCTTTGCGTGCAGCTCACCAGCGATCTCCCGCGCGCGGGCGGGCTTAATCGCCGTGGCATGTCCGAGGACAAGCCTCCGGGTCTTGCCTCCGATCTTGTACTGATAAATCCACGTACGGGCCCCGCTGGCGCGCACGCGAATGCCGAAGCCCGGAAACGTCATCGTCGAAGATAATCTTATCAGCGACGCCCGTATCTAGTTTTAAGCCCTCTATAGCAGCCAAGGTAAGCCGCATACTCTGCCTCCTCTCAGGAGAAACCCTGGGCACCGCATGGGAAGCGCGGGAAGCCGGTCCCCTGTCGGTACACCGACAAAATTATACAGGAGAAACTGGGGCTAATCTTGGCTAGTCACGGGATTTTGTAGCATACTTGGCGGCTTGCTGGCGGCTTCCCGGCGCACGCGGATGGTAGTGTTGCTCTGTTGATAAGTCTGTAGAAAAATACCGCCAAGGCCGTTGATCCAATTCAATTGAATCGGATCGCGGCCTGCTTCTTTGTTCCGAGCATGTTGTTGTGTGGAAACCAGTTTCCACTTTTCGGGATCGTGCCCTAGAGCTGGACACGCGCCAGGCGCGCGAGTTCGCCGACGACCCCGCGGCGGAATAAAAGCACACAGATGACAAAAATGACGCCTTGGATAACCAGCACCCATTGCCCGAACGGCGCCAGATAATTCTGCATGGCGATGACGATGAAAGCCCCGACCACGGGCCCGAACACGGTGCCGAGCCCACCCAACAAAGTCATCAGCAGCACGTCGCCCGACATGGTCCAATGCACGTCGGTCAGCGACGCAAGCTGAAAGACCAGCGAATTCATCGCGCCAGCAAGGCCGGCCAAGGTCGCCGATAGCACGAAGGCGACGAGCTTATAACGTTCGGTCTTGTAACCGAGCGAGATGGTACGCGGCTCGTTCTCGCGGATCGCTTTGAGCACCTCGCCGAACGGCGAATTGATGATCCGGTAGATGAGAAGAAAGCCGGCGACGAAGACGACAAGTACAAACGCATACATTGTCATCTCGCTCGACAGGTCGAACAGTCCGAACAAACGGCCGCGCGGCACGCCCTGGATGCCGTCCTCGCCGCCGGTGAATTTGGCCTGCAGGGCGAAGAAATACATCATCTGCGAAAGCGCCAGCGTGATCATGGCGAAGTAGATGCCCTGCCGGCGAATGGCGAGCCCGCCAGCGACGAAGCCCAGCGCCGCGGCAATCGCGGTGCCGCCGATGATCGCAAGCTCCGGCGGCCAGCCCCAGGCTTTGGCCGAATAGGCCGTGACATAGCTCGCCCAGCCGAAAAACAATGCATGACCGAACGAGGCCAAGCCGACATAGCCGATCAAAAGATTGAAGGCGCAGGCGAACAGCGCGAAGCACAGCGCCTTCATCAGAAAGACCGGATAGACCACGAACGGCCCGATCGCGAACAGCACGATCATCGCCACGAACGCGGCGCCGAGGCTCCAGCCGCTCTCGCGGCTTTGAGCAAGAAGCGAAGGCTCGAGCGCGCGCTCCATCAGACCCCTCGTCCAAACAGGCCGGCCGGCCGTATCAGCAGCACGATCGCCATGATGACAAAGATCACGGTGTTCGAAGCCTCGGGATAGAACACTTTGGTCAATCCCTCGACGACGCCGAGCGCAAAGCCGGTGAGGATCGCGCCGAGGATCGAACCCATGCCGCCGATCACCACCACCGCGAACACGACGATGATGAGATCGGACCCCATCTGCGGCGAGACGTTGTAGATCGGCGCCGCCATCACGCCGGCCAGCGCCGCCAAGGCAACTCCGAAGCCGTAGGTCAGCGTCACCATCCGCGGCACGTTGATGCCGAAGGCGCGCACCAGCACCGGATTTTCAGTGGCCGCGCGCAGGTAAGAGCCGAGCCGTGTGCGCTCGATGGCAAACCAGGTGGCAAGGCACACCGCAAGCGACAGCACGATCACCCAGGCGCGGTAGTTCGGCAGGAACATGAAGCCGAGATTGCGGCCGCCCTTGAGCGATTCTGGCGCCGAATACGGCAAGCCGGACGAGCCCCAATGATTGCGGAATAAGCCTTCGATGATGAGCGCCAAGCCGAATGTGAGCAGAAGCCCGTAAAGCGGATCGAGCTTGCGCAAATGCTGCAGGAAAAGCCGCTCGATCAGAACGCCGGTCGCACCGATCAAAAGCGGCGCGATCACCAACGCCGCCCAATAGTTGATGCCGAAATTCTGCAGGAGCAGATAAGCCGCAAAGGCGCCCATCATATATTGGGCGCCATGGGTGAAATTGATGATGTTGAGCATGCCGAAAATGACGGCGAGCCCCAGACTCAGCAGCGCATAGAACGAGCCGTTGATCAGGCCGAGCAGGAGCTGCCCGAACAATGCCTGCGACGGTATGCCGAAGATCTCGAACATGCCCCCTCTGCCCCACCCGGCCGCCTGCTCGCGCAAGCGGCCGCGCTTGTTGGATCAGCTATCCGAACGCACTAGTCTGCGCATGATCCTTTCCAAAAGCCGGTTTCCACCCCGGATCAAGTCCGGGGCAGGCTTTTTCGGGATCATGCTTTAGCCGCCGACCAGCGGACAGCCGCCCTCCTTGAGCGGCCGGAATGCTTCCGCCGCCGGAATGGTCGCACGCAGCTTGTAATCGTCGCCCGGATATTTCGACTCCTCCGGCTTCTTCACTTCGAACAGATACGCGTCGTGCAGCTTGCGCCCATCGATCCGGATCGAGCCTTTGCCGAACAGCGGATCGTCGGTCGGCAGCTCTTTCATCTTGGCGACAACGGCACGGCCGTCGCTGTCGCTCTTGAGCGCCTCGACTGCTTTCAGATAGTGAATGACCGACGAGTATACGCCTGCGGGCAGCATGCTCGGGAATTTTCCCGGCCGTCCGGATGCCACCTGCCAGCGCTTGGTGAAGGCGCGATTGGCGTCGGTCATGTCCCAATACCAGGTCTCGGTGAGGACCAAGCCCTGCGCGGTTTTCAGCCCCAACGCCTCGACGTCGTTGATGAAGACCAAGAGGCCGGCGAAATGCTGTCCGCGGGAGGCGATGCCGAATTCGGCCCCCTGTTTGATGGCGTTGATGGTGTCGCCGCCGGCATTGGCAAGCCCGATGATCTTGGCCTTCGAGGATTGCGCCTGCAGCAGGAAGGAGGAGAAGTCGGAAGTGTTGAGCGGATGGCGCACGCTGCCGACCACTTTGCCGCCGTTGGCGATCACCACCTTGCTGGTGTCGCGCTCGAGCGCCTGGCCGAAGGCATAATCAGCGGTGAGAAAGAACCAGGTGTCGCCGCCGGTTTGCACCACCGCCTTGCCGGTGCCGTTGGCGAGCATCCAGGTGTCGTAGGTCCAGTGAATAGTATTGGGCGAGCATTTCGGCCCGGTCAGATCGGACGACGCGGGACCGGAGCCGACAAACACCTTGTTCTTCTCACGCGTCACTTCGCTGACCGCAAGCGCCACGCTCGATGTCGGAACGTCAAAGATCGCATCGACATGATCGGCATCGTACCATTGCCGGGCGAGATTGGCGCCGACATCGGGCTTGTTCTGATGGTCGCCGTTGATGACCTCGACCTTCATGCCGTGGGCGGCCGGGTTGAAATCTTCCACCGCGAGCTTGGCGGCGGCAACCGACCCGGCGCCGCCGATGTCGGAATAGAGACCGGACATGTCGTTCAAGACGCCGATCTTGACGACATCGTCGTCCTGCGCGCCAGCGGCCGAGGCGGTGCACAATAACGCGGCAAGCGAAAGCGCGAGCATGCCGGCATGGCCGAATGTGGCCGCACGTCCGAAGCCGTCAGCGCGCATCAATTTGCCGGCATGTTGCATGTCAAACCTCCCTGTTTGCGGACGCTTGTTCCGCGCATCGGCGCGTCCGCGCATGAACCTTCCGTGCCTCTCGCCTTCTGATATCAAACTCCGAGATACTCGTGGAGCTTTTCGGTATTCGCCTTTAGTTCAGCCGCGGCGAAATGATCCACGATGCGTCCATGCTCCATCACGTAGTAGCGATCGGCCACGGTGGCGGCAAAATGGAAGTTTTGTTCGACTAAAAGGATCGTAAAACCCTGCGCCTTGAGCGCGGCGATGGTGCGGCCGATCTGCTGAATGATCACCGGGGCCAATCCTTCGGTCGGCTCGTCGAGCAGAAGAAGCCGCGCGCCGGTGCGCAGGATGCGGCCGATGGCAAGCATCTGCTGCTCGCCGCCCGAGAGCTTGGTGCCCTGACTCGAGAGCCGTTCGCGCAGGTTCGGGAACAGCTCGAAAATGCGGTCGAGCGACAGGCCGCCGGGACGCACCTGCAACGGCAGGAGCAAATTCTCCTTCACATCGAGCGTCGAGAAGATGCCGCGTTCTTCGGGACAGAACGCGATCCCGGCGCGCGCGATGACATCGGACGGACGGCTGATCAGTTCCTTGCCCTCGAAACGCACCGAGCCGGTGCGGCTGTCGATCATGCCCATGACGGCTTTCAGCGTTGTGGTCTTGCCGACGCCATTGCGGCCAAGGAGCGTCACCACTTCGCCGGCCTGCACGTCGAACGTGACGCCGTGCAAGATGTGCGACTCGCCATACCAGGCTTGCAGATCGTTGACCCTAAGGAGCGCACCGTTTTCAGGCATGGCCGGTCCCGAGATAGGCTTCGCGCACCGCCGGGTCCGCCGACACGGTCTTGTAGTCGCCTTCGGCCAGCACCTGACCGCGGGTCAGAACCGTGATGCAGTCGCACAGGTCGGCGACGACGCTGAGATTGTGCTCGACCATGAGCACGGTGCGCTTGGCGGCGACCGATCTGATCAGCGCACTGATGCGGGCGATGTCTTCGCGGCCCATGCCGGCCATCGGCTCATCGAGCAGCAATAATTCAGGGTCGAGCGCGAGCGTGGTGGCAATTTCGAGCGCGCGCTTCCGGCCGTAAGGCAGCTCGACCGCCAGCGCGTTTACGTAAGGCGACAATCCGACATCGGCGATCAGCGCCTTCGCCCGATCGTCGAGCGCGCGCAGGACGCTTTTCGAGCGCCAGAAATCGAACGAGGTGCCGCGCCGGCGCTGCAATGCGATCCGCACATTTTCCAGCACGGTGAGATGCGGAAAGACCGCCGAAATCTGGAACGAGCGCCCGAGCCCGAGCTGGGCGACATCGGCGGGCTTCAGCGCCGTGATATCGCGGCCGTCGAAGACGATCCGCCCGCGCGTCGGCGCCAAGAACTTGGTGAGGAGATTGAAGCAGGTGGTCTTGCCGGCGCCGTTCGGGCCGATCAGCGCATGAATGCTGCCGCGCCGCACGCGCAGGTTCACCCCGCGCACGGCGATGAAGCCGGCAAACTCCTTGGTCAGGTCCTCTGTTTCGAGGATCGAATCTTCACGCACGACTACCCCCACGCAGCGTCATTCTCCGCATCTTCAACCGGAAGGTAAAGGGCGCGGTTGTCGCGCGTCCAGCGTTTATCCTCGTATCAATTCTCGTGACGCGGTTCCGTTGCCGACGCTTGCGATGACCTAACCCCTTCCTCGTCACCACCGGGCATAGCCGTTCGAAGAACGGCGTCGCTTCGCTCATCCACGCCCCGGTGGCCCATCTCACTCGCAGCGCAAGTGCGGCGACCTTGCATGCGGCTTGTTCGCATGGATTGCCGGGTCAAGCCCGGCAATGACGAATCGAGGATCGTTCTCGCGACAGGTCCATGTGCCCGAGTCTTGCCGACCACAAAGCCAATAGATTCGCCCCCTGCACAAAAAGGGAGGCGAAGCGCCGAAAGGCGCATGCCAACCATTTGCCGCGCGACACCAGCAAACGTTGCCGCCTGCTGATGCCTCGGGCGCGGCTGCGCGCCACGCAGACAAGTGTACGCAGTCTGCGCACCCATCTGCTTGCGGGGCGCGCCCGCCTTCCGGCGCTTCGACCGCGGCTCTGGCAGGGACTCCCATCCCGGCTCAACTCCAGGCCATGCTTCCTGCGACTTGGAATCAAGCGGGCGTTACCCGCCCTATCCGGTCCCAGTCCAGTGACAGCACCTCACGCCTCGGCCGTAGTACCGAAGGGAATGATGCCCAAAGCCGCTCCGGCGCGGTTGCGAGCCCGCGCGGAAGCACCGCACTCGCTCCACACTTCAGATCGCATCCGGAATGCGTCCCTCGATGAGCGAGATTTTCGTCTCGTAACTCAAAAAGAGACAAATGTCAAGCCCGCCGTTACTTGAACAGTGACAAAGACGTGCTGCGATCGCCGCCTCCGCCTCGTGAAAAGGAACCGAGCGCACAATCTGTTTCAGATCGAAACGATTGGCGCTCTAACTTTCTGGTGGAGCATGACCTTTTCGGAAAACCGGCTTCCACTTTTCCGGATCATGCTCGAAGAGCGGCCGGAACCCTTTAGGTTTTTTCGCGTTTTAGTTCGCGGGGCGCATCGCGTGTCCGCCGGCGCCGCTTCCACGGGCTTCGGCTGCCGGTGCGTTTGATCCGCGTACGGGGTATAAATGAGCATCCAGGAGCTGCAGATCCGACGACGAACCCGGGGACAAATCCCGCCGGCGAGTGCGACGAGCGCGCTGGAAGAATCTGCTGAATTTCTCGCGCAACGGCTCGCGGCCATCGTCGAGTCGTCCGACGACGCCATTATCAGCAAGGATCTCAACGGCGTCATCCAGACCTGGAATCGCGGCGCCGAGCGCGTGTTCGGCTATACGGCCGAGGAGGTCATCGGCAAGCCGGTGACGATCCTGATCCCGCCGGATCGCTTGGACGAAGAGCCGGGAATACTGGCGCGCATCCGCCGCGGCGAGCGCATCGATCACTACGAGACGGTGCGCCTGCGCAAGGACGGCAGCCTGATCGATATTTCGCTGACGGTGTCGCCGATCCGCGGCGGCGATGGCCGCATCACCGGCGCCTCCAAGATCGCGCGCGACATCACCGAGCGCAAAAAAGCCGAGAACGCGGTGCGCGAGAGCGAGCGGAAGCTGCAAGAATTGCTTTCATCGATTCCGGCGGCGATCTACACGACCGATGCCGAAGGCAGGATCACCTACTACAACGACACCGCCGTGGCGCTCGCCGGCCGCACGCCGACGCTCGGCAGCGACGAATGGTGCGTAACCTGGAAGCTCTATTGGCCGGACGGCACGCCGATGCCGCACGACGAATGCCCAATGGCGGTGGCGCTCAAGGAGGGACGCACGATCCGCAATGCGGAAGCGATCGCCGAGCGCCCGGACGGAACGCGCGTGCCGTTCATCCCCTACCCTACATTGCTGCGCGACGAACGCGGCAAAATCGTCGGCGCCATCAACATGCTGGTCGACATCAGCGAACGCCGGCAGGCCGAAACGCAACAGCGGATGCTGCTGAGGGAATTGAACCACCGCGTCAAAAACAACATGCAGATGTTGCAGTCGCTGCTCTATGCGGCTGCCAAGAAAACCCGCAACGCCGAAGCGGCCAACATCCTCGACGAAGCGAGCAAACGCATCACCGCGATGGCGGCGGCACAGCGGGTGCTTTACGCCACAGACGCGACCAGCTTCCACGCCGGCGAATTCCTCGATGCGGTCTGCCAGAGCGCGCAACAGACGCTGCCGCCGAACGTCAAGATCGTGCGCGCGCCCGCGTCCGGCGAATTGTCCAACGACACCGCCATGCCGCTTGCCTTGATCCTCAACGAGCTCCTGACCAATGCCGCCAAATACGGCGTCAACGGCAGCGGCGACTGCGTCATTCGCGTCGGCTTGACAAAAGACGGCGACTCTTTTGTCCTCTATGTGGAAGACGACGGTCCGGGATTCGATCTGAAAACGGTCGCGCGCCGGTCGTCCGGTCTCGGACTGGTCCAGGGTCTCGCCGGGCAACTGCGCGGACAATTCGAGGTGACGAGAAACCCGGCTACCCGCTGCACGCTGCGCTTCGCCTAGAGCACGATAGCTTGAGGTCGATTCGCAATCGCGCTCTAAATTTTTGGTGGAGCATGATCTTTTCGGAAAACCGCTACCCAATTTTCCAGATCATGCTCTAACGGTCACCATCATGCAGCTTAAAGTTTGCGCGGATCCCGCGCGCAGCCCTGCCTCAGCCCTCCCGATCTCACGGCCCGGTGCCGTTTTTGCACGCGACGAAAGCGAGGAGCCGCGGGCGCGCAGCGCGGCGGCCGAGCGCATTCTGCTGATCGAAGACGATTTCCTGGTGGCCGCCCAGATCGAGGCCGCCTTGATCGACGCCGGATTCGCGATCGCCGGCGTCGGATCGTCGGCCGACGATGCGATCGAACTCGCGTCGTCGCAGCGGCCGGCCTTGTGCGTGATGGATATCAGGCTCGCCGGGGCGCGCGACGGAATCGAGGCCGCCATCGAGATATTCAAAGCGCATGGCATCCGTTGCATTTTCGCCACGGCCCATGCCGACTCCGATGCGCGCGTGCGCGCCGAAAAAGCGCTTCCGCTCGGCTGGCTGCAAAAGCCCTTCTCGATGACGTCGCTGGTTGTCGCGGTCAGCGGCGCCGTGCGCAAGTTGCGAGGCCGAGACTGACGGATCGCGAACGCCGGGCGCGCCAGTCGCGTGATTTTCAAAAAGCGCTTGTAGGGTAAGGTCCATCGCGGGCCTGTCGTCAGCGAAACATGCGAATACGAGGATTTTCAACCGGCCTTACGTGCCGACCGGGAGCAAGGCGGCGTTCCGGCTTCAAGGACGTTTACGCGAAGGACGTTACGCGGAAATGCCCAATCGGCATCGTTCAGGTCGGTGGATCCGGCTGGGCTCGCATCGCGCCCGGCTTTTGCTCGCCCCGGCGCTTGTCGGCCTTCTCTCACTTTTCCTCCTCGCAGCCGCTTCCTCGGCGCGGGCCGGCAGCGACGGCGGCAATCCGCAAGCGGCATGGAGCTTGCCGCAATCCCTGCCGTCCGATCTGTACGACCTCACCGATATCGGCGGGCTGCGCTCCAAGCTTGCGCGGCAAGGGCTATCCTTCGTTTTCAGCTATTACGGCGACGCCTTTGACAACCCGGTCGGCGGCGTCAAGCAAGGCCCTGGCTATGCCGGCCGCTTCGGCATCATCATGGACGCCGACCTCGCCAAGCTCGCGGGCTGGTCGGGGGCAACATTTCACGCCAGCATCCACAACATCTTCGGCACGCAATTCAGCGCCACCAATCTCGACAATCTGATGCTGGTGAGCAGCGTCGAAGCGCCGCCGACAATCCGGCTGTTCAATCTCTGGATCGAACAGGAATTGGCCAGCCGGACCAGCTTGCGCGTCGGCCAGTTCACCGCGGCACAGGACTTTATCGTCAGCCGGAATTCCGATCTGTTTCTCAACAGCACCTTCGGCTGGCCGATGCTCAACACCCAGAACCTGCCGAGCGGCGGCCCGAACTATCCGGAAGCCGCGCTCGGCGCCCGCTTGCAGGTCGCGGTCGCCGACCAGCTCATACTGCGGGCCGCGATCTTCGACGGCGATCCGGCCGGATCAGGCTCCAACAATCCGCTGACGACCGACAAATACGGGCTCGCATTCCGCTTGCGCGACCCGCCATTTGTGATCGCCGAGGCGGTCTATGGGTATGGCGGCGCGCAGCTTAGCGGGGCCCAGCAAAACCCGAACCAAGAAGGCGACGGCAGGTTCGCCGTAGACCAGGCAGGGCCGCGGCTAGCCGCATCGCCAGCGGCGCTGCCGGGCGTTGTCAAGATCGGCGCCTGGTACAATGCCGGTTCGTTTCCACTGCAGGATTTCACGCAAGGCGGTATCACGCCGCCGCAGCGTCCAGGCGATGCGGCGGTCTATGGCTTGATCGACCAGACACTGTGGCGCATGCCCGGCAGCCCAAGCCGCGCGCTCGGCTTCTTTGCGCGCGGTGTCGCCGCGCCCAGCGACCGCAGCGAAGTCGATCGTTATGCCGATGCCGGCTTCACCTTTCGCGGCCCGCTCGCCTCGCGGCCGGATGACGTCATCGGCGTTGCCCTGGCTTACGGCCGGATATCGCCCGACGCCGCTGCCGCCGACCGCGCACTTGCCGCCATCACCGGCGCGCCGATGCCGATCCGCGACTATGAAGCGGCGATCGAATTGACCTATCGCTGGAAACTGGCCGAGAGCTGGTTCGTCCAGCCGGACCTGCAATACGTCTTCCATCCCGGCGCCAATATTGCGAGCCCGGCCAATCCGGCGAGCGGATCGGCCATTCCGAATGCGCTGGTGCTGGGGCTGCGGACGGCGCTGCGGTTTTGAAGACCACAATGAGCGTAGGGTGGGCGGAGCCAACGGATCCGGCCCGAAGTGGCCGGCCCGATGACAAGCTCCGCGAAGCCCACGCGGACCTCGAATGCCCGCCAGCTTCGCGTGGGCACGGCGCTTTGCGCCTTAGCACCACCCTACAGGCGCGGTTTTAGCGACGATCAGTGCGCCAGCGTATTGGCGACCTTGTAGCTCGCTTCGGTCTTGGCCTTGATCTCGTCGAGCGTCACCTCGGGCGCAAGCTCGGTGAGCGTCATGCCGCCGCCGTTGCGGTCGATGGTGAAGACGCCGAGATCGGTGATCACCATGTCGACCACGCCGGCGCCGGTGAGCGGCAGCGTGCAGCGCTGCAGGAGCTTGGCCTCGTTCTTGGCCGAATGCTCCATCACCACGACGACCTTCTTGACGCCGCCGACGAGGTCCATGGCGCCGCCCATGCCCTTGACCATCTTGCCGGGGATCATCCAGTTGGCGAGGTCGCCGTTCTCGGCGACCTGCATGGCGCCGAGGATGGCGATATCGATATGGCCGCCGCGGATCATGGCGAACGAGTCGGCCGAGCTGAAATAGCTCGTGGTCGGCAGCTCGGTGACGGTCTGCTTGCCGGCATTGATGAGGTCCGCATCCTCCTCGCCCTCGAACGGGAACGGGCCGGTGCCGAGCATGCCGTTCTCCGACTGGAGCTGGACGCTCATGCCGGAGGGAATGTAGTTCGACACCAGCGTCGGAATGCCGATGCCGAGATTGACGTAGAAGCCGTCCTGCAGCTCCTTGGCGGCGCGCGCCGCCATTTGATCGCGGGTCCAAGCCATCAGACTTCCTCCCCTGTTCCGGCCGGCGCATCGGCGGGCGTGCGCTTACGGACGGTGCGTTGCTCGATGTATTTCGCGGCGTTCGGGACGTGAATGATGCGCTGCACGTAGATGCCGGGCGTCATGATGTGATCCGGATTGATCTCGCCGGGCTTCACCAGGTGCTCGACCTCGGCGACCGTCACCTTGCCGGCGGTCGCCATCACCGGATTGAAGTTGCGGGCGGTCTTGCGATAGACGAGGTTGCCTTCGGTATCGCCCATATAGGCGTGCACGATCGACAGATCGGCGACGAGCCCGCGCTCCATCACATAGCGCTGGCCGTCGAACTCGCGCACATCCTTGCCGTCGGCGATCGAAGTGCCGACGCCGGTGCGGGTGAAGAAGGCCGGCACGCCGGCGCCGCCGGCGCGGATGCGCTCGGCGAGCGTACCCTGCGGGTTGAACTCGATCTCGAGCTCCTTGGCCAAAAACTGCTGGGCGAAGGTTTTGTTCTCGCCCACATAGGAGGCGATCATTTTCTTGATCTGGCGGGTATCGAGCAGGACGCCCAAGCCCTTGCCATCGATGCCGCAATTGTTGGACACGACGGTGAGATTTTTGACGCCGGAATCGCGGATCGCCAGGATCAATGTCTCGGGAATGCCGCACAGGCCGAAGCCGCCGGCCATGATCATCATGCCGTCCTTCAGCAGCCCGGCCAACGCGGAACGCGCGTCCGCATAGACCTTATTCATGACTTCTCCGTACCTACCGGGGAGGATATCGACGAGGCCGATACGCTTAACGCGGCCGGCGCAAAGGTCAACCGGCAGGCGTCGCGTAGGCGGAGATGACCGGCAGCGGCACCGTCGGGTGCGGGTAGTGATTCCATAAGACGAAAATCGCCGCGAACAGAATGCCGGCGATGATCGCGCCCCAGAAGCGGTTGCGGAAGGAAATGAGGCTGCCGAGCAAGGCGGCGACAAAGGCGAACACGCCCATCAAAACGACAAAGGTCCAATTCACGGTTGCCCAATCGATCGGCATAGTGCGGCTCCTGGCCATGCGGGGTTGAGCGATCGTCGGGGCGCAGTCTAACCGATTCCGGCGCGCCGCGACGGCTTCCTTGCGGCAGGCGCGGCGCCGGCCGCTTCCTCCCCGCGCGCAATAGCGTTATATCCGCCCGGCCGCGGCCGGCGAACAGGTGCAGAACCGGCGGCTTCGGGGGATGCTTGGACACCATGAACGCGCTTTCGGAACGCCTGCAGACGCCGATTTCCACCGCCGAACTCGAACGCCGCTGGGCCGCCGTGCGCGCCGCCATGGAGCGCGAGAAGATCGACGTTCTCTTGATGCAGAACAACAACGACTACATGGGCGGCTACGTCAAATATTTCACCGACTTGCCAGCGACCAACGGCTACCCGCTCACGGTGGTCTTCCCGCGCGACGATCTTATGACAGCGGTCGGCATGGGCCCGTTCGGCGGCGATGCCAATCCGATCGCCAATCCCGACGGCATCAATCGCGGCGTCAAGCAGGTGCTCACCACCCCGAGCTTCGCCTCCTGCCACTACACCGCGGCCTATGACGCCGAGCTCGCTGCCAAGGCGCTCGCGCCCTATGCGGGCGGCACGATCGGGCTTCTCGGCACCGCCTCGATGTCGTTCGCGCTGGTCGATTATCTGCAAAAGGGCCGCTTCTCGAATGCGCACTTTGTCGACGCCGCCGACATGGTCGATCGCATCAAGGCAATCAAAAGCGCCGAGGAGCGCGACCTCATCCGCCGCGCGGCGGCGATGCAGGACGGCGCCATGCGCGCGGCCTTTGACGCCATCGAGCCGGGCATGCGCGACCGCGATATCGCGGCGATCGCCCAATGCTACAGCCAGCGCCACGGCAGCGAGAACGGCATTTATCTCTGCGCCTCGATGCCGGCGGACACGCCGTCGGCATTTGGCCAGCGCCACTACCAGAACCGCGTCATCCAAGAAGGCGACGCGATCGCGTTGCTGGTCGAGGATTCCGGCCCGGGCGGCATGTATGCCGAGCTTGGCCGCACCTGCGTGGTCGGCAAAGCATCGGCCGAGCTGAAAGACGAGTTCGCCTTTGCGGTCGAGGCACGCAAATTCAACCTCGGCCTGCTCAAGCCTGGCACGCCCTGCGCCGACATTTTCGCTGCGTATAATGACTTCATGCGCAAGAACGGCCGGCCGGAAGAGCGCCGCCTGCACTGCCACGGCCAGGGCTACGATCTGGTCGAGCGGCCGCTGATCCGCAGCGACGAGCCGATGATGATCGCGCAAGACATGAACATCGTCGTGCACCCGACCTACATGCGCGGCCATGTGCTGTCGTGGGTGTGCGACAATTATCTGATCGAAGCGAACGGGCCTTCCGAACGCCTGCACCGCTTCCCGGAAGCGATCACCGAGCTCGGCTGACGCAACGCGCGTTGGTTTTTCAAGTGGAGCATGATCTTTTCGGAAAACCGGTTGCCACTTTTCCGGATCGTGCTCTAGGCGTTGCCGGCGACGACCGGCAGCCCGGCGGCGCGCCATTCCGGCAGGCCGTCTTCCAAGCGGCGGGCGTTGAAACCGCGAAGCCGCAGCTGCGCCACCGCTTCGTAGGACAGGACGCAGTACGGACCGCGGCAGTAGGCGACGACCTCGCTCTTTGGATCGATCTCGCCGAGGCGCGCTGCCAATTCGCGCACGGGAATGTTCAGCGCGTTCGGCAGGTGGCCGAGCGCGAACTCGTCCTCCGGGCGCACGTCGAGGATCGTGACCGCGCCGGCGCGCGCGCGTTGCACCAGCTCATCGCGCGAGACGGCCTCGAGGCTGTCGCGCTTGTCGAAATAGCTGCGGATCACGCGCTCGACTTCGGCACTGTTGCGCTCGGCGATCCGGCGCAGCGCCGCCATGAGATCGAGCACCGCGTCGTCGTTGAGCCGGTAGTAGATGAACTTGCCCTCGCGCCTGTTCGCCACGAGACCCGCACGCCGCATGTGCTGAAGATGCTGCGAGGCGTTGGCGACCGACAGGCGCGTGCGCTGCGCCAGCGTCTCGACGCTACGCTCGCCCTGCGCAAGCTGCTCCAACAGCTCGAGGCGATGCGGATGTCCGAGCGTTTTCGCGATAGCCGCAAATTGCGCGAACAGGACCTGCTTGGGGCCCTGCTGCGAAGCTTGCCTCGAACCCTTCTTCGAACCTTCTTTCGCACCTTGGCTTGACACCGGCGCCGACCTCTTTATATCATTCAAGCGAATAATTGAATATCGTCGGACGATTGTCAAGAGCTTGGTGACACTTGTCTTTTCCGATCGTCCGAGCGCACCCCAGGGAGCTCGACCAATGATCCTGCGCCAATTCCTGCACACCGATCCGGTGGCCGCCTCGTACCTTTTTGGCTGCGGCGGACGGGCCGCAGGCGCCGTGGTCGATCCGCTCGGCGACCCCTCCCCTTACCTCACAGCCGCCGAGGCGACCGGCATGCGCATCCGCTACGTCATCGACACGCATCTTCACGCCGACCATGTATCCGCCGGCCGCGCACTCGCGCAGGCCGCTGGCGCCGAATACGTGCTGTTCGCCGAGGCCGCCGCCAATTTTCCGTTCCTCGGTGTGCACGACGGCGACGTGCTCGGACTCGGCAACGTCACCGTCAAGATCATGCACACGCCCGGACACACCCCGGAGCATATCTGCCTCCTCGTCACCGATCGCACCCGCGCCGACGAGCCGTGGTTCGTCTTCAGCGGCCATACGCTGATGGTCGGCGATCTCGGCCGCACCGAGCTTGCGACAAGCGCCGAAGAAGGCGCGCGCGCTCTGTTCGGCAGCGTGCAACGCCTGAAAGCTTTGCCGGAATATCTGGAAATATTGCCCGGCGCCTATTCGGGTTCGGTGTGCGGCCGCAGCCTCAGCGGCAAGCCTGTCTCGACCATCGGCTTCGAGAAACGCCACAACAAAGCATTTCGCATCCCCGACGAAGGCGAGTTCGTGCGCGCCATGCTCGCCGATATTCCGCCGCCGCCAGCGCAGGCGGCGGAGATCCGCGCCACCAACGCCGGCCGCGTCGCCGCCGCGGCGGAATGAACGGCGCCGGCACCAATCCGTCGGTTCGACCTGAGGCCGGCATTACGCTTGGCTTGCGCGAGAATTGGCAGCAATTTTCGCTTCTCGTCCTGATCAACGCTTTTGTCGGCGGCATGGTCGGACTGGAGCGAACCGTCGTCCCGCTGATCGGGTCCGAAGAATTCAAGATCGCTTCGACCACGATCGTCGTCTCCTTCATCGTCAGCTTCGGCGTGGTCAAGGCGCTGGCCAATCTGGTCTCCGGCCATTTTGCCGATGTCTATGGCCGCAAAGCGATGCTGGTTCTCGGCTGGCTGGTCGGCTTGCCGGTTCCGTTCATGATCGGTTGGGGACCGAGCTGGGCCTGGATTGTCGCTGCGAATGCGCTTCTCGGCATCAACCAAGGCTTCGCCTGGTCGATGACGGTCATTATGAAGGTCGACCTGGTCGGCCCGAGATCGCGCGGCCTGGCGGTCGGGCTCAATGAATTCGCCGGCTATCTCTCGGTCGGCGTGACCGCCTTCCTCACCGGCTACATCGCCCAGCGCTATGGCTTGCGGCCGGCGCCGTTCTATCTCGGCATCGGCTATGCGGTGCTCGGGCTCGCGCTTTCGATCCTTTTGGTGCGCGACACGCGCCATCATGTCGGACTGGAAATTGCCAGCCACACGACGAGCACCGAGACGCTCGGCTTCTGGCAGATCTTCCGGCACGCCTCGTTCGGCGACCGCAATCTGTTCGCCGCCTCGCAAGCTGGCCTCGTCAACAACCTCAATGACGGCGTGAGCTGGGGCATCTTTCCCCTCTTTTTCGTTGCTTACGGGTTGAGCATCGAGCGCATCGGCATCCTCAAAGCCGTCTATCCCGCGGTGTGGGGCGTTTTGCAGACCGTCACCGGGCCGTTGAGCGACCGATTCGGCCGCAAGGGCCTGATCATCGCCGGCATGTGGGTGCAGGCGGCGGGCTTGTTCACGACTGCGGCAACGCATTGGTTCGGCTGGTGGCTGTTCGCCAGCGTGCTGCTAGGGCTCGGCACGGCGATGGTCTATCCGACGCTGATCGCTGCGGTGTCGGACGCGTCGCATCCTTCGTGGCGCGCGCGTTCGCTCAGCGTCTATCGCTTCTGGCGCGATCTGGGCTACGCCATCGGCGCGCTTTCCGCCGGCATCATCGCCGACTTTTTCGGCGCCGCCTGGGCGATTGCGGCCATCGGTGCGCTGACCTTCGGATCGGGCGCCGTGGTCGCCATCGCCATGAACGAGCGGCGCGAGACTTGACCCGTCCGCAACACGGACCCAAATCGCAGCGCAAAGCGGTCAGCAGGAACAACGCCCGTGAGTGAAGCGAAGACGCCGCCGATTCTTCTGCACAAACGTTATGAAACGCCATCGGCTTTCACGCCCGAGAGCCTGTTGCGCGAAGCGCGGCGGCAAAAGGGGCTCGCCAACGTCGCTGTTCCGGACATCTGCATTCTCGATCCGGACGGCGACATCGTGCGGCACCTGCGTGCCGCCGGACGCGCCAGCCTGCATCCCGGCTGGGCCTGCTACCACACCGAGCTGTACGCTTTTCATGATGAAGGGCACGAATACGGCATCGTCGGTTGCGCGGTCGGCGCCGCTTTCGCCGTGCTGATCGCCGAGGAGCTTTTCGCATCGGGTTGCCGGCTTCTCATCAGCGTGACGTCGGCCGGCCAGATCGCTCCGGCGCAAGCGCCGCCCTATTTCGTCGTGATCGATCGCGCGCTGCGCGATGAAGGCACGAGCTATCACTATCTGCCGGCATCCGAATACAGCGAGGCCGACACACGCCTGACCGCGCTCGCACGCGAGGCGCTCTCCGCGGCCGGAATGCCGGTCAGCGTCGGCGCCAGTTGGACGACCGATGCGCCCTTTCGCGAAACCGAGGAGGCGATCGCGGCCGCATTGCGCGCCGGCATTCTCGCCGTGGAGATGGAAGCGGCCGCGCTCTACGCCTTCGCCAAGGCGCGCCGCAAATCCGTGCTGTGCTTCGCCCACGTGACCAATCAAATGGGCCGCATCGAGGGGGACTTCGAAAAGGGCAGCGCCGACGGCGCCAAGGAATCGCTGCGCGTGATTGCGCAGACGGCGGCGCGGTGGCGCGCGGATGGGCAGCGTGAAGCCACGTAAAGCGAAATAAGTTTGGTTGCTTCGTCATGCCCGCGCAGGGCCGTTCCAAGGCGTGTACTTGCAAATTGCCCGCCGATGTCAGCTCGCGGCCAAACCGGGCGTTCAGTCAGGCATCGTCGAATGACTGCGTCTGACCCTTCGCGTCGGTTGGTGCGGCGGCACAATTCGCCCGATACGAAAAGTAAGCTTGAGGCGCCCTGAGCACGAGCGAAGGGCCACCGAACGATACTTCAACATCGATAAAATGGTTACTACAGCGTCGCTACTCGCGGCTCGATGGGCTATATCTTGCCACGTTGTCGTCGGTGCGCGGAGAACGACATGGAGCGCAGGCTTGCCGCGGTCGTAGCAATTGACGTGGTCGGCTATAGCCGGCTGATGGGTCAAGACGAGGCGGGTACGCTGGCTGCAATCGGCGCCCTTCGACGAGGTATCATCGAGCCCGCAATTGCGGCACGCGCCGGCCGGCTGGTGAAAGCGATGGGCGACGGCTTCCTCCTGGAGTTTCCCAGCGCCGTCGAAGCGGTAGAATGCGCCGCCGAGGTTCAGGAGCGCGTTTCGGAATTGGAGAGCCAAACGAAATCGGCGCATCACATTGTGCTGCGGGTCGGCATCAACGTCGGCGACATCATGGTGGAGGATGGCGACGTTTTTGGTGATGGCGTCAATGTCGCCGCGCGATTGGAGGGATTGGCGGATCCGGGTGGCATCCTGTTGTCACGGGCCGCCTACGACCAAGTACGTGACAAAGTAGATTACGCTTTTGAAGACCTTGGCGAACGCTCGTTGAAGAATATCGCCCGTGCGGTGCATGTCTTTCGGCTCACGAAAGCGCAGGGGATTTCAGCCAGCAGCCACAAGCGGGGTGACTTCGGCGATCTCAGAGCTGTCGCGGTATTGCCGTTCGACAATCTGAGTGCGAACCCGGCGGAGGACTATTTCGTCGATGGATTAACCGAGGACATCATTACCGCACTTTCCTATTGGCGCTGGTTTCCCGTCGTCGCGCGCAATTCGACATTTGCATACAAAGGCAAGGCCAAGAACATCACCGAGGTGGGCCGAGAACTGGGAGCGGCCTATGTGGTCGAGGGCAGCGCGCGGCGCTCGGGCGAGCAACTGCGCATTTCTGTGCAGCTCATCGAGGCTGCAACAGGGCACCACCTGTTTGCGGATCGCTATGACCGCGGATTAGCCGACGTCTTCCTCGTGCAAGACGAGATTGCCGAACGCGTAGTCATTAGCATTGAACCGGAAATCCATCGCGCCGAAGCACGCCGCTCGGCCCGGAAACATCCCTCCGACCTCGATGCCTGGGATCATGCTCTTAAGGCGTTATCCCTGCAGGAGCGCATGACGCCGGCCGGGCACGCGGAAGCCCGGAATCATCTCAAACTTGCGCTGGATGTCGATCCGACTTCGGCTCGAGCTTGGTCGTTGTTGGCCTTGTGCCACTACCACGAAGGAATTCTCGGCTGGGCGGGTCATCGTGGCGATGCGCTCCGATCTTCTCTTCACGCTGCCGAACAGGCGGTCGCGTGCGACGATCGGGATTGGCTTGGGCAGGCGCTAAGCGGGATGGGGCGGATGTGGACCGAACGGGATTTCGCTTCCGCGCTCGAAGGCGAGGAGTGCGCAGTCGGGCTTAATCCAAGCGCACCGTTGGCGAGGCATTTTCTCGCTTGCGTTCTGGAATTTTCCGGCCGGCCGGCCGATGCGCTACCTCACCTCGAAGCGATACTCCGTCTCGATCCGCGATACCGCTTCCGCTCGCTTGCTCTTGCCGATCAAAGTCTTTGCCATTTGCTGATCGGCAATTTCGACCGGGCGATTGCCACCGCGGAAAACGCGGTGCGGGTGCAACCGGGAAATGTCAGGGCACGCCAGCGGCTGGTTGCGGGATTGTCCCTGCGGGGATTGGACGACGCAGCGCGGACCGCTGCTCACGAATTGTCGCGACTACAACCGGGGCTCGATGTCGCTTACATCGACGAGACGTATCCTTTCATGCTTCCAGACGAACGTGACAAGTTTGTCGGCGCGCTGCGCAGGTTTGGACTTTTGGAGAGATGAGCCGCGGTGCTTTGGGATCTCGCGGCTTTAGTCTGCCGGTTGCAAGACAAGATTAAAGCGAAAGACGAATCAGATGCGGCGCAAGTATCAAAACATTCTCGAGACCGTGGGGGACACGCCTGTTGTCAAGATCGGGAAGTTGGCGCCTGCGGGCATCAATCTCTACGTCAAAATCGAAGCTTTCAACCCCCTCGGCTCGGTAAAGGATCGGTTGGCGCTGGGCGTAATCGAGGATGCCGAGCGATCGGGCAAACTTCAGCCGGGACAAACCGTTATCGAGGCAACCAGCGGCAACACCGGTATCGGGCTCGCCATGGTGTGCGCGCAAAAAGGCTATCCCCTCGTAGTGACGATGGCGGAGACGTTCAGCGTCGAACGACGAAAGCTGATGCGCTTCCTGGGGGCCAGGGTGATTCTCACTCCGGCGGCTGAGCGCGGGATCGGAATGGTCAACAAGGCGATCGAATTGGCCGAAACCCACGGTTGGTTTCTTACGCGTCAGTTCGAAAATGAAGCGAACGCCGACATGCACTCGCGCACGACCGCAACAGAAATTGTCGAAGCCTTCGCTGGAGAGCGGCTTGACTACTGGGTGACTGGATACGGCACAGGCGGCACCCTCAAAGGCGTTGCGCGCGTCCTCAACAAGGAGCGGCCTGATACGAAAATCGTCGTCTGCGAACCAGCGGACGCACCCGTGCTCACCAGCGGCATCCCTCAGGAGCGGAAGCCAGACGGCTCTCCGACTGCCAGCAACCCCGCCTGGAAGCCGCATCCGTTGCAGGGTTGGGGTCCGGATTTCATCCCCAAATTGACGGGAGATGTTATTGAGATGGGCGTGATCGACCGCATCCTCACGATTTCCGGGGCGGATGCGATGCATTGGAGCAAGCAGTTGGCGCGCAGGGAAGGTATCTTCGTTGGCATTACTGCGGGCGCGACATTTGCCGGAGCGCTTGAGGTCTGCGGCGATGCTCCCAAAGGCGCAACTGTTCTTTGTATGCTACCGGACACCGGCGAGCGCTATCTCAGCACACCGCTTTTTGCCGACGTTCCGGTCGACATGACGTCGGAAGAGCTGGAAATCTCCGCGTCGACGCCAAATTTCCACCTCGTGCAGAAGGCTTGAGGTTCGAGGTCAGCCGAGCCCAGCTCGGTGCGGGCGCGAATTGGGTTTGTTGCGATTGGACCCGAAGCAGTCATTTCGCGACCGCGCCTTGTACAGTGCGGTTAGGGGTCAGGCGAGACGCAACGATTTTTTGACAGCCGTACCTGCATGGTGCGGCGTCAGCAATTTAATGCTTGCCCGTTATTGTTGATCCCCTCATGATCGATTTTTCCCCTTGAATGTCCGCGATGACCTGTTTGATGACCCTGAAGCCAAGGATTGAGTCTCATGACCACCCGCTCTATTCGCCTCGTCGCATATTTCGTCCTGCTTCTGGCCTTAGGCACCGGCGTATCGCTCGCAGCATCGGGTCCGGCCAAGGTCGCCGCCGCTAGTCCCGCTCCCGCAGCTTTCTGCCCCACGGATCCGAGTTTTGCTCATCGACGAACCATTCACACGTCAACTCACAATCGGATCGCTTTTCACTGTCGCTGCTGCGGAAGAGACGAAAATGGCCACTGTAACCATCAATGTTGCGATTAGCGTCGCCGCCGATATTGAGTAACTTATCGGCTCCGGGCGCACGCGGCTGTACTGCTCTTGAAATTTGGATTCCGGGTGGGAGCATTTTGCTTCGCTCATCGCCCACCGGAGCCATTGCCTGTCCTCTGTCTCCAAGCGCAGTGGCGGCGATAACCGCGCGGCGCTTTTGCTCACAAAGCCGAGATGAAGCGTGAAATTGAGTGCTTGGCTGTTGCAATGCAAAGCGACGCCAATGGCACGAAGCTGACGTGCCGCGATGTCCACTATTGGTCCGTTCTAGAGGTCTAAGCGAACGCGGCGCGGTCGCTCACGTGTTGCCCATCACAGCGCGCCGGGCGAATCCGGGGCAAACTTTGCGCATTTCAACCGAGCGAAGGACACGCAATATGTCCATTCCTCACAGCCGGCAGACCCCGCCGCCGCGCCTGAGCGTACAGGCAGCGATGCTGTGGATCGCCGTTATCTCCCTCGTCATGGCACTTGCAGTCGCATTCGGGGACCACATGTCCCCGCCGATCTAGTCGTCGGCGCGACGTCTTGCGCGGCACGCGTTGCTTGCGCCGACCGAACCTCCGCAAGCCGATTGATTCTTATTGCGAACTTCGGATTTCCTGCACGAAACGGATAACAGCCGTACACAACGGATGGGCGTTCCCTGCCCCGCTTTCCGACCATGCCTGTGGCACCGGACGAGAGAAAGTCGATAGGACCGATTCCAGCTGACGGCGGCGCGGTCGCGCCCAAAAGGGGCACGAAGCCGAGTAGTGCCCAAGTTTGCAACAGCCGACCGCGCGCAGTAAGCCGGACGCCAATCGATCAAAGGTGCGGGCTAAACCAATCGAACTTGTAGTTCAGGCCGGCGCGAATAACGGCGACCGAAGTGTTGAAGCGGGCATTGTAGACGGCATTGGCTGGAAAGGCCTGGGAACCCGGAGATATCCAGCTCGCCGTTACGGTATTTAGTTGCGCATAAATCGCCTCACCTTTCACCGTCCAAGTAGGAGTGACGGCGTATTCCAAACCGGAGCCGACGACCCAGCCGAAGCGCGTCGAGTCAACGTTATAGGACGGCGTATTAAACGTCGGGAACTTAGACGAATTATACTGGACGTTATTTGCGACCTCGCCGAAAGCGAGGCCCGCCGTGAAGTAAAATAAGGTCCGATCCACGGCGAGACCGAGTCGACCGCGCACGGTCCCAAGATCGTTCAGACGATTCGTCTCGGACGGAAAGAAATTGTTGATCGCACCGTTGGGATCGACGTAAGTCGACTTGTCGCCGAGCCAGCTTAAGTCGGCCTCTAAGCCGTAAACAAAGCTGCCAGCTTGCAAGTTGAACCCAAGCGTGCCGCCCGCCGCAAAGCCTTTGCTTTGAGCATTCGACAGCCCCGGATAGCCCAGAAAGGCACCTGCCAGGTCGTCGTAGGTGTGAAAACCGTTCGCGAAGCCGGCGGTAGCGCCTAAGTAGGGTCCCGCCCAACTAAAAGCCGGCGGCGGGATGTAGATCGGAGCAAGCGGCGGGGGCATTAGGTCGGCGGCGTTTGCGGCCGAGATACTCAGCAGCGCAAGCGCGATATGGAGCCAAGCCGGTTTCAATCCCCTCATGGTCGAACCCATTGGTTGCCGGGTGAGTGGAATCCTGGGGGCGTTGGCAATTACGAACTGTAAAGGTTAATGGCTGCCTTACGGAGCCGGTGCGGTGTTACGCAGTGACCGCCATCGGAATAGATATGGGCAAGAACACGCTTCACATGGTCGGCCTCGATACGCGCGGCACCATTGTGTTGCGAGAGAAGGTCTCACGCGGACGCATTACATCGAGGCTTGCGAACTTGCCGCCCTGTCTCATTGGCATCGAAGCGGGGATGGCGACGCACTACGTTGCTCGCGAGCTTGCCGTGCTTGGCCACGATGTGAAGCAGGTCCCGCCCGCGTATTCGAAGCCGTTTCGGCAGGGGCAAAAAAATGATTTCCGAGATGCTTTTGCGGTGGCCGAGGCCGTGCAGCGGCCGACGACACGCTTTGTTCCAGCCAAGACCAACGAACAACTGGATCTGCAAGCGCTGCACCGCGTCCGGTCTCGCCTGGTCAGTGAGCGGACCGCAGTGATCAATCAGATTCGCGGCTTTCTTCTAGAGCGCGGCATCATCGTCCGACAAGGACTGCGCTTCCTTCGCCAGGCACTACCCGACATCCTGGCCAAGCGCACGGACGTTCTGTCACCACGCATGGTACGCATCATTGCTGATCTTGCCAGTGACTGGCGGCAACTCGATGAACGAATTGAACCCGTGACCGACGAGATCGAGACTTTGGCAAAGAGTGATAGCAGTTGTCGAAGGGTCATGACCGTGCCGGGCATCGGCCCGATCATCTCGAGTGCGATGGTTGCAGCGATCGGCAGTGGCGCAGCATTCGCAAGAGGCCGGGATTTTTCGGCCTGGATCGGGCTCGTTCCTAAGCAGATGTCGACTGGAGACCGAACCATCCTCGGGCGCATCTCCAAGCGAGGAAACGGTTACTTGCGCACGCTCTTCATGCAAGCAGCCCGGGTCATTCTGCTACGGCCGGCAAGCTGGCCGAAACACGGCTTCGGGGTCTGGCTCGCGCGCGCCGCTCAGCGCCTCCATCCCAACGTTTTGGCCGCCGCTCTCGCCAACAAGCTGGCACGGATCGCCTGGACGGTGCTGGCTCAAGAGCGCAGTTATGAAGCGCGCGTCACCAAGGCGGCGGCCTGAAGCGGATATCCAAACCAATTGTTGAGTTAGCTTTCCCACCGAGGTCTGCGAGTCGAAATGAGGAGATGGAGAAAGGTCTCGCCAGCGCGTTCGTGATCAGGTGGCCCGTATGGCCTTCGGGGCCGAGACGCGAATGAGATCGAACACGCGCGGATATCCATGATGGCCAGGAGCTCAAAGGCTCCGTGAATAGGCCGGATACAGATGCGCAAGACCAACTTCTCCAAATCATCACTTTCGGCTTGCAACGCGCGGCCGGTCCATACAGACGGGCCAGCGTCCGCTTGCTCGCCCCGATTGCGTGCGCGGCCTCATCAAGCGAAAAACCCTTGGCAAGGCGGTCGCGCACCCAGCGCTCGAATCGCTGCACCAGCGGATCGGCGTGCGCAAGATGATCGCTCATCGCGTAGGCCGACTGTGTCGGGCGCGAATCCACGATCAGGTACCGCGCGGTTAGTGCTGCAAGCGAAGGGCTGGTCTGGCGGATCAGCCACAGCGCCATATCCATGTGGCTGAGCGCCGCGCCCGCTGTGAGCACGCGGCCGGAGCGAACAAGCATGCGCCCGTCTTCAAGCCGAACCCTTGGATAGCGCTGGCGGAAAAGCGGTGCGAGCCACCATGTTGTCGTCGCGGTTTCGCCGTCGAGCACGCCGGATTCAGCGGCGAGGAACGTGCCAATGCCAAGCGGCTGCGACCTGCGCGCCATCGTCGGCCCATTGCCGCAAAAGGCGCGCGGCGGCGCGCGATTCGGGTCGAGCGATCGCTGCGAGCAAAGGCTCGGGCGCCTTTTCGCCGATTGCCGGGACAACCACCCAGTCCGCCGGTGCGCGACCCAAGGCGGACGAGACCGGAACCGTGAAGCCCTGCTTGCTGCGCACTCGGCGGCGTAGGCCGACGACGGTGACCTCAAATGATACGGCTGTGAGCCCTTGGGCGACAGCGAGCTCGTTAGCTGTTGCAAAGGCGTCGAGCACCGCGGCCAAGCCGGTGTCGAATACGCCGTTGACGCTGAGCACATCGATCTTCATGGCCATATTAATATCAAAGATGTCATTCTTGACAATAGCCCGAACCCGCCGCCGCAAGTAGCTGTGGCCGGCGCATCGCTCCTCCCGCGACGCATTGTCAGGAGAACCGAAATGGTCAAGCTAGCTTTTTTCGCCCGCTTCGAAGCCAAGCCCGGCAAGGAAGACGCGGTGGCGAAGTTCCTCGAAAAGGCCCTCGAGTTGGTCAAGAAGGAACCCACCACGATCAACTGGTACGCGCTCAGGCTCTCGCCCAACACGTTCGGTGTGTTCGACACCTTCAACAACGAGGATGGACGCCAGAGGCACCTCAACGGCCCCGTCGGGCAGGCGTCGATGGCCGCTGCGCCGGAATTGTTCGCTTCGCCACCCTCGATCGATCCCGTCGAAGTGCTTGAATTGAAGTAGAGGCCGGCCTTTGGGGGCGGCTGCGTAAGTGGTCGCCCCTGTTCGGCGGAACCGGGGATGAACTGGAACGACCGCGACTATGGTGGCCTGGCTCCACTCAAGGAGCGTGCACGTCTCTCCGGTATCGAATTTACGCCCAAGATTTCAATCTCAACGCATCGGACCGTTGCGCACTTGTTCGCGCAGGCACCGCCGCGCGAACGCGCCACAGTTCTTTTCCTGCACGAAACGGATAATGGCCGCGCAAAACGGATAGGCGTTCCCCGCCCGGCTTTCCGACAATGCCTGTGGCATTGGACGAACAGCGAGGCAGCGCCATGCGTGGGCTAGACGGCAAAACCGCGATCGTCGCCGGCGGCTCGACGCTGATCGGACAATCAGTTGCCGAGACGCTCGCCGGCTACGGCTGCAATGTCGTCATTGCCGACATCGCGGTCGCTGACGGCGAAGCCGCCGCCAAAAAGCTCGGCGGCAAGGCGCGCTTCATCCGCTGCGACCTCACCAGCGATGCCGACATTGCGGCTTTGGTGAAGGCGACGGTCGAAGCGACCGGCCGGCTCGACTATCTGGTCAATGTCGCCTGCACGTATCTCGACAACGGCGCCGACACGGCGCGCGCCGACTGGCTCAAAGCCTTCGACGTCAACATCGTCGGCTCGGTGATGCTGATGCAGGCGGCGCGGCCGCATCTGAAAAAGAACAAAGGCGCGATCGTCAATTTCGGCTCGATTTCCTCGCGCGTCGCGCAGACCGGCCGCTGGGCCTATCCGGTGTCGAAGGCCGCCATCCTGCAACTGACGCGCAATCAGGCGATGGATCTGGCGCCCGACGGCATTCGCGTCAACGCGGTCTCGCCGGGCTGGACCTGGAGCAACATCATGGTCCAACTGACCAACGGCAACCGCGCCAAGACCGACAACGTGGCGAAGCCGTTTCATCTGCTCGGCCGCACCGGCAATCCGGCCGAGGTCGCGGACGCGGTGGCGTTCCTGCTTTCCGACAATGCGAGCTTCATCACCGGCACCGACATTCGCGTCGACGGCGGCTACACGGCCATGGGACCGGAGCGCGCCGATCCGGCGATACCTTTGCTGATGGAATGACTGCTGACGGAATAACGACCAAACAACAATTTCGCGTGGGGAACCAAGATGCGCAACATCACGATCGTCGGCGCCGGACAATCCGGCCTGCAATTGGGACTAGGCTTGCTGCAGAACGGCTATCGGGTCCGGATGATCACCAACCGGACACCCGAGGACATCGCCACCGGAAAGGTGATGTCGAGCCAATTCATGTTCAACGACTCGCTGCAAGCCGAGCGCGATCTCGGCATCAACTTCTGGGAGAAGGAGTGCCCGAACACGGACGCGCTCGGCGTCACCATCGCCGGGCCCGACGGCGGCAAGGCGGTTTCGTGGTTCTACACGCTCGACAAGCCCGGACAGGCCGTCGATCAGCGGGTCAAATTTCCCGGCTGGATGAAGACGTTTGCCGAGCGCGGCGGCGAACTCGTGATCCACGAAGCCGGCATCGCCGATCTGGAAAACTATGCGCGCGGCAGCGATCTCGTGATCCTGGCCGGCGGCAAGGGCGACATCGTCAAGCTGTTCGAACGCGACGCCGAACGCTCGCCCTTCGACAAACCGCAGCGTGCGCTCGCTTTGACCTACGTCACCGGGCTTACTCCCTATGCGCCGACCCGCGTTGCCTTCAACCTCGCGCCGACCGTCGGCGAATATTTCGTCTTTCCCTCGCTGACCACCACCGGGCCTTGCGAGATCATGGTGCTGGAAGGCATTCCGGGCGGCCCGATGGATTGCTGGGACGACGTGAAAACGCCGGATCAGCACCTCGAACGCAGCCTCGACATCCTGAAGAAATTCTACCCTTGGGAATACGAGCGCTCGCGCAATGCCAAGCTGACCGATCCCAACGGCATTCTCGCCGGCCGCTTCCCGCCGACCGTGCGCAAGCCGGTGGCGCGGCTGCCGTCCGGCGCGCTCATCCTCGGCATGGCCGACGCCGTCGTCCTCAACGATCCGATCACGGGGCAAGGATCGAACAACGCCGCCAAGGCGGCGCGCATCTATCTCAAGCGCATCCTGGACAACGGCAACAAGCCATTCGACGGCGCCTGGATGCAGCAGACCTTCGACGATTACTGGGCCTATGCGCAGTTCGTCACTGGCTGGACCAACGCCATGCTGCAGCCGCCGCCTCCGCATGTGATCAACATTCTGGTGGCGGCGCAGAGCAAGCCGAAAGTGGGAAAGGCGTTCGTCAACGGCTTCGACGATCCGCGCACGTTCTTCCCGTGGCTTGCCGATCCGGGCGAAGCGGAGAAGTTCATCGCCGCGGCGTAGCCGGGCTCCGTCGTCATTGCAAGCCAACGGGTCCGGCCCGAAGTGGCCGGCCCGATGACAGGCTCCGCGAAGCAATCCAGGGTTCGACGAAGCTTCTCTGGATTGCTTCGTAGCCCTTCGGGCTCCTCGCAATGACGACTAAGATCTAGATCCCCGCCCCTTCATCCGCGCCGTCGCTGACGGCAACTCGCCGAAGCGCGAGCGATACGCTTGGGCGAAGCGGCCGAGATGCGCGAAGCCGGTATCGAGCGCGACCTTGGTGACGCCGGTGCTGCTCTCGACGTCGGCGCCTTGCAGGGCCTCGTGCGCCTTCTCGAGCCGGATCGCTTTCAGATAAGCCATCGGCGTCAGGTGGCGGAAATCGCGGAAGCCTGAAAACAGCGTGCGCGTCGACACGCCGGCGATGCGGGCGAGCTTTTCGATCGTGAGCGTCTCGGCATAGTGATGGCGGATGTAATCCTCCACGCGGCGGACGAAATGCGGCGCCGGCGAGGTTTCCGTGCGGCCGAGCGCGGCGCTGATGTTGCTCGCCTGCCCGTAGATCAGCGCATTGAGCAAAGCGGCGGAAAAATGCTCGGCGACGCGCTCGTTCGCGAGCGGATGTCGCGCGTCGCGTCCTCCGGGCCAGCGGCCGTCGAGACAGCGCGCCGCGGTCAATTCTTCGGCGAAGAGTTGCACGAGCCGCAAAAAGTAGCGGCCGGCCGGGGTGTCGAGCCGCAATTCCGGCTCGAACTCGAGCGGCTCGTCGAGCGCGTGGCCGAGGTGCGCGGCGCAGTGCTGCTCGACCATGCCGCGCTCGAAGCGCACGCAGACCTGCGCATTGCCGGCATGCCAGCGCATGTGCAGCGGCAAAGTCGGCGACACCAGCGATGCGGCAAGCGGGGTGGAATCGAAGCGGCGGTTGCCGCAGGCGATCGAGGCATGGCCGGCGACCGGGATCTGCACCAGGAAAAAGTCGTCGAGCCGGTTGGGATCGATTTCGACCTCGGCGCCGTATTCCAGCCGGTTGACGGAGGTATCGCCCTGCCGCAGGTGATGCATGCGTGCCTGCAAATTGGCGCTGCCGCCGTGCAAACGCAGCAGATGCGGCTTGAAAATGCGCGCGACGCCCGCCCGCACGGCGTCGAAATCACGTGAAGCAAAGACCAAGGCTTGGTCGGGAAATAACGCGTCTGCCAAGAGCGGGCGGGTCATTTCCATCGGAGGCGTTTGCAAGCGGTCACACCGTTAAAGCACGTGATCCCGGCAGTACCTGCTTTGTTGAAAGTGTGGCGAAAGCCCGCGTAAATCGCAAGCGGAGATTGCCGCAAGTGTGCGGCAGGCGACTCCCGGCGCGGCGGATAAAGCGCGAAGAAACCATGCGGGCACGCGCCGCACCACTTACCGCGCGGGACGTGCTAAAAAGCCTGTCGGCAGTGCGGCGGCGGGAACCCTGAAGTGGTTAAGAGCGGCGGATTTTGGTCCGCGCTTTGCGCCAAAAAATCCGCATTTGCGTCACTTTCAGGTCATTCCGGTCTGGTCCCGATGGGCCGCACGGCGTAGGGAGTAACGGAGGGACGCAACGTGTTTAGTTATCGCGTCATCACCGGCGCCATCATCGTAGCAGGCGGCGTTTTCGCTTCCGGCCTTCTTGCCGGCGACGCTCTGGCCCAGTACGAGCCGGTCGGCAAACCCCTCCAGCTTCTGCCTCCTTCCTATTCCAGCAAATCGACAGCGACGCCACGCAGCAGAGTGACGGCCAAAAAGGCCGCCAAGTCGAATATCGGGTCCGAGACGAAGTCGGCCTCCAGAAGTGAGCCCAAGGCCGAGACAAAGGCCGAGACCAGGCAGCACGTTTCCTTCCGGCGAAAGCACCGGCCGCGCACCGAAATGGCGGAACAAAGAAGGCCGCAGCGTCCGGCCGTGGCAGCGGGCAGCGAAGCGCCGGCCGCGCAAGCGGCCAAGCCGGCCGCTCCACTTCTGACGCCGGCGGCGCCTTTGTCGGCTTCGTTATCTGCTCCGGCGGCGCCTGCGGCGACGGCCGCCGCGCCCTCCCCGGCACCACCGACGACCGGCGCGCTCGTGATCGGGGGTCAGGCCGTGCAGGTGCTTTCGCCCGACGAAGCCAACGAACTCGACCTCGCGGCCAACACGCCAAGCGCCGCAAGCGACACGCCCGCGCCCGCCTCGGGCAGCACGCCTTTCTACAATTTGGCCGCGCCAAATCCTGCCGCCGCCAGCGAAGCGGCACCGGCTGGTAATGCGGCACCGACGGGGAGCGTGCCACCGGCTGCTACGGCCGCATTGGCTGCGGAGATGGAGTCCGCGAAGGCTGAGGTTGCGCGGCCGAAGAGCTCGATCGGCAGCACATCCTGGATCATGCAGATCATGGCCGCGCTCGGCGGCGCGGTCGCGGCCGGTTCCGCCGCCTGGTTTCTGATCGGCTCGGCATCGCCGCGGATCAAACTCAGCGAATGGGACGAGGCCAGCAGCGAAGAGAGCTGACCGAACAGCCTCAAAAATCGCAGCCCTTACGCTAACGCCAGAAGCGCCACGGCAGCAAAACCGTTTGCTGTCGCGACCGCGCTCGCATAGACGAGTTCCGTGCGAACGTAGCCGTCACCATTACAGGAGCGCGAGCGATGCAACTCGGCGGTCAGGCGCCTTGGCAGGCGTGGGCGGCGCTGTCGGCGCTCTTCGCGGCGCTGACCGCGATCTTCGCCAAGATCGGCGTCGAGAATGTGAACTCCGACTTGGCAACGCTGATCCGCACGCTGGTCGTGGTCTGCGTGCTCGGCATGATCGTCTACGCGACCGGACAGTTTCAAGACCCGGCCAGGATATCCGGCCGCACCTATTTATTCCTGCTGCTCTCGGGGCTCGGCACCGGCGCGTCGTGGCTGTGCTACTTCCGCGCGCTCAAGTTGGGCAATGCGGCGCAAGTGGCGCCGATCGACAAACTGAGCGTTGTCATGGTCGCGATACTCGGTGTCGTGTTCCTTGGCGAAAAGCTCTCGGCGGTGAACTGGCTCGGCATCTCGCTGGTCGCGGGCGGAGCGATCCTGGTGGCATTGCCTTAGTCTTAGGCGCGCGCAATTAGCGCAAAGCGGCTACTTTCATTCCGCTCGTCCCCGCGAAGGCGGGGACCCAGCTCATTGCACCGCCGCTGGATTCCCGCTTCCGCGGGAATGAGCGTGATCAATGTGATCGCACCGCGCCGCCCCTACCCCTTCGCCTTCAGCGATGAGAACAGCTCGTAAGCCTCTTTCGGCTTGGCATTCTGGTGCACGACCGCATTGATCGCGGCGATCATCGCTTTCGGCGCATCCGATTGAAAAATGTTGCGGCCCATATCGACGCCGGCGGCGCCTTGCTGCACGGCATTGTAGGCCATGGTCAGCGCGTCGAGCTCAGGCAGTTTCTTGCCGCCGGCCATCACGATCGGCACCGGGCATGAGGCGGTGACGGTTTCGAAGCCTTCGTCGACATAATAGGTCTTGACGTATTGCGCACCGAGCTCGGCGATGATGCGGCAGGCAAGCCGGAAATATTTGGCGTCGCGCACCATGTTTTTGCCGACCGCGGTAATGCCCATGACCGGAATGCCGGCGCGCAAGCCGGCATCGACGAGCCTCGTCATATTGTGCACCGAGCGGGTCTCGTGCTCGCCGCCGATGAACACCTGGATGCCGACACCGGCGGCGTTGAGCCGCACCGCGTCGTCCATGTCCATGGCGATCTGCTCATCGGACAATTCCTCGCGCAGGATGCTCGGGCCACCGCTGGCGCGCAGCACCATCGGCTTCGGCGATTCCGCGGGCACGATCGCGCGCAGAACGCCGCGCGTGCAGAACAGCGCGTCGCAGGAGGGAAGGAGCGGCAGGATCGAGAGATCGATGCGCTCGAGCCCGGTGGTCGGGCCCTGAAAATAGCCGTGATCGATCGCAAGCATCACGGTGCGGCCGCTCGCCGGCGAAAACACCCGCGCCAGCCGGTTCTTCATGCCCCAATCGAGCTGATGGGAGCCTTTGAGGAAAAAGCCGGGCGCCTGCTGCGGCCGGTCGGCCGCGTAGCGTTCCCCCCCCTTGTCGACTTCCGGCATGACGCTCCTCGCTTCACCTTTTCGATCGCGCGGCGCGACCGCGGGGAACGTATGCGTCATCGGCCCTAGCGCAGCAAGCCGCAACTATTGGGCTGGAGCGGCGTGTTGAATGCCGCGCCCGAACGGCTGCGCTGCCACATAGCGTTTTGCGAAGTCGGTCGCGCTTTGGGCCTTACCCCCTGGACCATGATCCGATCGAGCGGGATCGGACCATGGTCTAGATGTTACGCTGGAGCATGATCTTTTTCGAAAACCGGTTTCCACTTTTCGGGATCATGCTCGAGCTCATGCCCGTTTCTCCTCCCTTCGCCCGCTACGCCAGTTGGCGGTAGGGTAGCGCGAACATGTACAGACCGGTGAACAGGAGCAATAGTTCGTTTTGTTGCTATTTTTCCATATTTTTCAATTTCTTGACCGCACGCATCTTCCCGACCCTCTTACTTGGGCACCCGATGGGAAACCGCATTCTTCCGGGCACTGCTTCTCCGCTTCGAGAGTGGCAAGCTCACTTTCGAGTGCCCAACGTGCGCCTTCAAACCATCGATCCCGTGGCAATGACCGCCCGGTGGTCGGGCGGGCAGCGGCTTGTACTGAATCTCAGCGAGATCGACGGTGATGCGCACCTTTCCATCATTGCCGGGCCTTCGCGGCAGCCTCAGACGGCGCACGAGCGACCTGGCACCTTCGGGCTGGCACCCAGCCGGTCACCCAGTTCGGCATATGTCAGGCTATCAATGCTCATCGGGGTCTCCCCATAGAGCGGTGGCCCAGGAGGTGACCACCTACTGCGCTGCTTTGGTTAACGAAGAGTGACTCGAAAATTCTTTCCCCATTTCGCTAAGACTGCCAAGCCTGCGTCCGTGACGAAGCCGAGTGAGTCCCGCAGATAGACTGGCATCTGCTGGATGTAGCCCGTCAATGATAGGAGCGCTAGAGCTGGCCGACGCTCGGTCGTTGCCTCCTTAATTTCTCTGTGGCAAAATTAATTGGCTATATTCCGCGCTTCAGCCACCGGCTCGGACCGCGATTTGGATACCTGGAAGTCTTCCGAATGACACTCAGCAACGAAGTTAGGCGGCTGGACCGTAGCTGGAGCAACGAGACGGCTTGGTCCAAGCGCTTGGAATGGGTAGAGATTAACGGTCTGCGAGGGTGGACGGGCCAACGAATAGAATTTGAGTTCCCGATTGTTGCAATCTCCGGTGAGAATGGTTCTGGCAAAAGTACCATCATTCAAGCTGCGGCGTCGGTCTACCGGAGCCCGGGCGACTATACGCCAGTACTATGCGTCAGACTTTTTCCCGAATACCGCGTGGGACACCATTACCGATGCGTCAATCAAATTCAGCGTGCGCGAGGGAGACAAGCGCACCGAGAGTAGTATTCGCAAGCCGACAGAGCGATGGAAGGGAAATACAGAACGACCCATACGGCCGGTCCTATACATTGACCTCAGTCGCGTGCTCCCAGTTGGCGGACGAGTGGGCTACGCCAAAATCGCAAAGAGCAAACATAAGGAGTTGACGGCAGAACTCTCGCTCATTCGACCAAGATCGCCTCGATCGCTTGTCTTATATTCTGAATCATAAATACGTCGCAGCACGCATGGCCCTTACGGACATCGACGCTGAACGTCGTGTGCCGGTGCTTCAAACGAAGATAATGGGCTACTCGGGATATCATCAGGGTCAAGGCGAAACAACAATTACAGAACTTATCCAGAGTGATCAGCCGAAGTACGGCCTTATCCTTATTGACGAAATAGAATCTTCGCTACATCCGCGTGCGCAGCGTCGTCTGATTCGCGACTTGGCGAATGTGGCAAGAGAGCGCGAACTTCAAATCATCCTTACGACCCATTCGCCGTACATTCTGGAGGAACTCCCTGAAATCGCACGGATGCAAATTTTTTGGGATGAAGAGAGTAGGAAAGTAATGACTGGTGTCAGCGCGCAATTTGCAATGTCAAAAATGGATGACGCGCCGCATCCTGATTGTGAGGTTTACGTCGAGGATGAGGTTTCTAAGACAATGTTATCCGAAATCCTTTCATCGCACTCGAAAGACCTCATGGCGCGTGTCCAAATCAACACTTTTGGCGCTGCTTCGGTCGGATATCAGCTGGGGCAGATGGTTTGTAACAAAAGGTTTCCTCGTGCCACAGCGATTTTTCTAGATGGCGATTGCAAGGCAGGGAATGGTTGCCATGTGCTCCCGGGAATAGACGCTCCTGAGCGCGCGGTCTTTGAAGGACTACGCTCGAAGGGATGGCGCGACATATGGACTCGCGTAAAACGTTCTGCAGGGGATGTCGCGGCCGCTTGCGAGGACGCGATGAACCTAGGTGATCACCACGATTGGGTTGAATACGCTGCCAAGCAGCTCGTACTGGCGCCTAGCGTTCTTTGGCACGCAATGTGCGGAGAATGGGCAGAGCGTTGTCTTCCAGAATCGGAGGTTAAATCGATAGAGCGATACTTGGAGGATAGGCTACTTGAATACGTATAGTTGGCCTCTTCCTTACGCTTTTCATCAACCGCCATGAGCGGTTAAAAGTTCTGTTCTAGCTGCCTCATTCTACGCATTGGCCTATTCCTGCGACCGTTTGTTGCCGACGACGAACGCTCCTTGCTGAATACCAAAGGAAGCTGAGCAGCCTGGCAAGTCGGACCCGCAACCCCATCCCGTCGAGAGGCCGTGTGATGATGGCAAGAGCGCGGACCCGCGGTGTGCATAGGACAGGGCCGGCAATGTCACACAAAATCGGCTGCGCCTAAAGCGAAGCCTCCGGTGGTCAAAGCAGCCACTGATCAACCTAAAACGCCGTGCCTCAGCGCTTGCCACCACGTGCCCACCATCTGCCGTGGAAGGATTGTGAAGCCGTCTATTTTCGCCTGTCAGGCATGCAAGAAACCCTTATAAATCGCGGGCTTCTTGCATTGCTCCCGTCGCAGGCCAGACGCAACACGGTGCGACATATTCCCTTGTATTTCCAATGCCACCTAACACGTGCAAATGTCTCCACGCAACATGAGCGCGACATGGAAGGGCTGATTTTGCTGCATTGCAAACGGCCCGCAGGCAGGACGCTTCAGCGCTTCGGCTTCTTCTTGGCCAGCAGTTCCCGGCGCTGAAGCTCGCGCTCGACGGCTTCCCTGACAAAGTCCGTCCTATCCTCTGTCGGCCCTAGGACAGCAGCTATCCGCGCGAAGGTCCCTTTCGGGAATCTCGCCCCCATGTCCTCCGCCCACTTCTTCCTCGGCGCCATGGATCTCGCAATATCGTGATTCGCGGCTGTTGACATTATCACTCCTAATCTCATACGATGTTAGTACGAACTAGGTATATAAGTTCGTACGTCAATACGAGAGGAGGCAGCAATGACATTCAGCGAAGCGGCCGAAGAACTGCTAGCGGTCTCCATCAGCGCCTATCTCGGTGGTCAGAAGCGTTCCCCCCGCCTCAAACAAGCAATCGAGACGTCGATCAGAACCCTCGATGCGTTGGACCGACAACGCCGCGGTGTCACTCCCGAGCAACTAAGCATGCTGATCAACTGGGCAAAGACGGCCCCCGCAGGAGAAGACCATGAACGGCTTCATCATGTGTAGCGCAGTAGCGCTCAACATCTTCAGTGCGCCATCCGGCAACACGGTCGTGGGCGAGGTCCCCGCATATCAACGGGTTTATCTGATGGACGGCAGTCTTTTGAGAGACTGGGTCTTTATCGGCAAACCCGGGGAGAGCGGCGTGAGCCCGCGCGGTTGGGTTGCCTATCGTGGCCTAGGACCATGCGACGAGTTCGGGGATGTTCCGCTGGCCCGCTAAACAAGTGTTTGATTTTCGAATGAGGCCCTAAATGTCTGCAACAATCTTATATGCGCTGGTTATGTTGCAGGGCGCCGATATTAACATCGCGCCCGGCTACACCTCAAAGGCCGAATGCCAATCCGCGGCGCCGTCCCAGGGCGGCTTCTCCACCTGTCAGGCCTACGCCCCCGACGGAAAAACCTGGACGCTCTTTTTCAAACACCCGTACGGCGTCCGATTTGTTTATCGGATACCCAATGAGCGCGAGTGTGAAGCCTACCGCAGCGTCCTCCGCCCCGAGCTGCCATCGAGCTGCCGGCCGCTTGATGTGCCGATCAACTGCGAACCCGCTGTTTCCAACATCACCCCGATAGTACCCCGGCCCGAGACTGCCATTGTCGCGCCGCGGGGCAGCGTCATCCAGTTAGCCAATGGGCATTACGAAATGCCGGGGTTTAAGTGGATTTCCGAGCTGCCAAAGGCGGCCTCTGCCATCAAAGACGCCGACAAACCGTATCTTGAGCCCAGAGTAGTCGAACCTGCGGCACGGCACGCCCAACGGCTAGCGGCACTCGCGGAGCGGCCCGCGGCACAGCCAAGAATGGCAGACGAGCCATTTAAGGCGCTGATCGACGTGGTGATGCTGCCGTTTGATTTTTTGAGCTACCCGGCGCGCAGAGATTGGTGATCATGACATGTGGTTTCCTTACTGGATCCCATACCACGTCGTCCGCATTGCCGAAATGCGGCCAGCCCTGATTGTCGTGGCGGCTGCAATTACGATCGCCATTTTGGTGTGGCGCTCTGGGTTGCCGGAGTTGTTGTTGGCGCGATTGTCTTGATCTTCCTGAGCGACCGGCGTCGTTAGATTGACGTCGCGCGAACCGGAATGCAGCGCTAGGATGATGATCAAGCTTATGGCTATCCTGCTTGAAGCGGGGCGCGCGGAAGTCCGGCTCGTAGGCATCCCCCACAAAAAATCGTAGATTGTCGTGTCTCGATGCCGGGCCTATCTTTGGGGCTTGATGTCTGTTGTGACTGGTGCGGCTGCGTAGATGAGTAACCTGCTGGAACAAGCCATCGACTGTAACGACGGCGAACAGGCCGCCAAGATCATTCAAGACGCGCTCGGCATCGAATCGGATGACGTCGTCAATTACGTCTTTCCGCAAACTTGGCCCGGCCGATTGTGAACGACGTGCCCGCATAATCGGTGAGTGGTTGCAGACCGAGGCGCGCTTCTTGGCGTGACTGAGTCCCATCGCCGCTTCCTCCTACCATGGACCGTCGAGGAATATCGCGGCATCTCTTACATCGTCCGCGACGCCAATAGCTTTTCCCTGGCTTACGTTTATTTCGAGTCGGAGCGGGGTAAACGTGCAGCAGCAAATCTCATGACCAGGGATGAGGCGAAAAAATCGCGACCGGGATCGCCAAACTGCCGGAGCTGGCGAAACGGGCGCGAGATTAATGGGCCTCATTGAGAAATGGAAAGTCCCGGCACTAGCTGTTGCCTCAGGTTGCCTCAGAGGCGCGCCGGGACCCCCAGTACAGACGGTCGAATGAGCAAGACCGGCTGTCCTGGCCAATTAGATGAGACGTAAGGCATTATCGGCGCCTTATGCCGATGCCATAAACTGGGTCTATCAACCGGCGTTTCCGGTAAGACGCCATGACCAAGATTGAAAATAAACGGACCTTGAGAGAAGGCGGCACGAATTGCGTCGATCGAGCCGTCCAAGGCTGCCGCTTCCCACCATGGACCGTCGAGGAATATCGCGGCATCTCATTCCGCGACGCCAATAACTTTCCCGTGGCTTACGTCTATTTCGAGTCGGAGCCTGGAAGACGCGGAGCGGCCAATCTGATGACGAAGGATGAGGCGAGAAAGATCGCAGCCGGCATCGCCAAGCTGCCGGAGTTGCTGAAGCAGCCGCAGGGGTGAGCTGTTTTATACAGATTTGAGGAAGCGCGCGGCTCAAAGTAACGATACCGAACGCTTCTTGCCCCACCCCCCGAAGCCGCGCAGGATCGCAAATCGTGATTGCTAAAGTACAAGTTGTCGTAACGCCTATCCCGCCCTTAACTTCAGATCTGCCATTCATCACGCAATCAATTTCGCTCTTTGGTCGCCTTTGGCCGGTTGCTGGCCTGGCCGCTGCAGTGATTGTCAACTTGGTTTGGGTCGGCTTTCTCGGATACGGGTTTTCTAAGTTAGTTGAAACGGCATTTTTATAACCCGGTGCGGTTTGTCGGCACACCGGAAAGGAAAAAAGCCAACGCGGCGTCTGGGTTGATGAATAGCCGCCGTGTCAACGTGAGTTAGCCGGTATCAGGTCTTGGTGCCGCCCGAATCCGCCAATTGAGTGTAAAGATGAGCTGTCGAATGTCGATAAATATGGCGAAGCGGGCCGCGGCTGGCGCGATGAAAGTTTCTGCTTGGTCAGAAGACGAGACCGACAGCCCACTTCACGCGACTGACCACATCCCTATCTCATGGCGGAATAAGCAGCGCGGTTCGAATCGTACGGTTGCACTTACGCGCCATCCCGCGTGGGTCTTCGCCATGGCTCTTTCTTTATTCGTCGCACTCAGCTTCGTTTCCTATGCCAGTTACGTCCATCAGTGGTCAGAGCTCTCGGCAATGCGCCATCTGGGTAAAGCATCCGAGCCGAACAGCTACAAATAAGCCCGTGTCAGGATTACTGCGATTGAATGCGCGAGGGCGAACGCCGGCGCGCCCCCGCGCGTGCTGCAGCATGGTGGCCGCATAGAAAAGCCCCGGCCAGGGTTCCGCTCCGGCCGGGGCTTAAGTCAGTGTGTGCTGTAGTGCCCGCTTATTCAGGCCGAATGCTCAGCGGGAGTGAACGCTACCCCTAACCGACGCCCGCACCATGCATCACGGCCAGAATGACGATCGCGCGTCGCCGTCGTGGCTTTAGGAGTTTTCATTTTTTTCTCGTTGGCGCTCGTCCTCGATCGCCGCGGCGAAATTGGCGATGCCGTTCTCTAGCCATGATGCTGCCATTGCCATTGCCATTGCCGAGGGACTTAGACACCGGCAACGCAGGTATTTCATGCAGTTCGTGCTTCTCGGGCCGACCGCGCAAGTATCCGATTGCATCGGTGATACCGGCGCGCGCCCGATCGAACGAGCCGCCCATCAGCTCGAATTGCGTGACCAGTCGGTAGTAGCGTTCCAAGAACTGATCACGTTCCTCGGTGAGTTGTTTGTTGAGTTCTTCGAGCTGGTCGACCCGGCCTTGCAAGCTCGCGATGTCGCATTCGAGCGTGTGCACGTTGTCCTCATATTCAGCGTGCTCGCGCCGCAGCTCGGCATAGTGTTCAAAGATCTTCATCAGATCGTCGTCATCACTTTGCAATTTCTTTGGCATCGCGGCCCGTCGACGCGTCGACGGAGCCAAACTTTCTTACCCTGGCATCGGTTAGTTGCAGGACCTTCTTGGCTTGTTCAAAATCCATCATTGTCCTTCCTCGAATGAGCTTTATGATCTTGTGGCTTTGATGCAGATCAAGGCGCGTCGCGGCACGCTGAGGTTTTTTTTTGCGCTCAGTGTGAACAAAAAGGCGCCTCCTGATTTTGGAGGCGCCGAGTTGGCTTTTTCGGATGCTTCGCAGCTTGAGACTGAGCCTCGGCTGCGGCGGCGTCAACGCAGACAGCCAGGCCGCAGTTAAGTTTGTTGAGAGATGTGTCTCGACAGACACACCCGGCAGCGAACAAATAAGCTGCCCAGATTGCGCCTCGTCACCGCCATGTTTGGAGCAAAAGTTAGCAACCTGATTGTGAGGGGGACGGGTCATGACTTACGATGCAGATGCAGTACTCGAGCTTGAGCTGGAACGCTTGCGACTAAAACAGCGACGCCACGGTGGGCGCACCAACAATCACCTAGCGACGCCCGCGATCAAGATGCTCATCAGCGATTGGCATGTCGATGAGCTCGGCACATGGACGCGAGAGATCACCGCGCGCGACTAGCGGGGCGGCACACCCATAATTCGCGCGCACCCGGAGTGGCACCCAGACCGCCAATTCAGGCTGAATGCTCAGCGGGTGTCAATCGGCGCGAGCCCACCGAGCCCGCACGGCTATTATTTCCAGAGTTGTGCCGTACTCGGCGCCGGCGTGCTTAGAACTTGTCGAGCAACAAAAACGCAAAGAATTGCTAAACATGCTCCTGCAGTGTCAACAAGAAAATCACTGACCCGGGCATGTCTGGTCGGCAGGGTGACTAGAAGCAATTCGATTTCAGCACAAAAGAAAACCGCCAAAAGCATAAGCCGCATTAACGAAAGGCGATACCCGATGGCGAAAGCGCCACCTACTATCGCGAAGGCTGTGAGGTGTTCGAGCAATTGTCCAGCGCCGGTAACCGGGCGATCTGCGGCCGGGACCACGGACAAAATGATAATTGCCAGAATACCCATCCACGCCATCATGCGAGCCATTCCTGTAAAGTGATTAATCAACCAAGCCACGATGAAAGCTCTTTTTCTATGGTCTCTTCCAGATATCCTTAAACGCCTGTAACAGCGGCAAAATTTAGATACAGGGGCGATGGGCTGGGTGGCTGAGCAAGCCATGCGTCGTTCCACCCGCCCGGGGTGGTTCGTTTCATAAAAACATCTACAGAGCGAAATCCCCTATTCGAGGATTGGCATTGACCGCCTGAACGAGAAGGATCATTCCATCGGCAATTGCGACAGCACGCAGGAAATTTCACGCGTTGTCGGTATCGTCCCCACCAAAATCACCGCCTTCGTCATCCTGATCCTGATCCTGATCCGGCTGACCAGGCGCTCCCGCACACGATGCAGAGCTTGCAAGTCGAGCTGATCGGCGGTCTTCGTCGTGACAAACTTCATCGTTGGACGTTGCACCGCCTCGGCGATCGCCTCCGCGTCGCGGAAGTCATTCTTCTGCCCCTTGGAATATGGCCGTACGTACTCCGCCGGCATCAGCCTGGCATCGTGGCCGAAAGCTTTGAGTTTCCGACTGAGATGATGCGCTCCGACGCAGGCCTCCATCCCGATCAGGCACGGCGGCATATTGGAAAAACGAGCCTCTACTTGGCCACGCGACCACTTCTGACGCAACACGATCGCACCACGATCATCGAGGGCTACGACGTGGAATGAGTTCTTCCCAATATCGATACCAACTACGGCGATCACATTCTGTGCTGCTGTTGCGGACATTGCGTGCTCCTGTCAGGGCGACCCCTGGCCAGCTTATCGCTGGCGGGGCAGGAGCACGGCCGGACCATCCCATTAGCCGACATTGAGGCGGCTTACCGCGCCACCGCTTTACCTAGACCAAGGTCCGTTGCCACAGCCCCGTCGCGGGTTATGATTTCGCCGCCTCTGTCTGACCTGGAGAAACCGATGACGAAGAATGCTGCTGTTGCCGGCATCGACCGCCGCACGCTGGTTTCGGGCTTGGCGGCAATATCGGCCGGCGGAGCGCTGACGACTGCGGCGCAAGCGCAAACAAAAGCGACCAGTCCTGGACTTTCGTTCGCGGTCTGCGGCGATTCGCGGCCGATGATGTATCTACCCTACAAAGATGGCAATCCGGACCTAGTGAGGCTGTTTGTCGAAATGTTCGGCCTGGTAATGCCGGAGCGTGTCGCGGAAGAAGTGGTGAAGCGCGATGTGAAGATGATCGTCGATCCGGTCACCAAAGACCTCGTTCAGATCATCATGCCCTTCATGTCGAAGAGTGAGATCATGACTTTGTCGGTGGACCAAGGCTGGGTTACCCGAGCCACGGTCGAGGACGTCAAATTGCTTCCCGGCGTGCACCGGGAAATGTTCCGGCTTGAAGGCGGCGAATGGGTCTCACGCGAGATCGTGCAGCATGTGCAGGCCGGGCGCGCCAAATTCGTGATCAACAGCGGCGACGTCGTCTGGTGGGGCAATCAGGGCCTCACGATCAATGACAGCCCATACTGGAAGCGCCTCAACGATAGTATGCTCAAGCTGCTACCGGAGCCGGATGCCGAAATACGCGCCGCCGGGCTCGAAGGACGTTGGTTCATGTCTGTCGGCAATCACGAGGTGTGGGGCGATCCGAAGATCGAAGGTGTACTTGGTGCTGTGCCTTATCTGAGAAAATTCGGCGTCACGCCGGAACGGTTGATCTACGAGTTTGACTTCAAAGACATACGATTCATTTTCCTGTGGAGCGGCAAATACGACTACCGCTCACCGTCGTTGTGGGACGCGGATCGGCCGAAGTACGCGGAGCAGATCGTTCAGCTGCGGGAATGGCTGGACGATGCCAAAGCCAAGGGAATCAAGAAGGCCTTTATCACCTTTCATTATCCGGTCTTCTGCCGCGCCGGCCTTGGCCCCATCCCAGAGCCTGACAATCCCCACAAAGTAATTGCAGCCTATGCCAAGGACTTAGAGTTAGTTATCTTTAATGGGCACGTTCACACGACGGAGCTTTATGAGGTCGATGGAGTGAAATACCTGATGTTGGGCGGCGGGGGCGCAGAACAGGACCCCATCCTTCCCGGCCGCAACCGGTATCAAGGTCCCCGCCGACTATCCGCCGGACCTCTACTGGAGGGGACAGCCGCCGCGAGAGGAGTACAACTACGTCCTGGTGGATGTCGAACCGGGTCAGAGGACGAAATTTACGCTGACGCGCTACCGGCCGGGATCGGCCGACCCGTTCGGGACCGAGCCGCTGTTCACCTAAATCATCCCGCCGATACACACTGTGGCGACCGCGCTTCTGATACTGCATGGTCTCGTCGCGGTCGCGCTGCTTGGCGCGATCACGCACCAAATGCTGGCGGCATGGGCACCGTCCACCGCCCCTCCGCGTTCCTTCTTCGGCCGCCTCCGCGCGGTACAGCCCGCTGGGTACGCCAACGCCATCGTTGGTCTGTACGTGGGCACCGCGCTGCTTGGGGCGGTCGTCTATCTGTACTTCAAGGTTGACATTCAGCCCTCCCTGGAACGCGATCGTCACTGGCATGCGCTTGGGTTCTTCGATCTCAAGGAGGATTTCGTTGCGATCGGCTTGGGCCTGCTGCCGGTGTATTGGATAAGCTGGCGTCGGCCGTTTGCCGATGAACGCGTCCGGACAGCATCGGCGCTGACCACCATCCTTGGGTTCATTGTTTGGTGGAGCTTCCTCGTCGGTCACGTCGTAAACGATATTACGGGCTTCGGGTCGTGACGTCCGCTCCCGTATTTCGGCGCTTCGCCTTGGCCTACAGCACGGGGTTCGCGCTCATCTATGTGATAGCGAGGGCAAAGGGGCTTGCGCTGTTTACCGTCTACCCTTCGCTCGGCATCCTCCTTTTGGGCACGCACCGTTCCCGCGCGATCCCATTTTGGATTTTTTAGCGCCCGAGATGTTTTGGTACGGATGGATTGCCACGGCCGCGCTTGGCGCTCTCGTGATCGCCTGTATAGCCGCGCTGTTGCCCGCTCGCTGGTCTCGCCGATTTTGGCCGGGATGGATATGGGTGGCGCCGATCCTCTCAATGATCGCGTGCGTTTATCTGACTATCCCCTGGTTCCGACAATAGGTAACATTTTTGCGCCAATCGTACTTTTTTGCTTGGCCCGCACTTCTGTTAATGGCCCTCAACGACATATTGCGCCGCCACATGACCTCGGTCGCTAACGGGGCATAGCGGAAGTTGAGGGGCGGTCGCCAGTTGCATAGGGCGACGCTCGTGACCCACAACGGAAGTCGCCGCCAATCCTGGTGCTATCTTTGCTGTTGACAGTCCGAGATTGCGCGTTCCAAAAACGTTCAAGGTTTGAAATAAGGCCGTCGCTGAAATGGCAGAGCGCCTGCTCCTTCGCGAAAAGGGAAAGGTACTGTCGAAAAAGATCTAGAGGCTCCTGTCCAATTCTAAATTGACGTCGATTGCCAACGGCGCTCACAATTCCCGAGTTCGTGAGATTTTCAACGATTTGAGTGAGAGCGCTATCCATTTGATTGGCAGGCGCAATTTCGTCGCAAATTAGGCGGCCTTCCGGACTGTCGCAGTTGATCCTGCGGCCGTACATTATGGCCTGTCGAGCAAGTCTATCTCCAACGAAACGCGGCAAGCGGAGATTGGCCATCGCCGGAATGATGCCCTCTTTGCGGGCCGGCAGCGTCAGGTAGGCATCATCCGCCGCGAGTACATAATCCATCACCAGCAGATGTTGACAGCCGCCTCCAATCGCGAAGGTCTCGACTACGGCAACCCAAGGCTTCTCAGTAGTGGATCCTGCCAAGTCGTCAGGCGAAGCATCAGCACGCGCAATGCCGCGAAGCATCTTATTTTCGTAGCCCATCGCATGCTGAAAATAGAATAGGAAGGAGATTTTGCCCTGGTAGAGATGGGTTAGATTGATCCCAGCTGAGAATATGCGGCGCCCGGCATATTTTGGATGTTTGACCGTTCCTCCCCGAAGGATCGCTATCTCCGTGCTTTTGTCGAGAATGGCGAGGTCGATAACGGTTTCAAGTGGCGCTAGTGTTGTTTCGTCGAGAGCATTGAGTGCTCCCGGATTGCGCAATTCGACGATAGACGCTTTGCCGACTTTGCTGACACAAGCCGCACCAAGGTCAACTGAACCGTCTTTTGCAAAGCGTCGCTGCAAGTCGCGAGTTTCTGCACGAGGCAGAAGCATCGCGTGGCAAAGGTGCCGTCCGGATTCGGGTTGCGCGAGCACATGCGACAGTAAAATTCCGTGGTCAACTTCAAGACCTTCCTTGTCCTTAAGCGAAAGTCGGCGCTCTGCGGCTAGGTCTTCTGAACCGGGTACTAAGCCCGGAACGGTTTTTGCGGCTTCGATGACAAGTTGCTCAACGCGTAAAAAGTCTGTACCGCTATTGGTCAACCTGTTGTGAAGCTCTCGAACATGAATGCTTAGAAAATGCTCGCGGAGCTTTCGTTCCCTATCATGTATGAGTTCACTGGCCGCGGTTTCATTCGGCTTTCGTGCTGCCTTTTTCGATAGTTGTCCACGGAGTTTTTTGCCCAAATCCCAGAACGCCGAGCAAGCAACGGCGTCATCGGCAAAATTGCCGCGAAGTGTGGGAAGGGCGCCAATCCACGAGTTCACATCATTGGAGACTAACCCAGCGTCTCCAAGCAGTTTCGCTTCACTCATTTCGTTGATAAACTCGGGCTGCATGACTATTGCCTCGCCAAATACGCGATCTGGAGAGTTGGAATAATAGTTGGAAACTGAATTAGAAAATACATGTAGCTGCGCCTCGGCGATTTGAGCCATGAAGCTCGAAAAATCAACCTATAAACCATTTGGTCTAGAAGCCATAGAAACAGCTTCACGCGATGAAATCGCTGCGCTTCAGGCACAACGGCTCAAGCGCACACTTGAGAATGTATATGAAAACGTCCCGACCTATCGCACGAAGTTCGACGCAGCGGGCGTGACCCCTTCCGATTTCAAACACCTGGATGATCTGGAGAAATTCCCGTTCACAACAAAGCAGGATTTGCGAGAGAGTTATCCGTTTGGAATGTTTGCGGTGCCGCGAGAGCGTATCCTGCGAGTGCACGCGTCCTCCGGTACCACAGGTAAGCCTACCGTCGTCGGTTACACACGAAACGACATCGACGTCTGGGCTGACCTTGTCGCGCGCTCGCTTCGAGCATGTGGCACCCGGCCTGGAATGCTTGTTCACATCGCGGTCGGCTATGGTTTGTTTACTGGGGGATTAGGGATGCACTATGGCGCCGAGCGGCTTGGTTGCACCGTGGTCCCTGTTGCCGGCGGAATGACCTCTCGACAAGTCCAACTGATACTCGATTTCCAACCTGACGTTATCGTACCCACACCATCTTACCTTCTCGTGATTCTCGACGAATTTCGCGCCCAAGGGGTCGACCCCAGCCGAACCTCGCTAAAGATCGCGTTTTGCGGGGCGGAGCCTTGGACTAACTCGATGCGAGCAGAAATTGAGAATGCATTCGATATCGATGCCATCGATGCTTATGGCTTATCCGAGGTGATCGGGCCCGGAGTGGCGTGCGAATGTGTCGAGACAAAGAATGGCCCCTACATATGGGAAGATCACTTTTATCCTGAGATCGTCGATCCTCAATCCGACAAGGTGCTTCGGGACGGCGATCATGGGGAGATCGTGTTCACAACTCTTACGAAGGAGGCAATGCCAGTTGTTCGGTACCGAACTCGAGATCTAACTCGTCTGTTGCCGGGAGAGGTACGCTCCATGCGTCGAATGGAGAAGGTTATCGGCCGATCAGACGACATGCTCATCGTTCGTGGCGTAAACGTTTTTCCGACGCAGATTGAGGAACAGATCCTGCGGTGCGATGGCCTTGGGCCGCACTTCGTAATCGAACTGCGCCGTGAGGGGCGCCTCGACAGCATGCGTGTGCTGGCGGAAGCGCGGCCAAGTCATGCCGATGAAGACGCAAGAACAGCCCAAAGCGAACTACTCACAACATATATTAGGAACGTGATCGGTCTGGGTGTTGAGGTTGCGGTTGCTGAGCCAGGTCAAATAGAGCGCTCGCCTGGCAAGGCAAGACGGGTGATCGACATGAGACCAAACCCACAAAAGGCCAGCACGTAAATTGATCTAGACCATATGTCGTTCTGCACGATTTGACTTTGCCTTTCGAGATTGGGGCCGAGTTGAAGCAAACATTCGCCGGCTAACTAGCAAAGACAGACGTGCTGCAGATCGACTTTGACCGATTTTTTCGAACCGCTCGATCTGAAAGAGGCAATGCGTTGCTTGTCGAGTCGGCCTGAGAGCCCATTGAAAAGCGAGCGACTTCTGTTCTTGGCCCGAAGCGTCGTTCACGGCGTTGCAACATCATGTCTGAAATTGACGGGTGGTCTCAAGGGATCGACGCAACACTTTATCTTGGAAGGCCGAGATGGAGTGGATGCGATGGAGCGGGGATATGTTCGAGGTTTTGATGCGGTGGCGAAGGCGGAGTTGTGGGAGCGCTTGCGGCTCCGCAACCACCTGCAACTGTGAAAATTATCAGGTGAAAACAGGTGTCAAACATAACTGAAGTCAGCAGACCGACCCAATGGAAGCCAGGCCGATCGGGAAACTTGAATGGTCGGCCCGTCGGTACTCGCCAAGCTTTTTCGGCTGGCTTCCATCGTGACCTCGCCGAGGTCTGGTCCGAGGAAGGTCGCGAGACGATAGTCAAGACGGCTAGGACCAATCCGGCGTCTTCTTCGCTACCTGTGCCCGACTAATCCCGAACGATGTCAGGGTGACAGTTCAGCAGCAGCTACCTGGCAATCTATCTGCCGAGGAGTGGGCCATGATGCGTGAGATCGTCGAGGCAGTGAAACAAGCTATTCCTGACGCTACTAGCGCACCGCCCAGTGCTGTTCTGCAGTATGTGCTGGCCAAGATTTGGGACTAAGACTGTGGCTAGAACAACCACGACGCTGATCGTCGCCCCGACGCGCTCGACGGCAGCCCGCATTGGATCATCATACAGGTGGGCATAACGCGCCGTCGTGGTCGGGTTGCTGTGCGCGAGCAGGGCACCGACCAGGGCGAGGCTCGCGCTGCTCGAGTTCGCTGGCGAACGAATGCGGCAGATCGTGGACGCGTAAGTTCTCGATCTTCGCCGCTTGGCAGATCGTCGCCCAAGAACCCTCGATGGTCAGGGTGTGGCCGGTCGGATTGTTGCTCGACGGAACACCGAAGTCGTCACAACGGTGACGCTGAGCGCTCGCCATTTCTTCGTTGTCCTTTGCTTATTCCGGACAGACAAATTCCTGTATGAACCGGCGGGCCACTCAACCCTGAGCTTTCACTTCGTCGCCCTCGTGACGGACGGAGTACACGTATGTCCACTCCCGCTTCTCGTCGCAGATGTCCGGATGGTCGATCACACAACTTCGCGTGTCGGCCAACAAGACGTCGCCCTGTTCGAACCGAGTTCCAGGCCCCTCGCGTAGGGCCAGGAAGCCGTCAGGGGGTCTTGAGAACGACGGTACAGAAGTCTTCCGTTGCGTTTACGCTCGTTGCGATTGTAGCGAGGGGCGTCTGCTGTAGCGAAATAGGTGCCTCATTTTGTTGGCGTTATGCGCGGCAGCGCTGCAAGAAACCATTCGAACTGTGCATAAAATGAGGGCTGAGCGAGTATCGGATTGACCCAACAAATGGCCCATTTAAACATTCGCGCCATTCAGACTGTGCATAAATGCGCTGTGACGGGCTGACTGCGAAGTGCCAGGATTTCCGTTCCGCAGGATGCTGGTCTAGGCCGGGCGCGAGAGGCTTCCTTAGGGCCTCTCGGCTCCGGCGCGCATGCTACTGGCCGAGATTGCCGCCAAGCAAAAGAAGCCGCTCGGCACGTCGGCAAGCCAGTCGAGCCGGTGCCGGAGTTTCCGAGAGGAAAGCGTCGCCGGGCCGGTTAGGCGGCCGATTGTGGTAGCGGATGACCGGGCATCAGGTCGTAACGGACGGCAAAGATCTAAATCGCAACGCCTCCCGCAGACTGCGCATAGAAAGACCATACTATGCACAGTTGAGCCCCAGCGAGGCTGAAAACAGGAGCTTTGTTGGCCATCCGAGGAGCTGGCCAAACTATCATTTTATGCACAGTGTCCCATCGGGGCGCTGCCGGGCACCCTTATTTCGGGAGGCAGTTTCTGCAAGGCTCTTCGGTTGGGAAATGGCAACTGCTTGGCGTGTCCGACCTTTCACGATGGACCAAGAGCCTCGAGAACTTCTTCAAGAGTTTTACGCAATTCACGCTGCGCCTCGGCCTCATTCGCCGCCTCACTTCCTTGATCCGCAAATTGGACCGTGTAGGTAAATCGCCCCGTGCCGATCCCGACCTTCACTGTGGCTATCATGCGTGTGCCGACTTTCTTGGCCTCAACAGTTATCATGCTGCCTCCGATTTAAGAGGCTATTTCAGGACTGAGCTACTTCGAAATTTCGAAAGGGAGCCCACTATGTTTTAATTAAAGGGGACCTAGCCCCATGACCCCAATAGAAGGTGGGGCAAGGAAGCGGTTGCGTCCCAGAGCTGCCGGACATCGCCACAGAATTTTACAGATAAGGGAGGTTCATCATGGCGCTCACCCGCCGCGCTTTTGCCGCTGCAACCGCAGCCGGCGTCGTTGCGCCTACTGTCGCGCGTGCCAAGGAATGTCCAGCAGCAGCCATGGACTGGATGACGATGTCTCTTGAGGCCCGCAATCTGGCTTATTTCAATGTGGCGCATGTGGGAGCCGATTTCGCTCGACAGAAAACCGAAGGCTGGGCCGCAGCATCGAAAGATCTCCGCGAGCAGCGGCCGAAGCACCTCGACTTGGCTTATGGGCCAGGAGAACGGACGAAATGGGACATCTATCCCGCCGCCGACCCGACGGCACCGTGCTTCGTGCATATTCACGGCGGTTACTGGCAGCGCGGCAGCAAGGAAATATTTGCCTGTCTCGCCGAAGGGGCCTGGCAAATGGCTGGTCGGCAGCGCTGCCAGGCTACACCCTTGCTCCTGAGGCGAGCCTGACCCAGATCACGAACGAGCTGCGATCAGCGTTCGACTGGCTCAACGCGAAGGGCGCCGAGCACGGCATCGCGGGACCCATCATAGTCACCGGTTGGTCGGCTGGCGGGCATCTAACCGCATTTCTTTTGGATCATCCAAGGGTGGCAGCTGGGTTGTCGATCTCGGGGGTGTTCGAGCTCGCTCCGCTCCGCGATTCCCCCAGGTCAATGACAAAGTCAAATTGACGGAAGTCGAAGTCGAAACCCTCTCTCCCATGCGCCGGCCAAGCGTCAACAAGCCGCTTTCCATCGCGTATGGTACAGGCGAGTTGCCAGCGATGGTCGCGACCAGCCGGGACTACCATGCTTACCGGTCAGAGTTCTCATCTCCCCGGCGATCTGATCCCGATCGCAAAAGCAAATCACTTCACGATCCTGGATAAACTTCGACTCCCTGATAGCCATCTGACACGCGAAGTCTTGCAGTTGGCGACGTACAAGGTCACGTAGCTCATCGGTCCCCCGGTCCCGACGCTGCTCGGCCACACGTCAATCCAGCATACGGTGCGTTACACCGAGCTGGCACCGACGCGGTTCAAGAGCTTATTTCGGGACTGACTGCGCCATGTTCTGGATTTGAAATCAAAAAAGGGGACCCATCTTTTTCAAACTCAAAAAAGGCGAAGTACCTCGTCATTAGGGTCCCATCCGAGGAACGATGCGTCAAATCGATCTATCTCCATCGATCTCTCGACACCCTAGAAAAAGAGGACCCTGTTCGCAGTCCCATAAAAATTGGGGCCCCAGTTTTACCTCCCTAAAAATTCCGAAGGCCCTGTTAAAATTTTTCTTCCCGTTACCACCTGTTCCTACCCTAGCCCTACACGAGCAGAACCGACATCGCGCGCCCGCCCGGAATTGATCGAGAGTGACCTTGAGCGACCATGCGGCCTACTCGCGGCGTGCCGCGTCTTACCACCAGCGCTGTTGCATCGGTTGATAGTATTGGCCGGCGCGCGGACGCGTATTGGGCAGGTTGCGAGTTCCAATTGCCCTGGAAAAAGGAGCCGAAGACGTCGTTGCCCCAGTAGTTGCCACTCGCAACGGGACAGCGACCGTAGGCCGGCGCATCA
>CAVREN010000033.1:0-40582 GCA_963720115.1 uncultured Alphaproteobacteria bacterium
TGCGCAGCCGCAGCGCATTGAGCCGGATGAAGCCGGCCGCGTCGCGCTGATCGTAAGCCACCGCGCCTTCTTCGAATGTCACCAGGTCCTGATCGTAGAGCGAATATTTGCTCTCGCGCCCGACCACACCGACATTGCCCTTGTAGAGCTTGAGCTGCACGCGACCGCTGACGAATTCCTGGCTCTTGTCGATCGCCGCCTGCAGCATTTCGCGCTCGGGTGAGAACCAGAAGCCGTAATAGACCAGCTCGGCATATTTCGGCATCAGCTCGTCCTTGAGATGGGCGGCGCCGCGGTCCAGCGTGATCGATTCGATGCCGCGATGGGCGGCGAGCAGGATGGTACCGCCCGGCGTCTCGTACATGCCGCGCGACTTCATGCCGACAAAGCGATTCTCCACCAGATCGAGCCGGCCGATGCCATGGGTACGGCCGAGCGCGTTGAGCTGCGTGAGCAAAGTCGCCGGCGAAAGCTTCTTGCCGTCGATCGCGACCGCATCGCCCTTCTCGAAATCGATCGTGATGTAGGCCGGCTGATCCGGGGCTTTTTCAGGATCGACCGTGCGCGAATAAACATAATCCGGCACTTCCTCGCCTGGATTTTCCAGCACCTTGCCCTCGGACGACGTGTGCAAAAGATTGGCGTCGGTCGAGAACGGCGCCTCGCCGCGTTTGTCCTTGGCAATCGGGATTTGATTTTTTTCGGCAAAGGCGAGCAGCGCTTCGCGCGAACGGAAATCCCATTCGCGCCACGGCGCGATCACTTTCACGTCGGGCTTGAGCGCGTAATAGCCGAGCTCGAAACGCACCTGATCGTTGCCCTTGCCGGTCGCGCCGTGCGCCACGGCGTCAGCGCCGACCTTCTCGGCGATTTCGATCTGCTTCTTGGCGATCAGCGGCCGCGCGATCGAGGTGCCGAGCAGGTATTGGCCTTCATAGAGCGCGTTGGCGCGAAACATCGGGAACACGTAGTCGCGCACGAATTCTTCGCGCAGATCTTCGATGAAGATGTTCTCCGGCTTGATGCCGAGCATCAGCGCCTTGTGCCGGGCGGGCTCGAGCTCCTCGCCCTGGCCGAGATCGGCAGTGAAGGTCACCACCTCGCAGCCATAGGTGGTCTGCAGCCATTTGAGGATGATCGAGGTATCGAGACCGCCCGAATAGGCCAGCACCACTTTTTTCACGTCACTCATAGCAGTCACTCATCCTCGCTGACCCATAGCCGAACCGCCGACCGGAACGGGCAATCGCCGCGGGCGAAACCGCCTTTCGAGACTGAAAGGCCAGCACCGCCCACCAGCCGGCGTTGGTAGTCTGAGATCGATCAATTGGCCAGTGCCTCGTGTGACGTGGGTCATATCGCCGCTCGCTGCGGCGGCTAATGTATCGTACACTTCACACTCGGCGTTATTGAGCCGTGGCCGGTACGCCGACCAACCTTGGGTGTTCGTCATGAAACGCTCTCTGCGGACGCTCCTTTCACTAGCGACGATCTGGGCAATTCTGCTGACCGCGCAGTACGCGCTGGCAGGCTCCAGCCCGCCATAGGCGCCACCGCGACGCCGCGCATTTATCCACGGCGCCGTCGGCCTTGGCGCACAATGCGGGCGGCCGGAAGTGCCGTGGAGAGCCATACGACACAGTCCATCGGCCATTCAATTGCTGGAGGTCGATTTGGCATTCGTTTCAAGAACGATCGCGACGTTCACAATCTCCGTTTTGCTGTCGCTGATTTTCGCGGCGGCCGCGGCGGCCGCAACCAGCGGCGCGGACCTCTGCCACGAGGCCGAGGGCGATACCTCGATCGCCGCGTGCACCGAGGTCATCTCGTCCGGAACGGTCGCCGGCGAGGAGCTCGCCAAGGCCTACATGAGCCGCGGCCTCGCGCAGCAGAAAGAACGGCGCTACGCCGAGGCCGTCAAGGACTTTGACGAAGCGGTACGTGTCGATCCGAAATCTCCGACTGCTTTCAATCTGCGCGGCAACTTGTACCAGGCGATCGGCCAATTCGATCGCGCCATCCAGGATTATCAGAGCGCCATCCAGAACCGTCCCAACTACGCGGCCGCCTTTTTCAATTTGGGCCTCGCCTACAGCGCGGTCGGCGATTTCAAGGGCGCGCTTGACGCCTATAATGGCGCGATTGCCCTCGATCAGAAAAACGTCAGCGCGTACAACAACCGCTGCTATGTCAATGTCATGCTCAGAAACTACGACCGCGCGATCGATGATTGCGATCGCGCGCTCGAGCTCAATCCCAATCACACGAATGCATTTGTCGGACGCGGCAACGCGCGCCGATATAAGGGCGAGTATGATCTCGCTATCCAGGACTACGACCGCGCGATCGCGCTAGACGCCAAAAACGTCAATGCCATCCTCGGCCGCGGCCTCACTTACGAATATCTCAAGGATTACCAGCGCGCCGTCGCGGATTACGACCAGGCCATTGCCATCGATCCAAACCGGACCACGGCGTGGAACAATCGTTGCTGGGTGCACGTGATCACCAATCAGCTGCAAGACGCGCTCAACGACTGCGATCGATCTTTGCACCTCTTGCCAGCAAACAAGAACGCCTACGACAGCCGCGGCTTCACCTATTTGAAAATGGGCAAATTCGACGCCGCAATCGCCGACTTTGAGAGGGCGCTGGCGCTCGATCCCAATCTCACAACGTCACTCTATGGTCGCGGCCTGGCGCGCTTGAAGAAAGGCGACAGCAAAGGTGACGACGATATAAGGCGGGCCCGGCAACACGATCCTGATATTGCCAAAACGTTCAGCACTTACGGCTTGTAGGCCCCCGCGGAAACGCGTCGGACCGCGCTGCGCAGATACGGAGGAAGGCCATGTTGGGTTCCATGGAATTTCTGGTCTATCTCGGCATCGTCGGGATACTGGTGGTTTGGTTCATCCTGCCGCTGGTGCCGGCAATTCTCCTGTACTGGCTGTTCCCCGACTCCAGGATCAAGGCTGAGGGCGTGCTGGCCAATTTCAAGGTCAATGCAGCCGGCTCCTTTGGCGGTTATCTGGTGCTGTTCGCCGCCATGATCCCATTCGTGAGGCCGGCGATCGACTATGTCGGCAGCTTCCAGCATTCGTGCTGGACGATCAGCGGAAAACTGACAATCACTGATGTCAACAATGCCGACATCCACTACCCGCCGCTGTTCACCGCCGTCCGCGCAAGAACGGTCCCGGACACGGTCTTCTTTGACGATCCTGAATACGTGATCACCGTACGCGCCGACGAATCCGGAGGCCTGCCGCCGATTACAATATATTTGGACAAAATGCCGGAATTTACGCCGCAAGTCCTGGACATCGAGTCCGCGGCGGGCAAACGCGATACCTTTCACAAGAAGATCAGCAATGTGGGGCTCGTGCTCAAGCGGACGACGGTCAACGCCACCTACGATGCGCGTCCTCAATAATTGCGCTTGCGCGTGTATCCCGCCAGGCGCAGCACTGCACCGATAGCATCGCGGAACGCCGTTCCCACTTGTTCGAGTGGGCGCTCGACCATCTCGTCGGTGAGCCTGGTCGGCCGCCAGCGATAGATCAGGCCGTGGAAGGTCCAGATCAGCAAGTACATCAGCACACCGGCGAACACGACATCGGTGAAGAAATGCGCGCCGGCCGCCATGCGAAGTAGACCCATGGCGGCGCCGAAGGCCAGCGCACCCGCATAGGCGAGCGGCCGCCATTGCGGCGGCGTAAGCGCAGCCGGAGCGAGCGTCCAGAACGCGCCGGAGGCTTCGCCGGCCACGAACGAGCAATTATCCGGACAGGGCCCGCGCGGATCCCACCACGCCGTGAATCGCTCCTTGCCGCCGAGTTCGACAATATCGACCGGCCGCATGCGCGCTGAATGCCCCTTCAAGATTCCGTTGGTCAGGATGCCCGGTCCAAGCGCCAGCGTGACGATCAGGAACAGCGCGGCGCGGCCGGGAATCAGCATGCGCCGCTGCGGGAAAACGAGCTTGCCGGCGACGGCGAGAAAAGCCGGCGCGACGATCAGCATGATCAAGAGGGTCGCGGCGTCGCGCGCATGTTCGACGTGATCCGAATACCAAGCGACAAAGGCGTGCGTCGTCGCATTGTAGAACAGCGCCGCGATCGCGACATCGAGTTGCGGATAGATGGCGAAGACAACGCCGACCACGGCGGCGATCGCAAGCGCGATGATGAGCCCGGTCCGGTTCATACTATCACTTCCAGGAACCGGCGCTGCGGCCTGCAAACAACCAATAAACAAGCCCGCCGGCAATGCCGGAAGCGGCCAGCAGCTGGCGCTCATTCGCGATGTAAGTGTCTGGCTGAGCGATGCCGGGCATGTCCAATCCGTAGGACAAGGCGAGCGCAAGCGCACCGCCGAGCGCGGCATAGAGGATCACCGAGCGCCAGGCAAACCCTTCAGCGATGGCCACGACCAGAGCCGTCGGCAGCGCGGCGACCGCGCCGATGATCGGCGTGCCGACCGCGACAATCGCCCAGATCGCCGCCGGCGGCAGGCCGGACGACATGAGATCGTCCCAATGCGGGCTGAGCGAGCCGATCGTGAATACGGCGGATGCCGCCAGGCACGCCAGCACGTAGGCGAGGAACAGCACCAGGATACGAGCGACGACGCTCATGCTCGCCGCATCAGTCGGTCATCGCCATGGCGCGCAAAGCCAGCCGCTCGCGGGCCGAGAGCTTTTCAGTCGCGCTCTTGAGCTGGCCGCAGGCGGCGAGAATGTCGCGTCCGCGCGGCGTGCGCACGGGCGAGGCGTAGCCGGCGTCGAAAACGATCTCGGAAAATTTCTCGATCTGATCCCAGTCCGAGCATTCGTATTTGGTGCCGGGCCAGGGATTGAACGGGATGAGATTGATCTTGGCCGGGATGCCTTTGATCAGCCGTACCAGCGCGCGCGCGTCGGCAAGCGAATCGTTGACGCCCTTGAGCATCACATATTCGAAGGTGATGCGGCGCGCGTTGGAGAGCCCCGGATAGTTCCGGCAGGCATCGAGCAATTCGTGCAGGCGGTATTTGCGATTGAGCGGCACGAGCTCGTTGCGCAGCTCGTCGGTCACCGCGTGCAGCGAGACGGCCAGCATGGAGCCGATTTCCGCGCCGGCGCGCACGATATTCGGCACCACGCCCGAGGTCGACAATGTGATGCGCCGCTTGGAGAGGCTGAGCCCATCGCCGTCGGCGACGACAGCGAGCGCGTCGCGCACCGCCTCGAAATTATAAAGCGGCTCGCCCATGCCCATCATGACGACATTGGAGACAAGCCGCTTCTCCGGGTCCGTTCCGGCTGGTGCTGCGGCGCGCTGCCAATCGGCAAGCCGGTCGCGCGCCAGCACCACCTGACCAACGATCTCGCCTGGCGTGAGATTGCGCACCAGCCGCTGCGTGCCGGTATGGCAAAACGAGCAATTGAGCGTGCAGCCGACCTGGCTCGAAATGCACAGCGTGCCGCGATCGGTCTCCGGAATGTAAACGCACTCGACATCATGCGGCCGGTCCGGCGTCTCGCCCGGCAGCCGCAGCAGCCATTTGCGCGTGCCGTCGACCGAAATCTGTTCGGCGACGATCTCCGGCCGTGCCAGCGTGAAGTGCCGATCAAGTTCGGCGCGCAGCTCCTTCGACAAGGTCGTCATCGCGTCGAAGTCCTGGACTCCGCGCACATAAAGCCAGTGCCAAATCTGCTGCACACGCATGCGGCGCTGCCGTTCCGGCACGCCGATCCCGCCCAGCGCTTCGGCAAGCGCCGTGCGCGAGAGGCCGACCAGCGACGGCTTTGCCGGCGCCACATAGCGCTCAAGCGGCCGCTTCTCGATGGGCGCACCCATCGTTGCGGCATCGCCGTCAGCACCGGCAAGAGACGTCATCATGGTCGATCCGATAAATACGCGAGCACCTTCGCATAGATAATCCCTCCCCACGCAAGGGGGAGAGCTTGCTCCGGGCTTTGCGCGGCGAAGGTATCCGCCCGAAACGGCCGGCCCGCAAGGGACACGAGGCTTCGTGCAGCGCGACCGCTAAACCCGGTTCCGCGGACTGGCTATTACGCGCCTATTTGCAATCCTGGTCGGTGCGGTCAAGCGCCTGGGCGAGACCCTTCAGCGAAAAGACATCGGTCGAGCGGGTGCCCTTCGCCGACATCCCCTTGATCACCGCATTCCCTCCGCTCCGCATGGCCTCGATCAAATGCGCTTCCTCGGCCGCGTTTTTGATCCAGGCGCCGTCTTGCTGCGTGTAGAGCGCGAAGGAAGCCGTACCGACCGCGACGGTCGCCTCCGAATTGGGCTTGAACGGATAGCCGATGATGATCGACACCTCGTCGGTCACCTTCTCTCCCGGGCGCGAGGCGATGAACATATAAGACGGATTGCGCGTCTTACCCGCCGGCGTGGTTTCCGACGATGCGGGCTTCGCAATCGCAAAGCATATTTTCTTACCGCCCGGAGACGCTGTGTAGGCGCCCCAATCGCCGTATTGGCCGAGAAGTGTCGGCTTGGCTCCGCCGGCGGCGGCAGCGACCGGGTCCGCGGTCCCGGTGGTCGCGGGCGCGGGCTTCGGCTTGGGCGGTTTCTTGACGGCAGCGCCTGCAGCCGGCGCCGCCCCATTGGGAGCGGGTTGCTGCGCAAGCGCCGGAGCGGCGTAAGCCGCCGCGGCAAACAGCGACAACACCAGCCGCCATCGTCGATCAATCAGCATCAGACCTCACGGTTAAAGCGCTTGGGTTGATTCCAAACTATTCAAGCTTAACCCAATTTCAGAAACTAGGGAACGAATTCAGCAAGCAAGCCGCCAAGCTGTCAAACCCGCCGAAACGTGACATCCATCACTCGTCATACGTGATGGCCAACACAGCAATCAGCTACCGGCCGAACTTGAATGCCTCCAGAAATTTTTCGGCGCGCTGGGGGAATATCGTGGATTTGGCCTGCCGTACTCACGTTGATGATCACCTCGCCGCCGGCCGCGCGGCCGCACGGAAGAACGAGCTTGACGATCTGCTCACGGCTGTCGGCGCCACGCGCGACTGCAGAGCATTCGCGGTTCTGTTCGACCATTTCCGGCCGCGCGTGCAGGCACAACTCGTGCGGCTTGGTCTGGCTCCGGCGGCAGCCGAAGATCTCACGCAAGACGTGATGGAAACGATCTGGCAGAAGGCGCATCTCTACGACCGCAGCCGGTCGGCGGCCATCACTTGGGTGTTTCAGATCGCACGCAACCGGCGTATCGATGTGAAGCGCCGCAGCCGTGAATGCTGCCTTCCGGCCGAGGATTTTTTCACCATTCCCGATCCCGGTGCAGGCTGCGACGAACATATCGACGCAATGCAGCGGCAACAATATGTGCGCAACGCGCTGCGCGTTTTGCCGCAAGAGCAGCTTGCGCTGGTGAAGCTCGCTTTCTTCGAAGGTCTGTCCCACAGCGCCATCGCGCAGCAGCTCAACATTCCGCTTGGCACCGTGAAGTCACGGCTGCGGCTTGCCTGCGCGCGACTGCAGCGTTTGCTAGCCGACAGCGGCCTCGGCGCGGCGTGCTAAGCAGAACGCATTGCGCTGAAACGGCGGCCGGTTCGACACTATCTGCGAGAGCACCCTACTTCCATTCCGGACACGTTCCGTGCTTATGAGTTTCGGGCGCGACCCCTTCAGCACCCCGGAATGAAGGATCATCCATGAAAGCTGTTCTGTGCACGCATTTCGGCACGCCCGACGATTTGGAACTGGCCGACATTCCTGAGCCGAAGCCAGGCCCGGGAGAAGCGGTCGTCAACGTCAAGGCGGCCGCGCTCAATTTTTTCGACCTGCTGATCATTGCCGGCAAATACCAGCACAAGCCGCCGTTTCCGTTCTCGCCGGCCGCCGAATTCGCCGGCGTCGTCGAGAGCGTCGGCCCCGGCGTGAACGGCTTTGCCCCGGGCGATCGCGTGATCGGCTGGACCGGCTGGGGTGCGGCGCGCGAAAAGATCGCGGCCGGCGCGGCGCAGTTGGTGAGGCTTCCGCAAAATCTCGATTTCGAACGCGCCGCGGGCCTGACCGTCACCTATGCGACAACGCTCTACGGCTTGCGGGAACGCGGCGAGCTCAAGGCGGGCGAGACGCTCGTAGTCTTGGGCGCATCCGGCGGCGTTGGCCTCGCGGCGATCGAGATCGGCAAGATCATGGGCGCGCGCGTGATCGCCTGCGCCTCGTCGGATGAAAAGGTCGCTTTCGCCAGGGCGCACGGCGCCGACGAGACCGTCAACTACGCGAGCGAAGATTTGCGCGATGCCCTCAAGCGCCTCGGCGGCGCGCGCGGCATCGACGTGGTCTACGATCCGGTCGGCGGCCCCTATGCGGAACCGGCATTGCGCTCGCTCGGCTGGGAAGGCCGCTACCTGGTGGTCGGCTTCGCGGCCGGCGACATTCCGAAAATTCCGCTCAATCTCGTGCTGCTCAAGAGCTGCGATATTCGCGGCGTACTTTGGGGTGCCTGGACGACGCGCGATCCAAAAGGCCAGGCCGCTTTGATGAAAGAGATCGCGGCCTGGTGCGCCGAAGGCAAACTCAGCGCGCACGTGCATGCGGCTTATCCGCTCTCCGAGACGGCGGCCGCGCTCAAGGCGATCGCCGAGCGCAAAGTGATGGGCAAGATCGTGTTGCGGCCGTGATCAGAGTGTGATCCCGAAAAGTGGCTGCCGGTTTTCGGACAAGATCACACGCCAAGCAAAATCAGCTCGCCCGGAGGCGAGCGTTCAATCAGTTCGCGCCGCGCATGCGGGCGAGCTTCTGCCGGGCGGCTTCCCGGTGATCCGGCGTGATGTGTGAAGCGACAAGCTTGATGGCGCCGGCCAGCATCGCCGCGTCGTCGGTATAACCGATCACCGGAAGGACGTCGGGCACCACATCTGCCGGCAGGACGAAATAGGCGATCGCGCCGATGAGCGCGGCCTTTACATGCACCGGCGTCTCCCGGTCGAACGCGCAGTAGTGCGCGGCAACCAGATCCTCGGCAAAAGGCAGCCGCGCCGCCAATGCGCGCAGCTTCTGCCAGAAGCGCTGTTTGAGCGTCTGTTCGTCTTCGGCCAGACGCTGCGCCTGCGCTTCTGCCTCCGCCCAGCTTCCTGCGCCAGCTCCCGCATTGGCCCAGGCTGCCTTGTAACCAAACGGCATCGAAAACCACCTTCGTTCGACCGCCGGGGTAGATGGTCATCGAAGCTGGCGCCCGCAAGGCGGCTCCCCCACCGGGTTCCGGACGTCATTGCGCGCCGCTAAGCCAATCGGCGTGCAAGCTTGTCCGTCGGCTCGGCGGGCCTGGCGGCGCGCTCGATTACGCCGCCCGCTCTTGCACCACTCTCGTCAAACCGCCGCGCAATGACTACCTAACCAATAGTACCTGTTCCGAGAGGCCGCGGGACAGGCGGCCGAAACCGGCCGTGTAAGCTTGGCCGCAGAGGATCCCAAGAGGACGTCATGTCCTGGTCTTTGAACATCGGGTCAGTCGCCGGCACGGCGATCCGCATCCATGTGACATTTGTTCTCTTCCTCGCCTGGATTTTCGGCGTGAATTACTTCTCCGGCGGGCCGCAGGTCGCCTGGAGCAGCCTGTTGTTCGTCGTGCTTCTTTTCCTGTGCGTGCTGCTGCACGAATTCGGCCACATCTTCACGGCGCGCGGATTTGGCGTTCGCACTCCTGACGTCATTCTGTTGCCGATCGGCGGCGTGGCGCGGCTCGAGCGCATTCCGGAAAAGCCGAGCGAAGAATTCCTCATCGCCATTGCGGGACCTGCGGTCAACGTGGTCATCGCCTTGCTGCTGATGGCCGTCGGCGGCGCAAACCTCTCCGCCGGCCACCTGTCTTCCACGCTCGAAGCCTCCAATGTCAGCATGGTCGACCGGCTGGCCGCCGTTAATTTGTTTCTTGCGTTGTTCAATCTGATCCCGGCCTTTCCGATGGACGGCGGCCGCGTCCTGCGCGCGCTGCTGGCGAGCCGTCTGGGCTATGTGCGCGCCACCGAGATCGCGGCCATGATCGGACAGGGGGTGGCCTTCGTGCTCGGCTTTCTCGGCCTGTTCGGCAATCCGCTTTTGATCTTCATCGCCATCTTCGTTTATCTCGCGGCCTCTTCGGAGGCGCATCTGGTGGCGACCCGAGCGATGTCGCGGGGCGTGCCGGTGACGTCGGCGATGCTGACGCAATTTGTCACGCTGACGCCGGACGAGCATGTCGACACCGCCGTCGAGACGCTGTTGCGCACCAGCCAGAGCGAGTTTCCCGTGGTGGACGGAGCGAGCAGGCCGATCGGCGTGCTCGGTCGCGGCGACCTGATCCGCGCCTTGCGCGAGCGTGGACCGGACGCCCGCGTCGCCGACGTGATGACGACCGGCATCCCGACCGTGAACAAGAACCGATGTTTGGAGGATGCCTTCCGCCTGCTCCAGGAAAAAGCGGCGCCGGCGGTGGCCATTGTGGACGGTGTGGACCGGCTGGTCGGCCTGGTGACGCCGGAAACCATCGGCGAAATGCTGATGCTCCATCAGGCGCTGCCAAGCGGCGTGCGCTTCGGCCCCTGGGGTCCAACCACCGGACGCAGCGCGGATACGCCGGCGCGCTGAACGCGCCGGCAAATTCCGGACCAAATTTCCGCCTTTTTGGCAGCTAACCAAGCGATCTTCACGCAGCGCGCACTGCGAGCGGCTATAACGCGCGTGTTTAGGATTTGACCATGCCCCCCGGACCCCCGCATCGTCCGCCGCTCGCCATGAAGCTCTGGCTGTGGCAGCGGTTTGGACGAAACAAAGCGTCAGAGCCTTTCTCCGCCGCGCCGGCGCACGCATTGACTTCTGCAATGAGCCTCGAAGCGCTTGAACACACCGTGCGCAACCGGATCAGGGGGTTCTTCCGCCACACCGGGCTCGTGACCATTCTGGGAACGATCATTCTCGGCGGCCTTATCTGGGCGGCGATTCACGTCACCCTGGCGCCGACGCAGATGCGTGTTGCCGCCGGCCCCACTGGCAGCGCCGACGTCAAATTCGTGGAGATGTTGAGCCATAAGTTCGCCGTCGAGCACGACAGGGTTCAGTTCCATCTCGTCGCCACCGACGGGCCGAAGGCGAGTGCGGCTGCGATTGCCAACGGCGAGGCCGATCTTGCCGTCTTGCCGAGCACGCTTAGCGATTCGCCCGATTGGCCGGTGGTCGCCATTTTGCGCCAGAACGTGATGGCGCTGATCGTTCCAACGCAGCCGCCGCCGGCTCCGCCGAAGAAGGCGGCGGCTCCACCGCCTGCGCCGAAAGAGGCGAGCGCTGCGGCGGAAAGCAAAGAGAAGGCCGCCAAGCCGGAGAAGGGCACCGGCAAAACGAAGGGCGCCACAGCCGACAGAGGCAAAAGCGCCAAGAATGAGAAGAATGACAAGGGCGACCAGGCCGACAAGAGCGACAAGAGCGACAAGACCACCAAGGTCGCCGCCAAGAACGCCGACAAGACTACCGGCAAAAATGCCGACAAGGCGACGGACAAGGATGCCGACACCGGCGACGACGCCGACAACAAGGCCGATAAAGCCGGCGACGGCGCCGATGCCAACAAACTCGATAGCGTCTCAAAGCTCGCCGGCCACCGCGTCGGCATCGTCACTGGCAATGCGGCAACCGCGGAGGTCTTGGACGTCGTGCTCAGCCACTATGGCGTTCCGCTCAATCAGGTGCAGGTCTCGCTGATCGATCCGAACCACCTCGCCGAGGCGGTCAAAGCCCAGCAGGTCGATGCGCTGTTCGTCGCCGGCGCGGAAACCGGGCAGGCCATCAACGAGGTGGTCGCTGCCGCCACGGTCAACGGGCAGGCGCCGACCTTCATCCCCATCGACCAGGCCGAAGGCATGGCCAAGCGCAACAATGCTTTTCAATCCGTCGACATCGCAGCCGGCACCTTCGGCGGCAATCCGCCGGCGCCGCCGGACGAGCTCAAGAGCCTCTCGTTTCCGGAATATCTGGTGGCGAAAAAATCGTTCCACCACGACGCGATCGGCGCGCTGGCGAAGCTGATCTTCACATCACGGCTGGCGCTGGCTGCGGCGATGCCGGGCGAAATCAAGATCCGGGCGCCCGCCACGGAGAAAGACGCCAACGTCGTCGTGCATCCGGGCGCCCTCGCTTATCTGAACGACGACCAGAAATCGTTCTTCGACAGATACGGCGACGATATCTTCTACGGCCTGTTGATTTTCCCGATCTTCGGATCGGCGATCGCCGGCGTCGCCGGCTATTTCCGCAGCAGCGGCCGCACCCAGCGGCTGCGGCTGCTGCAGCGCCTGCTCGATCTCACACAGAAAGCCAACCACGCACCTTCGCTCGAGGCGCTCGATAAGCTGCAGGTCGACGTCGACCATCTGGTGGTCGCGATCATTCACCAGACCGAGCAGGAGGAATACGACGAGGCCGTGCAGGCCTCGTTCGGGCTTGCGCTCGATCAGGTGCGCTTTGCGATCGCCAGCCGCCGCGCGGTCTTGCTCGAGCACGGCGGCGCGGAAGCCAAACCCGGCGCGAAGGCCGCCGCCGCTTAAATCGGCCTCAAAACTTGGTGGTCTTGTTCATCGCGTCCGCGGCCGACCGCGTGTAGGCTTCGCCGAGGCTTTTCGTTTGTTCGCTCAGCGCCGTGAACTGGGACTGCATGAACTCCGCCTGAATCCGCAGCGCGTCCTGAAAATCCTTCGCCTGACCTAATCTTTGTACGAAGTCGTGCATGGCGGCGACGTTCCTCTCGGCGTAGCCTTTCATGCTGTCGCCAAAGGCGTTGCCGCTCGACGGATACGATGAAATGGCCTTCTTCAGGAAATTGAAGTAGGTGTCTGCCGCCGCCATCGCCTGCTCTTTTGCCTGATGCGCAAATGCATTCATTTCCTCGGCCGGATTTTGGTCTTTCGCCATGGCGTCCTCCTAAAGCGCGAACGGTTGGAGGCGCAGCCGCGATCAACGACCGAGGACGGCCGTTCTCCCGCTTTGGCGCTCCAAAGCCTCGGCGGCAAGCGTAGCACAGATTTGCAGCTTCAATCGCCGGGATCGACGTCCGGACCCTGAATTTTCGTCAGGTCCTTCGCACCGTTCGCCTCTTCGACGAGCCTTTGCCACTCCTGCGCCATCTCGGCCAGGAATCCCTTGAGACGGGGATCGATGGTTACGCGCGCTTCCTCAAGGCATCGTGCCGCAAAGCGCTTGTATCGTCTCACGCGCTGCATTGACTGGCTCCAGATGCAGTCCCGGTATTGACACCAAATGCAGTCCTCAGGTCGTAAGTCGGCGATTCGCAACTTGGCTGAATAGCGACGGATCGTAGCGAATTTAAGATCGCCCGCTTGCGCGATCAGTCTCGTAGCGGACGTAGCCGCGGCCGAAGCTCCCGTCCGGGCGAGCTAGCCCGACTTGCGGAGCTCCGCGAATTCGCGCCGCGGCGGGGCCTGTGCCGACATGTGGCGCGTCTGCGCCGAATAGAACGAAGCATTCTGCTCGCCGCGCACGGCTTCGCGCGAAAACGTAATCATGTGATGCCCAACGACGCCCATCGAAAATGCAGCATCGATCTGGCCGCGGCGGAGCGCCGGCAGCACCGCTTTCCAGAACCAGCGGCGATAGTCGGCGCGCAGCCCGATGTGCCGAGCGATGTTGAAGGCGAGAACAAACGCCAGGCTAATGTTGTTCCAGGTAAGCTTGCCGCGCACCGGGCCATCGAGCAGCCGTTTCGCATAGGTCGCTTCCACCTGATGCGCGAAGCGCTTGAACAACCGCTCGGGGGCGTAAGCATGATCGATACAGCGGCGCCACATGGCGACGACTTCATCGTAGGGCCGCAGGAAGCGCACGTTGCTTTCCAGCCCGGTGTCGTCGGCAATCAGCCGCTGGTCGCGCTTGAGCCGGTCCCAAAGCGGTGTTTTCGGCAGCGCCTGCAGCAAATTGATGGTGAGGATCGGCACGTTCGACGCGTCGATGAAAGTCTTCAGCCGCTCCTCGGTATCGGGCGTATCGGTATCGAGCCCGAGAATGATGCCGGAGGTTACTTCCAGCCCATAGGAGTTGAGCGTAGCGATCCCCTCCAGGATCGGCAGCGTCGCATTCTGCTCCTTGCGCATCTGCTTGAGCGCATCGACTTCGGGAGTCTCGATGCCGACGAACACCGTCTGGAATTCCGCCTGGCGCATGAGCGACAGGATTTCCGGCTGCTTGGCAAGATTGAGCGTGGCCTCGCAGCCGAACCGCAGCGGATGACCGCGTTTTTTCTGCCAGGCGATCAGATGCGGCAGCATCTCGCGGGTCGCCTTGCGATTACCGATGAAATTGTCGTCGACGAAATAGATGAAGGTCGGATGACTGCGTTGCGCCAGCATGGCGTCGAGCTCGGCGCAGAGCTGTTCCGGGGTTTTCAGCCGCGGCTGGCGGCCGTAGAGCGCCGGAATGTCGCAGAACTCACAGCGATATGGACAGCCCGAAGAGAATTGCAGCGAGCCGAGCAGATAGCGATCGAGCCTGATCAGGTTGTAAGCGGGCACGGGAAAATCGGGTAGCGGCAACCGTTCGGCGGCTTCGAAGCGGATCTGCGCCGCGGGCGGCGTGCAATCCTCGTCGAGGCTTGCGATCAATTTGTCGGTGCCATCGCCGATCTCGCCGACATGGATATAATCGAACTCGGGATACATTTCCGGCGCGCCGGAAACCGATGGGCCGCCGAGCGCGACCACCTTGCCGGCCGCCTTGGCGCGGCGGGCGATGTCATGAATCTGCGGCGCCTGAATGTGCATGCCGCTGACGAACACGGCGTCGGCCCAGGCGAGGTCCTCGGCGCTTGCCGGCGCGATATTCTCGTCGATGAAACGGACCGGCCACGGCTCGGGCATATAGGCCGCAATCAGCAAAAGCCCCTGCGGCGGCATGAAGGCGCGCACCCGCCCGAACAAGTGATAGGCATGCGAGAACGTGCCGAAGGACGGCGTATAGGCCGGGAATACGCAAAGGATGCGGCGCGTATTGCGGGTGGTCAGCGGGTAGCGCAACGAGACCCTCCTAACTGCCGGCCGCGCTTCCCCTTTTCCAAGGAACTTAAAGCGACCGCGCCGGCTAACCCTAGCACAGCTCCCGCATTGCGAAGCGCCCGCGGCTGACTATATTCCGGCCAGCACGCGGGCCCCTTGGGGGGCCCGTACGGTTTTAACGCTCCGGACAATTTAACACCGCCCCGATGAAGCTTCGCAACATTGCCATTATTGCGCATGTCGACCATGGCAAGACCACATTGGTCGACCGCCTGCTGCAGCAGTCCGGCGCCTTTCGCGAGAATCAGCGGGTTGCCGAACGCGCACTCAATTCCAACGATCTGGAACGCGAACGGGGCATCACCATCCTGGCGAAGGCCACGTCGATTTTGTGGCAGGGTGTGCGTATCAATATCGTCGACACCCCCGGCCATGCCGATTTCGGCGGCGAGGTCGAGCGCATCCTCAATATGGTCGACGGTGCCCTGGTGCTGGTGGATGCGGCCGAGGGCCCGTTGCCGCAGACCAAGTTCGTCGTCACCAAGGCCCTCAAAGTCGGCCTCAAGCCTATTGTCGTCATCAACAAGGTCGACCGGCCGGACGCCCGGCCGAACGAGGTCGCCAACGAAGTCTTCGACCTGTTCGCCGCGCTCGACGCCACCGAAGAGCAACTCGACTTTCCGCTGCTCTACGGCTCGGCGAAGCAGGGCTGGATGGCCGCCGAGCCGACCGGCCCGACGGATCAGGGCATGGCGCCGTTGTTCAATCTGATCGTCCGGCATGTCGCACCGCCTGTGGTCGAGTACGGCCCGTTCCGCATGCTCGGCACGATCCTGGAATCGAATCCTTATCTCGGCCGCATCGTCACCGGCCGCATCACCTCGGGCTCGATCAAGCCGAACCAGCCGGTCAAGGTGCTCGACCGCAATGGGACGATTATCGAGGACAGTCGCGTCACCAAGGTGCTCGCCTTCCGCGGGCTGGAGCGCACGCCGATCGAGGAAGGCCTCGCCGGCGACATCGTCTCGCTCGCAGGCCTGCCGGAGGCGACCGTGTCGCATACGCTTTGCGCACCGGAGGTGACCGAACCCTTGCGCGCGCAGCCGATCGATCCGCCGACCCTCGCCATGACCTTCCGCATCAATGATTCGCCGCTCGCGGGCACCGAAGGCGACAAAGTGCAAAGCCGCATCATCCGCGAGCGCCTGCTGCGCGAGGCGGAAGGTAACGTGGCGCTGCGCATTTCCGAATCGGCGGAAAAAGATTCGATGGAGGTCGCCGGCCGCGGCGAATTGCAGCTCGGCATTCTCATCGAGACCATGCGGCGGGAAGGCTTCGAGCTCTCGGTATCGCGCCCGAAGGTCCTGTTTCAGCAGGGGTCATCCGGCGAAATGCTGGAACCGATCGAGGAAGTGGTCATCGATGTCGACGAGCAACATGCCGGCGTGGTCGTGCAGAAGCTCGCCGAGCGCAAAGGCGAGATGATCGAGATGCGGCCCTCCGGCGGCGGCCGCGTGCGACTGATCTTCCATGCGCCGACGCGCGGACTGATCGGCTATCATGGCGAGCTTCTCACCGACACGCGCGGGACCGCGGTGATGAATCGCGTGTTTCACACCTATGGCCCGCACCGCGGCGAGATCACCGGGCGGCGCAACGGTGTCTTGATCTCGACCGATCAGGGCGAGTCGGTTGCCTACGCCATGTGGAACCTGGAAGACCGCGGCCCGATGATGATCGAGCCGGGCTGGAAGGTCTATCGCGGCATGATTGTCGGCGAACACACCCGTGACAACGACCTTGAAGTGAACGTGCTCAAGGGCAAGAAGCTCACCAACATCCGCACGCACTCGAAGGACGAGGCGATCCGCCTGACGCCGCCGATCCGCATGACCTTGGAGAAAGCGCTCGCCTATATCCAGGACGACGAGCTGGTCGAAGTGACGCCGAAATCGATTCGTCTGCGCAAAAGGCTGCTCGATCCCAACGAGCGCAAGAAGGACGAACGGCGCAAGGAAGCCGAGCGCGTCTGATATCAGCCGCGCGGGATCACCGGGCGGATTTAAATTAAGCCGAGCGCATATGGGCGTCGAGCGTGGCGGCCGGATGCTGATGGCCCAGACATCACCGGCGGCGGATCGCCGGAGTGTCACACGGCGATAACCGACGAAAACGCCAGCACTATCGCGTAACCGTGTCGCTCGTGCAACAGCCTCTCAGATTGTGCACGGAGTCGAATTTTTTCGCCTGCAATGATGGCGCGTCCCACGCCGTTTCGGGTAATAATCCGGATCGTTAACCCAGCGTAAATCGTGGGACTTGAAGGTCGGACAATCGCTTGCTTTGATGACGCCATGAGCACTGTCCTCATCGAGATTCGCCGCGCTAAGCCGTACGACGCCGAGGCCGTTGCGGATGCTCACGATGATGCTTGGCGTACGGCTTATCAGGAAATCATTCCCGGCGCCGAACTGGAGCGGCTGATCAATCGCCGCGGTGCTGCTTGGTGGGACAGCGCCATACGCAAAGGCAGCCGTATCGCGCTGCTGCAATTCGGCGAGAAGGTTGCGGGTTACGCCAATTACGGACGCAACCGCGCGCGCAGCCTGCATTATGACGGCGAGATCTACGAGCTTTATCTGCGGCCCGAATTCCAGGGGCTCGGCTTCGGCCGCCGCTTGTTCACGGCCGCGCGCCGCGACTTGGCGCAAAGCGGACTGAAATCGTTGATCGTCTGGGCGCTGTCGGAAAACGATACCGCCGTCGAGTTTTATCGCGCGCTTGGCGGCAAGACGGTCGCCCGTTCGTCGGAAAAATTCGGCGCGCGCGTTCTCGACAAGATCGCCTTCGGCTGGAATAGCTGAACCGTCATTCCGGGGCGACACTGAACTTGGGTGTTCCCGAGTTCGGCACTAAGAACGCCAAGTCGGCAACGGCCGATTTGGTTGGCGTCGCCCCCGTAATCCATATTCACAATCGGCAGGATCGCCGCTCCGACTGTGGTCATGGATTCCGGACAGCCGCCGTCCGGCTTCCGGAATGACGCGCGAGTGTTCCGCTAGCCGGCCGACTGAACCAACCGCCGCAACGCCGCGGCGATCGTGTTCGTTTGCCCTTTGATCATCACGCGCTTGATGCGCGCGGTCGCGCCGGCCTCAATCGTCACGTCGCGCGGCGGGACATCGAGCGAGCGCGCCAGCAGCCGGCACAGCGCATCGTTCGCCTCTCCCTCAAACGGCGCGGCGCGCACTCTGGCTTTGAGCACGGCCCGCCCGTCGGCCCGGCTCTCGATCCCTTCGATGGCGTCGCGGCCGCCGCGCGGCGTCAGCCGCACGTCCACGAACACGCCGTCGGCCGCCGCGGTCCACGGCTCCTGCGCCACGGCGGCTCAGTAGACATTCGGCAAAATGTAAAGCGCGATGACGTAGCGGATGAAGATGATGATCAAAAACAGAACCACCGGCGAGATGTCGATGCCGCCGAGATTGGGCAGAAAGTTGCGGATCGGCCGCAGCACCGGTTCGGTGATGCGATAGAGAAATTCGCCGATCATGCCGATCGCCTGGTTGCGTGTATTCACCACGTGAAAGGCGACCAGCCAAGAAAAAATCGCGGCTGCGATTACGATCCAGATGTAAAGCTCGAGGGCGAGATCGATAACCAGAAACAATGCGCGCATGGATGCCCTTCGCCGGTGAGAGGGGGAACCTACCGATTTGATGCCCGCCGAACAAGCAAAAGCGCTGCGGCTAAAGACCGGCTGGCGACACACAGCTTCGGGTTTGTTAACGGATCCGGTCTGCCCCTGCCGGCCATTGACACGCTTCCTCGACCGCCCTAAATGGCCCGAACTCGCTAAAAGCCGGCACTCTATTCGGCCTGTTCGTGCCAGCGGCGGGGCCGTAGCTCAGTTGGGAGAGCGCCGCAATCGCACTGCGGAGGTCAGGGGTTCGAATCCCCTCGGCTCCACCAGCTAAACCCTGTTCAACAAAGGGTTTTACGCTGGGCGCTCGCTAACCGAAACACCCGAAACGCCAGTCTGCCACAACGCTGTCACAGCGGAGAGGCAAATGGCGAGCATTCGTCGGCGCGGGGCTACATGGCAGGTGCAGGTGCGCCGCCACGGTTTGCGACCATTGACACGAACTTTCCGCCTCAAGAGTGATGCGGAATTGTGGGGGCGCCAGCGCGAGGCAGAACTTGATCGCGGCGATCTGCCCGTTGACCATCGGACGCTTCGCTCCCTCAGACTTGCCAATCTGCTGGAACGCTACCGCGACACAGTCACGCCAAGGAAGCGTGGTGCTGCCCAAGAGCGCTATAAACTGCGGGTCCTGTTGGCCCATCCTATCGCGCAGCATTCACTGGAAAGGCTTTCGGCAGCAGAAGTGGCAATGTACCGCGACGACCGACTTTTAGCGGTAGCGGCAGGCACCGTGCGCCGTGAACTGGCTGTTCTACGGCACTGCTTGGAGATTGCCCGCAACGAGTGGGGCATTGGCCTTCCCGGAAATCCATTGCGTCAGATTGAGCTACCCCCGCCTAGTCGGGGTCGCGAGCGTCGTGCCACTCCGCAAGAGCTTACGGCCCTTCTGAGCGCCTGTAGATGCAACCGATCCGCGTGGCTTCCGACCCTCATTCAAATGGCGGTGGAAACCGGAATGCGCAGAGGGGAGCTATTGGCGATGAAATGGTCAGACGTGGACCTCACGGCTCGTAAAGTGCATGTCACCAGGACCAAGAACGGCTATCCCCGCACCGTGCCTTTGTCCACACATGCTTGTCAGACGCTTGGAAACTTAACCCAAAATAGTGACCGGGTCTTTCCCGTCACTGCAAATGCCGTTCGGCTTGCTTGGGAACGTCTGAAACGGCGAGCGGGCGTGATTGGCCTTCGGTTTCACGACCTGCGACATGAAGCGATAAGTCGCTTTTTTGAGCGGGGCCTCAACGTCCCTGAGGTAGCGCTTATCAGTGGGCACAGAGACGTGCGAATGTTGCTTCGATACACGCACCCAATGAACAAAAACATTTTGAGAAAACTCGACGGGTTAAACTGGGGTTCATAGGAATAATAATCATCGCTGAACGGCAACTTAGCCGCCAACCGCCTCGAGGAACTATGTGACATCCACCGCTTCACCACGCCCCGCTAGACCCCCGCGAGCCCCACGCGGCTTCCACCGAAAAAAAGATTGGCTCCACGGTGCTCAAATGATCTTGAGAGCGGCAGCATTATCCGAAGCACCGATATGTCGCGAGAGGAAGCGGAGAGTACAGCTGCGTGACAGAGAACATTACAGAGAACCTCTACAGAGAACCTCTACAGAGAACATTTCAGAGAACTTATTCCATATCTAAAGCGACCCCAGAGAACGCAACAGCACCGAAGATTACTGAAGCGGGCGCTGTAAAGGTCCTTTTCCGTGTAAAAAAAATAGACAAATGCTTTTGTGAACCCGTTTCCCTAGTAACCCAAGGTGCTCTTGAGAACCTGAAGAACCTAAAGCTCTACATGGATACGACAAATGAACTGTGATTTGTCACTATCCACAATAGGTTAGAGGTCTCCTGCGCCTCATCGTGAAGCCCTCAACGCAACGCAACTTGACGCAACTTGCGGCACCTATGCGTTTCGTATGCAGGCTCTTGCCTGCCCCAATGCCGGAACGTCTCGTGAGGTCCCCTGAGAACTCTCTCCACGGCCTTCCGAAGTGGTCGCCGATCTGCTCCGTGTCCACGCGCGAGGGAAGACCTGGAGTGCTCAAGTATCTCAGCAGTCTATGGAGGCTGGTGAGCTTCTTGTGCCGTTCGGGCTTAACCGGACCATCTTCGCTCCTGACGTGAGCACCGGGGAAAACGCGCTGGAGATTGCCCATTAGCAACGTGAGGTCACCCGTGAGAACGAGCTTCTGTGCTCCGCAGACGCCCTCCTCATCGAATTCACGAGACCTGCCACGGAGAGCCATCTGTTTGGTCCACCGAAGAAGGTGACCGTCTCGGACTAGCCGTACCTCCTCAGGGAGACTGGCTGTTGCACTCATCGAGGAGAGAGGAGGGTCTAGCACGCGCACGTTTCAAGCCTTGGGCAACCGCAATGGTCGCGTGTCGCGGCAGGTGGTGCCCATCGAACAGCAAGACCACATCGGCTTCGGTCCAATGGTTGGCTCCGATGCCGTAACCGCCCCAGTATATGAGAGACAGCAAGCGACCCTCGAAGTCCCAAGAGAACTCACGGTCCTTCGCAGCCACAAAGGGCTTTACGTTCTCTGTCCAGCCTTCGATTGGCGCATCCACAACGTCGAGCTTGCAGACCACTAACGCCTTCTGCCCTGGTGCAACCTGTGACCTCACAGTATCGAGGATGTGCTGAACGTACTCGCGACGGTGTTCCTTCGTTTGCAGCCACTGCTTGAGCGTCCCTTCAGCCACCGAGGGAACGTGAACAATGTCCAACCGCTCATAGGTCGCCTTGGGTATCTGCATTGGTCTGCGCCAGGGACACAGTTCATTCAGGCCGTCTATGTCAGCCGTTGCATCGAGCAGCACCATTCCCCTGAAGTTCGGCAGGACCTGTTCGTATCCAACGAACACCGTTCCCTTGTCGCCTTGCCCTGGTCGAGCGATGAAGGCCCGGTTCTTTGCGATGCAACGAGCAAGTCCGAAGACGCCTTCGACATTAGGAGGAGACTTGCGAGCGCTCTGTAGCGCCGCGCTCCGGCTCCTGGCGTATTGGCCTGCCTCATCCGTCGTGAACCAGACGAGTTCGCGTGCAACGCTCCATCCAATCGGATCGTCTTTGGGCGTTTCCAGCTTGCGGTCCTCGGCGCGCTTCTTTCCCGCGAAGCCGTCCAGTGTGCGAAGGGCGTCCTTGAGTGGCGCTGGGCTACCATCTGTTCCTTCTATGTGCTCAAGAACCTGAACAATATCCGAGAACTTTACGTCGTAGACTTTGATCTGTTCGACCTTCTCATCGACGAACGTAACGACCCGTGGGAAGGTCATGCCGTTGCGGCGGTGTGAACGGGCCTTCTGACCGCGCACGCCCTTAAAGAACTCATGCGTTACGATGACAATCGGATAATCCTCAAGTTCTGCTACCGTGAAGCGCGGCTCTCTTTTCGCTTGTGGATTGTCGGCGTCATGCTCTGACGTCCACACCGCCACTTGGTCTGGCAACAGCGGCTTCAGTTCTTTGTAGGCGTCAGCGGCTGTCTCCACATGCTGCACGACCAATGCGCAACCGAGCGGATACTTGTCCTTCAACCCTTCGCGAGCCACCGCCAACATGAACGCCTTCGCGCTCGTGCTCTTGCCGCTGCCTGGGCTTGAGGCGACTACTTGCAGTTCGGGAATGCCTTCGGGCGAAAAAACAATCGCATTGGGATTGTCGCGTTGACCCTCCTGGTAGATGGCCCGAAGGGAGGCTGTGAGCGCACTCAGTCCCGCTTCGTAGACCGCCTCCTGAGACCGCGCAGCGTAGCCCGAGCGGCGCGGCTCTCGGCCTCGACTGCGCTCAAGCTCCCCGAGTGCGACCTCAAACGCCTCCCAAAGCGCGCCGGGGCTTGGCATTAGGCGGCCTGGATGATCCGGCGCGGCCGCCGTGCCAAAGTCTGGCTGCTCCGGGGCCGATGGGGGCCTCCAGGTCGTCCCGTCCTCGTATTGCATTCAAATGGTCCCGACGTGCCCCTGCGAGTTTACTGCAAGCATATCGCGGGTTCGTCAAGCCGGACAGGCAAAGGACCATCATTCGACGCACGCAACGCGACGCCTAGCGCTAAATCGCCTTGTCGCGATCTACCTCAACTTCTCACGACACGGCGCCGACCACATTTTACGCCGCCAAAGGCGCCTGATGAACGCCCAGTTCTCAATAAATCGTCGCATAGCTCATCCCGCCTCTGGCTGCGCCAGGAATTGAGTTCTTCGCGCCATTCGGAGTTGGTGTTACGTTGGCTTTAGCTCATCCGGGAAATCGAACCAGCTTTCGGAGGCTGTCGATGCAACCAGACACCCGTTACGCCAAGAGCGGCGACGTTCACATCGCCTACCAAGTATTTGGCGAGGGTCCGATCAATCTGGTTCTCGCTTCGCCTTTCGTTTCCAACGTTGAGCACTGGTGGGACGAGCCGGACGTTGCTCGTTGGCTGCTTCGTCTGGCCAGCTTTGCGCGGGTGGTGATGCTGGACAAGCGCGGGACCGGCATGTCGGATCGAGGCGCCGAACTTCCCGGGTTAGATCAGCGCATCGACGACCTGCGGGCGGTGATGGACGCCGCCGCTATGGATCAGGCCGCGCTGCTTGGCATATCCGAGGGCGGTCCACTGACAGCACTGTTCGCTGCGACCTATCCCAACCGCTGCCAAGCGCTGGTTCTCTATGGCAGCTTTGCGCGCTTTTCGTCGTGGTTTCCTACGGAGGAGGCGCTCGCAGCGTTTTTCGGCTATGCCGATCAAGCCTGGGGCACCGGTGGCAGCTTGCCCCACTTCGCGCCCTCGCGCGCGAATGATCCGGCCTTCCAACGCTGGTGGAGCCGGTTTGAGCGCCTTGGCGCAAGCCCCGCCGCTGCTTCCGCCCTCATGCGCATGAACAGCCAGATCGATATCGCCGATATCTTGCCGACGATCCGGGTGCCTACGCTAGTCATCCATCGAACCGAAGACGTGACCATCAACGTGGAGGGTGGACGTTATCTGGCCGAGCACATTCCCGGCGCGCGCTATATCGAGCTTCCGGGAAAAGACCACATACCATTCGTCGGCGACAACGCCATGGAGATCGCTGATGCCATCGAGGAGTTTTTGACCGGTTCGCGGGCGCCAGTCCCGGTGGACAGGGTTCTCGCCACCGTTCTGTTTACTGACATCGTTGGCTCGACCGAGAAAGCTGCCGCGCTTGGCGATAGCCGCTGGCATAATCTCCTCGACAAACATCACACCACGATCCGTAGCAATCTCGCTCGCTTTCGCGGCCATGAGGTCAAGACAACGGGGGACGGCATTCTTGCGACTTTCGATGGCCCGGCGCGCGGTGTTCGTTGCGCCTGCGCGGTTGCGGAGGAAATACGCCCACTCGGGATCGACGTTCGTGCAGGGCTGCATACCGGCGAGTGCGAAATGATGGGCGACGACGTCGGTGGCATTGCCGTTCACATTGGTGCCCGAGTGGCTTCGCTGGCCGGGGCTGGCGAGGTGCTGGTGTCGAGAACTGTCAAGGACTTGGTGGCTGGCTCCGGATTGCGTTTTGCGGATCGCGGCAGCCAAACACTCAAGGGAGTTCCTGGCGACTGGCAGATATACGCCGTGGAGCGGTGAATGTCCGATAGGTGGTTGCGCTGGTCGGGCAGCCTCAAGTCTCTACGGATGTGGCAGCGACCACATTGTACGCCGCCAGAGGCCGCCTGATCCCCTTCAACTCGAACTCGCCGACTGGCTCGACCTTGACGGCATTCTCGACCTTCGTCAGCACCCGAGGACTAATCAGGATTTGCCCAGGCTTGGCCTCATCGCAGAGGCGAGAGGCCACGTTCGATACTGTCCCGATGGCGGCATAATCGAAGCGTCCCTCAAAGCCGATGGTGCCAAGCGTCGCAAATCCGTGCGCAATGCCGATGCCGAAGCCAATGTCGTGTCCCCAGCGACGCCACGTTTCAGTCAAGGCTCCGATGGCGTCACGAACTTCAAGCGCCATGAGTACAGCTTGCAGCGCCGGGTTCTCAACTGGCACCGGATCATTGAAGACCACCATCACGCCGTCACCAGCGTAACGTTCGAGCGTGCCGTTGTACTTGATGATGATTTCGCCGATGGCCGCGTGGTAATCGCGCAGCAAGGCCATTACGTCTTCAGCGTCGGCGCTCTCAGTGAAGCCAGTGAACCCGCGCAGGTCGCAGAAGAGTGCGGTTATCTCTCGACGATGGCTTCCAAGTTGCTTCTCGCTCCCAGACGCAACGATCAGATCAGCGACCTGCGGAGGTAGAAAGCGGCGCAGTCTGCTCATGCGCTCGATTTCGCCCACTTGGTCGGCGACGCGCTGCTCCAAGTGCTGATTGAGTTTCTCTACCTCCTCTGTTCGGTCTCGCAGTTCTTTTAGAAGTCGCGTGTTTTCGATTGCAATGACCGCCTGGGCGGCGAAGGTAATCACCAGTTCGATCTGTTTCTCGGTGAACGGCTGTACCTGCGACCGCCAGAGGTTGATTACGCCGATAGGCGTCCCTTCGCGCATAAGCGGAACGCCGAGGCCCGACCGAAAGCCCGCGACCTGTTGAGCAGCGGTGAACGTGTATTCAGTATCGGCCAGAACGTCGTGAATGTGGACCGTACGACCCTCTTCCATCACTCGCCCGGAGAGGGTCCACCGGCCGGGCGTTATTGGTGTCGAACTCGCGACATCAGTGAAGTCCTGCGAAAAACCAAAGGTAGCCAAAAATTGAACATACGAACCCTGCGGACGAACAATGCAGCCCATGTCGGCGTTGCAGAGCCGCGCGGCCGTTTCCACGAGCGCATCGAGTACCGTCTGCAGGTCAAATGTCGAACGGCTGACGACCTTCAAGACATCGGCAGTGGCCGTTTGCTGCTCCAGCGATTGCCGCAGCTCGTTGAGCAGCCGCGCGTTCTCAATGGCGATGACGGCCTGAGCTGCGAAGTTCGTAAGCAACTCGACCTGCTTCTCGGTGAACGGAAGCACTTCGCGACGGTGAATTGCAATGACCCCGATAACTTCATCATCCTTGAGCATCGGCACGACCATGCCGGTGCGAATGCCCCCAAGTTCGACCGCTTCGACCACTCCGGGGTGGCGTTCGATATAGGATTTTGTCGCCGCCAGATCAGGGATTTGAACGGCGCGCTTGTTCCTCATTGCTTCGTCAAGCCCGCCTCCAGGAGCCGGCTCGAAGGCGACACCCCGACGCGCTTCAAGAAATTCCGGCACATCGTGCGCGGCCACGAGGCGAAGTTTACTGTCCTCGCGGAGATAGAGGCTGCCGTATCTGGCATCGCAAATGCGAACGGCCTTCTCCAGCATGGTCGTAAACACTGGCTCAAGCGCGCCTGGGGAGCTTGAGATAACCTGCAGCACCTCTGACGTAGCCGTCTGCTGCTCCAGCGATTGCCTGAGTTCGTTGAGTAGCCGCGCGTTCTCGACGGCGATGACGGCTTGCGCGGCAAAGTTCTTGACTAACTCGGTCTGCTTGTCTGTAAAGGGGCGAACCTCCTGGCGGTAAACGATAAGCGCGCCGATCAGTTTGTCTTCCTTCAGCATCGGAACGGCTACGAACGTTCGGATGCCGCCGAGTTCAACGGCGGCAGCAACTTCCGGGTCGTGCTGTTCAGTGTAGGCAGGCAGCGCCGCCGCATCGGCGCAATGCACCACTGCTTTTCCTGTCACCATGCGAGCAAAGGGAAGGCTCGGCTTGAGCGGCAACGGCCGGCGCTGACGATATTCGGCGAAGGCGGGCGGTGTGTTGTGGATCGCAATAAGGTGCAGAGCCTCGCCGTCCCAACGGAAGATATTGCCGAAGTTAGCATCACAGAGCCGCGCAGCATTCTCCAGTATGGTCGTAAATACCGGCTGAAGATCGCCGGGAGAGCTGCTGATGACCTGAAGAACCTCGGAGGTGGCCGTCTGCTGCTCTAACGCTTCCGTGAGTTCGGATGTGCGTTCGGTGAGGTCGCTTGTGCGATGGCGCAGATCGCTGAGCAATCGCCCGTTCTCGATGGCGATGACCGCTTGGGCGGCGAAGTTCGTGACCAGCGCGATCTGCTTGTCGTTGAATGGACGAACTTCCTGGCGAAAAATCGAGATGGCACCAATCAACGCACCTTCTTTCAGCATCGGCACGTTGAGGACGCTCCGATAGCCCCCTAGTTCAACACTCGCGACAACAAACGGGTCGCGCTCAATGTATGACCGTATTGTTCTCATATCGGTAACCTGCGTGACATGCCGCGTTTCAAAGAGGCGGCGAAGACCACTACCCGGCGGTGGATTGACCAACGGTTCGTCTCGGTAATGGTCGGCAAATGTAGGTGGCGCGTTGTGTAGCGCAACGCAGCGGAAGCGTTCCCCTTCAGAAAGCCAAAGAACTCCGAACTTGGCCGCGCAAATCCGCGTCGCGTTCGTGAGCATGGTTTCAAACACTGGCCGAAGATCGCCGGGAGAGCTTGAGACAACCTCAAGCACGTCCGAAGTCGCCGTCTGCTGCTCCAGCGCCTCTGTGAGGTCTGTGGTGCGCTGGCGCAGTTCGTTCAGCAGCCGCGCGTTCTCGATGGCGATGACTGCCTGAGCAGCAAAGTTCTTGACCAACTCGATCTGCTTGTCGGTAAAGGGACGAACTTCTTGGCGATACACACTGAACGCACCGATCAGTTCGTTCTCCTTCAGCATTGGGACGGCCAGGAATGTTCGCACGCCCCCAAGTTCGACGGCCGCAACGAATGCCGGATCGCGCTCGTCAACGTAAGCTGGCAGAGCTGCCGCATCGGCGATGTGAACCACCGTTTTTGTCGTCACCGTGCGACCAACAACGCTTGTTGTACCAGGACGAACCGGCTTTTGCTTGCGATACTCGGCGAAGGCTGGCGGTGTATTGTGCGTCGCAATGAGGTGGAGCGCATCGCCATCCCAGCGGAAGACATTTCCAAAGTTGGCGTCGCAAATCCGCGCGGCACTCTCCAGCATGGTTGCAAATACCGGCTGAAGATCGCCGGGAGAGCTTGAGATAACCTGAAGAACCTCCGACGTTGCCGTCTGCTGCTCTAGCGCTTCGGTGAGGTCGGCTGTGCGCTCAGTAAGATCACTGGTGCGCTGGCGCAATTCGTTGAGCAGCCGCGCGTTCTCGATGGCGATGACGGCTTGGGCCGCGAAATTTGTGACAAGAGCAATCTGTTTGTCGGTAAACGGACGAACTTCCTGCCGATAGATGGTGAACGACCCGATTAGTTCATCCTCCTTCAGCAACGGCACAAGCAAAGCCGTCCGCACGCCGCCAAGTTCAACTGCCGCGACGGCCGCTGGATGACGTTCGACGTAATCCTCGCTTGCTGAAAGATCGGCAACGTGAGCCACCGTCCTCGTCGCCACCATGTGACGTATGAGCGCGGTGGGGCGAAGCGCAGATCGCCTACGCACATCGACAAGCGCAGCAGGGGTATCGTGCGCCGCCAGCAAGTGAAGGGCCTCGCCGTCCCAGCGGTAGATATTTCCGAATTTGGCGTCGCAGATGCGGACCGCGTTCTCCAGCATGGACGCAAACACCGGCTCAAGATCGCCGGCGGAGCTGCTGATGACCCGAAGAACCTCGGATGTGGCCGTCTGCTGCTCTAGCGCCTCGTTCAACTCACGGCTGAGCCGCGCGACCACTGTTTCGTCACCGGCAACGGGTGAAGTGGAATGCGCAATGGGCTTCGCCGAATTGCGACCTCTCGGCAGTGCCGCGTTGCCACGTCGGCCCTTAATCTTTTTGCCGCCTACTCTGGACCGCCTTTTCATCGCGCTTCCTGTGGGCTGTAGGACATCAAAGGCTCGCGCTGGAATTGGCTTATCGCCTTCGTCTAACAAACCGTTATGACGCCAACTCCTCCAGCAGCGCCTTCGCCTCCTTCAGATCGACGGTGTCGAAGCCTTCCGTAAACCACCCGTAAACCGGAGCCAACAGTTCGCGCGCTTGCTCCACCTTGCCCTGGTCGCGCCAGAGGCGTGCGAGGCTCATTGCGGCGCGGAGCTCCCAGGATTTGGCTTGCTGCTGGCGTGCAACCGCGAGCGCGCGCTCGAAATACTCTTGCGCCTTCGCCGCATCCGGCTGCGGTGACTTCAGTGCGATTTCCCCGGCTACGCGACCGATCTCGGGCTCCCACCATCTTTCCTTGCTAGTTTGCGCGGCGGCCATAGCTTCGCTAATCCATCGCCAAGCATCGTCGAATTTCTCAAGCTCCGCACAGGCTCTTGCCAAACATGACAAGTACAACGGCGAAAACATTGTTGCACCGGTCGAGCGCATGGCGGCGGCCCCGGCGGTGATCAGGCGAATTGCTTCCGCAGGCTTGCCGCTCAACGCCAATGCGCATCCTTGATGCGTCATTCCGCCCGCTTTCCAGAACGCGGCATTCTTTTCGTTCGCCAAAGCGACGAGCTCATCGAGGCGCGCGTGTGCTACGGCGTACTTCCCGCAAAAAATAGTAGTCAGTGAAGTGTGGAATAGCGAATACATCAGCGCGGCGGCTTGTCCGAGTTCACGCGCATCCTTAACAGCGTGCTCAGTGTCGGCGAGGGCGGCCTCGGGAAAGCCAAGCAACCAAACGACCACAGACCCAAACCCAAAAACCGTAACCCTATTGTCTTGCCCGAACCGAGCCGCTAGCTGGCGGTGGGCCGCAGGATCGTAAAGTGCGATAGCACGATCAAAATGCATTCGCCCCTGCGCGAGGTCTCCTGTGCTCGCCAAGGAACAGCCCATCATGCGATGCCCGATCATGCGCGGGACTGTCGCCTCATACTTTTCAGCGAGCGCTAGAAACTGCGTCGCCAGCTCACGTATCACGTCGCCGTTGAACGCGACATAATTCGTGACCCAGAAGCCGTATAGGTTAGAGAATAATAGCAGTGGGTCTTCGGGAGGCTCTCCGAGCACCTTCGCTCGCTCTATCAATAGACGTGCCTGATCGAGCGCCGCTTTGGTCTCGGGCGCTGCATAACCCTTGGTGTGCATCAGAGCATTCGCGAGTGCGACCTGAAGCTTGATCTGCTCGCGACGCAGGGCTGGAGTACCGGGCAAGGTCTCGATGTGAGCAAGTGCGCGCGTGAGCTGCTCTGCGGCTTCGACTAGCGCCGAGCGGTCAAGCGACCGCTGCCCCGCTTTGCCCCATAGGACCGCCGCCTTTTCGATTAGTCCGGCCTCAGTGCAGTGACGAGCGAGCAACTCGGGACGGTTCTCAGCAATCTCCGCGAATTGGCTTTCTAGGGTCTCGGCAATACGGGCGTGCAGCTCGCGCCTCGGCTCGCGCAACAAGGTGCTATAAGCCGCGTCCTGCACAAGTGCGTGCTTGAATAGATAAGTCGCATGCGGGGCCACACCCTGCCGGAATAGCAAACCTGCCTCAATGAGCCGGTCGAGCGCAGAGCCGAGTTCTGGCTCCGCCTTGTGGGCTACCGCAGCTATCAGAGCATGAGGAAACTCTCGCCCAATCACTGCCCCGATCTGAGCCACTTCCTTGGCTGCTCCAAGCCGGTCGAGCCGCGCCATCAGTGAGGCGTGGAGGCTTGCCGGGACCGCCAAAGCGGCGGAAGGAACCGCTGCAGCCATGTGCTCCGCCGCGCTTTCGCTTCCCGCCTCCAGCACAGCCTTCGTCATCTCCTCCACGAATAGCGGGATGCCGTCGGTGCGCTCGATGATGTCCTGCCGAACGCTCGCCGGAAGGAGCTTGTTACCGACGACGCGGTCGATCATGGCGCTCACTTCGCGCTCTGCTAGCCGATTGATGGTGAGGGCGGTCACGAAGGGCCGTCCAATCCACGGCGGCTCAAACTCCGGCCGAAATGTCACGATTAACAGCACACGAAGGGTTGGTATCCTGTCCACGATGCGACCAAACAATTCGAGGCTCGTGGGGTCGGTCCAATGGGCGTCCTCGAAAATCATCAGCACCGGATTTTGGCGTGATAAGGCCGCGATCTGTAAAACGAGGGCTTCGAGTGTCCTTTGCCTGCGCTGTTGCGGTGTTAGTTCGAGCGTCGGATAACGTCCGTCGTTCGGGAGCGACAGCATCTCGGCAAAGAGTGCCGCCTCCTCGGCCGATGTCGAACTTTGTGTCAGCATCGCATCAAGCTTGTCGAGTTTCGCTTCTGGCGTGTCGCCGCGCACCAGTCCCGCAGCGCGTTCCATCTGGCCGATGATCGGATAGAGCGTGCTGTCGGTGTGCATCGGCGAGCAGAAATTGCGTAAGCGTGTGTGCGGCTCGGTAGCGAGGCGTTCCAACAGCGCGGCTGTGAGCCGGGATTTGCCGATACCAGCCTCACCGGACAGCAACACCACTTGGCCTTCACCGCTCTTTGCTCGCGACCACCGTCGCAACAGCAAATCGAGTTCTTCTTCCCGCCCAACAAGGTCAGTCAGGCCGGTCGCGTGAAATGCCTCGAAGCGGCTCTCCACCGAACTTGGTCGCAGTACCGCCCAGGCACGCGCAGGCTCCGCAATCCCCTTTAGGTCCTTTACTCCGACGTCGTTGAGCTCAAAGAGGTCGCCCAGTAGCTTTCGCGTTCCGTCGCCAATTACGACGCTGTTCGGCTCTGCGACGCCCTGCAAGCGTGCTGCAAGGTTTGGCGTCTCGCCTACGATGGCCTGCTCCTGAGAAGCGCCCGACCCAATCAGATCGCCAACGACTACCAGACCCGTTGCGATGCCGACACGAGTTTGCAGGGTTGCGTGTGTCTTGAGGCCGCTTACCGAGGTGACCAAGTCCAGTCCTGCGCGCACGGCTCGCTCGGCATCGTCCTCGTGGGCCTGCGGATACCCGAAATACACGAGCACACCATCGCCCATGTACTTCGCTACGAAGCCGCCGACGCGCTGCACAGTCTCGGCGACGCACTTCTGATAAGCGGAGATGACTTCGCGTAGGTCTTCAGGGTCCATGTGCGCCGAGAGGGCCGTTGAGCCGACCAAGTCGGAGAACATCACCGTGACTTGGCGACGCTCGGCGCGGTCTTCTGGATGTGCGCTTGGGGTGCTCGACGTGGTCCCTGCGTCAACCAAGGGCGCCTTACCGCTCGCGTCGTTACGCAGAGCAGCGATGGCATCGAGCAGCTTCACCCGGTCCCCGAGCGCGGCAACACCCAATTCCTTCAGGTCCTCCGCCGTCAGCTTCGGCAGGACTGCATCATCTATTTTATTTTTGCGGAATGGTGCCTCGTACTCTTCTAAGCCCAAGCTCCGCAACCAGACCACTATGTCCATGACGGCGCCTACAATCGGGGGCGGCGTGCATCATCGGCGGGGGAAGCGTGGGTGTCCAGGGGTGGCGTTGGGGGTCTCAGGGCTTCTCAAAGCACCCTTCGCGGTAAACGGCCCCTATTCGGTCGCACCGCTGCGCTCAGTCACTTAGAGGCGCGCGCAAAGGATAATCATCTCGTCATACAGCCGATTGATTTCTTCCTTGTTGAACCGATCCTCTTCAACCTGCATCCAGGCGCTGATGGACCGGCGTGTGCGCAGTTCTTCGACAGCATAGCAAACGGCCTCAGCCGCTGTCGCGAAACGCCGGTAATCGGTATGTCGTCCTCTGCGCCTCGACAGATACAGTTCTGCCGGTAAACTATAGTCGAATGCAATTCCCTGGCGGCTCACGATGGGCCTCCCAGCGAAATAACAGAGGAGCCCTATCCCTTTGCTCAGTCTAGCACAGCCAGAGAAAAAAGAAGTGTCAGATCATGCCACCGTTCCTCTACCGCTGCCCCAACACCAGCGACAACGTCCAGGCTTGGGTTGCAGATGACCCCGAAGACGAGGACCTCACCTACGTTCAGGTGACGTGCCTTGCGTGCGCTCAGGCGCATTTGGTCAACCCGAAGAGCGGTAAGGTGTTGGGCGCTGATGACGAATAGTGCGTGGCTTTCGCGTTCACTCGACGCGCCAGGGTCTGGCCCGAGCCCAGGGGTTTACTCCGGTTTTTTGAAATCCGGGGGTACGGGTCGAAATCCTGAGATTTATCGCCTGGAAGGACCCGTTGTCTTGAACGGAACGCGCGGACGGCTCGGTCACTCAGGTTTGCGCAACGGATAATCACTGGCTTCGTACAGGTGTTGGATTGCTGTTGATTTCCCAAAAGTCCTTGGGGGCGCTCCTACGCGGTCGCTCGATGCTTGGCCCATCAGCATCAGGTTACCGACCGCGAAGTCAGCGAAATAAGAAGAGACTTGATAACCCGTTCGGAACGCCTAGCCATCGCGGCGCCAATATCGTCGTCACAACGGCGTCACAGCGACTGCTTGTGTCGGTTCACAAAATCCACTCACGCACAATCGAACATCCGTTGAAGCTGAACCACCGATCCGCTAGTTTCAACTCACTATCAGACTGACGGGAAACGTGTTTCGAGCACCCTCGCCACTATTCGGCCTGTTCGTGCCAGCGGCGGGGCCGTAGCTCAGTTGGGAGAGCGCCGCAATCGCACTGCGGAGGTCAGGGGTTCGAATCCCCTCGGCTCCACCAATGATTTCAATGTCTTAAGGCGGTGGTCGCTTAAGAACTCATCGGCACGGAAGCATCCCGGAAGCGAGCGCGACAGGTGTTGCCATCGCGCTGACCGCAGTCCCTGCCCGATGCCCGGGATATGCCGCCAAGCTCCTGCTTTGAAGGAATGCCCAACATGTCAGAAGAGCGACACAGACAAAGTTGACACCGATGAAGCCGATGAAGTCATCGACGCGGTCGCGAAGACAGTCGCAGAACTGACGAGCCAGCAGGGGCGGCGTCATTCGCCTGCTTTTGATTGAGCAGTTGATGCGCCAAATTACGCACTACGACGCGGAGTTTCGGCGCGAAGAGACGACCTCCGCAGTCGGCTCTAACGCGAAGCACTGACGGCGGTCCGCGTCGAGCACGGGTCCAATTCGACCCCACCCCCATGCTGGACAGGCCGGGGGGTCATTTGGGGCTGCAAGGGACCCCTTCGAAAATACCGGGAACCCAAAATCGGGGCTTAAGTTTTTCCTTAACGGTTTGACGGTGGCACCGGTCCCACGTCCCGCGTTTTGCTGTCGTCGAGGCAAAACGAAACCAGCAATGCGCCGCATAGTCGGACTGTTGTTTGCTTGTGGGTTCGCATTGGCAAACGCACCTGCCAATGCGCAGGCGGGCGCTACACCAGCAACACCAGGCAGGAAAGTTGCTTCAATGCGAGGGCGGTCAGCCCGAAGAGAGCGGAAGGGATCACCCAATTCAATTCATGCCACGGACCGCCACTTGGCGCGGCCTCGCCGACCCGTTCTTTAAGCGCCTTAAGCCAAAGTATGGACGATCACTGGCCCAGCAATCGCTGTAGCTGGTCCAGCGAGCAGCGGCGCAAGGCTCTGCTCGATCCACGCCAGCGCTCGTTTGTTTGATTCTTCGGCTCCCGCATAATCTTTAAAGATACTGATCGCTGTCACGGTGTCGTCAGGTGCATAAACTACATAGTAGGCCATAAAGCCCTCGACATCACTGATGATCGGGATCGCTCCTTCCTTGATCCTGCGGGTCAGCTCTTCAGCCATTCCGGCTTTTGCCTTACCTTGACGGATAGAAGCGTACACGCAAGCCTCCCTTCAACGAGGTGCCACAACTACGCGCTGAGCTGCTCCAACAGCGCCTTCGCCTCTTTCAGATCAAGTGTGTCGAAGCCTTCAGTAAACCACCCGTAGACCGGAGCGAGCAGTTCGCGAGCCTGCTGCGGCTTGCCCTGGTCGCGCCAGAAGCGGGCGAGGCTGGTGCTGGCGCGGAGTTCCCAAGTCTTCGCGCTCTGATGCTGCGCAACGTTGATTGCTTTGCGAAACGACGCCTCCGCCGCGCCATCGTCGTGCATCGACAAGAAAAGCTCGCCTCGCACCCGGTGCATCTCGGCTTCGTAGTATCTGCTTTGTGTTTTGTCGGTCACACTGACTGCCTCTGCGAGTTGCCGCAATCCGTCTTGCGGCTGCTGCGCATTGCGGTAGGCATCTGCCAGTAAGGTCAGACAGGTTGGTAGGTGGAGAAGCCCATGCGCGCGGTATGCTGCCAGCCCGCGCATGAGCTGCGTAATGCCCTTCTCGTTCTGCCCTAGCATTGCTAAGCACCAACCTTGAAAAATCATTGCCTCTGCCGAGTAGTAGCCGATGCTTTGCCTTTCCGTAAGTGAAACCCATTCGTCTGCGTGCAACAGGGCTCCAGACGGCCCAACAACGATAGCCTCGGCATGGGTAGCCCTCGACAGAGTGTGAGCCAATGTGAACGCTCGCGAAAGAAAGCGCGCCTCTGCCAATGCCGCCTCTCGCTTCGCCCGAGCCTGATCCAGGTAGCCGAGGCACAGCAGCGTCCACGCTAGGTAACTGAGCAGCATGACATGGGTGTCATCAACCGTCAGCTCAGCGTAGCTTGAGCGGTCAGTGGAATCGTAGACCGAGAGCCCTCGCTCCAGGTAGTCGCGGGCGGCAATCGACTCGCCAAGCCAGCAGCAAGTGACGCCACTAATGCGGCAACCCATCACCGTCCAGGCGGGATCGTTGCGTTCCATGCCCAGCCTCAGCAGCTCTTCCGCTCGACTACGCGCGAGCGCCAAGTCGCCTGCCAGCAAGACGCGCACCCACTGGCCGTGCAGAACGGTGACGAGCTGGGGTGGGCTGTCCAGCTGCTCGCAAAGGCTACGCGCACGATTAAATGCCTCGCCCGTCTCGGGCGCACTGTAGCCCTTTGTAGCGATCATCGCTTTGCCAAGGGCAATCTGAAGATCAAGTTCATGCTGCATGCGCGTTACGCCCTCCGACAGGTTCGCAACCAGCGCCAGGCCCTTTTGCAACTGCTCCACGGCTTCAACAAGCGCCGAGCGTTCAAGGGATCGCTGTCCGGCTTTGCCCCACCATTCGATAGCTGCCTCGGTCATGCCTGCCTGGGTGAAGTGATGCGCCAGCAACTCCGGCTCGGCCGCGGCGGTGCCGGCAAACTTGTCGCGCAAGGTTTCGCCGACGCGGCGGTGCAGTGCCTGGCGCCGGCTCTTGAGCAAATTCTCGTAAGCCGCGTCCTGAATGAGCGCGTGCTTGAAGCGATAGTCTGCGTCCGGCGGTAAGCCCTGCACCAGGAGGATGTCGGCGTCGGCGAGCCGGTCCAGGGCAGCTTGTAGCGGCGGATCATCCATTCCTGCCATGGCGCGAAGGAGTGAGTAAGAAAAGTCGCGTCCGATCACGGCGGCAACCTGTGCTACCTCGCGCGCGGGGCCAAGCCGGTCGAGCCGCGCAGTCAACGATTGTTGCAGCGTCGGTGGGATCGCGTGGATGTCGTCTTGCTCGCTGCGCTCCAGTAAGAGCCGCGTCACTTCCTCAACGAACAGCGGCACGCCGCCGGTGCGCTCGGTCACGCCTTCGACCATTTCCTTCGACAGCGCGTGGTGGGCAGCAAGCTCGCCAACCATGTGCTTCACCTGATCGCGGTCAAGTGGCGTAAGCGAGATTGTGCTGTGATGTGAGCGGACGCCCCACGGCGCCCGAAACTCTGGCCGAGCGGTGACAAGAACAAACAATGGCGCCAGCGCACCGCGTTCGGCAACACCGCGCAACAGCTCAAGCGTGGTGGGATCGGCCCATTGTAGGTCTTCCACTGCTATCACCGCCGGCTGAGACCGTGCGCCAGCCATCCACCAACTGGTAAGCGCCGCCAGTTGCCGGCGTCGCAATTCCTCTGGCGGCAAAGGCAGAACGCGGTCCGGCGGCAGTGGAATGTCGAGCAGCGGAGCGAGGAGGGTGGCATTCTCTGTCGGGTCGAGCTTGACCAGCGCCAGCGTGTTTTCCAAGTCCGCCAGGCGCTTCTCGGCGGGCACGTCGGCACTGCCGAAACGCTGACGGCCCCAATCAGCGACCGGGTGCAGCGGCGTGTTCTGCAAGAGCTGCGAACAACTAAATTCAGCCCAGGTATGCGGCGTGTCCCGCAGGCGACCATGAAATTCTTCGATCAGGCGCGACTTACCCAAGCCCGGCTCGCCCACGATCAATACCAAGTGGCCCTCGCCCTGCCGCGCCCGCTCCCAGCGCCGCATCAACATTGCGATTTCGTCATCGCGCCCGACAAGCGGCGTGAGATGGCGCTGGCCCGCGCGGCGTCCGCCTCCGCTCGCCCTTACAAGCCGGAATAGTGTCACCGGCTCGGGCACGCCTTTGAGCTGATGAATGCCGCGTTCCTCGGCGACAAAGAGACCGGCGATCTGGCGCTGCACCTGTGCTGTCACTACGACCGTGCCTGGCTCTGCCAACGCCTGCACCCGCGCCGCCGTATTGGGCGCATCGCCGTAAATCTCACCCGCCGCATCGACCACTACCGGACCGGTTTCGATGCCGATGCGCGCGTTGAGCGCCGGCTTGCCGCAGTCGGCATTCTTGCGGTTCACCTCGGCAAGTGCGCGTTGGATCGAGAGGGCGGCACGGACCGCGCGTTCGGCATCGTTCTCGTGCGCAACCGGATAACCGAACAGTGCCATCAACCCGTCGCCCAATTTCTTAGCGACGTGGCCGCCCATCTCCGTCACAGCGGCGGAGGCGGCATCGAGATACGCGCCGACGAGGTCGCGCCACTCCTCGGCATCCAAGCCGGCTGAAATGCTGGTCGAACCCACCAGATCGCAGAACATCACCGTGAGATAGCGGCGCTCGCCGGCAGCCTCGGCCCGGGCGATCGGCGGTGGCGAAGCCGAAGCGGGAGTGGACGGTCGAACGACAGAGCCTGCCGCCGGCACTGCTGGCGCTTCCGCGGCTTGCCCGGCGTTAAGTAAAGCGGTCGCCTTTAAGATTTTGCGGCGGTGGCCAAGCGAGGCAACGCCAATTTTCTCCAGATCCTGATCAGTAAGCTCAGGCAGGATGGAAAGATCAATATCGTTGTCGGCAAAACGCTGCTCGTACTCGGACATGCCGAGCTTTTCGAGCCAGTCTGCAATTTGCTGCATCGGCGGCCCCCGGATTTAACGCATCCGTTCTGGACCAACCAGAAAGTCTACCATACGCGCCAATATATTGTAGCGCCCTCAGGAAGGGGGCCTGTCCGGTCAAGGTCGTGCTTGTCAGATAACGACGCGAAAGCAAACCGCGCTGTGACATGGGAAGGCACGCCGTCTGGGCTGCGCCACACGAACCGCGCTAAGGCGGGCTTTATTGTTATGCTCTCTCCTCGGTCACTAAACTAAGTGCGCCGCTGATGCGCCAATAGGAGAGGTTGGACCATGGTCACCTCGCGTGAAATCCGTCTGAAATCCCGACCCGTCGGCATGCCCAGTGCCGAAAATTTCGAGCTCGCCACCGTGACGGTGCCTGACCCCGCGCCTGGCGAAGTTCAGGTGAAGAATATCTGGATGACAGTCGATCCGTATATGCGTGGCCGCATGGTCGATCGCGCGAGCTATGTCCCGCCCTTTCAACTGGGCGAACCGCTGCAGGGCGGCGCGATCGGGGAAGTCGCCGCTTCCAATGATTCCCGGCTCAAGCCTGGCGATCTCGTCTCGACGATGTTCGGCTGGCGCGAGTCGTTCAACGCGCCGGCCGCAAACTTGCAGAAGCTCGACACCTTTGGGCTGCCGCCCCAAGCGTTCCTGGGCGTTGCCGGCATGCCGGGCCTGACGGCCTGGGTGGGCCTGTTGAGGATCGCGGCGCTGAAGCCTGGCGACGTGGTGTTTGTCTCAGCCGCGGCCGGCGCCGTCGGCTCGGTCGTCTGTCAGATCGCCAAGATCAAGGGGCACACGGTCATAGGATCGGCGGGCCCGACAAAGGTGCGTTTCTCAAGCAGATCGGGGTCGACCACGTCATCGACTATAAAGCGGCCGGCAATTTGACCGAGGCTTTGCTGCAGGCGGCCCCCAATGGGATCGATGTGTACTTCGACAATGTCGGGGGCGAGCATCTGGAGGCCGCGCTCACAGCGGCCAACCGGTTTGCCCGCTTCGCGCTCTGCGGGATGATCTCGCAATACAATGTCGCCGGGATGCCCGCCGGGCCGCGTAACATCATGCTCGCTGTCGGCAAGAGCATCCGGCTCGAGGGCTTCATTGTCGCAAACCACTTCAATCTGTTGCCCGAGTTCCAAAAAGACATGTCAGGGTGGATACGCGAAGGCAAGGTGACGTGGAAGGAAACCGTCGAGCATGGCATCGAGAATGCGCCGAAGGCCTTTCTCAAATTGTTCAAGGGCGAGAACTTGGGAAAGATGCTGGTGAAGCTGGTCTAAAAAGGTGAAGGGTTGTTACCAGGTGCGGTAATTCGGCATCCGGCCTCCAACAATGCATCTTCTGATGGATCAATGTGACAAGGTCGCACCTAATAACGAGCGCGAGCGAGCAGCCGCTTTTACCTTATCAGTGTTAGCGGGCGAAACCGGGTTAGGACGGACGGGTTTCGCTCGACGGTGCGCGAGCGAGTATGCCGTTTTACCGTTCAAACCATGAGTTCGCTTTTAGGCCATTTCGGACCTGAACCGACACCGGCAACATTCGCTTCGGTCGCGATTGACGCGACGGCCGCTTCCCAAAGGGAGCACCGGGGAAGCACGTATGACCCCAGCATTCGGGTGACGCGCTCTGCGTTGCGGCTCGTTGAACGCGCGTTCCTCTCTTGATTGCTGGGCGAGGTGTCAGCGCGATTGGGGACTGCCCGAGCCCATTCCCCTTTACCGATTAAAATCCGCTCCGATTGTTCCTGTATGCCGGCGGCCAGCTACTTTCGTGCGCACGTCATGAAGCATGCGCGTGAAAACGGAAATATCGGCGTTATGCTGGACCAGCGGACGGAAATGATAGGGGTGAAATGACGGCTCGAAGACGCCCTCCTTATATTCCCAAAGCGGGTTCACAACCTCCTCAAGCAACATCCCGGGCGTCCGCTCATACGCGACTTCGCGCGACACGAAACCCCGCACCGTGTAGATGCCGCCCTTTCTAGGAACATTTGGAAATTCAGGCCGCGCACGCCGAGCGTTTCCATAATCTGGTTCGAGCGGTAGCCGGTATCGACTAGGATAGGCCAGGTGCCGCCGAGTATCAGCATGCCGAGCACTAGTACACGGCGGGGGCGGCCGCAATCGCGTCCGAGCACCAAGAAGCTGGAATTCTAGTTGTTCAACGTCCCCGTAATCGAGAACCTTGATCTCTAACGCCATGCTGTCCTCCCCTGTTCGGAGTTACCTGCTCCGAACCAATTAAGCGGGTAAATTCTTGCCGCCGCATCGTACAAGGCCGCTCGCGCACGCACTCGGCGAGCTTGCGGAAGTTGTTCAAGCCGCCAACTCGTCGAGCAGCGCCTTCGCGTCCTCCAGATCGCGCGTATCGAAGCCCTCTGTGAACCATCCGTAAACCGGAGCCAGCAGTTCGCGCGCTTGCTGCACCTTGCCTTGGTCTCGCCAGAGGTGTGCAAGGCTCATGGAGGCTCGGAGTTCCCAGGATTTGGCTTGTTGTTGGCGGGCTATAGCGAGTGCGCGCTCGAAATGCCCTTCAGCTTTTGCCGCATTTGGCTCCGGCGACATCAGTGAAATCTCGCCAGCAACGCGATCGACCTCAGCCTCCCACCAGGTTTCCTTAGCTGTTGCCATCGCCGTTATCGCTTCGCCAATGCAGCACCAAGCTTCATCGAATTTTGCCGAGGACGGCATAGGCCCTCGCTAAGTGTGATAGGTTCAGGGGTGTCCACAAGGTCGATCCGGTTGATCGAGCAGTTTCAATTGCTGACGTTATGATTTGAACTGCGTCCGCGGCTTTGTCGGTCATGGCAGCAAGAAATCCTTGGCGCGAGGCGCCATAGGCCTTCCATATGGGGCTGGCTTTTTCGCCCGCCAACGCCACAAGTTCATCGGCCTCCGCATTCGCCGTCGTGTAGTTC
>CAVREN010000034.1:0-42824 GCA_963720115.1 uncultured Alphaproteobacteria bacterium
TCGGTGAAATTCATCCCGGTGATGAAATCGCGTTTGCTCATTTGCACCCGCCACCGCCTGTGTATGTGCGACCAATCGGTCCGGGTGGTGTTGTGCCCACGGCGCTGGCCATTGCTGATCTCATTCATGAACGTCACTACAACACGGTGGTGCAAAACAATGACACCGATGGCAGCGGCTTCCGAGGCTGTTTATCAGCTTGCACCGCGATTTGGTTGAGCGGATGGCACGTGCTGGTGCAGAACAGCGCCATCCTTGGCTTTCATAGTTGCTACAATAGGGATGAGGACGGACACACCAAAGACAACTTGGGTTGCGATGCCGAAATTGCCGATCATTTACAAAAATACGGCTACACCGCCCACCAAGCGTGGGTGTTGGCTAATGCCTCACCAAATGAAATCATGCGGCTTGGCACTAAAGCATGGGCAGCAAGCCTTGGCTTTGTTTGGCAAACATTACCGTCCCGCCCATGGTATGGCGGCGCCGGAGATTATTGCCAGGCCAAGTTTTGTTTAATGTGGCCATAAATGATCGGTCAATCGACCGACGAACTTCTCTCGCCCGGCACCGGCGACGCTAGGGTTTTTCCATCACGCGCGAAGCGGAGATCCACCGCAGCGTCCAACGGCACTACGAGATGCAGGCGCAGATCGAGGAGCTGAAAACCGACCGCGACAACTGGCGCACCGAGGCGCTGCGCTTCAAGGCAGAGAACGAGCGGCTGACGCAGAGGCTCAAGGATGCCGATGAACGCAACGACGCATTGAAACAGACTGTCGCGACGCGCAGGATCTCGGCTCGGTCAAACTCGTAACACCGCCGGCGCTGCTCGAGGCGCTCGATCACAAAGGAGACTGAAAGTGATCGCCAGACTTGTTTGGTTCATCATCGGCCTGGCGCTCGTGCTCGGCGCGATGACGCGCACCGCGCACTTTGCTCACGCCATGAATATCACGCCGTATTGCCTGCAGCATCAGGGTGCGAAGATCTGTGAGGCGCCGCTATGGATTTACCGTCCGATCCCGCCACCTTCGCCAGCGCGCGCACAGATCAATCGGTGCATCACCTACGGCATCGATCACGGCCGCGGTGTGCAAACCACTGACGTGAAAGATCCAAACACCAAGCGCCAGGCTGAAAACCAAGACGACTGGCTGTACTTCTGCATGCAGCAGGCGCGTTGGCAATTTGTTGAAACGTGCAACAACGACGTGCCGAAAAAGGGCGATATGGGCGAAAATTACTATCGAGAAGAATGCTGGGCGTGGACGAAGCCAAAGCCGCGCAGCCTTCCGTGCACCTGGGGCAGCTGCAGCGGTCCACCTACAGATCGCTGGACAAAGGAGCACTAATCATGTGGCTGGCAATCGTAGTTTACATCCTAGCCAATGGCACGGTCGATGCTCCGCTAGTTCAGTGGGATTATAAAACCGAGGCGGAATGCATCGCTCACCTTCCAGTACCAGCGCATCGTATCCTCAACGACGGTAGCGGAAGCGAACACGAATTTTGCGTCCCGGCGACGTTCGCGCACGATATCAAAGCCGGACAAGAGCCACGCTGATGGCCAAAGAAATAACCATCGGCGCGTCGCACACGTTCAAAGTGGGGCCCTACGAGAGTTTGAAGATCGAGGCCTCGGCGACCTTCACACAACCGATGCCAAAGGATTGGAGGATCAAGGCGCAGGAGCAGCTCCGCCAGCTGGTCGAAGATACCTTGAAAGCGCAAGACCACAGCGAGATGGCGCGGGTCGCGACTTCGCTCCGCGGTCCGTCGCAATGCGGCTTCGCCTCGACCGAGGAAGGCAATATCCTCGCCGAGCATGAGTAATGGGCGAAGCTGCGGCTGATCGTCGAGATCGCCGAGGAAATCTGGGGCTAGAGCGCATGGCGGGCATGGTTGAGGGCAAGGTCGCGATCGTCACCGGCGCCGGGCGCGGCATCGGCCGCGGTATCGCGCTATTGATGGCCGCCGAGGGCGCGCGCGTCGTGGTCTGCGATATCGGCGCCAGCCTCGAGGGCGCCGGGACCGACGTTGGGCCGGCACAGTCGGTGGTTGCGGAGATCAAACAGGCCGGCGGCGAGGCCACTGCTTCGACGCTGTCAATTGCCGAACCGGCCAATGCCGACAAAATTGTCAGGGCGGCGCTCGATGCTTTCGGCCGCATCGACATCCTGGTCAATAATGCCGGCATTCTGCGCGACCGCATTTTCCACCGCATGAGCTGGAGCGACTGGTCGGATGTCATCAACGTGCATCTCAACGGCAGCTTCCTCATGAGCCGCGCCTGCGCGACACATTTCCGCGAACAGAATTCCGGCGCTTACGTTCACATGACATCTACCTCGGGACTGATCGGCAATTTCGGCCAGGCCAATTACATGGCGGCCAAGCTGGGCATCGTCGGCCTATCGCGCGGCATCGCGCTGGACATGGCGCGGTTCAACGTGCGCTCGAATTGCGTGTCGCCGTTCGGCTGGACGCGCATGGTGCAGTCGATCCCGGCGGAAACCGAAGAGGAGAAAGTGCGCATTGCACGCGCCAGCCAGATGACGCCGGAAAAGGTCGCCCCGCTCGTCGTCTATCTCGCCTCCGATGCGGCGGATGGCATCACCGGTCAGATCTTGTCGGCGCGCAACAATGAAATCTATCTGTTCAATCAGAACAGGCCGATCCGAACACTGCATCGCGCGGACGGCTGGACGCCGCAGACGCTCGCCGCACAGCTCAAGGGCGCCTTTGCTGCGTCATTCACGCCGCTTGAACGCTCGCCCGACGTATTTTCCTGGGACCCGATCTGATCAATGGCATTGTCTGCGACAAGCCAGCGGTCCAGGTCTACGACGTCGGAAGATTGCGGTCGACCGCGCGCGGACAGCATGGCGATACCAACCCGCGATCACTGCAAGCGCAAACAGAAACAAGCACCCTACGCCGGCGACCAGCTTGCCACTTAAGGAGCCGATCGCCGCACCGGTAATAACGGCGTCGGCCAACGTCGCTGCGCACGGCCATTTCAAGTTACCGGCGCGCCAATGGCAGATCAACTTTCCGAAGGCATTGAGCGAGAATGGAAGCTCGATGCCGACGACGTCGAGGTCGAAACTGGTTCGCCGAAAAGATTATGCTCCACCAAATATCAGAGCGTCGAATGGAACTCAGTCCGAAGAGGTTCCGCCCCAACACTCGTCCCAATGGGTCTCGGTCAGATGGCGGGAGGTCGACAGGCGCGTGATGGCCGAACTCATGTGTAGACCGTTATGCTTGTAGTCAGACCTTTTTCGGTTTTTTGGAAATAATCACGGATGGGCGGGATCGCGATCGCTCACCGCGGTCCCAGAGACGTTCGCGATGGTCGATGGTCGGAGGATCGAGGTGATCGGAGCAACGCGCGCCTGATACCGGAGCATTGACAAGAACGCCCGAGATCGGCCCGCCACGGGCTGAGCAAGCGGCAATCGCTATCGCCCCGCTGAAACGAGCTGACTGATGTCGTTCTGGCTAGATGGCTCAGCACGCGTCAGCGCGGCTTGATGGGCTGGGCGCAAAGGCTTTTTTGGTGGGTGCAGGGTGGGTACAGATTTTCCAAGCACGGATGCGCTAGGCGTTAGCGATGCCATAAGTGTTTGATCTTGTTGGATATTAATGGTGGGCGCTGTAGGGATTGAACCTACGACCTCTCCCGTGTGAAGGGAACGCTCTCTCGGACAGGAGCACACCGCGCGCGATCCTTAGAATGCCGGCCGCATTGGAGCCACCCGACCAGTATCCTCAAAGATTCAATATAATCAGCCCAATGCTTCATCATGGCGTGGCGTCCGCCATTTCCATTCCGCGTACTTGTCACCTGTCTGCCGTAGGTGACTGTACCCTTTCAGGCTCGACCAGCTGCGGTGTCCTGACACACTGGCTACTTGCGGGATGGTCCATCCCATTTCGAACAAGCGCGAGATGCCTTCGTGCCGCAGGTCGTGAAAGTGCAGGTCTTCGATGCCGAGCACCTTGCAGGCGCGTGTGAACGCCGCGCTGATTGCGTCGGTAGAGTAGGGGAAGATGCGGTCATCACGTCGCGGCATGGCCTCGACGTATGCCGACGCCTCCGGAGGAAGATCGCACCAGATGTTGTTTCCGATCTTGTCACCGGGATTCTTCATGTCGCGGATCAGAACGCGCGCCGAGTGTCCGTGGTGCGCCGGCTGATAGTCGCTCCATCGGATACGAACGATCTCCTCCTGCCGCCGCGTGCTGAATAGGGCGAACGGAATGATCCGCTGCATCGGCAGCGTACTCGGTCGCCGTGCCTTGATGTCGACGAAGTGATCGATCAGCCGAACCAGTTCCTCGATCGTCGACCGCCGATCACGCGATGCGCCTTTCCGCGTGATGCCCATGCGCTTGGCGACAATGAAGGCGTCCTTGATCGCTTGCTGTTCGAGTGGGTAGCCCCACATCGGTTTCGCCACGGCGAAAATCGCGGCCAGATGGCTCATGTAGTTCATTCGGGTCTGCGGCGTCACTGGCAGGGCTTGTGCGAAGCCGATCACGTCGGCGCTGGTGATTTCGCTGCATCGCAGATCGGCGATGTCATAGGTCTTGATCTTACGAAGCACCTGCGCCTTGGTGCGGCCGATCTGCTTCTCGGACTCGGCGACAAAGCGATCGATGACTTCGGCAAGCTTCGGATCGTCGGACTTGCGTCCGAGCGCACCGGGCTTGCGAAGCTCGTCCTCGCGCCGCGCCGACCACGACGCTGCGGCCTGCCTGCGGTCGAAGGTCTGCGACTCTTGGTGAACGACGTGGCCCTGGCGCTTGATGATGATCTGCGCCAGATAGCCGGTTGAACCGTCCTTGCGTTTGCGTGCTACGATCGAGGCCATTCCGGTATGACTCCCTGTCGAGAAGTATGATTTTGTCATACTGTAGGAAGGAAAACAGCCGGAAACAAGCGGGAATGGCAGAAAACGAGGCGCTCGGAAAAGCCTGGAAACACGCTATGAAGTCGGCAGAACCTCGAAAAACGATTGATCATCGATTTTGCGTGGCACCCATGATGGAATGGACCGACCGTCACTGCCGGTTCTTCCACCGGCTGCTGACGCGCCGCGCGCTCCTCTATACCGAGATGCTCACCACCGGCGCGGTGCTGCACGGCGATCGGGCGCGGCTGCTTCGCTTCGATCCGGCCGAGCATCCGGTGGCGCTGCAGCTTGGCGGCTCCGAGCCGCGGGCGCTGGCGGAATGCGCGCGCATCGGCGCCGATGCCGGCTTCGATGAGATCAATCTGAATGCCGGGTGCCCGTCGGACCGCGTCCAGGAGGGGCGTTTCGGCGCATGCCTGATGACCGAGCCGGAACTGGTCGGCGATTGCGTTGCCGCGATGAAGGCGGCGTTGCCCGTTCCCGTCACGGTCAAATGCCGTATCGGGGTCGACGATCAGAACCCGGAGGAGGCGCTCGGGCGCTTTGCACAAGCGGTCGAGCGGGCCGGCGCCGATGTGCTGGTCGTGCACGCGCGCAAAGCCTGGCTGAACGGCCTCTCGCCCAAAGAAAACCGCGAAGTGCCGCCGCTCGATTATGAGCGTGTGTATCGGCTCAAAGCCGCGCATCCGCGTCTGCCGATCGTGCTCAATGGTGGCGTTGCCAGCGTTGAAGATGCGCGCGTTCACCTCTCACGCGTCGATGGCGTGATGATGGGCCGCGCCGCCTATCAGGAGCCCTGGCGGTTGCTCGCCGTCGATCCGGTTTTATTTGGTGAGGACGCGCCTTTCACCTCGCCGAAAGACGCCGCCGCTGCGCTCGTTCCTTACATCGAGCGCGAGTTGCGCGAAGGCACACGGCTGCATGCAATCACGCGCCACCTGCACGGCCTGTTCCGCGCCGTGCCGGGCGCGCGCGCTTTCCGCCGGCATCTTGCCGGCGCTGCCACCAGCGATGCTGGCGCAGCGTTGTTGCTGAATGCGCTCCGCCTCGTGGCCGATGGCACTCGCGATGTCGTTGATGTCGCTGCGTAGCCCTTCGTCATTCCGGGTTCCTCGCTGCGCTCGGCCCTGGAATGACAAAGTAGAGTAAGCGAATGCTCCTCGGCGTCTCCCTGCATGAAATCCTCTGGCTTGCGCTTGCCCTTGTCATCGGCGGCATGATTTCCGGCGTGCTTGCCGGATTGTTCGGTGTGTCCGGCGGCTCGGTGATCGTGCCGGTGCTCTACGAGGCCTTCCGCGTGATCGGGGTGCCGGAAGATGTGCGCATGCAGCTCTGTCTCGGCACCTCGATCGCGATCGTCGTGCCGACCACGATCCGTTCGTATCTGACGCATCGCTCCAAGGGCGCGGTCATTCCGGGCGTGATCGGGCGATGGGCGTTGCCTGCGGTGATCGGCGTTGCCTGCAGCGCGGTGATTGCGAGCTTCGCCCCGGCGGCCGTGTTGACGGTCGCGTTCGTGCTGGTCGCAAGTTTTATCGCGTTCAAGCTTCTGTTCGCCGGTGACCGCTGGAACCTCGGCAACGAGCTGCCCGGCCCGGTGCCGATGACGCTTTACGGCTTTGGCATCGGTTTTTTTGGATCGCTCATGGGGGTGAGCGGCGGCCCGATTTCGACCATCATCCTCACGGTCTACGGCAAGCCGATCCACAACGCGGTCGCCACCTCATCCGGCGTCGCTGTGCCGATCACGATTGCCGGCGCGATCGGCTTTATGCTTGCCGGCCTGCCGCATCAGGCCGAGTTGCCGCCGCTCTCGCTCGGCTTTGTGTCGCTGATCGGGCTTGCCGTGACCGCTCCGGTTGCGAGCTACGTTGCGCCGTACGGCGCGCATCTCGCTCACCGGCTGCCGCGCCGCACGCTGGAAATCGCCTTCGGCTGTTTTCTGCTCGCGGTGTCGCTGCGGTTTCTGGTGAGCTTGTTTTGAGGCGTCATTCCAGGGCGCGGCCCTTCGGGCCGCCCCGGAATGACAAGTCATGGATACCCGTGCAGCAGCAGCCGGTCGCCGCGCACCTCCCAGCTTTGCAGCCGGTTGAGGAAGCTCATGCCGAGAAGGCTGGTCTTGAGCTGGCCCGGTTGGGCGACCAGCGCGTCGACCGAGCGCTCGACCAAGCCGCCGACCGCGACGCGGTCAAGCCGCACCGGCGCCGCATGGGTGCGGCCGTTGGCGGTATCGATCACGGCGGTATAGGCCAGCACTTCGAGCGGCAGCCCGGCGGCCTTGGCGTCCTCACGCGTCAGCACCACGGAACTCGCGCCGGTATCGAGCACCATGGCGACGCGCGCGCCATTGATGCGTGCCGTGATATCGAAATCGCCGTTGAAGGCGCGCGCCACTTCCACCGAGCGCCCGTGCGCGACCACATAGCCGGGAATGACCTCCGCCATCACGCGGTCGGCGACCTCGCGCAGTTCGAACCGGTAGGTGTAGCCGACCAGAAGAGCGAGTCCGATCGCGATCCAAAGAAGCGCGGCGGTGATGGCTTGCGTGAAGCGGCCGCGAAACATCACGACGACCGCCGAGGCGATAAAGACGAGCAAGATGAGCCGATAAGACAGCGCCCCAAAGTCGCCGGTCGAAAACGGCCCGATCATTCCTTCGTCATGATGCGTAACGAGAACGACCAGCGCGATCGCAATTGCACCCAGCAAGAACCACAACAGGGGTTGGCGCACGGAGTTATCCCTTACCGCCGTGATTTGTGCGGCATTATAAGAATTTTGCCGTGGCGATTTTTTGGTCGAACATGATTGTTTCAGTCGACCCGTTGCGGGGCTCAGGTGCCAAACAAAGCGCGGCGCGCACGATTCGTCGAATCCTCGGACGACCATGAGCCTACTGCCGAGCTTGAAGACATGTCGCCTTGCGGGGCGATCGAGGTCGTCGCCGCATCGGAAATCGGCGCCAACGCCTGCATCACGCGCTCCGGCGGGAAGGTGACCACCACCTCGGTGCCGATCCGCAGCTTCGACTTCAGCGTGAAGGTGCCGCCATGCAGATCGATCAGATTCTTGGCGATCGGTAGCCCGAGCCCGGCGCCCTGTTCGGCCGATTTGATTGAGTTCGAGCCTTGCCCGAACGAGGCCAGCACCACAGGGATCTCTTCCTCCGGAATGCCGGGGCCGGTGTCCTTCACGCTCATGTATTGTCCGCCGGATGCGGTCCAGCCGACTTTGAGCCAGATCTCGCCGCCCTGCGGCGTGAACTTGATGGCGTTGGAGAGAAGGTTCAAACAGATCTGGCGCACGGCGCGCTCGTCCGCCCACAGGCGCGGCATATCCGGCTCGAACAATTCGTGGATGGTAATGCCGCGATTACCGGCGCGCAGCTTGAGCAGATGGTGGCAATCCTCCACCACGCGGTTGAGCGATACCGCTTCCTCGTTGAGCTCATAACGGCCGGCCTCGATGCGCGACAGATCGAGGATCTCGTTGATCAGGTTGAGGAGGTGGACGCCGGAATTGTGGATGTCGCCGGCATAGTCCTTGTACATCGGCACCGCGTGCGCGCCGAAAATTTCACCCTTCATCACCTCGGAGAATCCGAGGATGGCGTTGAGCGGCGTGCGCAGCTCATGGCTCATCTGCGCCAGGAAACGCGACTTGGCGATATTGGCGGCTTCCGCGCGCCGCCGCGCCTCGTCCGAGATCGATTTTGACTGTTCGAGCTCACCGATCAGCGCGTCTTTCTCCGCGCGCGCCTCGAGCGTTGCGAGCGTGGTCGAATAGAGCCGGTAGGCGAGTAGCGAAAAATAGCCCTCGGCCGCCAGCGTCATGACGGCAAGGATGTAGTCGTGCAGCGTGCCCCGCAGCGCGAAATCGAGCGCGATCGCGATCGTGACCGGCAAGGTCAACGCCAGCACGGCAATCGGCAGGCTCGACGCCAGCATGCTGGATATCGCCACGACGAGCAGCATGACGAACAGCATGAACGTACCGCTCTGCTCGTCGGTGCCGAGCGGTTGAATAAGGATAAAGGTCCACGCTACGCCGAAGAAAAGGTCGAGCAGGATGAAGCGCAGCCGCCACGAGCGCAGATTTATGGTGGCGGGCGGCTCGTCGAGGAATTGCCGGCAGGTGCGGATGATGACGAGGTGGATGATGAGCGCGCCGCCGGTCCACACTCCGGAGGTCAGCGCGCCCGTCCACAGCGCGGAAAGAAGGCCGATGGTGAGGACGAGTAGCAAAATCACCAGCGAACCCGACAGCCGGTTCTGCGCGAATTGGCGCAGCAGCTCGTAGTCGAAGACCGGGCGCGTGCCGCTGGTCGACGTCAACCGGTCGCGCGCTTCCCGCACGTGTTGTGTGGCAAGGCGGCGCTTGGTTGAGGGTGCGTCGGCGGCGCCGGGCGACGCGGGCTCGCGCGTTTCGGTGGGGGTACTCTGCATTGCATTCCGCGGTGGCAATAATTTGCGTCAAAAGTCGCCCAAAATCCTTAAGACGAGGCTTAAGGCGGCGGCACAATTCGACTTAAAGTGTGGGAAAGCTTCATCTTTCCGTCATCCGGCCATCCTTGCGATAAGGGCGTGCCGTCAAGGGGATAGGGCCGAGAAACGCGATGAAGCCTTATGACGGGGGGCGCGCAGTCCGTCACGGTGTGAATTTCGGTAGTGTCCCAGTTTGCATTTCGGCTGTGGGGTGGAGAGCGAACACCTCTCACTCGCGCTTCATCGTATGGATCGGGGCAAAGCAGCCATAGATAAGGCGCTTGGCGTCGAACGGAATTTCGCCGGAGACCTCAAAGCGTCCGTCTTCGTGCATTTTAGCTTCAGCGGACTCCAGGCTCGCCTTATCGGGCCACACTTGCCACGAGAAGACGATCTTCTCCCCATGCTTCGCATCGACCGCTCGGCGGAAGTCGGTCAGGTTGCCATCGGGGACGTTGTCCTCCCAAGATTCGACGATCTCGATGCATCCGTATTCTTTGAAGATTGCTGCCCCGTTCTCGGCCCATTTGCGATAGGCTTCCATGTTTTCCTCAGGCACCGGAATCACGAATCCTGCAACGTACATGGTCAAGCTCCTGGGTTTGCACGCGCCAGCCAAGTCTGCCCGGTAATTTCGAGACTGTAGTACGCGCGCAGAGGGACTCGTCGGCGTCGCGCCGCAGGTCCGCGATGGATCGAGAGCCGAAACTTCAAAGTGACGCACTGCCTCGAACGACGCCTAGCGCTGCAATAGCGCAATCAGGCTCGAGGTGTCCCAGCGCCGGCCGCCCATCTTCTGCACTTGCGCGTAGAACTGATCGACGAGTCCGGTGAGCGGGAGTGACGCACCGTTTCGGCGCGCCTCAGCAAGGCAAATGGCGAGATCCTTGCGCATCCAATCGACCGCAAAGCCGAAGTCGAATTTGCCCGCCGCCATGGTCTTGTAGCGGTTTTCCATCTGCCAGGATTGCGCGGCGCCCTTGGAGATCGTGGCCACGAGTTTCTCGATGTCGAGCTCGGCCTTCTGCGCAAAGTGCAAAGCTTCGGCCAGCCCTTGCACGACGCCGGCGATGCAAATCTGGTTCACCATCTTGGCGAGCTGGCCCGAGCCGGGCGTGCCCATCAGATTGCAGGCGCGCGCATAAGCGGCGATCACCTTCTCGGCGCGCGCGAACGGCTCCGCATCGCCGCCGCACATCACTGTGAGCACACCATTCTCGGCGCCGGCTTGGCCGCCGGAGACCGGCGCGTCGATGAAATCGAAGCCGCGCCCTTTGGCTTCGGCGTGCAGCTCGCGCGCGATCTCCGCCGATGCGGTAGTGTGATCGACGACGATCGCGCCTTTGCGCGTGGCGGCGAATATGCCGTCCTTGCCGAGCATCACTTCGCGCAGATCGTTGTCGTTGCCAACGCAGGCCATGACGAAATCCTGGCCTTCGGCCGCCTGGCGCGGCGTCGGCGCGCTCTTGCCGGCGAATTGCGCGACCCATTTGTCGGCCTTGGAGGCTGTGCGGTTATAGACCGTGACTTCGTGGCCGCCTTTGGCCTTCAAATGGCCGGCCATCGGGTAACCCATGACGCCCAAGCCGACAAACGCCACCTTCGCCATCATGTCCTCCAATTGGGTAGCCCGGAGTGGGCGCAGCGAAATCCGGGGACGATCGTGCGGGTTTAGTGCGGAAGCTCATGCGCTGTTCGGTCGTGCAGCGTCAAGCCGAGGCAATTGAGAGCTTATCCAGCCTGTCCTATCTATCCGGTAAGATTGGCGGCGAACGAACCGTCGGGGCAACCCGGATTTCGCTGTTCGCTCAATCCGGGCTACAGGGATCGGCATGGCATCGCTCAAAGACGAGGTTCTGGCAAAGCTTGCGGCCATAGTTGCGCCCGACGGACGGCCGCTGCCCGCCACCGGCAAATTGTCCGAGATTGTCGCCGGCGACGGCAAAGTGTTTTTCTCGATCACGGTCGACGCCGCGCAGGTGCGGACCTGGGAACATGTGAGAGCGAGCGCGGAACGCGCCGTGCGCGGCATTCCCGGCGTGCAATCGGCCATGGTGGCGCTTACGGCGGAACGCACCGGAGGCGGGGGCGCGGCTAGCGCTCAGCCCGCGCGTCCGGCAGCGGCGCCAGGCGCGGCAGGGCCTGCGCAGGCTGCCGCCGGCCGCCCGCAGGGACATGGCTCGCACGGACATGGCCCACAAGGACATGGCCCACAAGGACATGGCCCACAGCCCGCCGGGCCGGCCGGCATTCCGGGTGTGGGCGCCATCATCGCCGTCGCTTCCGGCAAGGGCGGAGTCGGAAAGTCGACTGTGGCGATCAATCTCGCGCTCGCACTGCGCGACCTGGGCCTCAAGGTCGGCGTGCTCGATGCCGACATTTACGGGCCGTCGTTGCCGAAGCTCCTCGCCATCAAGGAACGTCCACAGACCGCCGGCGGCACGCGGCTCAAGCCGATCGTGCGCCACGGTATGCCGGTGATGTCGATCGGCTTCCTGGTCGAGGAAGAGACGCCGATGATCTGGCGCGGGCCGATGGTGATGTCGGCGCTGACCCAAATGCTGCGCGAGGTGGATTGGGGCAATCTCGACGTGCTGGTGGTTGACATGCCGCCCGGCACCGGCGACGCGCAGCTCACCATGGCGCAGCAGGTGCCGCTGAAAGGCGCCGTCATCGTCTCTACGCCGCAGGACCTGGCCCTGATCGACGCGCGGCGCGGCATCGCCATGTTCCGCCGCGTCAACGTGCCGGTGCTCGGCATCGTCGAAAACATGTCGACCTTCATCTGCCCGCATTGCGGTACCCGATCCGACATTTTCGGTCATGGCGGCGCGCAGCGCGAAGCCGAGCGGCTCGGCGTGCCTTTCCTCGGCGAAGTGCCGCTGGCGCTCGAGATCCGCGAAAAGTCCGACGCCGGTTTGCCGGTGGTGGCCAGCGCGCCGGACGGGCCGCACGCGCAAGCCTTCCGCGCCATCGCTTCACGCGTGCGCGAGGGATTGCAGGTCGAAAGCCGTCCGGCACCGAAGATCGTGATCGAGGCGTAGAGCGTCACTCCGGGCTCGCTTTCGCGGCGCCCCGGAAAGACGAATCTGGATCTCTTACCGCTTCATGCAAAGCGCCAGCGCCGGTCCGGGCGAGTTGCTGCAGGTGGCGGTTTCGGACTCAGCGGTCCTGCCGATCCAAATCGTGCCGCCCGGGCAAGTCACCGAGACGAGCTTCTCGCCGGCGCTGCACAAAAGTTCGCACTTGGTGTCGCACGCCGCCTCGCTGAGGGCGTGCAAGCCGGCGGTTCCTGCTGGTCCGGGCGGACCTGCGGGACCGGCCGGCCCTGCCGGACCGACGCCGCCCCCGGCTCCTGCCGGACCGGGCGGGCCGGCAATGCCGGCGGCTCCCGGGAGGCCCTTTTCTCCCTGCGGTCCGGCCGGTCCTTGCGGGCCCGCCGGCCCGGCGGCGCCCTGCGCTCCAGCCGGTCCAGCGGCTCCCTGTGGGCCTTGCGGGCCTTCAAAACATCCTGACAGTGAAAAAGCTGCGACAACCGCAACGACGGCAGCAAATGCGCGCATGCAATTCCCCCCCTTTTCCCCCGATAACGCCTTAAGCCTCCCACGCGCGCCGCGCGCGCGTCAACCGGACACTTCTGCGCATTCGCGATAGCGAGGTTGATCGAGGCTCGCCGCGCTCGCGCGCTCGTGTGGCGGTCTAACTTTTTGGTGAAGCATGATCTTTTCGGAAAACCGGTTTCCACTTTTCCGGATCATGCTCTATTGTTTGTAGTTCTGCGCCAGGAATTTCAGCGCGTACGCACTCAAGTGCGCGGGATCGTGCTCGCCGCGTTGCGCCATTTCGATGATGCATTTGGCCAGCACCTCGCGGGCGCCGCGCTCGTAGGCGGGACGCGCGAGGCTCGAGCCGGATTGTTTGAACTTTTCCCAGGCGTCGTCGAACGCCGCGCTTAAATTCTCCACCGCCTCCGGATCGAAGGATGTGTTCGCCAACAACGATGCGATCGACATGGCGCTACTCCTCGGTCAGGCGGGAGCGCGGGCATCACTTCCGTACCGGCCACCCGATCCGCGCTCTCACTGCCGATGATTGTCAAAGCTACGCCGGATTTGTGACAGTTGCGATTTTAAAATTGCGCCCGCGGCTGCCGGACATCGCGGCGGCGTTCGACCTGCGGTGGCATTTCGCGCGCAACTTTTGCATCACGAAGACGCCCGGCTTTGGCTTACGTTAACGCCGTACCACCGGTTTGGTTCGATCTCGCAGCGAAATCGATGCGTCTTTGCCGGAGATCCGCGTCGCGCAAGCGACGATTGCGCCGAGACAGACGCTACGCTTACGCAATCTGCAAGACATCGCGCGCGCATTTGCGCATCTCGATGGGGTCGCGGATCCCGCGCTGCGCGCATTCAAGAATGGCTCTCGCCACGATGTCGCGGATCGCGTCTTCGCGCTGTCCGAGGCCCAGTTGTTTGCTCACGTCCTCGAAGGCGGACGACATCAACTCGATATGATCGGCGTCGAACGGCGCATCGCGAAACAGATGATAGATCCGCATGTGTTGTCCCCTGTAGGGAAGCGGAGCATCAATGCGCATCGCGCCGCAAGGTTGCCTGCGGTGGTTGCCTGCGGCGCCGGTTTTTTTGTTCCGGATTTGGGGATGTGCCAGAGCGGCGAGCACATCGCCCGCCGCGTGCGGGACGAGCTGTTTTGAAGCGGCCAACGGTCGAAGCGGCTGACAGTTCGATGCGACTGCCAGTCAGTGCTCGGTTCTTGATCGCAGTTCGCCTGCTCCCACTGGCTCGATCGCGTCAAATCGATCGACATCCGAGGGTGGCGAGGGATGGATCAAACGCAGCCAGGACTCCGCCATTTCCAGCCAGGTGCGTTTTTCCGATTCGTTGCGGGTGAAGCGCGCCATGCGCTCACACTCGGCGGCATTCGCGCGATATTCGTCATTCTTGTTCATGGGCTGTTTTCGCCAATAGTTGTCTTTTGCACATCAATCGCGAAACGTGCAGGTTGTTCCGAATACGGCGGCATGATCTCCGACGTCGCAGGTGCCGGGCCGCGCGGAACTGGAAGACCGCGGAACTGAAGACCGCGGAACTTGGAGGCGGCGGAACCGGAAGACGCATGGTGCAGCGCCGGTGCGTAGGGAACGACCCTCGCGCGCCAAAGCCTGCTTCTAGTTCTTTATCCGGCTCTTCCTGCGACCGTGGGCCGACTGCGGCTGTTGGGTCTGCTGGGCGACGCGAGGCATCGCCCGCCTAACCTGCAGAGCGCGGCTCTCAAGGTCCGTCGCCTGATCAACCGCTTCCGAAGCAAGCCGCGTGAGTTCCTCGGCATATTGATCGTTGCCGTCCTCACGCGCTCTTAGCGCCACAGCAAACAGCCGCGCGGCGCGGTCGCGCAGGCGAGCAGCATGGTCGTCCCGGTCGGTCATTGAGTTAACAATGATCGATTTGCCGAATTTGTTGCGTGATGGACGACACAAATCAGCGGCTGCGCGCTTGAGCGCTTAGCGGCTGCGTCGGCGCGAGGCAATAACGATGGGCGGCGCGCCGGCTGGTGGAGGGCACCAGAACTAAAAGCCGCGGCAAGCGGTGTTCAAAAATGCACGAAGCCGCCGAAAGCGGCGGCTTCGCTCAAAGGCGGCAGCAGCCTTGCACTATTTGAGCTGGCTCGAAATGCTGCTGAAAGTCGTGTTCAGATTGGTGCCGAGGGTATTGACCACGAGGATGATCGCAGCGGCGATGCCCGCTGCAATCAGGCCATATTCGATCGCCGTCGCGCCCGATTCATCCCTGCGGAATCGAATAAGCAGTGTACGCACGTAAGGCCTCCTGATTGCTTGCCACGCGTGGCAGTTGTACATCGAAGTATTGCTACTAGGTAAATTCCTACCTCGATTTTCCGCGATATTTCCGGGCCGCCTCCGCGAACTTGGGTGGCGGCGCAGGGCGTCTATGCCCCGCAGGCACGCTCATTTCTTATGCGCGGGCGGTCGCACACGCGGTTGTTGACGAGGTGCCTCGTGCGCATTTCTCGATGCCGCCCAGCTCTTTAGGGAAAGCGAATTCGCACAAAGCACGTGCCCGCAAACGGTGCAGCTCACCGGCCAACGGGCCCATTGTCGCCCCCATCTTCGGCCGCGAAGTTTGGAATGCGCGGCCGGCCATTGGCCGGGATCAGCCGAAATCGGGCAGGGCGTTAACAGCCGCTCGCCTAGTTGCGGCGATGTTGACTTAAAATCAGCCGGCCGCGCGCGGCGCAAGGCAGGCCCAGCTATTCCGCTTCGGCCTGACTGCCTCCGAGCGCCTTTCTGACCAACGGGTGTTCGCCGATCTGCCGCTGCGGCTGTGTGGCCACGCGCTCGCTGCGCTCGGCGAGATCGAGCCACCTTTCCGCCAGCCGCAATAGGCGGCGCTTGTCGACAGCGGTTGTGGCTCTGTGCGCGCGGTCGACAATTTCAGCGGCGGTCAGTCGGTAGTCTTGTACTTTACTCATCGACTCGCGTTCCCCGGCTCCGGCAGTGCTTGCAGCGACCGTGTAACGGCCTTGGCGAACCAGTCGTTCCGTAGAAATTGAGTGAAAGGCGAGGAGTGTGTCGGACCTGCAACGCGCGCGGTGCAGCGCCAGCAAAAATGTGCCCCGGAGCGCGACAGCGGCCGGAGCGTCGAAGTCAATTTTTTTTGGGATAGTCCAAGAAAGAACGAACCTCGAAAGAGCATCCCGATGGGGACCCGTTCGGGACCAAGTACTTTCGGAGGGTGCTATGGTCACCACCCGGGGCGCCTTCTAACGTGACAAGTCGGACCCCACAATCTGTGCGCGCGGAACACTTTGCGTGCATTCGCAGGTCTTATGCGTGCGACCGCGGCGGATCGGCCGGCAGAAACGAGATCCGCCTACCATTGGCTCCGCATCTTGCGGAGAAGGCCGCGAGCGGGATCGCGCGCAGACGACGCGGCACAGACAAAAAAGAAAGTCCCGCCGGGGTGTGGGCCCGTCGGGACTAAGGTAGGTGTTTGGGAAGATGGTAGCGTTGCACAGAATTCGATGGCTGTCGGCTCGCGATCCGACTCATAGCCAAATTTTTTCGGCCAAACTTTTTCGGCCAAATATCTTGACGGCGATTTCTTGCGGCGACCGCACGGGGCGCTCGGTCCGGACAGCGTCGGTGACCGATACGCCGCCGAGCGCGCGCTACCGAGGCTCATCCGCTTCGGTGAAGACTTCCAGGCACGGCCAGCATTCGAAGCTGGGTACGTAGGGATAGCCCTCGACCCTGACGCGGCCGAGCTCCATTGGATTCTTGCAGGTCGGGCAGAGCGGCGTATCAGCACGCAACGTGTCGTCGTCTTCCATGATCGAGCAGACTTCCGAAAAACAAAACCGGCGGCGACACTATGAAGTCGATCGCGCTTTTTGCAATTGCGGCAATGACGGATGGTTCTCGCTGCGGTCGCCATGGCTGCTGCGGCAACTATTCGGCGCAGGCGGATCGCCCGGCGCGCTCCGTTTCCGACGTCCCCCGGACCCCGGCGCTTTTGCGTGGCGGAGTCGCGACAAGGGTCCATGGCCGCAGCCGGCCAAGTGATCGCCCGCCGATACGCCAGGGCCGAAAACGAAAAGAGCCTCGCGGCGAGCGAGGCTCAAGTCGAGGACAAAAACGAGTCGTGGGATAGAGAGCAGTGCGGGCGCCTAGCTGACCGCGCGTGACATCCGCGTGACATCGACCGTGACGCCGGCCTCATGACGGCGCTTGCGGCACAGGCCTGTGGATTAGCCGCCGCGCGCGCCGAGTGCTCTGCGCCGCGGGCGATCGACCAGTAAGTATTTGAGGATGAATTGGCCGTCGCGGCCATGGAGCGGCCCGCCGCATTTGCGGCAGACCAATTGCTGGTTTGTGGATACCGATTCGGCTTCGACGCGCACAACCTTGTATTGCGCGCAGCAGGTCGGACATTCGAACGCGCTCGTGCCGGCAGAGGGCATGCGACGCCTTTGATTGAATGGATGAGGGACGGATCAACCCGCAGATTGAGGCAATTGAGCCTTTCGCCGGGTCAACGAATGCGTGCAGGCGGTAACTGAAGGTCGCTCATTTAGTATTCGATGGTGCTGTTCTTTTTTCGTTACGCCGGTTTTGTGTCAGGTTGTCAAGAAAGACCTTTGGCCGGCATCGTAATTAAAAAGCACAACTCATTTATCACCGTGCTTATTGTGCGCGAAAATGGATCGGCTTCAACTCTTTGGAAATACAGACCTTAATCTAGATTGGCATTTGTTGCGCCGCAGTACAACCGGCAGGCGAAGTCCAATGTGCGCTGAGCCCGAAAACGCAAGCAGGCACAACGGGCTTGTGGCCCGAACGGGATCCGCACCTCCGGTGGCAGCAGAGATGGCGCCATGAACAAATCGAAAACCGGCGGCTCGGGCCGCATGCAAAATTTAATTGTATCACCGTCGATATTTCAACCAGTGATAGAGCCGTGCAAGCTCAGGAAGCTTGCGAGCGCCGCCCGGCGGCCGCTCGCGATCGTGTCAGCGCCGCTTTTTCGGAGGCCGGTGATCGTCCTTTGCCGGGCGCGGAAGGCTTGGCTCCAGGACGCAATAGAGCCAAGGCGCCGAAACGCCTCGAGCCAAGCTGCGATTTCCGTGCCCGGCTCGACCAGATCGGTGTTGATGATGTCCTGCCGCTCCAATTCCCAATCGTCGGGCTCGGGAAACACAAGGTTGGTGGAAACGGGCGACACCGCAATCACGCCCGGTCGGGTTCGATGACGATAAAACGTAACCTGAAGCCGGGTCATGGTTGTCATAGCCATACTCGCAACCTTGAGTATATTGTGGCAGCGCGAGATGTCGCCCCTGAAGTTCGGATAGCCGCTATGCCAAACTAGATTGCCAAGATCGTTGCCAAGATCGTTGTCAAGGTCACTGCCAAGATCGCTGGATTACTTGGGCTATTCGGGACTTAGGGCGTTCGATGTTTGGGTGTCCGATGCCTTGGGCTGTTCGATGCTTGGCTAGTCGACGCGTGTCACTTGTCGGCAGTGGCCGCCCGATACGACCGTTTATTCCCGGCGTCGTCGCTTATGAGCGCCAGAACGAGAGAGGCATTGTCGGCGCGGACCGCAACCCCGGTTCCGGAAATCGCTGTCGGCCTGACGACCGGGAAGCGAACGCGTGCTGCCGGCGAACTCAACGAGCACGTCGGGCGAATTTCGATGAAGACGTTCGACGATTGCCAAGGCCGGGAAAAAAGAAGTCCCGACGGCTGACAGGTCGCGTCGGGACCGGCAAGTTGAGGGGGATCACCCACACTCAGCGCTTGCGTATCACCCGTGCGCTCGTGGCGCACCTTAAGGTTTGTTAACGGGAAAGAAGTCCAGACCGCCGCCGACTGAGGCGGGCCTACCTGCCGTCCCGGAATTCCTCGATGGCGAGCAGATACATCGTCGCGGGTGTCCGCGCGCCGCGCTCGGCGATTTCCATGATCTTGAGGGCGACAACTTCGGTTGCCGGGTCGGGCTTCGTGCTCAGTCCAAGGGCCCGGCAGACGTTCGCGTAGGCCACCGACATGCTGCGTACGACTTCGGAATCGAACTGCTGGTGGTTCGGCAAGAATGGAATCGTCTGCATGGCACACACTCCATGCCCCCGGATGCCGGCTCCGGCGCCGATATTTACGTTTGCGGATCGACTCGATAACTCCGGCGCCGCGATGTGGTTTCATTTCGGCGCGATCCTTTGGGACAAAGGGCTCGGAATTAGGACAGGACCCACCGGTATTGTCCGAATTAGGCATCCAAAAAATGGGATTAGGGCAGCGGGAACGAACAATCCTCGGGCGGATTGTTTAGCCGAACGGAGGGCAACCCCGCACACCCCCCAGCCCCCCGACGCCCTTCGTTCTGGAAAGCCCCGCGTAGCGTATCGGGGCTTTTTATTTTGCACAGGCGCAGAGGGGCCGTTCGATTGCGAGCCCGATCAGGACCGCGCTCTGCGTATGCATTTGGGCCGCGTGCTCGAAATGGCAGAATCGTCGCCGGATAAGGCGATCTACGAACAGAAAATCAACGAGCGCTTCGGTATAGAGCAGCAACTGGATTTGCCCATACCGATGCCTTTGCCGGCACCGACGGAGGCCGCCAACTGAGGCGGCCCTCCACTTTTACTGTCTCACAACGAGGTGCGCGCAATGCCAGCAAAAGGCAGTTCGTTTTGGGTATTTGCTTTCGGGTATCTGATTTTAATGACAGGCGTTATCAGTGTCGGCTTCGACCTTTACGGCAGAGTAGAATGGGCGGCACCAAATGACATGGGCGTCGTTGTAGGCGAAGCTGCGCTCATCCTGTTGGGCCTGATTGCGCAGACTATTGGTCAATGCTTGCGAAGGCTGGAAATGCGCCTCGATGAGTTCAAGGCCAACCGGTCCTAGTCCAGCAAGAGGGGACTACCGGCAAAATTCAAAAGGGGCCAGGGGCCTCGGAAAGGGGCCAGTACCCCATCCACCGGTACTGGCTGCAGGCCAGCACCCATCCACCCAAAAGAACATATTGCGAACCGAGAACAAATAGTGTACATTGCCTCGATCCTCGCAACGGGGAGCACATCGGGGGCCGTCCGGCGCATCCGTTGTGAGCCTGTCGAATCCCGGCCATAAGGAGCACCGAACAATGAGTGCAGCGCTTCGTCTCGTCGAAGGATCGTCCATGGACAAATCGAAAGCTCTTGATGCCGCGCTCTCCCAGATCGAGCGCAGCTTCGGCAAGGGCTCGATCATGCGGCTCGGCAAGAACATGCACTCGATGGACATCGAGACGGTGTCCACCGGCTCGCTCGGCCTCGACATAGCGCTCGGCATCGGCGGGCTGCCGCGCGGCCGCGTCGTCGAGATTTACGGCCCGGAATTGTCCGGCAAGACCACGCTTGCTTTGCATTGCATCGCCGAGGCGCAGAAGAAGGGCGGCATTTGCGCCTTCATCGACGCCGAACATGCGCTCGATCCGATCTATTCCCGCAAGCTCGGCGTCAATGTCGACGACCTTCTGATCTCGCAGCCCGATGCCGGCGAGCAGGCGCTGGAAATCGCCGATACGCTCGTGCGCTCCGGCGCGGTCGATGTTCTGGTCATCGATTCGGTTGCGGCGCTGGTGCCGCGCGCCGAGCTCGAAGGCGAGATGGGCGACAGCCAGCCCGGCTTGCAGGCGCGGCTGATGAGCCAGGCCCTGCGCAAGCTCACCGCCTCGATCAACCGCTCCCACACCATGGTGATCTTCATCAACCAGATCCGCATGAAGATCGGCGTGATGTACGGCTCGCCGGAAACCACCACCGGCGGTCATGCGCTGAAATTCTACGCCTCGGTGCGCCTCGATATCCGCCGCATCGGCGCGATCAAGGAACGCGACGAAGTCGTCGGCAATCAGACCCGCGTCAAGGTGGTCAAGAACAAGCTCGCGCCGCCCTTCAAGCAGGTCGAATTCGACATCATGTATGGCGAAGGCGTCTCCAAGAACGGCGAGTTGATCGATCTCGGCGTCAAGGCCGGCGTGGTGGAAAAATCCGGCGCCTGGTTCTCCTACGACAGCCAGCGCATCGGCCAGGGCCGCGAGAACGCCAAGACCTTCCTCAAGAACAATCCGGACATCGCCGGAAAGATCGAGACCGCCATCCGCCAGAATGCCGGGCTCATCGCCGAAAAAATCCTCGCCGGTGAAGAAGGCGATGGCGACGACGATGATGCCGCGGAAGGTTGAGTGAAGGTTAAGCACGGAAGTCAGTAGCGTCGGCGCGTATCCCGGACGCGGTGCGGTGCGCAAGCGGCCCGCCGCCAGTCCGGGATTGTCGCATTTGGCATTGTTGCCATCGCGGCAGTCCCGATGCGTCGCGCGCGCATCGCCGTTCGAGCAACGCCGTCGCTCCGGTCGTTCTGCATCAGGAAAAAGCAGGACGTGGATGGCCGGAGCAAGTCCGGCCATGACGTGTACTCAGTTTAATCCGAGCGCACCAAGCTTTGAAGTTTGGACGATACTCCGGGGATGTCGCAGGACAGTATAGCCTTACGACCGCCGCTCTGCCGTCCACGAACCCGCGCAGGTGATCGTCCGCCACGTGCCGGCGCCGGTATTAGCGGCGAGCCGGCCGAAACCCGAGGCGCGCGTGTCGCCGTGGCTCAGGATCACCGTCACGAGGCCGTCGCCTCCGACTCGGCCGGCGACGTCAACGGCAATGTCGCCGCCATTGACCAGAATGCCGTTGGCGATGCGCATCGGATAGCGATAGCTCGCGATGCAGTCGCCCTTTGTCGTCACGATGGAGACGCTCCACAAGCCGTCGTAACGCGGCATCGCAAAGCCCGCCGTCGTCGCAAAGGTGAGCGCACCGGCAAGGAGCGCGGCGGCGCCCACGCCGATCCAGTTCTGAACGCTATACATTGAGCCCCCGAATTTTTTAATTCGCGCCGGCAAGCGGCGCTGTTTCGCTGCGGCAGGCTTAAGCCCGGTGCCGTCCGCGGGGTACGTGCTTACCGGAGAAAAGTTCAAATCCCGTTGATGGGCGGGGTAAAAAATTTCTTCATCGCGATCGGGTCGAAGCGCGAGGCTCCTCGACAACGCCGCGCAACCGTGCAGCGTCACCCAAGCTCGTCGGGCGGATGCTGCTCGTCGTAGCCGTGACGGCTCGAATAGAACAGAAGCGCCATCAACCCGCAGCCGACGACAAGCGACAGCACGACGCCCAGGATCATGGCGGCGTAGCCGACGGGCGGCATCGGCGGGCCGGACACCGCGGTCCAGGCGCTGGCGGCAAACCATAGCGCTCCGATCATGATGGCGATCAGCACCGCCACCACCACGATCGTCCCGACATTGATCTTCTGGTTCGCCATGACAGTTAAATAAGCTCGCCCGCGCGCGCCCGCCACCGCGATGCGTGCGTTTGCGTCACCAGGCGGCAAATCGCCGACCTAACGGTCCTTGCGCCGGAACACGTAATCGGCGGAGTAGGCGACGCTGCGCAGGCTGCCCGCGCGCTCGCATGAGCCGTGCAGAACGCCCCCGGCGGTATTGATTCGCTGGACAATGTCGGCGCCGGCAAGCGCGCCGGTTCCGCGGCGCTCGACCACTTCGAGCTTGAGCCAAGGAACATCGTTTGCCGTCGCGCCCGGCGCGTTGCCGATGATTTTGGCCTGCACGCTGCTGCCGTCGACATGCTCCCATGTCGGCCCTGCATAGTGGCGTCCGACCGTGCGGCCGTCGAGCATCAGCGAGGCGATCGGCTCGCGGAAAGTCCAAGTGAGCTTGCCGTCACTCTCGGTCTTGCACTCATAGATCTGCGCGCCTTCGGCATGGAGCGTGACGAGCGGCGCGGCGTCGAGCGCCGCGATTGCGTCGGGCAATTGCGCCCACGCCACGCCCGCCAAAAATGCGCCTGCGGCCAGCGCGAGCGCGGCGGTCAGCATAGGGACAGTACCGGCCTTGGCGATTGCCATCGCTCTATCCCATCGCTTTCTTCAGATTCTCATCCACCTTGTCGAGGAAGCCGGTGGTAGTGAGCCACTTCTGGTCGGGGCCGACCAGAAGCGCCAGGTCCTTGGTCATGAAGCCCGACTCGACCGTGTCGACCGTGACCTTTTCGAGCGTGGAGGCGAATTTCGCGAGCTCGGCATTGTTGTCGAGCTTGGCGCGGTGCGCGAGCCCGCGCGTCCAGGCGTAGATCGAAGCGACCGAATTGGTCGAGGTCTCGCGGCCCTTCTGATGCTCGCGGTAATGCCGCGTCACCGTGCCGTGGGCTGCTTCCGCTTCCACGATCTTGCCGTCCGGCGTCGTCAGGACCGAGGTCATCAGACCGAGCGAGCCATAGCCCTGCGCCACCGTGTCGGATTGCACGTCGCCGTCATAGTTCTTGCAGGCCCAGACATAGCCGCCCGACCATTTGAGCGCCGCCGCCACCATGTCGTCGATCAGCCGGTGCTCGTAGGTCAGGCCCTTCTTTTCGAACTCGACCTTGAACTCCTTGTCGAAGATTTCCTGGAAAATATCCTTGAAGCGGCCGTCATAGACTTTGACGATCGTGTTCTTGGTCGAGAGATAGAGCGGATAGCCGCGGTTGAGCGCAAAGTTCATCGAAGCGCGCGCGAAGTCACGGATCGATTGGTCGAGATTGTACATCGCCATGGCGACGCCTGCGCCGGGGAACTGGAACACTTCGCGCTTAATCTCGGCGCCGTCGTCGCCGACGAAGGTCAGATAAAGCTTGCCCTTGCCGGGCACCTTGAAATCGGTGGCGCGGTATTGGTCGCCGTAGGCGTGGCGGCCGATGATGATCGGCTTGGTCCAACCCGGCACCAGCCGCGGCACGTTCCTGCAGATGATCGGCTCGCGGAAAATCACCCCGCCGACGATGTTGCGGATAGTGCCGTTGGGCGAGCGATACATCTCATGCAGGTTGAATTCCTTCACCCGCGCTTCGTCGGGCGTGATGGTCGCGCACTTCACCGCGACGCCCACCTTTTTGGTCGCTTCCGCCGCGTCGATCGTGATCTGGTCGCGCGTCTCGTCGCGCTTCTGAATGCCGAGATCGAAATAGAGCAGATTGATATCGAGATAGGGATGGATCAGCTTGTCCTTGATGTATTGCCAGATGATCCGGGTCATCTCGTCGCCGTCCATTTCGACGACCGGATTGACCACTTTGATTTTCGCCATGGAGAGAAGGACCCTTGCAGCGCGGAATGGATGGGAAAAGCGATAGGAACCGTGCGCGGCCGGTGGGTGCGCCCACTGCGCCGGCGGCGTCGCTATAGCATCCGCGCCGCGGCTGAGAAAGGCGTTGCCGACATTTCGGGGCGGGCCCGAAGGCCGAACCTCGTTTGCGCCACGGCCGCCGCCGCAACCCTTTCCGTTCGCTGGCTTTTCGTGGTTATGGATGCCGGGCCGCCGCTGACGTGGCGTGCCTAATAACGGAGCAGTCGAAGCATTCCATGCCGGGCGCCGGGACCGATAAGACGAAAGAATGGGAGGAGCGGCCCGGGCCGGTCATTGTTCTGGTCGAGCCGCAGCTCGGCGAGAATATCGGCGCTGCCGCGCGCGCCATGGCGAATTTCGGCCTGTCGCGGCTTCGGCTGGTGGCGCCGCGGCAGCGCTGGCCGAACGACAAGGCGCAAATGATGGCGGCCGGCGCCGACCGCATTCTCGACGGTGCCGTGCTGTTCGACAGCTTGGAGCAGGCGATCGCCGATTGCACTTTCGTCGTCGCGGCAACGGCCCGCGCGCATGACCAAGCCAAAGCCGTGGTCAGCGCGTCCGAGGCGGCAGCCTTGATGGCGCCGCGGGTCGACGCCGGCGAAAATGTCGCTGTCGTGTTCGGCCGCGAGCGCAACGGCCTCGAGAATGACGAGATCGCGCTCGCCGACCGCGTCCTCACGCTGCCGGTCAATCCCGCGTTCGCGTCGCTCAATCTGGCGCAGGCCGTGGTGATCGTCGCCTACGAATGGTTCAAGCTCGCAGGCGGCGGGCGTCTGCCGTTCGCCATGCCGGAAAAATCCGCGCCGGCGCCGAAGGAGCAGCTTTACGCCTTCTTCGCATCGCTCGAGCGCGAGCTGGAGAAGGTCGAGTTCTTCCGCCCGCCGGACAAGCGCGACACGATGCAGATCAATCTGCGCAACATCTTCACGCGCATGCAGCCGACGCAGCAGGATATCCAGACCTTGCACGGCGTGATCATGGCGATCGCCGAAGGCCGCAAGGGGCCCGCGCGCGGCGGCGTGCTCGACGGCGCGGAAGCCGAAATGCTGCGCGCGCTGCTGGCGGAGCATGGCGAAGGCCGTGTGCCGTCGGAGCGCGGTCCGGTGCGCGGCCTGGCGCGCCTTCTGCGCCGCAATCCGACCGAAGCCGAGCGCGCGCTCTGGCAAGCGCTGGTGAACGACCGCCGCTTCGCCAGCCGCGGCTTCAAGCGGCAGACGCCGGTCGGCCCGCATATCTGCGACTTTGTGTCCTTCCCGTTGCGCGTGGTGATCGATCTGGTGCCGGCGCGCGAGGAGCCCGCGGCGGCCAAGACGCGAGCCGACAAGCACGCCTGGCTCGCCGAACGCGGCTACAGAATCGTGACGCTTGCGACCGCGCTCGTCGAAACCGACCTCGCCGCGGCACTCGGCCAAATCGACCAAATCATTGGGTGATTGCCGCATTGCGCGAGATCAAACTTCCGCTGGATGCGACGGCATAAGAATTTGCCCAAATAGGAAATTTTGACGATGCAATTGGTCAATACAGAAATGCGTTACGGCATGCTGCCGCAGGCGCTGCACTGGGCCACGGTGATTTGCGTGGTGGCGGGCTGGCTGCTCGGGCAGTTCATCGACGGTTTCCCGAAAGGGGTCGTGCGCGATGCCGCGTTCGCCACCCATGTTGCGCTCGGAGAATTGGTTCTCCTGCTGCTCGCTGTGCGCCTTCTTTGGCGTTTTGCCAATCGCCCGCCGGCGCTGTTGCCGACCCGCTTCGGCCGGGCAGGGGAGATCGCCGCTACGCTCGGTCACTACGTGCTGTATGCGCTGCTCCTGGCGGTGCCGATCGTCGGCATTGTCGCGCAGCTCAAGCGCGGCAACGCGCTGCCGATCCTCGGCGTCTGGCACTTGGCGTCGCCGCGGCCCGCCGATCGCGCCGCCGCGCACAGCGTCATGGAAGTGCACGAGCTGCTCGCCAACGCGCTGCTGATCCTCGCCGGCATTCACGCCGCGGCGGCCTTGATCCATCACTATGTGTTTGGCGACCGCACGCTCGTGCGCATGCTGCCGGGCCCGCGGCTGAATGTGACGCCGCGCTGAGGAGCGGTGGTGTGCTGTTTCACGCAGCGTCGCTTTCGACGGCGCGTTAGCCCTTGAGCACCTTGAGCGCCGCTGCCGTGCCGGCGCGCAGCATCGCGATATCGCTCATCACCGCGAGAAAACGCATGCCGCGCTTTTTGAGCGCCGCCGCGCGTTCGGCGGTGTGGCAAAACGCGCCCGGCACCTTGCCGGCCTTCTGGCAGGCGGCGACGATGCGGTCGAGCTCCCGCTCCACATCTTTCGACAGCGGGTCGAGGCTCCTGCCGTCCGACAGCGCGATCGACAGATCCGACGGGCCGAGGAATAGCCCGTCGATGCCCGGCGTCTCTACGATCGCCTCCAGATTGGCGAGCGCCGTGCGAGTCTCGATCATTGCGAGCGTGATCACGTTGTCGTTGGCTTCGCGCAGATATACCGATTGATCGGCAAGCCCGGCGAGCGACGTCACGCGATGCGGACCCCAGCTCCGCTCTCCGACCGGAGGATATTTCGCCGCCGCGGCGAACGCGCGTGCGTCGGCGGCGGTGTTGATCATCGGCGCGATGATGCCTTCGGCGCCGAAATCGAGCGCCCGCGACACCAGCGCGAAATCGCCGACCGGCACGCGCACGACCGGCGCCGCGCCGCTCTGCCGCACGGCGGCGACACCCGTGAGCAATCCGCTCACGTCCCACAGCCCGTGCTGCGCTTCCAGCGTGACCGCGGCGAAGCCCTCGCGGCCGATCATTTCCGCGACAATCGGGTAGGGCAGGCTGCACCAACCGCTGAACACGGTTTCACCCGCGCCCAACGCCCGCGCGAGATTGAAAGAGGGAATCGCCATCCGCTCGCCCGTGCTGAAGCGTTGCGCGAAGCTTAAGCTTTGCCTATTTGCCCGCTTTGATGTCGGCAACCGCCTTTTCCATCAGCTCGGACATCACGCGGCCGATCTGGTGGTCCGATTGCGTCACGCCCTTGGCGTCGAAGTCCTTGCGGAGCTTGCGCAGTACGTCGTGATCGCCGGCTTCTTCGAAATCGGCCATCACCACCGACTTGGCGTAACTTTCCGCTTTCGCACCGCTCAATCCGAGTTTTTCCGCAGCCCACATGCCGAGAAGCTTGTTGCGGCGCGCGGTCGCCTTGAACCGAAGCTCTTCATCATGCGCGAATTGCTTCTCGAAGGCGTCTTCGCGCTTGTCGAAACTGGTCATGCCCATCGCCCTGGTGCTGATTGGAACTGCCGGGAAAGCTTGCGCCTTGCATATAGGGGGTGGCCCGTCAAGGCAACCGGTGTATGGGACGAATATCGCCGTTGCGGGCGAGCCGTCGCGGGTCTATGTCAATTGTACTCCGCGCCGCGTTCAGCTAGCCTTTCGGTCGCGGAGGGGCGCGTTTGAGTCGCACGCCCCATTGCCGCCGCCGCGGACCGATAACAGAACTGGAGCCACGGCATTCCATGGATTTCACCAAGCCACGGTACACTCCGATGAGCCGCCGTCGCCGCATTTACGAGGGCAAGGCGAAGGTCCTCTATGAAGGGCCGGAGCCGGGAACCCTGATTCAACACTTCAAAGACGACGCGACCGCCTTCAATGCCAAAAAGCATCAGGTGATCGAAGGTAAGGGGGTCCTTAACAACCGGATCTCCGAATACGTCTTTCAGCACCTCAATGACATTGGGGTGCCGACGCACTTCATCCGCCGCCTCAACATGCGCGAGCAGCTCATTCGCGAGGTCGAGATCATTCCGCTCGAGGTCGTGGTGCGCAACGTCGCCGCCGGTTCCTTGTCGCAGCGGCTCGGCATCGAGGAAGGCACGCAGCTGCCGCGCTCGATCATCGAATTTTATTACAAAAACGATCAACTCAACGACCCGATGGTGTCGGAAGAGCACATCACCGCGTTCGGCTGGGCGACGCCGCAGGAGATCGACGACATCATGTCGCTCGCCATCCGCGTCAACGACTTCCTGTCGGGACTCTTCCTCGGCGTCGGCATCCGCCTGGTCGATTTCAAGATGGAGACCGGCCGGCTGTGGGAAAACGACATGATGCGCATTGTCGTTGCCGACGAGATTTCTCCGGACTCCTGCCGGCTGTGGGACATCAAGTCGAACGAGAAGCTCGACAAGGACCGCTTCCGGCGCGATCTCGGCGGATTACTGGAAGCCTATACCGAAGTCGCCAAGCGGCTGGGCATCATGAGCGAGGGCGAGCGGCCGCAGGGGGCAGGGCCGATTCTCGTAAAGAGCTGATTTCAGGAGCGGCCTCAGCGGTGCTGGCTAGAACGGCTTGGTAGGCAGAGCCTGCACCGCGTTCGCAAACGCACTTGCGCTAATCGAGCCTATCCTCATGAGAGCCCGCGTCACCGTCACACTGAAATCCGGCATTCTCGATCCTCAAGGCAAAGCCATTGAAGGCGCGCTGCGCTCGCTCGGCGTCGACGGCATTGCCAGCGTGCGCCAGGGCAAGGTGTTCGACATCGAGATCGAGGGCGGCGATCGCGCCGACGCCGAAGCGGCGCTGAAAAACGCTGCAGAGAAGCTCCTCGCCAACACCGTAATCGAGAACTATCGGGTTGAGGTTCTGCCCTAGTCGGCTGATTCAGCTAGATCGAAGGGTATAGGTATTTAAGTTTGACACGAGCGGATTGGGTTGTGAATTGCCAGTCTGCCTTTGTGTGATTGGCATTTCGGTCGTGTTCCCAAGCGGCGATTTCCTCGATGAGGGTCTGTTTGTCGGCGATGCGGCGATCGAGACACTGAGCGGAGAGGACACCGAGTTCGGATTCCGCCAGATCGAGCCAACTGCCGTGCTTGGGCGTGTAGTGCCATTCGAAGCGCTCGACCAGTCGTCTGGCTTCGGCGGCCGGAAAGGCTTCGTAGAGTGACGCCTTGCTGTGGATGTTGAGATTGTCCTGGACCAACACGATAGTCTTGGCGTGTGGGAAGTGGCGATCGGCCAAATCTTTCAAGACGTGAGCGTAGTCCACGGCCGTGTGGCGATCCGTCACCTCGACGTGGCGCCAGCCTTCGAGCGGCGCGAACAGCATGAATAGGTTGGCGGTGCCGTTACGCTCGTACTCGTAGTCGATGCGGGCTGTACGTCCTCGTTTCATCGGGATTGGCGTGCGCATCTCGGCAACGAGTTGCTTCGAGGTCTCGTCCAGGCACACCAGCGGGTAATCGGGATTGTGCGGCCGCGTGTAGACGGCCAGCACATCTTCCATGGCGGCTACGAAGGCGCTGTTGGCCTTCGGCGGGATGACCCAGCATTGCCTGCGATGCGGCTTGAGACAGTTTTTTTGAGTGTGCGCCCGATCGTTGAGTCGCTTGCGCGCTCGACAATGCCGAGTTCCACGACCTTGCTCTCCAGCAGGCGCAACGTCCAGCGGGCGCGCCCCTTCGGCGGCTTGGAGCACGCCAGGGCGATCAGCTTGGCTTCCTTCTCGCCGTCGAAAATCGCAGCAACGGGCGGTGTCATGCGCCGTTTGCGGCTCAACACCGCTTCGAAGCCCTCTTCCACCAGTTGCTTGCGTACCCGGTAGATCATGGACGCACTGGTGTCCAAGGCCTGGATGATCCGGCTGTCGCTCCAGCCTTCGCCGGCCTCCGAGACATCGGCCTTCAACAGAATGCGCGCCTTCAACAGCCGCTTCGCCGGGCTCTTTCCTTTGCGGATCAGCGCTTGCAAATGCTCGCGTTCCCCCGCGCTCAACCGCACCACATACTTCTTTACCGAAATGTCCTTTCCCGCCATGCCCGCCTCCGTCGCCAAATCGCGACCGAAGCGAATCATCTATTCCTTTCAAATTAGTTGAAGCGAGCGACTAGCTCGATCTGTGATAGAAGGCTTCCGCCAACCACCGGGCTCGGCGAGCGCGAAGATGAAGACTTCCATTGTTGCGGCTTTCTGCGCCGTTCTGTTTGCCGTCCCGGCATCTGCGCAGACGGGCGGTGACGAGGCCACAAAGCCGATCAAGCCCGGCGCCGTGCGGATCACCACCAAGGCGCCGGAGCCCGACAAATGGGACGGACAGCGCTCCGCCAACGGCATGGTGCGCGTCTTCAAGTGCAAGCCGCTGGCGTGTCCCGATGCCGCGACCGTAACCATTACATTCTTGAAAAGCCCGACCCGGCACCCCGATCCGCAGGCGCTGGAGAAGTTCGCGAAAGTCGAACTGCCCAAGAGCATGCGTGCGCTCGACGCGGCGCGCGAAATCCTCACCGATGGCGCCGAGAAGATCGAAACGATGAGCTCCAAGACCGAAACCAAGTTTTCCAAGGGCAAGACCGCGACCTATCTTGATTCCGCGATCGTGTTTGCCGGTCCGGTGATGATCCGCGTTTTTTCGACCTCGCAGAACAGGGATTGGGCGAAGAAGACGCTCGATCAATTCGTCGAGGTCATGAATATCGAGGAGGGTCCACCTCTGCCGCCGGGAACCGGAACGACGCCGGGCACGAAGCCTGGCGGGTCGCAGAATAATTCGATCTAGAGCATGATCCGGAAAAGTGGAAACCGGTTTACCGAAAAGATCATGCTCAAACAAAAAGCTAGAGCGGGATGCCGATCCAACGATAACTCGTCCCGCTCTAGGGAAAGCGCGCGATGAAATCGGCGGTGCTCGTCTTCCCCGGCATCAATCGCGAGCGGGACATGGCGCGCGCGTTGCGGCTTGTCTCCGGCCGTGCGCCGGCGATGGTCTGGCATGCGGAGCCGGCGCTGCCATCAGGCACCGATCTCGTCGTCATCCCGGGCGGCTTTTCTTACGGCGATTATCTGCGCTGCGGGGCAATCGCGGCGCGCGCGCCGATCATGGACGCGGTGCGCGCCTTCGCCGCCAAGGGCGGGCTCGTGCTCGCGGTCTGCAACGGCTTTCAGATCGCTTGCGAGGCGGGGCTGTTGCCGGGCGTGCTGATGCGCAACGCGCAGCTGCGCTTCATCTGCCACGACGTGTACCTGCGCGTGGAACGCTCCGATACGCCGTTCACCCGGGGCTACAATGCCGGCCAGGTGATCCGCGTTCCGGTCGCGCATGGCGAAGGCAATTACATCGCCGACGGCGAAACCATCGCGCGGCTTGAAGGCGAGGGCAGGGTGCTGTTCCGCTATTCGTCGCCGGACGGCATGGTCGATCCCGACTGGAATCACAACGGCGCCATGAACGCCATCGCCGGCATCGTCAACGAGCGCGGCAATGTGCTCGGCATGATGCCGCATCCGGAAAATCATGTGGAAGCTTCGATGGGGCGGACCGACGGGCGCGGCTTATTCGCGGGACTTGTGGATCATTTGAGCGAGGCGGCTTAAGCGCCGCGGGCCTAAGCATTTCCTGAGGTTTCCATGCCGTTTGGCATCGTCCTCCTTCTCATCAATGTCGGTCTGATCGTGCATGCGGCGAAAACCGGCCGCTTCTGGCCGTGGGGCTATATCATCCTGTTCATCCCAGGCTTCGGCGCGCTTGCCTATGTACTGGTGGAGCTCGCGCCGGAATGGTTCGGCAGCGTCCAGGGCCAGAAGGCGCGCCGGCACGTGGTCAATACGCTCGATCCTTCGAAGCGCTATCGCGCACTCACCGAGCAGATCGAGGTCGCCGATACCATCGCCAATCGCGCGGCGCTTGCCGAAGAGTGTCTTGAACTGGGGAAGTTCACCGAAGCGGAATATCACTACGAGCGCATTCTCGCGCTGCCAATGGGCGACGATCCGATCTATGCGCTCGGCAGGGCGCGCGCTCAATTCGGCCGCAGCCGCCCGGAAGAAGCCGTCGCCACGCTCGATGATTTGCGCAAACGCTGGCCGGACTACCAATCAGCGGAAGCGCATTTGCTTTACGCCCGCGCGCTGGAGGAAAGTGGCCGCACCGACGACGCGCTTTACGAGTATCAAGCGGTGACGAATTATTACCCGGGCGCCGAAGCGCGTGTGCGTTACGGCCTCCTGCTCGACAAAGCGGGCCGGCAGAACGAGGCGAAGGCGGTCTTTGCCGAGGTGCTGACCCAGCTCAAGCGCGCCCCGAAATATGTCCGCCGCGTGCAGGCGGAGTGGATCGCGCTTGCCGAAAAGGCGCTGCGCGGTTGAGCCCTACCGGTTCGAAATTGAGGCTGGAACGCAGCCGCCGCCTACGTTACCTCGGCGGGTAGCGAGCCAAAGCAGGACCATGATCCGCAACGAACCCGCCGTCACGCCGGAACTCGTCGCCGAGCACGGGCTCAAGCCCGACGAGTATGCGCGCATCCTCAAGCTCATCGGCCGCGTGCCGACATTCACCGAACTCGGCATCTTCTCGGCGATGTGGAACGAGCACTGCTCGTACAAATCCTCGAAAGTTCATCTGCGCACGCTGCCGACCAAGGCGCCCTGGGTCATCCAGGGGCCGGGCGAGAATGCCGGCGTCATCGACATCGGCGACGGGCTCGCGGTGGTGTTCAAGATGGAGAGCCACAACCACCCGAGCTACATCGAGCCTTATCAGGGCGCGGCGACCGGCGTCGGCGGCATTCTGCGCGACGTCTTCACCATGGGCGCGCGGCCAATCGCCTGCCTCAACGCGCTCTCCTTCGGCGACCCGCGCCATCCGAAGACCCGCCATCTCGTCTCCGGCGTAGTCGCCGGCATCGGCGGGTACGGCAATTCTTTCGGCGTGCCGACGGTCGGCGGCGAGGTGCGCTTTCACAGCCGCTATGACGGCAATTGCCTGGTCAATGCGATGGCGGTGGGGATCGCCGACGCCGACAAGATCTTCTACTCGGCGGCCTCCGGCGTCGGCATGCCGATCGTCTATCTCGGTTCGAAGACCGGGCGCGACGGCATTCACGGCGCCAGCATGGCCTCGGCCGAGTTCGGCGCCGATGCGCAGGAGAAGCGCCCGACCGTGCAGGTCGGCGATCCATTCTCCGAAAAGCTCCTGCTTGAAGCCTGTCTCGAGATCATGGCCAAGGGCTGCGTCATCGCCATTCAGGACATGGGCGCGGCTGGCCTGACCTGCTCCGCTGTGGAGATGGGCGCCAAGGGCGATCTCGGCGTGACGCTCGATCTCGACAGTGTGCCGTGCCGCGAAGCCGGCATGAGTGCCTATGAGATGATGCTCTCGGAAAGCCAGGAGCGCATGCTCATGGTGCTCAAGCCCGAGAAGGAGCAGGAAGCCGAAGCGATCTTCCGCAAATGGGGGCTCGATTTTGCCGTCGTCGGCGAGACCACGCCATCGAAGCGCTTTTTAATTCGCCACGGCGGCGACGTGATGGCCGATCTGCCGATCAAGGAACTTGGCGACGAAGCACCCGTTTACGATCGGCCCTTCGCCGAAAGCCCGAAGCCTCCCGTCATCGATCCCGCATCGGTCGAGCCGCCGATGAGCACGGCCGACGCGCTCGAAAAGCTGATTGCTTCGCCCGACCTCTGCTCCAAGCGCTGGGTGTTCGAGCAATACGACCACATCATCGGCGGCAACACCGTGCAGCGGCCAGGCGGCGATGCCGCCGTGGTGCGCGTCAACGAGGGGCCGAAGGCGCTGGCGCTCACCGCCGACGTCACGCCGCGCTATTGCGAGGCCGAACCCTATGAAGGCGGCAAACAGGCGGTGGCGGAGGCTTGGCGCAATATCTGCGCGGTCGGCGGCCGCCCGCTGGCGCTGACCGACAATCTGAATTTCGGCAATCCCGAGCGGCCCGAGATCATGGGGCAATTCGTCGGCTGCGTTCGCGGCATCGGCGAAGCGGCGCGCGCGCTCGATTTCCCGATCGTGTCCGGCAACGTCTCGCTCTACAACGAGACCAACGGCCGCGGCATTCTGCCGACCCCGACCATCGGCGGCGTCGGCCTGCTCGAAAATTTCACAAGTTCAATGACTATCGCCTTCAAGGCCGAGGGCGAGCCGATCCTTCTGGTCGGTGACACGCGCGGCTGGCTCGGCCAGTCGCTTTATCTGCGCGAAATTTGCGGCCGCGAGGAGGGCGCTCCGCCGCCGGTCGATCTCGCCGCCGAGCGGCGCCATGGCGAATTCGTGCGCGCGCTGGTCGGCGATGGTCTGGTCACCGCCGTGCATGACGTCTCCGACGGCGGTCTTCTTGTTGCGCTTGCCGAAATGGCGATGGTCTCGCACATCGGTGCGGTGATGGAAGCGCCGACTGGCGTTGCGCCGCACGCCTTTTGGTTCGGCGAGGATCAAGCCCGCTACGTGCTGACGGCGAAGAATGCTCACGCGGTGGTGGAGCGGGCCAAGGCGGCGGCAGTGCCGCTGACCCAGATCGGCGCAACCGGCGGCCGGGTTTTGGCCGTCGCGAACGAACGGCCGCTTCTGGTCAGTGAGTTGCGCTCGCGCTTCGAGAACTGGCTGCCGTCTTACATGGCTGCTCCCGCCTGAACGCGTCGCTACAGCGGTTTTGCCACGCGCCCGGCGCAGCTAACATGCGCCAGACAAAGAAAGCGCGGCAGCGGAGGGAGGCAAAATCATGAAACGCAGCACCGACCGGATTCTCACCACCCACGCCGGCAGCCTGTCGCGGCCGGCAAACCTCATCGAGATGAACCGGGCGCGCGCGAGCGGCGAAAGCAAAGACGATGCGGCTTATGCAAAATGTCTCGCCGGTGCGATCGCCGACGTGGTGCGCAAGCAGCGCGATGCCGGCATCGACATCGTCGACGACGGCGAGTTCGGCAAGCCGATGGCGGCGCACTACGACTACGGCGTCTGGTGGAACTACGCCTTTGCGCGCATGGCGGGATTCGTCCCGCCGGATTCCGTACCCGAATCCAAGCAGAGAAAATCGAGCGTCGCCGACCTGGCGCTGACGACCTTCGCCAACCGCCGCGATTGGCAAAAATTCTCGGAGTTCTACCAAGACCCGGAATCGACCGGCACGTTGGTCGGTAGCGCTGCCCGTCGGCGCCCGCGCCGTCCGGTCTGCACCGCGCCGATCAAATATACCGGGCATGCCGCGATCGCCGCCGACATCGACAATCTGAAAAAGGCGATGGCCGCGGCCGGCGCCGCCGAAGGCTTCATGTGCTCGATCGGGCCGGGCAGTTTCGCGCGCAGCGAGGACATGCACTACAACAATCCCGAGGAATTCGTCTTCGCCGCCGCCGACGCCATGCGCGAGGAATACAAGGCGATTGTCGACGCCGGCCTCGTTCTGCAGATCGACGATCCGAGCCTGCCGGACAATTGGGACATGATCAATCCGGAGCCGCCGCTCGCGGAATTCAAGACGTTCGAGCGCGTCCGCATGGAGGCGCTCAATCATGCGCTGCGCGGCTTGCCGGCCGACCGCATCCGCTTTCACATCTGCTGGGGAAGCTGGCACGGTCCGCACACGACCGACATTCCGCTCGCCGACATCGTCGACCTCGTGCTCAGCGTCAACGCCGGCACCTATTCGGTCGAGGCGGGCAATCCGCGCCACGAGCATGAATGGCGCGTCTGGCAGGACGTCGCGCTGCCGGACGGCAAGCTGCTCATTCCCGGCGTCGTCAGCCACGCGACCAACATCGTCGAACATCCGCAGGTGGTCGCGGACCGGATCGTGCGTTACGCGAAAGTGGTCGGCCGCGAGAACGTCATCGCCGGCACCGATTGTGGCTTCGGCGGCCGCATCCATCCGCAGATCGCCTGGGCGAAGCTCGAGGCGCTGGCGGCCGGCGCCAAGCTTGCGACCGCAGAGTTGTGGCGCTAGCGCATACACCGATCAACGGACGCAGACCTCCGCTCATTCCCGCGCAAGCGGGAATCCAGGGACTTGCGGCAAACAGCTGGGTCCCCGCCTTCGCGGGGATGAGCGGAATGAGAGTAGCGGATCCAAGTCCGTCGGACTTGCTATCGCGCCGCGCGCGCGAGCGCGCCATAACACTCGGGCGACAGGCGCGCGTAATTTGCGGCAAGGCATTCGATGATGCGGCCGCCGCCTGGCGGCACATTTCCGCACAGCGTCCGTTGCTCGGCGCCGCAGAACGAGAGCACCTCAAGCGCCTTGCGCGGCCGCATCGGCGGAATTGGCCCGAGCGGAGCCACCGCCGGTGGCGGCGCTGCTGCTCCCGGAGGTGGCGGCGCGCCGCCTTCGCCCATCGCCATCACCGCATTGCGGCAGGGTGGCGACAATGCCGCGGCGTTGGCTTGCAGGCAGCGCAAAGCGGCAGAGCCGCCCGGTTTCACGCCCGGGCAGTGCACGCCGAAATCGGAACGGCAGGCGGCGCGGATGGCGGCGACCTGTGGCGACGGCGGCTTCTTGCCTTCGGCGGCCGGCGGTCCCGGCGGAGGAGGAGCAGCCGGCTCCGCCGCCGCGGCAGGCGGCTGGGCGGCTGCGGCAGGTGGAGATGGTGCTGCGGCGGCTGGCGGAGGCGGAGATGGTGCTGCAGCCGCTGGCGCTGGTGCGGGCTTCGCCGGTGCAGGCTCTGGCGCGGCGCTCTCTGTCGGCGGCGGTCCAACGGCGTCGAGCGCCGCCTTGCACGATGGCGATACTTTGGCGGCATTGCGCTTGAGGCATTCGAGTGCGTCCTTGGTGCCCGGCTTCACGCCGGTGCATTGCGCCATGAAGTCGGAGCGGCAGGAGGCGCGGATCGCCGAAATCTGCTCGGACGTCGGCTGCTGGGCAGAGGCCGCCAGTGAAGTCCCAACCACGAGCCCGGTCGCAATCAAGACGCGCACAGCGCGCAAGCAGCCGAACTTCAAGCAAGCCTCCCTTTTTGCCGGGCGGCACGTTGCACAATCGGGCCATCGCCGTCCAGCATGCGGTGTATTGCCGTAGCGCGTCGGCTTTGCGACCGCGGATTAGTCTGTTAATCCAATCGTGCTGGGGAGTCGGCACATCATGGAGGCGCCGCCATGCCCATGGCCGCGAGCGATATCGAGCGCTTGATCCGGGCGAGCATTCCGGATGCGAGCGTCACGATCCGCGACCTGGCCGGCGACGGCGACCACTATGCCGCAACGGTCATCGCCGAGTCTTTCCGCGGCAAATCGCGCGTGCAGCAGCACAAGATCGTCTACGATGCGCTCAAAGGAGAAATGGGCGGCAAGCTGCACGCTCTGGCCCTGCAGACCGGCACGCCGGAACCCTAAGCGCAAGCCCGCGGCGGCCGATTTGGACTATTTTTCGCGCGATTGGTGGAACGTTTTTGCTTGTGCGGGGCAGGCGGCTGGCAATTGATTTGCCAGCGAAATTTTGACGCTCGGCCGCCATCAATGCATGGCTTTGCTGGCTTTTGCTGCCTATATTGGCCGTCGAAGGCTTTGACGATGAGTTCGGCTGCGGCGCGGTCCGCGCCACCAACAGGGAAAACCGCGATGTCTATCGAGCAATTCATCGACAATGAGGTGAAGTCCAACGACGTCGTCCTGTTCATGAAGGGAACGCCGCAGTTTCCGATGTGCGGCTTCTCCGGGCAGGTGGTGCAAATCCTCGACTATCTCGGCGTGCCCTATAAGGGCCTCAACGTGCTCGAGAACGACGACCTGCGCGGCGGCATCAAGAACTACTCCAACTGGCCGACCATTCCGCAGCTCTACGTCAAGGGCGAGTTCGTCGGCGGTTGCGACATCATCCGCGAAATGTTCCAGGCCGGCGAGCTGCAGTCGCTGTTCAAGGACAACGGCATTCCGGTGAAGGAAAGCGCCCAAGTCTGACGTCTGTTTTCCGCTCGTCCCGTTATCTCACACGTGTCATGCGCGGGCTTGACCCGCGCATCCATGCCGATCGAAGGCCGACTTGACGATTTCAGGCTAGCTCCGTGCGCGCACAATCGCTGCATGGATTGCCAGGTCGAAGCCCGGCAATGACGCGCTGAAGTTACTCCCGCTCCCTCGAAACAACGTTACCGCACGCGCCGCGCGATCAAAAAAACCAGCGCCAGCACGATCGCGATGCCGATCAGCGATTGCTCGGGAATGGCGCTCGCGAATTTCATGACGTTGTCCGCTACGCCTGAGACGAACACGCCGGAATTGGCGCCGAGGATCAAATAAATCAGGATGACGGACAGGACCGCCAGAAAGCCGAGTTCAACAAAAGCCCAAAGGTATTGTTTGGCTTTGTGCAAATAGTCGAGCATTACCGCTGGCCCAGCTCCGCACGCTTTTGAACCGTTGGGTGGGAGCGCGCTCGCCACCCAACGTCGCTTCGATCAATTGCTTTCCGAAAACCGCGTCGCTACGCCATCTTCCGCGACGAAAACAACCAAAGAATCACACCGAGTGCGATCAGCCCAACGAGGCCGGCGTCTCCCAGGCTCTTCACCAGCGCCATGATGTTGCCGGTGACGTTGCCGAAGAACGGCAGATTCGAACCAACTAAAAGCGCCGCTACGATTGCCAACGCAAGCAGCATCAAGCCGATCTCGGTCAGACCGCCGATCCAGGCTTTCACTTTTCCCAATGCGTCCATGTACGTTCTCCCCAATTTGTCTGTTGAAGCCCCGAGCGTACGCAACAAATTTGCTTACAATTCGCGGCGCGGAGGGTAGCCGCGAGGTTTTTCCAATTCAAGTTGCCGCCGACAAAGGAGTGCATAACTCCGGAAGGCGGGGTCCTCTTAAACAGATGACGCGTTGCAACAAAAACAAATAAACCGCGAGAAAGGTCCCTGCAAAAACGCGGCAAACAAGACAATCAAAATCCGAAAGCAGCGCAGCAAATTTGCTGCGCGATCCGCGCCAAAGATTGCTGTCCCGGGCGCTGGGTGAGGAGAGCATAACGACTGTGTGTGCAAATCTCAGCGGCTTTGTGCAAGTCACGAACTGCAACTCAAAGCTGAACAGCGCCGGAAGTTTCACCCCTCTTGCAGGCCCGTCGCCCAACGTCGCGCGCGGTGCAAGGTTGTTTCGGGGAGACCGCGCCCGGCCGAAAAGTAAGAGCGCAATCGCTCTCAGCGATTGCGCTCTTCTGACTTGTGAAAACCTGATCTGGGAGAATGTGGAGCGACGTCCGCGCAGTCCGTCAGCGCGAATAGTATTCCACCACCAGATGCGGCTCCATCATCACCGGGTAGGGGACGTCGCCGATCCCCGGAATGCGGGACATCTTGGCCGTCATCTTGGAGTGATCGACTTCGATATAGTCGGGCACGTCGCGCTCGGCGAGCGCGGTTGCTTCGACGACGAGCGTCAGCTGCTTCGACTTTTCCTTCACCTCGATGAGGTCGCCGACCTTGATGCGGAAGCTCGGAATCGTCACCCGCCGGCCGTTGACCTTGACATGGCCGTGGTTCACGAACTGCCGCGCGGCGAAGATGGTGGGCACGAACTTCGCCCGGTAGATGACGGCATCGAGCCGGCGCTCGAGCAGGCCGATCATGTGGGCGCCGGTATCGCCTTTGAGCCGGCGCGCTTCCTCGTAGATGCCGCGGAAGTGCCGCTCCGACATGTTGGCGTAATAGCCTTTGAGCTTCTGCTTGGCGCGCAATTGCACGCCATAGTCCGAGAGCTTGCCCTTGCGGCGCTGGCCGTGCTGGCCGGGGCCGTATTCACGTTTGTTGATGGGAGATTTCGGCCGGCCCCAGATATTCTGGCCGAGCCGGCGGTCGATCTTGTACTTCGCCTCATGGCGCTTGGTCATTCGCGTCCTCGTTGACTAGGTTCGGGCATGAGACTCCCCGAAAAAGCCGGGTCGCCATTGAGCGCGGCAGGGCTCTTCGGGGCATCATGCCTGTTGAGGATCGCGCCCTCCTCTGTCCCGGATTTCCCGGAACTGACAGGTCTGCTGCCGAAGCGCCGGCGCAAACCACGGGTCGCGAAACACTGCGCGGGCCGTTTAGGGCCCGCGCCGCGCCGCGTATCTAGGGGGAAACCCGCCCAGTGTCAAACCAGCTTGCCTTTACGCCGTGCCGGTCGCCGCGGGCTCGCCGGAAGAGATGCCGAAGCCCGCAAGCGCCGCCGATGGAGCGCGCCCGGAAGTGAAAATCGCCCGGGTCGTGCCGGCGTGCGTCTCGGCCGGCGCCGCGCCCAACAGCGAGACCACGCGCCGGGCGATGGCCGGCGCCGGATCGATGAAGTTGACCGGCCAGGGAGCGAGCCGCCGCAAGCGCTCCAGGATCAGCGGGTAGTGGGTACAGGCGAGCACCACAGTGTCGGTGCGCGCACTGTCCTCGCGAAAGCACGGGGCGATCTCCCGCGCAATCGCAGCGTCCTCGGCAGGAGCGCCGCCAAGCTCCGCCTCCGCGTAAGCGGCGAGGCTCTTGGAACCGACGAGCGTCACCTGACAATCGCCGGCGTAGTCGCGGATGAGCGCACGGGTATATTCGCGCGCGACCGTTGCCTCGGTACCGAGCACCGAGACGCGGCGCGTAACCGAGCCGGCGCAGGCCGGCTTGATCGCCGGCACAGTGCCAACGAACGGCACCGAATAGCTTTTGCGGAGGGCGGGCAGTGCAATGGTCGAGGCGGTGTTGCAGGCGATGACGATCAGATCAGGCTGGTGCGCGGCGATCAGTTCGCCCATAAGCGCCACGATCCGCCCGACCAACTCCTGCTCTTCCTTGGCGCCATACGGGAAGGCGGCGTCATCAGCGACATAGACAAAATCGGCGTCCGGATGCGCGGCGGCGACCTCGCGATAGACCGTGAGCCCGCCGAGGCCGGAATCGAAGATGAGGATCGTTCGCCGTGCCGCCATCACGCGACACATGACACGAAGGGTCGAGACGCTGCAATTGGACTTCGTAGCGGCCTTAAGGCTCGGCTAAACCGTTACTCTCACCCGGCCAGAACATCGACGAGGCGCGGCCGTTCCGTAGCGGCCACCTCCGGCAGCCGTTCCGGAGCAGCGACCTCCGGCAACCGTTCCGGACGAGCGACCTCCTGCGCCTGTTCGCGGAGTTTGGGCTTGTCGGCCCGTGGCGCCACAAGGCCGCTCACCACGGTGAACGACATGACCAGGATCGCCGCGAGGTTGCCGTCATGAAAGGGGGCGAAGGCGACAGCGCCCATGAGATAGGCCCAGAAGGGCAGGGCAATCGTCGAGACCACCGCGTTGCTGACCCAGGCGTCGCCGTCCTGGCGGACATACCATCCGACAAACTATCGTCCGTGAGTGTCCGATACCGTCCGCGACTGATTTGAATAAGCCGCTATCCATAGGCATTTCTCGCATTTCTTGTATTCCATTGTTTCCCAACGTCCGCTACAATCCGGCTCAATTGCTAGGGCACGTAGTTGGGGCAGAGGGGACAGGACAGTGGCGAGGCAAATCAATCGGCTTAACGCCCGGGCAGTCGCAACGCTCACCGAAAACGGCCGCCACGCGGATGGCGGCGGCCTCTATCTTTCAATCTCGCCAAATGGCGGCCGGCGGTGGGTCTTCCTTTATCGCTGGCACGGCAAGCCCACCGAAATCGGCTTGGGCTCGGCACGTGACGTGACGCTGGCGCGCGCGCGTGAGCTGGCGAAGGACGCCCGAGGGAGGCTCGCGGAGGGCATCAATCCAAAGGAAGCCCGGAAGCCCGTCGGAGGGCGCCACGTTCGGCGAATGCGCCGATCGGCTGATAGCAGCCATGCGCCCGTCATGGCGCAACGGCAAGCACGCTGCGCAATGGGAAATGACCTTGCGCGAGTACGCGGGCGCCACTGCGCCGGCTGCCGACGCACACGATCACGACGGATGACGTGCTTTCGGTGCTCAAGCCGCTGTGGAACGAGAAGCCGGAAACCGCCTCTCGGCTTCGCGGCCGGATAGAGCGCGTGCTTGACGCAGCCAAGGCGCAAGGGTTGCGAACGGGAGAGAACCCGGCGCGCTGGCGCGGCCACTTGGATCAACTCTTGCCAAAGCGTCAGCGGCTCACGCGCGGGAACCATGCGGCAATGAGCTATGGCGACGTGCCGGCGTTCATTGGTGACTTGCAATCACGCGAGGCCACGGCGGCACTCGCGCTTGAGTTCACAATCCTGACGGCGGCACGAAGGGGCGAAGTGCTCGGCGCTCGCTGGGATGAATTTGACTCTTGAGCGCGCGGTTTGGACCGTGCCGGCGCACCGTATGAAGGCGGGTCGCGAGCACCGCGTGCCGTTGTCGGGACGGGCTCTCGCTATCGTCAAGGCTCTACGCCAAGCGGACGGGCGCGAGTTCGTGTTTGCTGGTCACAAGCCCGGAAAGCCGCTGTCGGGAGAGGCGCTTGGAATGGTGCTTCGGCGCATGAAGCTTGACGACGTGACGGTGCACGGCTTCCGGTCAGCGTTCCGCGATTGGGCGGCGGAATGCACCAATTTCCCGAACGAAGTCTGTGAGGCCGCACTTGGCCCATGTGATCGAAAACAAGGCAGAAGCGGCGTACCGGCGCGGCGACTTGTTCGAGAAACGACGCAAGTTGATGGACTCTTGGGCGGCGTTTTGCTCGGCGCCTGATCGGCTGGCAGAATCGTTCATATGCGTCGGAAAGGATTAGGGCTTTTTCGCGAGCCGACCAAAACCGACACACGCATAACCGAAAAATACTATGCGCACCTGGCACCATCCTGTCGGCCGACACCATCCGCGCGTATTTGCCGATTTTCGGCATTGGGGGTGACGAGTTCGTGATACGGCTGCGGCGGAGCAATTAGTTGTCTCTAGGATTTCCTAGGCGCGGGGCCGGGTCTGCAGCCCGTCGCCGGACACATCATCACCGCCGTC
>CAVREN010000035.1:0-73499 GCA_963720115.1 uncultured Alphaproteobacteria bacterium
CATCTATCGCGCGCGTCCGGCCGGCATCAGCTTGGAGGTGGCGAATCCGCGGCATGAGCATGAATGGTCCGTGTTCGAGCGGTACCGCTTGCCGGAAGGCAAGGTCCTCATCCCCGGTGTCATCGACACGTGCACCAATTATGTCGAGCACCCCGAAGTGGTCGCTCAGCGGATCAAGCGATTTGCCGACGTCGTCGGTGCGCGCAATCTCATCGCCGGTACCGACTGCGGCTTTGCCACCTTCGCCAACTTTCACACCATCGATCCAGGCATAAGCTGGCTCAAGCTCAGGTCGCTTGCCGACGGCGCAGCGATGGCGAGCGAGGCGCTGGCCAGTCGAACTCGCGTCTTAGCTTAATCCAAGCCGAAACGAACGCATTCGGAGCAGGCGACATGGAACAGGTCATGACCAAACTCGACATACGCGAATTCAAGACCGAAGAAACATCAGCGGCGACGTCGGCAGCACCGGTCACGACGCCGGCCGCTCCTCCGCTGCCGGAGCCATTGCGCGGCGATCCGGCAATGATCGCGTTGCCAACCGTCATCGCCGGTGCCGTCGGCCTGTTCCTGACCACGATCGGCTTTGTTCCCGCATCTGCCGGTCTCGCGGCGATCCCGGTCATTCTGGCAGCGACGGTGCTCGGACTATTGATCAGCACCATCTGGGCGGCGATGCTGGGACAGAACGTCGTTGCCACGCTCTATGCCGTGTTCCTCGGCTTCTATGCCAGTTATGTCGCGCTCCAGCTCGGCATCGCCAACAACTGGTACAAGATCCCGCCCGATCAGATCGGCAACACGGTCGCCGTCTATCTGATCTGTTGGCTGGTGGCGATCGTGATGCTCACGCTTGCGACCTTGCGTCTGCCGGTGGCCTTTACAATTCTGCTCGGCTTGGTCGACGTGGTGCTCGCCGTTCTGCTGATTACGATCTACCAGCCGTCGGCCGTGCTGCAGATCGTGGCAGGTTTGCTGGTCTTCGCCTTTGTGGCGGAGGGCATCTACCTCTACTTTCATGTGATGTCGCTGGCGTTCGGCGGAAAAGGGCTTCCACTCGGCAAACCACTCATCGCGGCTTAGCGCTCAGCCGGTTTGCTTGCGGCGCCTTTCCACCCGAGGGAGCGAGTTGGTTCAATGAAGTTTGTTATTCTGACCGACACGCACCTCGTTCCTGCCGGTTGTCGTCTCTATGCGCTCGATCCCGCTGTGCGGCTTGAGGCCGCGGTCAAGGCGATCAACCGCGACCACGACGATCTTGCTTTCGCGATCGTGACGGGCGATCTCGCCCATTGCGGCGAGCAGGGTGCTTATGAAGCGCTCAAAGACCGGCTGGCAGCTTTGCGAGTTCCGGTCGTGTTGATGATGGGCAATCACGACCGCCGCGAGGCGTTCCGCGCCGCCTTCCCCGAAGCGGACGACGACGGCAACGGATTTGTGCAAGCGGTCCGGCACTTCGATCACGCGACCATCCTCACACTCGATACGCTCGGCGAGAGCACGGACGTCCATGCCGGGCGGCTGTGCGGCAAGCGTCTTTCTTTCCTGCAGCACGCGCTGTCGGATGCGCCGCGCGACAAGCCGCTCCTTCTATTTCAGCATCATCCGCCGCTTGACCTCGGCCTGCCGCACATGGACGCCTTCAGGCTCCAGGACTCCGAGGCGGAATGGCAGGTCTTTCAGCGCACGCGGATGCCGGACTTTATGTTTTTCGGCCACATTCACCGTCCGGCCGCCGGCGTCTGGCGTGGCATCCCTTTTCATATTCAGCGCGCCACCAGTCATCAAGTCGCCTTCGATCTGACGACATCCACATACATTCCGGGCGCCCACGAGTGGCCCGACTATTCTTTGGTTACCGTCACCGGCCGAGATATCGTCATCCTTCAGCGCTCGTTTCTGTATGAAGGCCCGACATTCTCCTTGGATGGCAGTGGCGCCCAGGCGGCATCGTCCGTGGACGAGCTACAGCGCTGAAGAAGATGTGGCTCGACCACTATCGCGGCCTGCTGTGCGACCTTGATGGCTGTCTCGTCGCCGGCGGCAGGCTGTTGCCCGGAGCGCGCCAGCTCGTCGCGTATGCACGCGATCGATTGATCATCGTCTCGAACAACTCGACCGATACGCCCGCAACGCTTGCCGCCAAGCTTGCGCGGCTGAATTTACCGATCGCCCCGGAGCGGATCGTTCTGGCCGGCGCCACCGCTGTGGAGCATCTCGCCGCCACCGTGCGCCAGGCCCGCGTCGCCATCTACGGGGCGCCGGCTATTGTCCGTTATGCGAGATCGCTGGGCTTGGTGGTCGATCATGACCGGCCGCATGTCGTGCTGCTGACGCGTGACCGCCAATTCTCCTACGCTCGTCTGCACAGGCTCGTCCGGCAGATCGAACGCGGCGCCGATTTCATTGTCTCGAATGTAGATGTGTCGCACCCAGGTCCCGATGGAAGCCGGGTTTTGGAGACCGGCGTTCTGTTAGCTGCGGTCAAGGCCTGTTTGCCTGTCATCAAATACAAGGCAATCGGGAAGCCTTCGCCGCTGCTCTATCAAGCTGCCATGCGTCGGATTTCCGCCAGCCAAGATGAGCTTCTTGCCATCGGCGACAATCCGGCGACCGATCAGGAAGGCGCGCGGCGCATGGCGTTGCCCTGTTTGTTGGTGGGAGGCGATCCTCGCGCGCACTTTCAAAACCTGGCCGAGTTGATGCAGAGCCGCGGGCCGCCACGAGGATCGGAACCCGTCCGCGGCCGCCGTTTGCGCCGGCGCGAATTTCATGGCGACTCCGGTCTCAGCTTGCGCCAGGACGCGAAATCGAACCTAAACGGCGGTGGTTAAAGGGGAACTCGGCAGGGAAGGGCGTCACATCGCTGTCACCGGGTCGCGCCATAGTGGTGTTGCGCCGGATCAAAACCGGTGCAATCGGCCACGGTGTGCCGGTGACGCCGGATGAACGCGCACTGTCCTCGTGGTCGTTCTTGACCAAGTCATTTTCATCGGTGCCTTTCACACGTCATTTTCGTAGTTCTGTCCCTAGCTGTTGTCCCACGCGATGAAGGCCCGGATTTTGCCGGGCCTTCATACGTTTTGGGCCCTGTTTTCCAGCGCCGGCCGAGCCTTTCGGCCCCTCGGGAACTAAGGCTTGTTGGCTCGGCCCAAGCCGTCCTGCTATGTAGCCCGCCTGTTCGGTTGTGGCGCGGGGACAGCGCCGTTTCAGGCTAAAGGGAAAGTCGATTGGTTGCGTTCGGCAGCGCCGCCGTGCCGGAGCGGCGGTATGAGACCACGGTCGCCATCGCGATCTTCGTGCTTGTGGGTGTGCGGCTTGCCTGCGCCGCCTTCACGCCGCTCTCGTTCGACGAAAGCCTGTACTGGATCTGGTCCAAGCACATTGCCGGCGGCTATTACGACCACCCGCCGATCAATCCCATCCTGATACGACTCGGCACCACGCTCTTCGGCAATACCGAGTTCGGCGTGCGCGTGTTCGGCGTGCTGCTGGCGTTGCCGGCAAGCTTCGCCGTCTGGCGCGCGGGCGCGATCCTCTTCGAAGACGGGCGCGTCGGCGCCACCGCCGCGCTCTATTTCAACCTGACACTCGTGATGGCGGTCGGCTCGGTGCTGGCGACGCCGGACAATCCGGTGGTGATTGCCACGACCTTTCTGCTGCTCACGCTCGCAAAACTCCATCAGACCGGCCGCGGCGCCTGGTGGCTTGCCATCGGGCTCGCCTTCGGCGTCGGCATGTTCTCCAAATACACCACGATCTTTTTCGCGCCGAGCATCCTGATCTGGCTGCTGCTGGTGCCGGAGCAGCGCAAATGGCTCTTGACGCCATGGCCGTGGATTTCCGGCGTCATCGCGCTTGCCGTATTTTCCCCGACGCTGATCTGGAATGCGCAGCACCACTGGGCTTCGGTGCTCTATCAGTATAATCGCTTGGTCGTGCACGAATGGTCGCTGCGCTATCTTGGCGAGTTTCTCGGCGCGCAGATCGGCATGGCGACGCCATTGGTGTTCGTGCTCGGCGCCATGGGCCTCGTCGGATCGTTGCGCGGGCAGGGCGGTTCTTTCAGCGCGCGCGTGCTGATCAACGCCATGTTCTGGCCGATCCTTCTCTATTTCGTCTGGCACACTTTCCACGGCCGCGTCGAAGGCAATTGGCCCGAGCCGATCTTCGTGCCCTTCGTCATTGCCGCCGCCGTCGCCGTCGAGCGGATCAAATGGGACGGCGTCTGGGCCACGGTCGAGACGATCTCGCGGCGGCTTGCCGTGCCAGTCGGGCTCGGCATCGCCGCCGTCATTTATGCGCAGGGCGTGTTCGCGGTCGCTCCGCTCGGCATGGAGGATCCGACCGCGTCGAAATTGGGCGCCGGCTGGAAGGAACTCGGCGCGCAGATGGACGAGGTGCGAAAGCGCATGGGCGCGCCAATCATCCTGACCTACGACTACGGCCTCGCCAGCTGGCTGTCCTTCTATCTGCCGTCGCATGCGCCGGTCGAGCAGATCAATCTGCGCATGCGCTACGTGAACGCGCCCGAGCCGGACCCCGCGCTGTTCGACGGCCCGATCATGTATACCTGCACGGTGGTCTGCGCCGACATTCCGACGCTGCAAAAGCGCTTCAGCAAAGTCGAGCTTTTCGACCATCTCACGCGCAGCCGTCGCGGCGTCCGGCTGCAGGACTATGACGTCTACCGGCTGTCCGGCCCGATCGGCCCGCCGCTTGATCCGCCATAACAGGATCACGCGTTAAGAGGCCGTCCGCGCGCGCAATTCGCCCGCCCGCAAATCCATTGACACCATCGGTGCAGGATGTAACGCCATTGCGCCAAGGAGATGTCATTCCGGAGCGAAGCGAGGAGCCCGGAATCCATAGCCCCGGTGCAGGGACTGTGGATTCCGGACTCGCCGCCTCCGGAATGACGGCATTTTGAATCAACCGGAGTGACGGGCAGAGGAGGTGGTGCCGGTGGTTTTGGATGCGCGCGTCAATCCACGGCTCTCCATCGTCGCGCCCTGCTACAATGAGGAAGCAGGGCTTGAGGAGTTTTACCGCCGCATGACCGCGGCGGCGCAGGCGACCGCCGGTTCCGACTACGAATTCGTCCTCCTCAATGACGGCTCGAGCGATCGCACCTGGGCGATCATGACCGACCTGGTGCGGCGCGATCCCCATGTCGTCGCCGTCAATCTTGCTCGCCGCCACGGCCATCAGCTTGCGATCACCGCCGGCCTCTATACCTGCCGCGGCGAGCGCATCCTGATGATCGACGCCGATTTGCAGGACCCGCCGGAACTTCTTGCCGACATGTGGCGGCTGATGGACGGCGCCGAAGCCGATGTCGTCTACGGCGTGCGCCGCCAGCGCGAGGGCGAGACCATGCTCAAGCGCGGCACCGCGGCCTTGTTCTACCGGCTGATGCAGCGCATCGGCCACGCCGACTTGCCGGTCGATGCCGGCGATTTCCGCCTGATGACCCGGCGCGTGCTCGACATTCTCAACAGCATGCCCGAGCAGCATCGCTTCATTCGCGGCATGGTGAGTTGGATCGGGCTTCGCCAGCTGCCGATCCAATACGATCGCGCCGCGCGCACCACAGGCGCCAGCAATTATCCGCTCGCCCGCATGGTGGGGCTTGCGTTCGACGCGCTGACGTCGTTCTCGATCATGCCGCTGCGGCTCGCTTCGTATCTTGGACTCGCGCTCGGCTTTTTGAGTTTGCTGATGGTCGGCTACACGCTCGGCAGCTGGGCGCTCGGCAATGTGGTCGAAGGCTGGACGAGCTTGCTCACCGTGGTCCTGATCCTCGGCTCGACGCAACTCATTCTGTTCGGCCTGCTCGGCGAATATGTCGGCCGGCTCTATCTGGAAGCCAAGCGCCGGCCGCTATTCGTCATCGATCAGGTGCTGACGCAAAGCACCTCGCCGTCGGACAAATATCGCGCGCCGCGCGAGCACGCCACCGTGCCGGGAGATGTTTAAGGCGCCATTGGGTCTCCGCTCATTCCCGCGCAAGCGGGTATCCAGATCTGGGTCCTCGCTTTCGCGGGGACGAGCGGTTGCAGTGCGGCTTTCGGCCGTCATGGCAAAAGCCAAAAACCCGACATTTCTCCGGGCTTTCAACGAACATTCACACCCTTGACTTGTTCGTTCTCGCTAATACCATCGAAAGCGGGTGCACCGCGTACGCGGATGGTCCCGACCGGGAAGGACGCGCTATAGCGGGTCGCACGGGAGGGCGATGCCATGAAATCCAAATTTGTTTCGACGGTACCGGCGATCGCGCTGATCATGGCCGGAAGCTTGGGATTTGCCTGGGCCGACACCAGCGAAGTGAAACTCCCAAGTCCGGTAGTCGTTGCGAAAACCGGCAAGCACTGCAAAGACGATCCTCACTGCTTCAATCGATATCATTATTCAATCAAGCCCGCCGCGCATGTCGCTCCCGGGCAGCTTTTCGTGCTCGAGACGCGCGATGCGCTCGACTCCGACCTGACCTTCGATTCCAAGCCGCAAGATGTCGCGGCGGTGAATCTCAACCTCGTGCATCCGCTCACCGGGCCGGTCTTCGTCGATGGGGCAAAACGCGGCGACGCGATCGCCGTCACCATCGTCGACATCGCGCCCGATGATTTCGGCTCCCCCGGCGGCCGCCGCGCGAAGTGTTCCGCGATCCCTTCATCATTCATTGGGAGCTGAACCGCCTCGAAGCGCGTTCAAAGGATCTGCCGGGCATCTCCGTACCGATGAATGCGTTCATGGGTACGGTCGGCGTGTTGCCGGGCAAGCCGGAAATCGACAAATGGCTTAAGCGCGAAAAGGCGCTGGCCGATGCGGGCGGCGCGGCGCTCACGCCGCAGCCGGTCGACGCGTTGCCGTCGGACCTCTGCGGCACCAGCGGCACCGCGAAGGATGAATGCGTGCGCACGGTTCCGCCGCGCGAGAATGGCGGCAATCTCGACACCAAGGAAACCGTGGTCGGCACCACCTTGCTGTTCCCGTGCTTCATCGACGGCTGCGGATTGTTCGCCGGCGACGTTCACTATGCGCAGGGCGGCGGCGAGGTCTGCGGCACCGCCATCGAGATGGGCGCCAAGGTGACGATGCGCGCGGCCATCATGCCAGGCATGGCGTCGCTGATGTCGACCATGCACTTTGAGGGCGGCACCCAGCTCAAGCGCCTGGCGCCGGCGAGCTTCTATGCGGTCTCCGGTCTGCCGCTGAAGCCGGAAGGCGAGGTGCCGGTGTTCGACACCTATCTGGGCGGCCAGAAGATCGCACCGCTCGCCAACCTCTCCGAGGACGTGAGCCTCGCGGCGCGCAACGCCACGCTCAACATGATCGACTTTCTGGTCAAGGAGAAGGGCTTGAGCCGCGAACAGGCCTATACGGTGGTGAGCGTGGCCGTCGATCTCAACATCGCGCAGTTGGTGGACGTGCCGAACCTGGGTGTCACGGCGATCCTCAACCGCGACATCTTCAAGCCGTAACACAAAGACGCGCGGGCGCGGCGGCGATCTCCGCCGCGCTTGATGCTGCTGAGGATGAACCGGCGTGCGCTGTTAAGGTTGGGCGTGGGAGCAGCGGGGGCGGCCTGTGTGCTCGCCGCGCCGCGGCCTGCGCTGGCCGACCTTAACCCCGACCGCATGTGGCCGGTCTACCGGCGCTTTCATCTCCTGATCGTCAGTCAACGCGATGACGAGCGGAACGGCGCGCTCACGACGGCCGTGGTCGATGTGCTGTCGCGCCATCTGCCCGCCTCTCGGCCGCAGCTCGTCAGTGCCGCGGATGCGCGGCGCATCGGCGTTCTGATCGCGACCAATCAGCAGGATGTCGCGATCATGCAGGCCGACAGCGCCGAGGCGCTGTTTCTTGCCAAGCCGCCGTTCGCCGACATCCGTGAAGCGCCGCTGCGCATCATCGTCTCATTCGGCAGCTATGTTTTCGTCTGCCGCCCGGATTTCATGGCCCGGCACGCTTACTTGTTGGCGCAGACACTCTCCGCCCACGGGGACACGCTTCCCGCTGCCGCCACCGCGCCGAATGGCGTCGTGCCCGCGCATCGCGGCGCGCACGCCTTCTTCGCCGGCGAAGGCATGCCGAATGACTAAAGGCGGCCGCACGGCCAGCACTTTCCGCGGCGCTGCGTCGTGGAAACTTCCACGCCATGCCGCCAGGGCTTTCCTATTCTTGCTCGTCCTTTTTTCGTTCGGTCCGCGCGCGCTAAGCGCACACGAAGTCATCGATGCGGAGCAGGTGAGGGCGGCGCTCGCCGCCATTGAGGCTGCACACGTGCGCGCCAAGAACGCCGCCGGCTCAGCCACGGAAGGCGAGGCGAAGCTCGCGCTCGGCCTGGTGCAGGTCGAGACGACCGACATTCTCAACCGCGACCTCGCCGCGCATAGCGGGCGGCTCAGCTTCAACGGCGACGCGCTGCAGAAGTCGCTCGCGCAGCACAACATGTCGCCTCCCTTTGACGACACGATCGGCCGCTACCGGTTGCCGCGCGCCATGCTCGAGGACGCGCTTCGGCTTTCGCCCACCGCACCCGACGCGCCGCGCGCCCGCTTCGTGCTGCTGAAAGCGGGCTTTTACGAGAGCTTCGTGTTCGATCCTTTCAAGCTTGTCGGCTTGAGCGCCGACGACCTCGATCGTCAGATCGCCGAAGCGCAGGCGTTGGCCGCGGCTCCGCTCAGTCCCGACGATGCCGAAGAGGCCGCGTTCATCTACGCTATGGATCTTGCGCGGGCAGCGCGGCTCGCGCGCGAGCCCGAGGCGACGCGCGCCTACGCCGCCAAAGCGCGTAAGGCCCTCGCAGCCTTCGCCGCAACGTATCCCGAAAGCATGCGCGCGGCTTCGGCCGCCGTCATCCTCAAGGGCCTCGGCGGCGCCGAATGATCGGCCGCCGGATAACGCCGCGCGGATGGAGGAGGGCGATGCGCCGCGCGTTGGTCGGCGCGGGCGGTGCGCTCGCCATGCTCGCCGCGTGCCAGGCGTACGCCCACACGGCGGGCGTGAGCACCTCGCGCATCGCCGTCCACGGCCGCACGGTCGAGCTTGAAATCAACGCGCTCGGCCGCGACTACGAAAAAGCGGCGAACGTTCGCATCGTCGAAGCGAATGGCGAGGTCAACCCGGTGGCGCTGGCGGTGCTGGCGCCGGCGATCCTCAGCTATGTGGGCGATCATGTTGCCGTGCTTGCCGGCGGGGAGCGATGCGGCCCTGGTCCGGCAACGGCAAGGCCCGCCGACACCCACGTTCTGATCACAATGGCCTGGACCTGTCCGCCCGACGGCGGTCTGCGCTATCGCGTGGCGCTATTTCAAGATGTCGATCCTGCCGCCCGGCATCTCGCTGTCATCGCAAGCGAGCAGGGTGAACGCGAGCTTGCGATCGACAAGAATGCGCCGGAGATCGCACTCTCCGGCGATGGCGCATCGGTGCTGCAAATCTTCGGCCGGTTTGTTGCAGCCGGCATCGAGCACATCTTCCTCGGCTACGACCACGTCGCCTTTCTGCTCGCCGTCATCCTGTGGGGCCGGCGGCTGTGGCCGCTGATCAAGGTGGTGACGGCGTTCACCGTGGCGCACTCGCTGACGCTGACGCTCGCGGTGCTCGACCTCGTGCGCCTGCCGTCATCGCTCGTCGAGCCGTTGATCGCCGCGACTATCGTCTACGTGGCGGCCGAAAATTTCTTTGTTCATGACATCAGCAAAAGGTGGCGGGCGACGTTTGTGCTCGGGCTAGTGCACGGGTTCGGATTCGCCGGCGCGCTGCGCGAATACGGCTTACCCGACCGCGCCCTGATCCCGGCGCTGGCAGCCTTCAACATCGGCGTCGAGATCGGCCAGGTCGCGATCGTATCGCTGATCTTTCCGCTGCTGTTATTGTCCGATCGGATCGGCGTCGCCGCGGGCGGAAAGCGCGAACGGCACGCCAGCCTGGTCTATGCCTGCTCCGCGGTGATCTTGGTGTTCGGGCTTTACTGGCTGATCGAGCGCACTGTGTTCGCGTGAGGCGCGGGAAATAAGTTGCGTCATTGCGAGGAGCGAAGCGACGAAGCAATCCAGCCGGCACTGCGGACTGGATTGCTTCGCTTCGCTCGCAATGACGAAGCAAAAGGCCCGGGATTTCTCCCGGGCCTTCGGTATTTCGCGCCTAGAATGGACTTAGAAATCCATTCCGCCGCCACATCGAAGTCGGCTGTTGCCGACTTCGATCACTTCAAGATGTATGTGGCGGCGGCCTTAGACCGTCTCGACCGGACTTAGAAATCCATTCCGCCGCCACCCGGCGGCATGGCCGGCATTTCCTTCTTCTTCGGCAGCTCGGCGACCATCGCCTCGGTGGTGATGAGGAGGCCGGCGACCGAGGACGCGCCCTGTAACGCCTGGCGCACGACCTTGGTCGGATCGATGATGCCCTTCTTCACCATGTCGACGTATTCGCCGTTTTGCGCGTCGAAGCCGTAGCCATAGGTGCCGTGCTCGAGGATCTTGCCGACGATGACCGAGCCGTCCTCACCGGCATTGGTGGCGATCTGCCGGGCCGGAGCCTGCAGCGCCTTGCGCACGATCTCGACGCCGGTCTTCTGGTCGTCGTTGTGCGTGCGCAGCTTCTTGAGCGACTCGGTGGCGCGCAAAAGCGCAACGCCGCCGCCCGGAAGCACGCCTTCCTCGACTGCGGCGCGGGTCGCATGCATCGCGTCGTCGACGCGATCCTTGCGCTCCTTCACCTCGACCTCGGTTGCGCCGCCGACGCGGATCACCGCGACGCCGCCCGCGAGCTTGGCCAGCCGCTCTTGCAGCTTCTCGCGGTCATAGTCCGAGGTGGTCTCCTCGATCTGCGCCTTGATCTGGGTGATGCGGTCCTCGATGTCCTTCTTCTTGCCGGCGCCGTTGACGATCGTGGTGTTCTCCTTGTCGATCATCACCTTCTTGGCCTTGCCGAGCATGGCGAGCGTAACGTTCTCGAGCTTGATGCCGAGATCCTCACTGATCGCCTGGCCGCCGGTCAGGACGGCGATGTCCTGCAGCATGGCCTTGCGGCGGTCGCCGAAGCCCGGAGCCTTCACCGCCGCGACCTTCAAGCCGCCGCGCAGCTTGTTGACCACGAGGGTGGCGAGCGCTTCGCCCTCGACATCTTCCGCCACGATCAGCAGCGGCTTGCCGGTCTGCACCACGGCCTCGAGCAGCGGCAACAACTCGTTGAGCGCCGACAGCTTCTTCTCGTTGATGAGGATGTAGGGGTCTTCCATCTCAACGCGCATCTTGTCGGCGTTGGTGATGAAGTAAGGGGAGATGTAGCCGCGGTCGAACTGCATGCCCTCGACCACGTCGAGCTCGGTCTCGAGGCTCTTGGCTTCTTCGACCGTGATCACGCCCTCGTTGCCGACCTTCTTCATCGCCTCGGCGAGGAAGCGGCCGATCTCCTGGTCGCCGTTCGCCGAGATGGTGCCGACCTGGGCGATCTCGTCGTTGGAGGTGACCTTCTTCGAGTTCTTCTTCAGCTCTTCGACCACGGTCTCGACCGCGAGGTCGATGCCGCGCTTCAGATCCATCGGGTTCATGCCGGCGGCAACCGCCTTGGCGCCTTCCTTGACGATGGCGGCGGCGAGCACGGTCGCCGTCGTGGTGCCGTCGCCGGCGATGTCGGAGGTCTTCGAAGCGACCTCACGCACCATCTGCGCGCCCATATTCTCGAACTTGTCCTCGAGTTCGATCTCCTTGGCGACGGTGACGCCGTCCTTGGTGATGCGGGGAGCGCCGAACGACTTGTCGAGCACCACGTTGCGGCCCTTCGGGCCCAACGTGACTCTCACGGCATTGGCGAGAATGTCGACGCCGCGCAACATCTTGTCGCGCGCTTCGACCGAGAATTTGACTTCCTTGGCAGCCATAGTTGATCTCCTGAAATCGTGCTTGCCCATTCGTCATCGCCGGGCTTGTCCCGGCGATCTCGACTCGGTTGCACAGCAGTGCCCGATCTATCGGGATGGCCGGACCAGGTCCGGCCACGACAAAGGGATTGAGTTGTTACGCGGCCTTCTTCTTGGCCGCCGGCTCGTCGATGATTCCCATGATGTCGGACTCCTTCATGATGAGGAGTTCCTGACCGTCGATCTTCACCTCGGTGCCCGACCATTTGCCGAACAGCACGCGGTCGCCGACCTTCACGTCGATGGGAATCAGCTTGCCGGCCTCGTCGCGGCCGCCGGGCCCAACGGCGATGACCTCGCCTTGTGAAGGCTTTTCCTTGGCGGTGTCTGGAATGATGATGCCGCCGGCTGATTTCGCTTCGGCATCGATGCGCTTGACGACAACGCGGTCGTGAAGCGGACGAAACTTCATGGTGTCCTCCTAAGGTACTGACAATAATGATATTTTTTGGTAGCGGTCCCCCTAGACCGTGTTCTCGGCTGACCGCTTGGCAGCGATTTGGGGCGCGATTTTCGACCCGCAAGAGGCGCCTGAAAATTTTTTAGCACTCATTAATCAGGACTGCCAGTGGCCGTGGGCAACAATCTCGCCTTGGTTAATGGCGTCTTGTTCCGCTTCGCGTGGCAAAATTTCACGCGCCGGACGCGGGAAACATTCCCATGACGCTCGGTTGACACCGGGCCCGGAGGGCGCTCTCGGGCTGTTAGCACGCTCCAGGGAATGCTGCTAGCGCCTTGAAAATGCACAGCTTATTCAATTTTGAGGCTTGCAATGGAGGCACGAGTTTCGAAACATTCGCGGTTGATGGGACGGAGGGACTAAGAAATGAGCCCACGGGAATTCTCTGCCTCGCGCGATTTCCGCCGCCAGCTTGAGGGCTATGGACTGACGACGGCCAATATCCTCTACCGCCGGCCGGATCATCAGTGGCTTCTGCAGACGTATATCTGGCAGGAATACGATCTGTGCCCGGAATTTCCCGAGCTCAATAAATTCCTCAATTTCTGGCTGGAGAAGCTTGAGGGACCGCTGCACTCGGTGACGGTGGCGCATGCGCGGCTGATAAAACCCGCCGAGATCAAAGCGATCGACGGCGAATTCCGCCTGCACTGATTTCGCTTTTTTTGTTTGCTTTATTTGTTCGTGCGCCAAGTACCGCGGGCGCGACTGCAGCATCGGCGGGCATTGATGATTCGTGCGGATGCATCGCGCGCGGACGTTGACGCGCCGGCACAACGGCTCGCCAAAGCTGCAATTGACTCGCCGAAGCCGCAAGGACGCCATATTTCGGCCATGCCGCCCTTCGGTGCCTGTTAACCATTGACATGCCATTTGGCCCGGCCGCGGCAATTAACTAAAAGCCGCCGCAATCGCGCGCAACTGTGGGGGGTCGCGCAACTCTGGTCGGGGGAGCGCCTAACATACGCTGGTCTGTTTCGTACGTGCTGCTGTCGCGGCATGTCGAAATTTGCTTGGCCTGCGTCTGAGACGGAAGCGGGGGAATGAAACTCACGAACGAGTGGCATACGCGTGATGAGATCGTCGAAGGAGCAAATTTCAGGGAGAGGGCGCGGCCGCAAGAGACGCTGAGAAACGTCGCTCTCGCCGGCATTGTTTTGGCCAGCGGCTGGACGGCGTGGACCTGTCTGTCCGGCAGCACCGAAAATGCCGCGGCTAGTCTGGCGGAGCGGCCGGCGCTGGCCGTCGATGCCGGCGCGCATCACTCCGCGGTCGCGACCGCCTATGCGCGGCTGTCGAACGCATTGAAGAATCAAGCGCGGCGCTCGGCGTCGGCGATCACCAGCGAGGTCGCGTTGTTTGATTCGCGCTTCTCGCTCGGCTATCCGCCCGGCACGTTTGCGCTGGCCGGGACGGTGACCAAGGGCGATCGCGATCCGATGGTCACGGCTTCGCTGGCCGATACCGGCATTGCGGCGACGCCCGAGGCCGAGGCTCCGCCGAAGCCGCCTTCGATCCGCGAACGCGTGATGGCGAAAGCCGCCGCGGCAACCAAGGCTCTTCGTTCGCAGATCCGCGCCGCGTCGGTGCGCGAGAACGCGCAGGCCTATACCGCGGCAAATTCCGCTCAAGCCGAGACCAACACGCCGTCCATTTTCGAGAAGCTGTTCGGCAAGCCGAGGCCGGTCACGCTCGCTTACGCGGCGCCGGAAGACGGCAGCGCCAGCGACGGCATGAATCTCGGGACGGGACGCTACGATCGCTTCACCGCCGTCTACGACATCTCGGCGCACACGGTGTACCTGCCGGACGGCACCCAACTGGAAGCACATTCCGGCCTCGGCTCGCGGATCGACGATCCGCGCTACGTTCATGAGAGGATGCACGGTCCGACGCCGCCGACACTCTACGATCTGAAAATGCGCGAAGCGCCGTTCCACGGCGTCCAGGCGATCAGGCTCATTCCGGTCGACGAGGACGGCGCTTTGGGCCGCACCGGCCTGCTCGCCCATACTTACATGCTTGGCACGCGGGGCGATTCCAACGGCTGCGTGTCGTTCCGAGACTACAATGCGTTCCTGCGCGCCTATCAGAACCAGAAGATCAAGCGGCTCGCGGTGGTAACGCATCTGTAGTGAGAGGGGCTTCGCAGGACGGGTTGAGCCTTTGCGAAACCCGTCATGCGACACTTCAAGGCGACGATGGGTTTCGGCTCGTGCTTAGCCCATCCCGCGCCACCTGGTCGTTGTCAGATAGAGGCTGCCCAGCGCGTCTTCGCGTCCAATCCTCCGGCGACCTGCGGGAACCGGACCTATAAAAAATTCGCTAAATTTCGCCGCGCTTGCACGCATCAGCGACGGTCCCGCGCGACAAAACCGCGCACAATTTCCGCCGGCCGGTCGGGCTAATTGTTTCATTACACCGTGGAAACGTGATCGAATTTCCTTGCTTCCGCCTCAAACATCCGTTTGAATTTCATCCGGTCGTTTGAAACATCTCGCAAGCGTCCCACATTAGAATTTGGCAAGAAAGCCAGAAAGGAAAGTTCGAGGTTCCCATGTTGGCACTACGAGACCTGATGCGGCCAATCGGCGATCACAATGTGCTGCAGCCGGCATGCCCGATCTGCTCTCGACCGCTGCGCCTGACGCGCGTCACGCCGCGCGACGGCGACCTTGCCGAGTTGCGAACCTACGGCTGCACCGGATGCGGCGTATGGCTCACGGAAGCCGCCGACGACAAGCGCGAGGACGGCAAGCGCGAGGAAGGCAAGCGCGAGGACGACAAGAGCCACTAACGATCCAAACAGAGTTTAGCCCGCGGCAATGTCCCGCCGCGGACAAAAGGCCCCAAGCGCTTAGGCCCCCCCTCCAATCGCGCTTGGGGCTTTCTTTTTTGCGGATCGTGCGCGGAAGTTCGTCGCGCACCGGGCTTTTTCCCCGGAAGGTTTGCGTAGTCGCTATGCCGGCTTCGGTTTGGGAAGGAAGACACAATAGGGATAGCGATATTTGCCGACCGTATCGATGCAGACGTGACACTGTTCGTCCAAAGAGTCTTTGATCATTTCCGGAGTGAAGATCACGCCGTTCCAGGACAGCCCGAGCCCGTCTGCCTTTATCGTCTCGCATGGAACAGGATGGCAGTGTTGGTCGTGACAACACGCCCACGGATACCACGAGTGAGCGAGGACGATTAGTCCGCTGAGGACGATCTTCATCTGGGGCCCGATAAGATGTTGTCGGCCGGATTGGAAATGACGGCGGCTCGCGAGAGACTAGCGGACACGCCGATTTGGTGCCCATGCTAACACCAAGTCAGCTTTCCGCGGCGCTTGTTCTGCGTCGCCAGGTTGGCCGAGCCGCCGGAATTTTGCCCCGTATCACGTCGCCAAGGCTTCAGTGCGAGAGGCCGGCTTCGTCGCCCCGGCGGCAAAGCTGCGCAAGCCTGTCGCCGCGAACGGCACAGCATAAGCGACCATAGAGTCGATATCGGCGTCGTCGCAGCGCTCGGCCGACAGCCGGTTGAGGCGGCCAGTCGGCGCCATGATGGTCATGCCGACGCCGATCACGAACAGATAGCCGCGCACTGCGTCGGGCTCACTCAGGTTGGGTAAGACCCGACGGAACGCAGCAATGAACCGATGCGCTACCGGATCGTAGTTGTCGGCGATAAGCGTACATGAGCGCGGATCGCCGCTTGCCGCCACCGATACGACGAGACGCGCGTGACATCCACCGCGTCCGACAGGTCAGCGGCGGATCAGCGCAATCGTCTTTTGTTTGATCAACACTACAAGATTCTCAAGATGGCCTGGGAAAACGATTTGCTGCGTTACAAAGGGCCGATCTACGAAATTCCGCATCCGTTTGAGGACGGCATCCCGAAATGGCCGCCGGCCGCAACCACCACCGCCAAATACGGCGTGCCCGGCGAGGTCGACGAGAAGGGGACCATACGCGGCATTTCCGTCGTGCCGAAACCATATTCGCAGCCGCATCCGCAACTGTTCCAGGCTTTCGGCGCCAGCCCCCGCACGCTGGAATGGTGCGGACAGGAGAATGTCACACCGACAATCCTCGCCGGTCCGATGGAAATGGTGAAACAACTGGCCGAGGCTTATCGGGATGGCGCCCGTTCGCGCGGCCGTAATCCGGCCTTGGGCGAGGGTGTTGGTCTCTGCCGCACGATCCTTCACCAAAAACAAAGCCGATATCTACAGCATCGTCGAAAAATACGAGGCGCCGGTCTGGACCGGGTGGTACGCGCCGTTCGGCTTTATGGAAGGATCGCGACTGCCAGGCGAGGAAGGCCCCGTGCCGAAGCCCGGCGAGCATCTTGCCGATCGGTTGATGAAAAGCGGACTTCTGATCGCCGGCACCGTCGATGACGTCAAACGTCAAACAGCTGCTCAACGAAGTGCCGCTCGATTATCTGGTCTGGCTATTCCACTGGGGTCTGATTCCGCGCGACGAGGCGTTGGAGCAGCTTGAATTGTTCGCCAGCAAGGTCATGCCCGAATTCGGTCTTGCAAAGGCGATGGCTTGAACGCCTGCAGCGTCGCACGCCGCGTAGCGATTTTCGCGGCGCTCAATGCTGGTCGCTTGCTTGAGCGCGGCGCGTCGTCACCAATCATGAAAAGCTCGTTGACAATCGTCACCAAATCGGTCACAGATTTAAAATCTCGCTCATCGAGGGACGCATTCCGGATGCGATCTGAAGTGTGGAGCGGGTGCGGTGCTTCCGTGCGGACTCGCAACCCGCGCCGGAGCGGCTTCGGGCATCATTCCCTTCGGTACTATGGCCGAGGCGTGAGGTGCTGTCACTGGACTGGGACAGGATGGAACGGGTAACGCCCGTCGGCTTCAGCCACGCGTGATCTTTGGATTATGCGCTGTCCACGTCCCAGGAAACATGGCCTGGAGCTGAGTCAGGGATGTCAAAGTCTCTGGCGAGAGCCGCGGCAGAAGCGCCGGAAGGCGGGCGCGCCCCGCAAGCAGATGGGTGCGCAGACTGCGTACACTTGTCTGCGTGGCGCGCAGCCGCGCCCGGATATCAGCAGGCGGTGACGTTTGCTGGTATCGCGCGGCACATGGTTGGCTTGCGCCTTTCGGCGCTTCGCCTCCCTTTATTTGCCGGAGGCGAGCTTATTTTTGGAGCGTCGTCGTAGGCACAACTCGGGCGCATGAGCGCAGCGAGAATAGTGCCGCTCGCGCGTCATTGCGAGCGTCAGCGAAGCAATCCAGTGCCCTGCACGGGAATGTGGATTGCTTCGTCGCTGTCGCTCCTCGCAATGACGAACTTGCAAAATCTGCCTCCCCCGCGAGAGACGGGAAGGATGGTATCTTACCGCCGCATCCTGGGCGCGCGTCGGAGGAAACATGCGCATCCGCTTTCATTTCGGCGCGGTCACGCTCGACGCCGAGCTTCTCGATACGCCAACGGCGCATGCAATCGCGGCGGCACTGCCGCTGTCCGGATCGGTCCTGACCTGGGGCGAAGAGGTTTATTTCGAGGTGCCGGTGCGGGCGAAACGCGAGGAAAATCCGCGCGCCATCGTCACGCCCGGCGAGATCGCCTATTGGCCCGACGGGCACGCCATCGCCATCGGTTTCGGCCGTACGCCGATCTCACAAGGCAACGAAACGCGGCTGGCGAGCCCGTGCAACATCTGGGCGAAGGCGCTCGGCGACGTGAAAACACTCGCCGCCGTGCGGGCGCGCACCAAAGTCAACGTGACGGCGCTGGACTCGGCATAAGGAATCGCCGGGGATGCTTCGTCGCTATCGCCCCTCGCAATGACGCGAGCTTTCGGATGCCACGCGCTAGCCGCGCCCGACGAACGGCATCTTGTTGGCCATCACGGTCATGAACAGGACATTGGCGTCGAGCGGCAAGCTTGCCATGTAGGCGACCGCGCGTCCGACGTCGTCCACATTCATGCGTGCTTCCGGCATCACCCGGCCGTCGGCCTGCGGCATGCCGGTTTCCATCTTTTCCGTAAGCGGGGTTGCGGCGTTGCCGATATCGACTTGGCCGCAACAAATGTCGTAGGCCCGACAGTCGAGCGATGTCTGTTTGGTCAGGCCGGTGATGGCATGCTTAGTTGCGGTGTAAGGCGCGGTGCCCGGCCGCGGCGTATGCGCGGAAATCGAGCCGTTGTTGATGATGCGGCCGCCGCGCGGATCTTGCGCCTTCATGATCTTGATCGCTTCCTGCGTGCACAGGAAAACGCCGGTGAGGTTGGTGGCGACCACCGACTGCCAGCGCTCCAGCGGAATCTCCTCGATCGGCATGCCGCGCGTCGACACGCCGGCATTGTTGAACAAAAGATCGAGCCGGCCGTAGGCCTCTTTCACCTTGGCGAACAACGCCGCAATCGAGGCCGGCTCGCGCACATCGGTCGGCACGACGAGCGAAGCGCCGTCGAGCTCGCCCGCCACCTCATGCAGCTTGTCGGCGCGCCGGCCGGCGAGCACGATGGTGAAACCGTCGCGCGACAGCGCCACCGCCGCCGCCTTGCCGACACCGCTGCCGGCTCCCGTCACCACTGCGATCTTCTGCGCGGCCATCGGCGTCTCCCTCTTCAATGGATGCTGCCGAGGGCAATATCACCTCTCCCCGCGCGCGGGGAGAGGTCGAGTTAGCGAAAGCGAACGAGGGTGAGGGCGCGTGGCCGACGCCTGAGCCCTGCGGAGGGGTCCCCTCATCCCGACCTTCTCCCCGCGTGCGGGGAGAAGGAGCGCGCCCAGCGCCCGTGGAGGGACGCAACCTCAGCTCGCCAGCGCGATTTCCTGGTCGGGATTGCCGACGCGATAGTCGTCGGGGGAAGCGATACGCGCGCTAATGTCGGCAGCCGGACCTGGCCGGCCGAAGCGATAGCCTTGCATCGAGTGGACACCGGCGGCGCGCAGGAACAGATGCTGTTCCGCATTCTCCACGCCTTCGGCGGTTACCCGCATGCCGAGACCGCGGCCGAGACTGACGACGGCATGCACGATGGCGGCCGCGTCCGGCGCGGTCTCGATGCTGCGCACGAAGCTCGAAGTCGATCTTGAGCTTGTCGAACGGGAACCGCCGCAGATAGAGCAGGCTCGAATAACCGGTGCCGAAATCGTCGAGCGCAAAACGCACGCCGATCGCTTTGAGCCGCAGCATCGACAATTCCGCCGTTTCCAGGTTGCCAAGGAGCGTACTCTCCGTGAGCTCGAGCTCGAGCCGGCTGGCATCGAAATCGGTTTCCTTGAGGATGCGCTCGACCACGTCGACGAAATCCGAGCGGCGGAATTGCAGCGGCGAAACGTTGACCGCGACCGTCAGGCCCGCCCAGTTGCCGCCGTCGAGGCAGGCGCGGCGCAGCATCCATTCGCCGAGCTCGACAATGAGCCCGGAATTCTCGGCGATCGGAATAAAGACCGAAGGCGGAATGACGCCCGCGGTTGGATGCGTCCAGCGCGCCAGCGCTTCGACCCCGACCATGGTATCGCCGCTCGCGTTGACGATCGGCTGATACGCGGCGGCAAGGCCGTCGTTTCTGATCGCGTGCAAGAGATCGCTTTCCAGGAGCTTGCGCTGCGACAGATCGGCGTCCATGGCCGCGTCGTAGATACAGGCGCGATTGCGGCCTTCGTTCTTGGCGCGATAGAGCGCCATGTCGGCATAGCGCAGAATGTCGCCGGCGTCGCGCGCGCGCCGGTCGATCACCGCGATGCCGATCGAGGCGCCGATATTGATGGCATGGCCGCTGATCGAATAGGGCGCGCACACGGCTGAGATGATGCGCCCGGCGATCGCCTGCAGCGAATAGGAGTCGGACGCGCAGATGGTCAGGATGGCGAATTCGTCGCCGCCGAGGCGCGCGACAAGATCGTTGCCGCGCATCACAAGGCTCAGGCGCTGAGTGACTGCGAGAATGAGCTCGTCGCCGATATGGTGGCCGAGCGTATCGTTGACGTCCTTGAAGTGATCGAGGTCGATAAAGAACACGGCCGCTGAAGGCCCGCCGCGGCGCACTTCGCCGATCAGTCTCTCCAGCCGTTCGCCGAAATAGATGCGGTTGGGCAGCCCGCAGACCGGATCATGCAGGGCGAGATGGCGCAGTTGTGTTTCGCCGGCGGCGATCGCCTGCGCGGTGCGGCGCGTGTGGCGCAAGATCAGGCCGCCGAGCAAGGCGAGGCCGCCAATCGCCACCGCAATGAACGGCAGAACGCTTCCGGCCACTTGGCCGCCCGGCTTGCTCGGGTTCCAGGCGACACGGGCGATCGGATTGCCTTGCGGGTCGGCGATGACGGTCACGTAGCCGTCGGTCGTTTGGCTCGCATCTTCGGCCGGGCGCAAGCCGGACAATTGCAGGTGGTCGCCGATCCCCTGCAGCAATGCGGTGTCGATGAACTTGACCGACAGCACAATCGGCGCTGCGGCATTGCCGGCGGCAAGCTCGCTCTCCGAGCCGATCGCCACCGCCAAGACGATCGCCGGTTTGCCCATCACCTGCTCGATCCAGCCGGCAGAGCGGCTCGGCTTGCCTGCATCTTGCGGGCCGATCACAGGCAAGGCACCTGCCGGTACGGCATCGGTCCGGCCGCGCACAAAATCGCGGATCGCTACCAGCGCGCGCGGCAGCGGCATGCTTGCGAGATCGCCGCCGGCGCGGGAGCGTGCATATTCGACACGATCCGAGCCGTCGACGATCACGACCAAATCATGATCGAAGAAGTTCTCAAGCCAGCGGCCGAGGTGCTCATCCACCCATTGCGGATCGTATTTCTCGCGCACCGCCTGCGTGGCGCGATCGGTTGTCGCCACGCTTTCGACCTGACGCAGCATGCGGGCGCCGCGCTCGACGATCGCCTGCTGAATAAGTTGTTGCTCGCGCTTGAGCGCCATCTCGTCCGCGCGGCGCGCAGACGTCAGGATCGCGATGACGAGACAAATCACCGCGACGACGACGATCGTGCCAATGGGAATGATCAGCTTCAGCCACGCAAAATCGAAGCGCGACCGCTTGCTGTCCCCGGCGTTGGCTGGTTGCGCCGAAAGGTTCACGATCCCACTCTTGGCGTATCTTGGCGGTGTGACGATAGAGCGAAAAAGATTGCTATTCGCTTGCGTCTTATGCAGGCAAAGGGTTACCGCGCGCGCCTGAAATCGCTGTGTGAGTTAACGCACCGTAAACCGGAATGTTCAACTTTTCCGCAAGCGCGCATGAAATGCCGGTATTTCGCCGCGACGGCTCGGATCGGCGGCAAGTTATCGTCTGCTGCTGCTGTAAGGCGGCCGTGGAATGGCGATATGAGCCGCGCGCAAAGCTGCCGACCAGCGTTCGCGCAGGTCGCTGAAATACGGCTCGCCCGGCTCGATCCGATAGATCAGTTCCGCATCGCAGGTGTCCCGCCGCACGACCAGAAGGTCGATCGGCATGCCGACGCTGAGATTGGAGCGCATGGTCGAGTCGATCGATATCAGCCCGACCTTGAGCGCGTCGTAAAGATCCATTCCGTAACCGACCGCGCGGTCGAGCACCGGCTTGCCGTATTTATGCTCGCCGATTTGCAGATAGGGTGTGTCGGTGGTGCATTCGATGAAGTTGCCGGCGGAGTAGATCATGAACAGCCGCATGCGCTCGCCGGCAATCTGTCCGCCGAACAGGAAGGACACGTCAAACGTGACGTCGGAGGCTTCGAGCGCCTTGCCTTCGGTGGCGTGGATCGTGCGGATCACCTGCCCGACGCGTTGTGCGGCCTGGAACATGGATGGCGCGTTCATCAGCGTCTCGTGTTCGCCGGTCTCCGGATTGTCGTAGCCTTCGGTGAGGATGCTGACCACCGACTGGCTGATCGACAGATTGCCGGCCGAGGCCAGGGCCATGATGCGCTTGCCCGGGTCCTTGAACACGTGCAGCTTGCGGAAGGTCGCGATGTTGTCGACGCCGGCATTGGTTCGCGTATCGGCGAACATGACGAGTCCTTCGCGTACCAGAATCCCGCAACAATAGGTCATCGACGGCGAGCTCCTCGCTGCGATCTTTATACCGCCGGCTCGGTTTGCGGCAATGGTGGGCGCGAACTCGTCGGGGGATTATTGATCGACCCTGATGGCGATGGCCGCGCTTTCTTCGCCGACCCCGTAGCGGGTGCCGCGGACCGGCGCGGCGCCGAGCGCATCGAGCCCCACCGCGACGCGAACATGGGCTTCGGCCGGGCAGACGCAATTGGCCGTATCGAAGCCGACCCAGCCGAGCCGCGGCACATAGGCTTCGGCCCAGGCGTGCCCGCCGCCTGCCGGCTCGGCGCGCCCGCACAGATAGCCGGCGACGTAGCGGGCCGGAATCTGCAGGCTGCGTGCGGCGCCGAGAAAAATGTGGGTGAGATCGCGGGCGCCGCCGCGCTTATGCGTAAAGGCCTCGACGGCCGTCGCCGTCGGCGACCGCGCCGGATCGTGTTCGCAGATGATCTCTTCATGCAGGCGATTGAGCAGCGCATGCAGTTCCGCGAGCGTGTTGCCGCCGTTCGCGGCGCGCAGGTCGAGGGCAAAGTCGCGAATGGCGTCGTCCGCATGCGTCAAAGCGGTATCGCGCAGGAACAGGCTCGGCGGAAATCGCTCGAGCGTGCCGCGCACGACGCCGTCGGTGTTCTGCGTTTCCACCGCGCCCTCGACATTGATGCTCAGCTCCGCGAACGGTCCGTCGGCGGCAAAGACATGGGTGAGGTTGCCGAAGGCGTCCTCGTGCGCGTTGAGCCGTGTGTCGCCCGAAACATCGATCCGCCAGTCGATGACATATTGGCCTTCGTAGTTGCGCGGGGTGAGCCGCAGCACTTGGATGACGCCTGCAGCCGGCGGCTCGTAACGATGAACAATGCTGTGGGCGATGCGCAGACGCATATTCGACGATTTGTAGTCAGCGGTTCGGATCAGCGGCTTCCGGAATGCTGCCGGTCCGAAAAGATAGACGATCCGGTAGGCCGCTGTCCTGCGGCTTATGCGTTTCGACCGCCAATTCCGGCGTTCCGGCGGCTACATCAAATACTGCTGCGCGATCGCGGTGCCGAGCTGGTTGTTATCCTCGACGAAGGCGTCGATGAATTCATGCAGGCCGGTCTGGAATATCTCCTCGATGCGGCTGTTTTGCAGGCGGGCGCGCACGGCGCGCGCCTGCCATTGCGCGCTGCCCTGGCGCCCGTAGGCATGCGCGATGCGGTCGAGATTCTGCACCAGATTTTCATAGCAGCTTGCCAGCGACCGGGGCATTTCGTCCTTGAGCATCAGCAGATCGGCGACCAGCCACGGCTTGACGTTTTCGCGATAGACCCAGTGATAGGCGGTCAGCGCCGACACCGAGCGCAGGATCGAAGTCCACTGGAAATAGTCGAGCGGGCCGCCGACTTGTTCGATCGCCGGCAGCAAGAGGTGGTACTTCACGTCGAGAATACGCGCGGTGTTGTCGGCGCGCTCGATGAAAAGGCCGAGCCGGGAGAACCAATAAGCGTCGTTGCGCAGCATGGTCCGGTAGGCGGAGCCGTCGAAGCGGAGCGACGCTTCCTGCACCCAGCGCAAGAAGCGCGCGAATTCTTCGCGCGAGCGCGGACCGTTGCCCCACTTCTTCAGCTCAAGCCAGGCGCTGTTGATGGTGTCCCACATCTCGCTCGTGAGCGCGGTGCGCACTGCGCGGGCGTTCACCCGCGCGGTCTCGATGCAGTTGCGGATCGAGGAGGGGTTATCGGGCGAGAAGGCGAGGAATTCGGTGACCGTTTCTTCGTTCGCCTCGGAATAGGTGGCAAAGAAAGCAGCACCGCAGCCCGCGGTCGCCACCGCCGATTCCCATTCGTTCGACGTGCCCACATAGGCGAGCGGCAGCGCGGTCATCCGGTAAGTCGTTTCGAGGATGCGGGCGAGATATTCGGCGCGCTCGACGTAGCGGGCGAGCCAGTAAAGATTGTCGGCGGTGCGCGACAGCATGTCTTAGCGTGCCCTCATCCGGCGAGCACCCAGGTATCCTTGGTGCCGCCGCCTTGGCTTGAATTGACCACGAGCGAGCCCTTCTTCAGCGCCACCCGCGTCAACCCGCCCGGCACGATGCGGATGCGATCGCGGCCGGTGAGCACGAACGGCCGCAGATCGACATGGCGCGGCGCGATGCCTTCCTCGACGCAGGTCGGGCAGGTCGACAGCGCCAGCGTTGGCTGGGCGATGAAATTCTTCGGGTCGGATTTGAGCTTGGCGCGGAAGGCGGCGATCGCGACCTTGTCGGCCTTCGGCCCGATCAGCATGCCGTAGCCGCCGGACCCATGCACCTCTTTGATCACCAATTCCTCGATGTGATCGAGCACGTAACTCAGGTGCTCAGCTTCGCGGCAGCGCCAGGTGGGGACGTTTTTCAGAAGCGGCTCTTCGCCGAGATAGAACTTCACGATGTCCGGCATGTAGCTGTAGACGGCTTTGTCGTCAGCGACGCCGGTGCCGACCGCGTTGGCAAGCGTCACGCTGCCGGCCTGATAAGCGGACATCAGGCCCGGCAGACCGAGCACGCTGTCGGGCCGGAACACCAACGGATCGAGGAAGTCGTCGTCGATGCGGCGGTAGATGACATCGACGCGCTTCAAGCCTTCGGTCGTGCGCATGTAAACCACGTCGCTTTTGACGACGAGGTCGCGGCCTTCGACCAATTCGACGCCGAGCTTGTCGGCGAGGAAGGAATGTTCGTAGTAGGCGGAGTTGAAGACGCCGGGCGTGAGCAGCACGACGGTCGGATCGGACGAGGCGGTCGGCGGCGCGATCGACTTCAGCGTTGCCAGCAACTCGTCGGGATAATTCTCGACCGGCGCCACGCGGTAACGCGAGAACAATTCGGGGAAAAGCCGCAGCATGATCTCGCGGTTTTCCAACATGTAGGACACGCCCGAGGGCGTGCGCGCGTTGTCCTCGAGCACGTAGAAATCGTCGGCATCGACGCGCACGATGTCGATGCCGGCGACATGCACATAGATGTCGTGCGGCACTTTCTGCCCGTTCATTTCCGGGCGGAAGACCGGGTTCTGGAAGACCAGATCCTCGGGCACGATGCCGGCCTTGAGCACTTCGCGCCGGTTATAGACGTCCTTGATATAGGCGTTGATCGCCTTGACCCGCTGCTCGAGTCCGCGCTGCAAAGTCTGCCAATCGGATGCGGCAAGGATGCGCGGAATGACGTCGAACGGGATCAGGCGCTCCTGCGCTTCGGCGTCGCCGTAGACCGCAAAGGTAATGCCTATCCGTCGAAAGAAATGCTCAGCCTCGCGGCGGCGGAAATCGAGCACGTCCGGGGGAATTTCGCTGAGCCAGTGCGACAACTCGGCGTAGGCCGGCCGCACCGCGCCTTCGCTGCCCCTCATCTCGTCGAACATAGCGTTCCCCGGCCCGCCCGAGCACGTTCTCGAAATGCCCGCCGCATCAATGGCGGCAACATAAGTGTAGCAATCTTTGCGCCAAGAAAGTTTGCGCTAGGTCACCGCAGGCGGGGAGGGCGTTTGCCGTCGCTAACCGCCGGTCCTGCCCACGTTTTGGGCGGTTTGGCGCTTTTTGAGCGAAACAGGACAGCTGCGTAGGGCGGGTTGAGCTCTGCGAAACCCGTATGAACGGCGCTAGGCGCGTCTCTTGGCGTGGGGACTACTGTCACAGAATTGGCGCCGTCCGCTCAATGTACCAACTTTGTTCTTGACTATAATCCTAATTGTGCTTATTTAGTCGCTGTTTAAGATATGAAAGGGTGACCGGTGCTGCACGAAAGCTTGTGGCGTGCGTGGTCCGTACAAAAGCGTGCCGTTCCAGTCATTCCCGCACCGTACTTCTCGCCCGACGGTCTCGCGCTGGGTGCCGGGACGATCTTGCTTCCGGCGGTGGGACCTCGCCGTCTCGCGAACCTGCAGGGCGAGGAAACGCGACTACTCGCCTTGCTGTCCGCAACTTACGGCAAAGCGATTTCACCCTCGGTGCTCGGCAATATCGAGCGCGCCGCCAAAAGCTGGCGCGACGGTGACGACGCTCTCGCCGTCATCCATTTGGCGCATGCGGCCCTGCCGCGGCCTAACGATCGGGGCGAGGCCGCGCGTCGGCTGTTCATTACCGACGCCTTCATCAAGGCAGGCACCAATCCGATCGGGATATTGCAAGCGCTCGGTCTGGACGCCGACTATGTCGCCACCGTCGTCAAATACTACAACGAGCTTGAACCGCGCGTGCCGGCCGGTAACAGCATCCTCAGCGGCCGCTGGACGAAGATTCTTTCATTCCTCGGCGATTTGACGGCTGCGCAGGCCGAGGAGCTCGGACTGTGGGCGACACGTCTCCTCGCCCCGTTAGCCGTCGTAGCCGGCGCAGCTGCCATCTTCCGCACGATCTTCGTTCCATCGAGCAATCGCATTCGCGAGGAAGGCGACATCGCCGGTCTGCCCAGCGGGCACTATTCGTGGAATCGCGACGAGACCGAAATTCACATCCACTACCAGGCCGCGGATGGTGAACAGCGCAGGTTCACCGCTCAACTTGAGGAAAAAAGGAACTTGTCATGGACGACTTTATTGATCAGGCATTGCGCCAAATGAACGCCGCCCGGCAGCGTCCAATCCGTTGGTATTTTTCCGAGAAAGAAGCCGCAGATTTCGTGCGCGTTCGATTTATTTTAACTCCTACATTCGGGACAGAATCGATATCGAATTCAAGCCTTTCCCAGGAAGACGATAATGAACGCACAACGCTTTCTGTATTCCATCTGGTTAGTGCGACCGCAGCGTCGCGAGACCCCGGCCGTGATCGGGCAAAAACTCTTGGACACACTCGACGCGTTGAGTGCAGCCGATCCGCTATTCACACCTTGGAATGTGCTCGACAAGCCGGCGATGGCGGCGCTACCGCTCATCACCGCGCGACCGCGCATTGCCGCTATCGTTGAAAAGAACGTCGTTCGCGACGACGATGGCCAACCCGAGCCCGCGTTCGGCTATCGCCCCATCGGCGTGACGGATAATCCAATAGCGTCGCGCATCACAACGCTCACGGTCGACGCCGGCTCGGTGATTCGTGAAAGCACCGTACTGCTTGAGTTCGGAGGCCAGTTGGCGCCGACCGACCTGGCGATCGTGAATTATCCGCGCTTTCGCCAGGCTCTGGTCGCCATGACCGCGCTCTGGCAACCGGCTTGGTCGTACGCATGCGCATTCAGAATGGATTATTGGAAGGCTCCGATCGCTCCTGGCGCGCCGGTGATTCGTTATAGCCCTTTCCACATTCCTTGGATCGCTTATCTCGCTCCCAAGCTCGCCACGGGTTTCGTCGTGCCGCGAGCCGATGTGCGCATCGAACACGCACAGGGCGGCGGACTAGTGCTATCTGCCACAGAGGATCGTTTCGATCCGAGGAATCCCGAGCATTTGCGGCGCGCCCATGACCTTGCCGAAATAATGATCGCCCGCACCGGGGGAGCCACCGACACGAACTCACCCTGAGCGGTACCTCCCTCATTGCGGTGGGTTTCGTCGCCCGCGCCGGGGACCGGTGACTTTGTCATAATCGGCCAGGCGGCTCGCACGCGGTTTGATGAGTTACACCGCTGACTCGGCTAACCCACCCCGCATGGCAGCGTCATGAGTGCCCGGCCCTCAGAGATCCTGAAACCGCTTGCCCTCCGCAACGACCTTCTCCAGCAACGCCGCCGGCTTGAAGTCTTCGCCCATAGTCGCCTCGAACTCCTTCATCTTGGCAAGCACTTTTTCGGGGCCGATCAGGTCGGCATAGAACATCGGCCCGCCACGATAGACTGGCCAGCCATAACCGTTGATCCAGACGATGTCGATGTCGGAGGCGCGTTGCGCCATGCCTTCGTCGAGGATTTTTGCGCCTTCATTGATCATCGGATAGATGCAGCGTTCGAGAATCTCCTGATCGGAAATGTGGCGCCGATTGATGCCCTTCTGGGCGGCGAAATCGAGGATGATCTTTTCCACGACCGGTGACGGCTTGGCGTTGCGCGCCTCGTCATAGTCGTAGAATCCGGCGCCGGTTTTCTGCCCGCGGCGATCCATTTCGCAGAGGATTTCGCGAACGGTGGACGACTTGCTGGTTTCCTTCGACCAGCCGATGTCGAGGCCGGCGAGATCGCTCATGGCGAACGGGCCCATCGGCAAACCGAAATCGTAGATGACGCGATCGACGTCCCAGGGCATCGCTCCTTCGAGGATCAGCTTCTGCGCTTCGCGCTGGCGCTGCGCCAACATGCGATTGCCGACAAAGCCGTAACAGACACCCACAAGCGCGGCGGTTTTGCCGATCTTCCGCGCAAGCTGCATGATGGTTGCGATCACCGGCTTTGCGGTCTTAGCACCGCGCACCACTTCCAAAAGCCGCATCACGTTGGCCGGCGAAAAGAAGTGCATGCCGATCACATGATCCGGTCTGCTGGTGACCGACGCGATCTCGTCGATATTGAGATAGGAGGTGTTGGAGGCGAGGATCGCACCTTGTTTGGCGATCTTGTCGAGCTTGCGGAAGACCTCTTTCTTGATCTCCATGTTCTCGAACACCGCCTCGACAATGAGATCACAATCGGCGAGCGCGGCAAGATCGAGGCTGGGGCTAAGCAGCCCCATGCGCGTTTCGACATCGGCTTGCGTCAGCCGGCCTTTCTTCGCCGTGTTTTCGTAGTTGCGCCGGGTGGTGCCGAGCCCGCGATCGAGCGCCGCTTGTCCAGTCTCGACGATTGTTACCGGAATACCGGCATTGAGGAAATTCATCGAAATGCCTCCGCCCATGGTGCCGGCGCCGATGACACCGACCTTTTTGATCGGCAGCGTCGGCGTGTCGTCCGGTACGTCGGCGACTTTCCAGACCTTGCGCTCGGCAAAGAAAACATAACGCTGCGCGCGCGATTGCTCCGACGGAACGAGATCGAGAAAGGCCTGCCGCTCGAGCTTCATGCCCTGGTCGAACGGCAGATCGACCGCGGCCTGCACCGCGCGTATCGCAGACTTCCAGGCTTGGAAGCCGCGGAACTTGCGCGCATTCTCCCTGCGGATTTTTTCAAAGATTTCCGGCTTGCCGCGCGCGGCCTCGATCTTGTCGTTGAGGTCGCGGATACGGCGCAGCGGCATATGCGTGTCGATCACTTTGCGGGCAAACGCGACCGCCCCTTCGCGCAGCTTTCCTTCCTCGACCAGCGCATCCACCACGTTCCATTCGAGCGCCTGTTTGGCGCCGAACGGCGTGCCGGAAAGAATGAGGTTGAGCGCATTTTCGACGCCCGCGAGACGCGGCAGGCGTTGCGTGCCACCGGCGCCGGGCATGAGCCCGAGCTTGATTTCGGGCAAGCCGACCTTCGCCGAGGGTACGGCCACGCGGTAATGGCACATCAACGCGACTTCGAAGCCGCCGCCGAGCGCGGTCCCATGCAAAGCGGCGATCACCGGCTTCGGACTGCTTTCCAGCGCGCCTTGGATTTCGGGAAGGGTCGCGCCTTGCGACGGCTTGCCGAACTCCGAAATATCGGCGCCGGCGATAAAGGTGCGGCCCGCACAGATCAGCACGATCGCTTTGACCGCAGGGTCCGCCGCTGCCTGCTGGGCGCCGTCGCGAACGCCGTTGCGCACATCGGCCGACAGCGCGTTGACCGGCGGCGAATTGATCGTGAGCACGGCGATGTCGCCTTCACGGGTCAGGTCGGTTACGGCATTGATGGCGGTCATCACGCGGCTCCCTTCAACTTGCCGGCTGGTCTTATGCTGAAATAAGCTGGCGCGCAAAATACGTCATGTGCAAGGGGGAGGGACGACCGTGTCGCTGTTCGACCTGAACGGGAAAGTGGCGCTGGTCACCGGTTCCTCGCGCGGAATCGGGCGCGCGATCGTCGAGCGGATGGCGGAGCAGGGGGCACAAGTCGTCGTCTCGTCCCGCAATATCGAGCCGTGCCGCGAGGTGGCCGACGCGATCAACGCCAAATACGGCGCCGGCCGCGCCATCGCAATCGCGGCGAATATTTCCTCCAAGGAGCAATTGGCCCGCCTGGTCGACGAGACCATTCGCGCCTTCGGACAGATTCATGTGCTCGTGTGCAATGCGGCATCGAACCCGCACTACGGGCCGATGCACACCATCAGCGATGATCAGTTGCGCAAGATCCTCGACAACAACATCGTCTCCAACCACTGGCTGATCGCCATGGTGACGCCGCAAATGATTGCCCGCAAAGACGGCTCGATCATCATCGTCTCGTCGATCGGAGGATTTCGCGGCAGCCCGGTGATTGGCGCTTATTGCATCTCCAAGGCGGCGGACTTGCAGCTTGCGCGCAATCTTGCCGTCGAGCTTGGCCCGCACAATGTCCGCATCAATTGCATCGCGCCGGGTCTCATTCGCACCGATTTTGCGCGTGCGCTGTGGGAGGATCCGGAGAATTTGAAACGGCGGAACGCACAGACGCCGCTTGGCCGCATCGGTGAGCCTGACGAAATTGCCGGCGCGGCAGTCCTTTTGGTATCGCAGGCCGGCAGCTACATAACCGGCCAGACCATTGTGATCGACGGCGGCGTCACGATTGCCTGATTGAAGCCTCATGTAGTGGTTCTGACGGTTTTCGAAAGATCGAGCGACCTAGCTCAGGCCATCACTCAATTTTTTTGAGCGCGAGCCGGATAATCGATATTGCCAATGTCGTAAATTACCGACAAATCATCCCAGCGTTCGCTTTGGAAAATAACATCTGATAGCCGCGGTACGGATATTTGAACCGTATGTTGGTCAATGGATCTGATGACAGGGAACGGGTTTTGTCCCGCAGGTCCATACTTGAACAACAGAGCTTTCCGATTCTGGGCAGGCCTCGACGCAAACACGCTAACTGATGAGTCTTCTCCCAAAGTTGAGCAGCTTGTCTCGCTTATTTCAAAGTCAGCGCCGGATATGTTACGAAAAGCCCCACGATTTTCGGTGATGCATATATGGAGCAATTGACGCCAATCTCGCGAGGCCAGAAACGGAATCAAGACCAAAGCGAGCGTTACTCCAGTTGCCAACCGAATTGGAGTTCGAGTGAAGTGGGTCGAAAGCATCGGAATTCCTGCACAATTTAAGACGCGGTCTGACCAAACAGCCAATATGCCGAACATCAAAGCAGTTATAAGTCGAATCAAGATTGTATACAGGCGCCAAACTAGAAAATCGACCACGTAGGGCTTCTCATGACGGCGAAAAAGTTTCCGGCGATGTCATTGGCACAAGCCCATGCGCTACTGACGCGTGCCGGTTCGCCTTTCGAGATCGAGGAGCGCGACATTCGCGGCGTGCGCACGCGCGTTTGGAAGAATGCGCCGCCGACCATGCGCGATCTCTTTCGGCTGGCGCGGTCGCATGGCAACAAGACCTTTGTGGTCTATCGCGATGAGCGGGTGAGCTACGACGAATTCGCGCGCGCCGCGCTTGCCATCGCCGAAGCGTTGCAGCGCGCGGGCGTGAAGAAAGGCGATCGCGTCGCCATCGCCATGCGCAATCTGCCGGAATGGCCGGCGGCCTTCTTTGGCTGTCTGCTCGCCGGCGGCATTGCGGTTCTGCTCAATGCCTGGTGGACCGGTCCGGAGCTGCAATACGGCCTCAACGATTCCGGCGCCAAGGTCGCCATTGTCGATCATGAGCGGCTCGAGCGCCTGTTCGAACACCTGCAGAATTGTCCGGCGCTGGAACGCGTCTTTGTCTGCGGCGAGACCGAAGACGTCGCGCACCCGCAGGTCACCAAGCTCGAGACCATCCTGGGCGAGGTGAGCGACTGGCATCTGCTGCCAGATCGGCCGTTGCCCGATGTGCCGCTCGATCCGGAGGATGACGCCACCATCCTTTACACGTCGGGCACGACAGGCAAGCCGAAAGGCGCCATCGGCACCCACCGTAATTCCACCACCGCGGTGCTTGTGCGTCCTTTCGGGCAGGCGCGCACATTCCTGCGGCGCGGCGAGCCGGTGCCGCCGCCCGATCCGAATGCGCCGCAGAAGTGCTCGCTCTTGGTCGTGCCCTTGTTTCACACGACGGGATGCCACGCGGCCATGGTCCCGTCGCTCGCCGCCGGCGTCAAACTGGTATTCATGCATAAGTGGGACCCCGAGCTGGCGATGCAGTTGATCGAACGCGAGCGGATCAACAATGCCGGCGGCGTGCCGACAATCGCCTGGCAATTGCTCGAACATCCGGCGTTCGGACGGTACGATCTTTCCTCGCTGGAAAGTATTTCCTACGGCGGCGCGCCAGCGGCCGCCGAGCTCGTGGCGAGACTGAAAGAAAAATTTCCCAAAGTGGTCCCCGGCACCGGCTGGGGCATGACCGAAGTGTCCGGTGGCTTCACTGGACATCAGGCCGAGGATTATGAGCTTCGCCCGGCGAGCTGCGGGCCCGCATTCCCGATCGGCGAGATGAAGATCGTGGATGCCAACGGCAACGTTCTTCCGACAGGCGGGGTCGGCGAGCTTTGGGTCAAAGGCCCAAGCGTGGTCAGAGGCTATTGGCAAAATCCGCAGGCCACGGCGGAAACGTTCATCGACGGCTGGCTGCGCACCGGCGACATCGCCCGCCTCGACGATGAGGGCTTTTGCACCATCCTCGATCGCGCCAAGGACATGCTGATCCGCGGCGGCGAAAACATCTACTGCGTCGAAGTGGAGAACGCACTCTACGAGCATCCGGGCGTTATCGATGCCGCCGTGGTCGGCATTCCGCACCGCTCGCTGGGCGAGGAGCCAGCAGCGGTCGTCGTATTGAAGGACGGCGCCAGCGTCAGCGAAGCGGAGTTGCGCGCCTTTATCGCCGAGCGCCTCGCCGCCTTCAAGGTGCCGGTGAAGATCGTGTTCGCGCCCGGCGCCTTGCCGCGCAATCCGACCGGCAAGCTGCTGAAGCGCGAGCTGAAAACGCTCTTTCTCTCATATGGGTAATGAATTCTTCGCCGCCTGAGAATTGCGGCGGACTGTGAGTTTGGCATCATCAGACAATCAAGGCTCCGGCGGCAAGGGTCATGCTTGGAATTTGTGAAGTCTGCGGCGATCAACTGAAGCAAGTCGGGCCAGCTTGGGCGCACCCTGGACGAGAGTGTCCACGGTGTGGAGATTTTTATCTCGACACGATTTCAGATGGTCTACGCGAGAAAATCGAATTTTTTGGGTCCAAAGACAAAGAACAGATGGTCCGCTTATCTGGGTGGATCCGCGAGCAAAATGCGGCAGGTGTCGCGCCCACCCTTACGCGGGGACTGATAGCTAGAGTAGTTGCCAAGCCCGGCCCGGACCTACGAACACGTGCAATGATGGCTTTACGAGAGCTTTCAAAACGGGAAGATGCTTTATTGGGCGCGCGCATACAGCGCGGCGTCGTTGAGAGCAAGCCCCTCCATGGAATTACCTACTCGGCAGACAGCAAAGATATCTACGGTTTATTGCGCTATCTGGAATTCGAAAGTCTGGTGGAATGGCAGCACAATCCCGATGGTCTAGTGATAACTGTGCCTGGCGTATTGGCTGTTGAGAAGATGGCGTCGAGTGGCGCAGATTTCAGCCAAGGATTTGTGGCGATGTGGTTTAACGCCGCCTTTGATGCTGTCTGGACAGACGGATTTAGTAGGGCAATTGCGGACGCGGGATATCGACCGATTAGAATTGACAAAAAGGACTATGTTGGCGGGATTAGCGATGAAATCATCACTGAAATAAGACGCTCTCGGTTTGCGGTAGTCGACTATACCCAGCAAGTTAACGGAGTTTATTTCGAGGCGGGTTTTGCACTTGGGCTGGGAATAACCGTTATAGCAACTTGCCGCATGGACCAAATCGACAAACTACACTTTGATATTCGTCATCTCAACACGTTACCTTGGGAAGAGCCCGCGGACTTGGCGATCAATCTCGCAAAGCGCATCGTAGCGGTCTTGGGCGCCGGACCATTTCGCAAATAAGCGAAATCCTTTCTGGGTAAGGTCGGCACCCCAAGATTGCCGTCCTAGACCCGCGCGTTGGTGTATTTGCGCATTTCGAGCCGGGCGATGGCGCGGCAATGGACTTCGTCGGGACCGTCGGCCAGCCGCAGCGTGCGGATATGTGCGTACATGCGCGCCAAGCCTGCATCGCTCGTCACGCCCATGCCGCCATGCGCCTGGATGGCGTCGTCGATCACGCGCAGCGCAATCCGCGGCGCCGCCACTTTGATCATGGCGATCTCGAGCTGCGCGGCCTTGTTACCGACCTTGTCCATCATGTCGGCGGCTTTCAGACAAAGAAGCCGCGTCATCTCGATGTCGATGCGCGCCTCCGCGATGCGTTGCTCCCACACGGAATGCTCTGCGAGCTTCTTGCCGAAGGCGACGCGCGACAAAAGCCGCTTGGTCATTTTCTCCAGCGCCACTTCGGCGGCGCCAAGCGTGCGCATGCAATGATGAATGCGGCCGGGGCCGAGGCGGCCTTGCGCGATCTCGAAGCCGCGGCCTTCGCCGAGCAAAAGGTTGCCGGCCGGCACGCGCACATTTTCGAGCAGAACTTCGGCATGGCCGTGTGGCGCGTCATCGAAGCCGAACACCGGCAGCATGCGCAGCACCTTCATGCCGGGCGTGTCGAGCGGAATGAGGATTTGCGATTGCTGCTCGTGCCGAACGCGGCTCGGGTCGGTCTTGCCCATGACGATGGCGATCTTGCAGCGCGGATCGCCGACGCCGGACGACCACCATTTGCGCCCGTTGATTATGTAGTGATCCCCGTCGCGAACGATCGAGGTCTCGATATTGGTCGCGTCGGACGAAGCGACACCCGGCTCGGTCATCAGAAAGGCGGAACGGATCTCGCCGGCGAGCAGCGGCTTCAGCCACTTGGCTTTTTGCTCAGGCGAGCCGTAGCGATGCAGAACTTCCATGTTGCCGGTATCGGGCGCCGAGCAATTGAACACTTCCGAACCCCAGGATACGCGGCCCATTTGCTCCGAGCACAGCGCGTAATCGAGATTCGACAATCCGGCGCCGTGAAATTCGCCTTCGTCGTGTTCGGGCGAGGGCGGCAGAAAAAGATTCCAGAGACCTCCGGCTTTCGCCTTGGCTTTCAGCTCTTCGAGGACCGGAATGACCTTCCAGCGATCGCCAGCCTCGTTCTGCCGGTCATAGGTCTCGACTGCCGGATAGACATGCGCATCCATGAAGGCCATGACGCGGTCGCGCCAATGCTTCTGACGCTCGGACACCGTAAAGTTCATGACGTTCTCTCCCTGCGGTTTGGCGTGACATATCCGGCGGCAAATCGCAATTCGGAAAAAGCGCGGACGCCTTGGCGCGATTCCGCTGCGCCGGCGTTGCGCTTGAGCCGTCGCGAGCGGCGCGCTAGAGGTGACTTGAGAAGTCAGCACAGGCCCGAAGGAACATGAGCGGCGCGGCCGACGCAAAAGATCAGAGCGGGATCGTCACGGCCGGGCTTTTGGTCATCGGCGACGAAATTTTGTCGGGCCGGACCAAGGACAAGAATATCGGCTTCATCGCTGAGTATCTCACCGCCATCGGCATCGATCTCAAAGAGGTGAGGGTGGTGCCGGACGAAGAGCCGGAAATCGTCGCCGCGCTGAATGCGCTACGGACCTGCTACACCTACGTCTTCACTACCGGCGGGATTGGTCCGACCCACGACGACATTACCGCAGACGCCGTCGCCAAGGCATTCGGCGTCGCCATCGATTATCACCCCCAGGCGGTCGAAATTCTGCGCCAGCGGCTTGCGCAGACCGGCGGGGTGATGAACGAAGCGCGCATGCGCATGACGCGCGTGCCGGCAGGTGGCGAATTGGTGCTCAACAAGATCTCGGCCGCCCCCGGTTTTCGCATCGGCAATGTCATCGTCATGGCCGGCATCCCGAGCGTTATGCAGGCGATGCTTGAATACGTGACGCCGCAACTGAAGACCGGAGCGAAGATGCTGTCGGAGAGCGTGCAGGCCGATTGCCGCGAGGGCGACATCGGCACCGAGCTCGGCGTCATCGCGAAAGCGCATCCCGAAGTCATTATCGGCTCCTATCCTTTCATGGATGAGAAACGCGGCGCCAACGCCCATGTGGTGATGCGCGCGCGCGATCCGCAAAAGCTCGCCGCCGTCAAAGCCGAGGTCGAGGCCATGTTGGCGCGCGTCCACGCGGAGCTCGCGACCGGATAGCGGACGCGCCCCGCGACGGCGCGGACGCACGAGGTCTCAATTGGTCGTGAGGTGACGCGTAGCGTCTGCCGCCTCGCGCCTCTGCGGGTTGCGGTCGTGACACGCGATAACTACGTTCGGCGCGGCTCTAGAGCGCTAGGAAGCTTGCAATGAGCGAAACCGAGGCCCTTTTCAGCGTCTTGCGGCAGTCGTCCGACCCTGCTTGCGCTTCCGCGATTGAAGAGGCGGTACGCGACGCGTTGGACCGCGACCTCTGCCGGGTCAATCCGCTCACCTTCGCGGCCAAGCGCGGCCTCGACGAGGAGCGCACGATCGCCGCCTTTTTGCACGCTTCGCGGCTCGGAATTTTTGAGCTGTCGTGGAACGTACTTTGCCCCGGCTGCGGCGGCGTGCTCGAGGCGGGCACGACGCTCAAGACCATCAACCGCGACGAATATGATTGCGGATTGTGCGCTGCCGGCTACAAGCCGACCCTCGACGAGATGGTCGAGGTCACGTTCACTGTAAGCCCGCGCGTCCGCCGCATCGCGGCACATAGTCCCGACACCTTGTCGGAAGTCGAATATTACCGGCAAATTTTCTGGAGTTCCGGCGTCGACCTGCCGGAGACGCTGGGGGACAGCCTCGCCGAGTTCACGGTCGATTCCATCGAGCTTGGGCCGGGTGAGAAGGCGGTCTTGTCCGTGCAACTGCCGAAGGATTTCGTCATCGTCTTCGATCCGGTGACGCACGGCACGCAATTCATCGATGTCCACGGTGAGCCGACGCACGAGCGGCAGACGCTCTCGATGGTGTTCAACAAGGTCAAAGCGCCGGCCGGTACGATGGAAATGCGGCCTGGGCCGCTGCGGGTGACGCTGGAGAACCGCACCGACCGCCGCGTGCTGCCGGCGCTATGGATCGCGGGCGATCCGTTGCACCATCTGCTCGGGCGCCGCCGGCCGTTTTTGACGGCCAAACGCCTTCTGACCAACCAGACGTTCCGCGACATCTACCGCACGGATACGCTCGATGTCGATCAGCGCCTCAAGATTACGAGCCTGACGTTCCTGTTCACCGATCTGAAGGGCTCGACGGCGCTGTATGAGCGGGTCGGGGACCTCGTGGCCTATGATCTCGTGCGTCAGCACTTTCATGTGCTCAATGAAATCGTGGCGGCGGAAGCGGGCGCCGTCGTCAAGACCATCGGCGACGCGGTGATGGCGACCTTCCCGACGCCGGACCGCGCGCTGGCGGCGGCGCTGCACATGCGCGAGGCCATGTCGCGGATCAACGCCGAGCGCGGGAACGAGGACCTGCTGCTCAAGATCGGCATCCACGAAGGACCCTGCCTGGCGGTCATCCTCAACGACAGTCAGGATTATTTCGGCCAAACCGTCAATCTGGCCGCGCGCGTGCAGGGGCTTGCCTCGTCGCGCTCGATCTTCGTCACGCAATCGGTGGTGGAGGACAAGAACTCTATCAAAATCCTGGAAAACTCGGGGCTGCAGCCGATGATGCAACGGGCGGCTTTGCGGGGCATTGCCGACGAGACCACGGTCTACGAGATTCCCTGATTGCCATCGGTGGTTTCGGTCTGATATCGGGCTTGTTGAGCGGAGCATGGTCCTGTGCCGGGATCGCGCTTTTGCCGACGATCCCCGATACAAGGACCTCCGATGAGCCAACCTTCGATGAAGACAGTCGAAGCAGACGAGGCCGCCAAGCCGGCCCCGCGCGATCCGGCCAAGATCTTTCCGGTCTCTTGGGACCAGTTCCATCGCGACTCGCGCGCGCTGGCCTGGCGATTGAGCGGCGTCGGCCCGTTCGAGGCTATCGTCTGCATTACGCGCGGCGGTCTCGTTCCGGCGGCGATCGTTGCGCGCGAGCTCGGCATCAAGCTGATCGAAACGGTTTGCGTGTCGAGCTACTCCGGTACGAGCCAGGGCGACCTGACCGTGCTGAAGAATGTTGCCGCGAACATCATCGCGCTGGGCGGCGGGCAGGGCGTACGCGTGCTGTTGGTGGACGACCTGGTCGACACCGGCAAGACCGCCAAGGTGGTGCGCGAGATCGTGCCGCGCGCGCACCTCGCGACCGTCTATGCCAAGCCGATGGGGCGGCCGCTGGTCGATACTTTCATCACCGAGGTGTCGCAAGATACCTGGATCTATTTTCCCTGGGATACCGGGCTCGCCTTCCAGCCGCCGATCAACGAAGCGGGCTTATAGCTGCGGGGGCCACGAGGCCGGGCTTCGACGAAGGCACAGCCGGTGTTAAAAGTCCGGCCGCGGACGTGTTAGGCGCGGTCGCTCGGCGGACGTGTTATAGAGGTCCGCCTCCGCCCGCGGACGTGGCGAAATGGTAGACGCAAGGGACTTAAAATCCCTCGGGAGGAAACTCCTGTGCCGGTTCGAGTCCGGCCGTCCGCACCAAAAAACAAGCACTTGCCGACAGAGTCGGTGCGACCAACCGGAAGGGAAGGTGGCCGACCAAGCCGCCGAGAGTTTTCTGAAAGGACTATCCGTGATCAGGGCATCACGCCTTCGACAGCGAACGTGCGGAAGGTCGCGTACTTGTTGCCGATCTTCTCTTGCGTATCGCGACCGCCGCCGGCCTGCCACGCCTTAACCTTGTCCATGTTCTCGAACTGGAGAACGATGACGCGGTTCGACGGCGGTTGGCCGTTTATCGACCAGGTCTTGTTGAACCCGCCAGCGATGTATTTACCGCCGTTGTCAGCGATGTTCTTTTGCGCCGCTGGGAGAAAGTCCTTCTTGTAGCCGTCCTCGTCCTTGACCGTGATTTCTCCGATGACGTAGGCGGGCGGCTTCGCTTGTGCGTGGAGCGTTTGGACCGCCGCGGCACCAAGCGCGAAACTGCCGACCGCCATTGCAACAATCAACTTGGCTTGCATGATCGTCCTCCCATTGTCGGAGATGTGTGGCTGCGAACGCGGCAAGCAGGCCCGCGGGCAGATGGCTGCTTCTTCGACTTCGAGGTTTCGGCAACGACCCTCGCCAGGAGAGCATACAACCATAACTTGTAGGAGCCAAGAGCGGCGGGCGCTCGGCGAATACGGCGCGGAGCGCGAGGCAGGCCGGATTTGCCGGATCAACTGTCAGCGAACTAGCTGATCCATCGCTGCCGACTGACCGGAACGACCACAGGGCGGTGCACGAGCCTCCGCGTCGGACGTCCAGCGCGATAGCGCGGCAGCAGATGTTTCATCAGTCCGAAGCCGGCGAGCAGCAGGCTCGTCCAGACAGCAGCGCTGAAATAAAGCGACATCCACGCAAGCTCGCCGTCCCAGCGCACGACGTCGTGGGTGACAACCCAGCGCGTTGCGACGTCGTGCAGGCCGGCGAACAGCCCCAGGAATTCCCGGTGCGCGGCAACATCCGCGCGCCAGCGCACAAAATACATCGGCACGTCGATCGTGCACATGAACGCCACATAGCCGGCGATGCCGAGCGAGGCAGCTGCAATCGCGCCTTTGACCACGCCGCGATATCTGTGGAGCAAATCCAACAGCGCGATGGCGATCAGCACAAAGGCCGCCGTCCACAGCGAATTTTCCAGCACATTGCCGAGATAGTTGGTCGTGATCACCGCATACCACGACCAGGCTTCGGCGGCCGCGACGACTAGCACGATGGCTCTAGCGATATTGCCTGCGGTGTCGGCATGCGCGACGCGAGCGAAAGTGCGGAGCACGATCGCCCATTGAATGATGAAGCACATCTCCGCCACGGTGGCGACGGATCGCCCAACAAAGACGCTTGAGAGCCAGCTATCGAACAGGCAAATCCGCTGGACGTCGGCGCGCGGCAGGATCGAGCGGAACGCACAGCCGATGACATAGGCCGCGCACAGCAAAAGCAGCGGCTCCAAGGCGAGCGCACCGGCGCGTCGTGGTGTGCCGGTTCTGCGGTATTGAGAATGCAGATGAAGCAGGAGCGCGAGATTGCCGGCGCTCACCAGGATGAGAAAGCTCCACCAGATCGCCAGCGGATTGGACCAGGCCAGCCAGTCGAGCCGCATCATTGACCTGCACGCGTTATCGAACGTTTATCTACATGTAATGATATCGTCACAATGCGGCAACGGCTATGGCGCCGTTGCCGCAGCACGCGGCTTTGCTTTTGCGGTTACTTGCCGATGAATTTGGCCGGGCGCTTTTCGAGAAAAGCTGTGACGCCTTCGCGAAAATCTTCCGAGGCTCCGGCCAGGCGCTGCATGCGGCATTCAAGATCGAGTTGCTGCTCGTACGAATTTTCCGGGCTTTCCCAATAAAGCCGGCGGATGAATCCAAGCGCCATGGTCGGCCCGTTCGCGAGTTCCTGGGCAAGGCGCAGCGCTTCGCCCATCAGTGCCTCGTCGTCGAAGACGCGATTGACGAGCCCCCAAGCCAGCGCCGTCTCCGCCGGCAGCCGTTCGCCCAGCAGCGACAATTCGACGGCGCGCGCTCTTCCGATCAGACGCGGCAGCAGCCAGGTCGAGCCGCAATCGGGCACCAGTCCGATGCGGCGGAAGGCCTGCAGGAAGTAGGCGGAGCGGGCGCAAAGGACGAGATCGCCCATCAGGGCGACGCTCATGCCGGCGCCGGCCGCCGGACCGTTCACGGCAGTCACGATCGGGCGGGGCAGATCGCGCAGCCGTCGGATGAAAGGATGAAACACCGTCTCCAGCGTTTGCCCGGCGCCGCGCGTTATGCCGTCTTTGCCGCGCCCCTGCAGGTTGGCGCCGGTCGAAAAGGCGCGTCCGGTGCCGGTCAACACCAGGCATCGCGCCGGTGTCTCCGCCGCGGCAAGGAAGTCGAGCGCGTCGGTCAAGCCCTTGATCATGCCCGGCGACAGCGCATTCAAGACGTCAGGATCGTTCATGCGCAGGACGGCGACCGGCCCGTCGATTTCCAAGTTTGCGCGATCGAACTGCATGGGTCTTCCACTCTGTGTGAGTTTCCGATCTCACCGCTGCGTCCCTTCCGTACGCCGCGGACCGGCTGGCGGTCTGAATATGTGCCAGCGCGGATCTGCCTAAAACCTATCGTACAAGGTAAAGAAACGTTTACTATCGCGGCCGCACCGCTGTTTCCAGCGCGTTTGAGGGGCTTAAAAACCGCTGTACTGGCTTTGCCACAATTGCGCTCGCGGCCTCGCCTTATTTCTGTGCGAGAAGCTGCTTAGCGGTGGGGCGGGGACAGGCGCCAGTCCGAGGCGCGCGCGGGTGTGATCCGTTGGATGGATTAGAGAAGCAGCATGGCGGTGTTCGCGCCCTGGTGGTCCGTTGTCGCGGCCGCCGTGGGGTGGCGGACATTGTGCCGGTTGGCCTTCTTGCCGCTGCGCTGTTGAGTGGCTGCTCGACAGGCGACGCAGTCAGTACCTTCATGATCGATCCGGCACACTACTCGGTCTATCACTGCGACGGGCTGCAGGCGCGGCTGAAAATTCTGCAGGCACGTGAGCAGGAACTATCGAACCTTATGCTCCGGGCAAGCGAGGGTGGCGGCGGCGCTCTGATCGGAAACCTGACCTATCGCGCCGACTACGAGAACATGTTAGCCGAGGAGAAGGTGTTGCGGCGCACGGCGGCCGAGAAGAAATGCGAGCTCCCGCCACCGCCGCAGCCCGCATCGTCCACACCTGCTGCATACACCTCCACGCCGGCATCTCCAGCCGCGCCCCCCGCTGGACCGGTTTTTCAGAGCGACCAAGGCATTCGTTGACGTCGGCATCGGCGACGCGGCGCTTGCTTATTTCTGTAAGTTGACGACCTCATCGCAGCCGTAACCCAACGAACGCGCGCCTGCATCGCTGCGGCAGCTTTGAACGTTATCCGCTGCCGATCGTCATCGCGATGATCACTCCCGCCACGGCGAGGAGGACAAGCACGGCGGCGCTGAAAATCGTGGCGCGTCCGCCCGCGAACACGGCGGCATAAATGGCTTTGAGAATATTGTTGGACGAGGCGGCGATCAGGATCGCGGCAGCGAGCGCGCTGTTCGACATCCCCGTCGTTCCGCCTTGCGCCAGATTGAGCACGAACGGATCGATATCGGTCACGCCGACGATGGCCGCCAATGTGTAGATGCCGGAGGTGCCGAATTCCGCTTTCGCCCAATTCGATACCAACGACACCGCGACAAACAGAGCAGCAAACAGCGCGGCGGGTCCAAGCTCGAGCGGATTTCCGCCGGTCGGTGGCAGCCCGGTTTCCTCCGCCTTCGCTCCCGCAGGCCGCTGCGCAAATCGATATTGCAGAGCGCAGATCACAAGGCCGGCCAACGACAGGCCGGTCAGCGCCGGCGCCAGTTGCCACGCCAGCGTCAAGTTAAAGAATGCCACGATCGCGAGTATGCGCAGATACATGATCGCGGTCGCGAGCGTGATACCCGCTTGCGCGTTGTTGCGCGTGGCGCCGTCCGCACCTGCTTGCCGCGCCAACACCACCGTGGTCGCGGTCGACGAATAAAGCCCGCCCAAGGCCGCCATCCACAAGCCACGCGCGGCGGCGGCCCAATAGCGCTGGGCCAGATAGCTTGCATAGGAGAGGCTGCAGACGACGACCAGCGCCAGCCAGGCATGGCGCGGCGTGATGGTGGTGAGTGTCGTCACTGGCTCGTTCGGCAGCAACGGCAGGACGATGCCTGTGAGGATCAGAAATTCGCCGGCGGTGATGACCTCGTCGACATCGATGCGCCGCGCCAGCGCATGAAGTTTCTCGCGCCCGGTGAGCAGCAGGACCGCGATGACCGTGAAACCCACCGCAAACCAGGGCGGCAATGCCAGTGCGATAGGGCCCAGAAGGTAAGCGTGGACATTGAGCGCCGGCACCACCAGCCCGACATTCGGCTCGCCCTCGTCGTCGCGTTCGCCGACGTGCTGGCGATAGAAAACGGCGAGCCAAATGCCGAGCACGATCAGCCCGGCGGTGAATGGGAGGAAATGCGTCGGGTCGAAGAGGTAAAGGACGCCGCCGGCAGAGGCGAGGATCGGGAAGGTGCGGATGCCGCCCGGGCGCCGGATGTTGCTGTGGGCGAAGAAGTCCTCAAAGGCGAAGCCGAGAAAGAGGCTCAGCCCGATCAGCAGTGCCGCGCCGCTCAGTGAAGGTGCTGAAATCATCGAAAAATCGGCCTCGATCCGATTCGATCATGGCAGCTTGATTGGACCTATCATAGATAGGCTGGTAGGGCGAAAAGGCGTGGATGCCTCTGCGGTGGCATCGACGGCCCATGCGGGAAAGCGGGCGAGATGGGAGTAGGGCGATGAGCTGGTTACCCGACAAGGACCCGGTGCTGGGCGATCAACCTTCCTGCGATGCGCTCGAGTTGGTCGTGGTTCCGCGCGTGCGCGATCTCGGCGATGGCTTTTCGGTGCGCCGGGCGCTGCCGCACGGCAGGCGCCAGATGGTCGGGCCCTTCATCTTCTTCGACCAAATGGGCCCTGTGCAGCTCGTAGCCGGGCGCGGCATGGATGTACGCCCGCATCCGCATATCGGGCTCGCGACCGTCACTTATCTATTCGAGGGGCGCGTCACCCATCGCGACAGCGAAGGCAACGACATGGACATCACGCCAGGCGCCATGAATCTCATGACCGCCGGGCGCGGCATCGCGCACTCGGAGCGGACGCCGGCCAGCATGCGCACGACCGGCGGCGGTATGTACGGCATCCAGAGCTGGATCGCGCTCCCGCAAGACTACGAAGAGATGGCGCCCGGGTTCGAACATTTCGATGCGGCGAGCTTGCCTGCCATCGAGGACGGCGGCCTGCGTGCGCGCGTGATTGCCGGCTCGTCGTTCGGGCAAAAATCTCCCGTCGGCATGGTGTCGGAATGGTTCTACGCCGAGGTGATGCTCGACGCCGGCGTCAGCGCGCCGCTCGACGCCGACCACGAGGAGCGGGCGATCTACGTGACCGAAGGCGAGATCGACATCGCCGGCGACAAGTTCGAGGCGCCCCGGCTGCTGATCTTCCGCCCGGGCGACCGCATTACCGTGACGGCAACGCGGCCGTCGCTGCTGATGTTTCTGGGCGGGGCGGCTCTCGAAGGCCCGCGCTATCTGTGGTGGAATTTCGTCTCGTCGCGCAAGGAGCGTATCGAGGAGGCGAAAGAGGAGTGGAAGACCGGAAAATTCGCGCTGATCCCGGGCGACGAGAAAGAGTTTATTCCGCTACCCGAGAATTAGGGCCGCCTGAGGCGGCACGCCGTTAATGATTTTTGCAGTTCGGGAGACCCCCCGAACAATCGCATTTTGCCTTGGCACCGCAGCATTGCCACATGGCGGCGGGTAGCTTGCCGCATGCACAAATCTTCGTGCCTTTGCCGCAGAGCTTCGGCTCAGCCGCCTTGGCCGCAAGGACCGGTTGCATGGCTGCAGCAGCTACAACGAACAGTGACGCCAACACGAACTTCTTCATTCGCCCCTCCGATATTACGAACCGCTTGTGCGGGGGTGTCTTTTCGAGAGCGGCCAAACTAAGGCGCTTTCTCTCATGATTTATGACAATCCGGCTCAAGCCCGCAATATCGCTCCTGAAGTTGCGAACGAAAGCGGAATCGTGATTCAGTTCAAGTCCGGTCCTCACTGATTCGAGCCCTGCCGCGTGCGGCTGCTCGAACGGAAAGCCATTCGGGCCTGTGGCGGGGGCGCGCCTGGAAAACCTCAATCCCCAACAACGTCGCGCTGTTGAGCACGGCGGCTTGGTGCTGGCCGAGGCGGGGCCGCTTCTCATTATCGCCGGCGCCGGATCGGGCAAGACCTCCACGCTTGCGCACCGCGTCGCTCATCTGATCGAGCGAGGCGCCGATCCGCGGCGGATCATGCTGCTGACATTCTCGCGGCGGGCGTCAGTTGAAATGACCCGCCGCGTCGGCCGCATCATGGCTGGTATCACCCGGGACAGCGGCGGCGCGATCGCGGACACGATGACATCGGACGCGATAACATGGGCCGGCACGTTCCACGCGATCGGGGCGCGGCTGTTGCGCGAATATGCCGAAACGATCGGGCTAGGGCCTGCTTTCACGATCCATGATCGCGAGGATTCGGCGGACCTGATGAATCTCGTCCGCCACGATCTCGGCCTCTCGAAAACGGACAAGCGCTTTCCGACCAAGGGCACATGCCTCGCCATCTATTCGCGCGCCGTCAATGGCGAGCAGCCGCTCGAGGAGGTTTTGAATCTTTATTTTCCCTGGTGCGAGACGTGGCAGGCGGAGCTGCAAGCCCTTTTCGCCAGTTACGTCGAGATCAAGCAGCAACAGCACGTGCTCGACTACGACGACCTTCTGCTCTATTGGGCGCACATGATGCAGGAGGCCGCGATCGCTGAAGATATCGCGGCGCGCTTCGATCATGTCCTGGTCGACGAATATCAGGATACCAACAAGCTGCAGGCCTCCGTACTGCTGGCGCTATGCCCGAACGGGAGAGGGCTGACCGTTGTGGGCGACGATGCCCAATCAATCTATTCGTTTCGCGCCGCGACGGTGCGCAACATCCTCGATTTTCCCGGTCATTTCACTCCGCGCGCCGATATCGTGACGCTCGAGCAGAACTATCGCTCGACCCAGCCGATCCTGGCAGCGGCCAATGCGGTGATCGAATTGGCGGAAGAGCGTTTCACCAAGAATTTGTGGTCGGATCGGAAATCAGGCGAGCGGCCGTATCTGGTGAGCGTGCGCGACGAAGCCGATCAGGTGCGCTATGTGGTGGAGAAAGTTCTCGAAAGCCGCGAGCAGGGGCTCGCATTGAAGGCGCAAGCGGTGCTGTTCCGCGCCTCGCATCATTCCGGCCCGCTGGAAGTGGAATTGACCCGCCGCAATATTCCGTTCGTGAAATTCGGCGGGCTCAAGTTTCTCGAGGCGGCGCACATCAAGGATCTCCTGTCCCTGCTGCGCTGGGCGGAGAATCCGCGCGACCGCGTCGCCGGTTTTCGCGTCGTGCAATTGCTGCCCGGAGCGGGGCCGGCGACCGCAACAAAAGTCCTTGATCGCATGGCCGAACGCGCCGACGTGGTGGCGGCGCTGGACGAGATCAAGCCGCCGTCGGCAGCGGCCGAGCATTGGCCGGACTTCGTCGAAGCGGTTAGGCTCATTCGCGGGCGTGCGGCCGGTTGGCCGACCGAGCTCGATGTTGCTCGCCGCTGGTACGAGCCGCATCTGCAGCGCATTCATGATGATGCGGTGTTGCGGCAGGCCGACCTCTTGCAGCTTGTGCAAATCGCCTCGACCTATCCGAGCCGCGAGCGGTTCCTGACCGAACTCACGCTCGATCCGCCGGACGCCACCAGCGACCGCGCCGGCGCGCCGCTGCTCGACGAGGACTATCTAATCCTCTCGACCATCCATTCGGCGAAGGGGCAGGAATGGAAGTCGGTCCACATTCTTAATGTGGTCGACGGCTGTCTTCCATCGGATCTTTCCACCGGAACAAAGGCCGAGGTCGAGGAGGAGCGGCGGCTCCTCTATGTCGCGATGACGCGCGCCAAGGATCATTTGCACCTGATCGTCCCGCAACGCTTCTTTGTTCAGGGGCAGCGAGCCAATGGCGACCGCCATCTCTACGCATCGCGCACGCGCTTTATTCCGGAAGCGTTGCTGGGCAAATTTGAGCGGCACGCGTGGCCGAAGGCCGCGGCCGCGAAGCCTGTGCGCACGCCGATCGATATTGGCGCGCGGGTACGGCGCAGCTGGGGTTAGCGGCCTTTTATCACGCAGCGCTGCCCATGGCCTTATAGCTGCATGAACCGCAGGCGCAGCGAATTGGCGATCACCGAGACCGAACTGAAGCTCATCGCGGCCGCCGCAACGATCGGACTGAGCAGCAGGCCGAAAGCAGGGTAGAGAACGCCCGCTGCCAGCGGAATGCCGAGCACATTGTAGACAAAGGCGAGAACGAGATTTTGCCTGATGTTGCGCATGGTGGCGCGGCTGAGCGCCCGCGCCCGCGCGATGCCGGCGAGATCGCCTTTGACGAGCGTCACACCCGCACTTTGCATCGCCACATCCGTGCCGGTGCCCATCGCCACGCCGACATCGGCTTCCGCAAGCGCTGGCGCGTCGTTGACGCCATCGCCGGCCATCGCCACCGCGTGTCCTTCGCTGCGCAAGCGCCGCACGATTGCGTTTTTCTGCTCGGGCAGGACCTCGGCCTCGATGTCGGTAATGCCGAGCTTGTTTGCCACCGCCTGCGCGGTGGTGCGGTTGTCGCCGGTCAGCATGACGATGCGGATGCCGTCCGCCCGCAGGCTTGCGAGTGCGGCCGGCGTGGTGGCCTTGATCGGATCGGCGACGGCAATAATGCCGGCCGGCTGGCCGTTGACGGCAACAAACATCGCGGTCGCGCCATCGCGCCGCGCTTCGTCGGCCCGAGGCTCAAGAGCGCCGGTCGAGACGCCAAGATCATCCAAAAGCTTGGCATTACCGACGGCGACCCTGCGGCCGCTGATCATGCCGGTGACGCCCTTGCCGGTGATCGAAGCGAAATCCGTGACGGCCGTGAGGTCTAGCCCGCGTTGCTTCGCTGACCCAACGATTGCGGCCGCGAGCGGATGCTCGCTCGACCGTTCGAGGCTGGCGCCAAGCGACAGCACGGTCGCATCGTCAAAGCCTACGGCAGGCCGCACCGCGACAACACGCGGCTTGCCCTCGGTGAGCGTCCCGGTTTTATCGACGACGAGCGTATCGATTTTCTCGAAGCGCTCGAGAGCCTCGGCATTTTTGATCAGAACGCCCGCGGTCGCGCCTTTGCCGACGCCGACCATGATCGACATCGGTGTAGCGAGACCAAGCGCACAGGGGCAGGCGATGATGACAACCGAGACTGCCGCGACCAGCGCATAGGCGAAGGCGGGCGGTGGCCCCCAAATCATCCAGGCAATGAAGGCCACGAGTGCGGCCAAAATGACCGCGGGAACGAACCAGGCCGAAACGATGTCGGCGAGCCGCTGGATTGGCGCGCGGCTGCGCTGCGCGTCCGCCACCATTTGCACGATGCGCGCGAGCATCGTGTCGGCGCCGATCTTCTCGGCGCGCATGACGAGGCTGCCGGTCCCGTTAATCGTGCCGCCGATCAACTTGGCATCTTTCTCTTTCTCGACCGGCAGGGATTCGCCGGTCACCATCGACTCATCGACCGCGCTTCGGCCCTCGATGACGACGCCATCAACGGGGACGCTGTCGCCAGGGCGCACGCGCAGGCGGTCACCGATATGGACTTGCTCCAGCGGGACTTCTTCGTCGCTGCCATCGTCGCGGATCCGTCGCGCGGTTTTGGGTGTGAGATTGAGCAGCGCGCGAATGGCGCCGCCGGTCTGCTCGCGCGCGCGTAGCTCGAGCACCTGCCCGAGCAGGACCAGCACGGTGATGACTGCTGCCGCTTCGAAATAGACCGGGACGACACCCTCGGTCCGCAAGCTCTCCGGAAAGAGCCCCGGCGCGAACGTCGCGGCAAGGCTGTAGCCGTAGGCGGCTCCAACCCCGAGTGCGATCAGGCTGAACATGTTGAGCGAGCGATTGCGGACCGAGGCCCAGCCCCGCACGAAGAACGGCCATCCGGCCCACAGCACCACCGGCGTTGCGAGCAGAAACTGAACCCACACGGAAACTTGCGGTGAAATGTAGTGATGAAGGTCGAGGCCGGGAAAATGCCCGCCCATCTCCAGGATGACGAGCGGTACCGCCAGTGCCGCGCCGATCCAGAAGCGACGCGTCATGTCGATCAATTCTTCGTTCGGAGCGGCTTCGGCCGTGACGCTCACCGGTTCGAGCGCCATGCCGCAGATCGGGCAGGCGCCGGGGCCCACCTGCCGGATTTGCGGGTGCATCGGGCAGGTATAGATCGTGCCCGGCGGCGGAGTCGGTGCCCCCTCGGCGGCGTCTTTGCGCAAGTATTTTGCGGCGTCGGCGATGAATTTGCTGCGACAGCCGGCCGAGCAGAAGAAATATGCGTGGCCCTCGTGCGTATGCCGATGCAGCGCCTTCGCCGGATCGACCTTCATCCCGCAAACGGGATCGGTGACGGTGCTTTCGCTGACCGCGCTCCCGGCGGTGTGTGAGCAGCAGCTCGAATGGGCCATGGCCGAACCTGTCTGTACCTCTTGAACGGGACCCTTGAAACGGATACCCCGTAGGGGTATATAGCGAGCATGCAAGCAAATGCCAAGGCGTCGGTGCTCAAGCGGTTTAAGCGGATCGAAGGTCAGGTGCGCGGACTCGCGCGCATGGTCGAAGACGACCGCTATTGCATCGATATCGTCACGCAACTATCGGCGGTGCGCGCCGCTCTTCGTCGTGCCGAAGACGAGATCCTAGCCGATCACGTTGCGCATTGCGTCGAGCACGCGATTGCGTCCGGCAACAAGGGCGAGCAGCGGCGCAAGGTCGGTGAGCTGATCGACGTCCTTTCGCGTAGCGATCGGTAGATTCAGCGGGCGTTCAGCCCAAACTGGCGCGCGCCAGCGCCGCGCCCTGCGCCAGCGCTTCGAGCTTCTTCACGGCAATGTCGCGGCGCATCGGCGCCATGCCGCAATTGGTGCAGGCGACGATTTTCTCTTTCGGCACGAAAGCCGCGGCCTGGGTGATGACGGCGGCGACTTCCTCCGGCGTTTCGATCGCGTCGGTCGCGACATCGATCACGCCGAGGAGCACATCCTTGCCGTCGAGCAGCTTGAGCACGCTCATCGGCACGTGCGAATGGATGCATTCAAGCGAAACCTGGTCGATGCGGCTTTTGGCGAGCGCCGGGAAAAACTTCTCGTACTGCCGCCATTCGCCGCCGAGCGTTGCTTTCCATTCGACGTTCGCCGGAATGCCGTAGCCATAGCAGATGTGCACGGCACTCGTCGCTGCGATACCGTCAATGGCGCGATGCAGCGCCTCGATACCCCAGCCAGCGGCGTCGTCCATGTAGACATTGAATGCCGGCTCGTCGATTTGGATGACCTCGACGCCATCGGCCGCGAGCCCGCGCGCTTCCTCATTGAGCAGCGCCGCGAACGCCATGGCCATCTTCACGCGATCGCCGTAATGCGCATCGGCAATAGTGTCCACAATGGTCATCGGGCCGGGGAGGGTGAACTTCAGCTTTCGCGTCGTGTGGGCGCGCGCCAAGCGCGCTTCGCGCGCATGTACGCGCGAGCGCAACCGCAACTCACCGACGACCGTCGGACACATCGCCTTGTAACGGTCGTTGCGGATGCCCATCTCGACGCGCCGCTCGAAATCGATGCCGTCGACCGCCTCGAGGAATCCATGAACAAAGTGCTGGCGCGCCTGCTCGCCGTCGCACACGATGTCGATGCCGGCGTCTTCTTGCAGTTTGATCGCCAATAAGGTGGCGTCGTCCTTGCCGACGGCGAGCTCTTCGCTCTCTAGCCGCCAGGGCGCCCAGAGTTTGTTTGGCACGGCGAGCCAGGATGGCTTCGGCAGACTGCCGGCGATGCTGGTCGGAAAAAGCTGTGTGACGTGGCTTGTTGTCATGGCGGGCCCCGGCGAGCGTTTCGTCTTGACGGCAAACGGGCGCCGGCGATTATCCGAAACCCGGTTGGCGATTAGCAATCGTTTCCTCACCATGACCGACGCGGCCTCAGTTCCGGCACTCGAATTCATCTTCTCGGCCCATGTCACCGTCGACCCGGCGCTCGACCTCGGCGATGTGGGCAAGGGTGGGCGACGCATTGTCCCGATTATTGGCGGCGACTTTTCCGGGCCGCAGATGCGCGGCCAGGTGCTGCCGGGCGGCGCCGACTGGCAGGTCCTGCGAAGCGACGGCGCGGCTGAGCTCGAAGCCCGCTACACGCTTCGGACCGATGACGGCGTCTTGATCTACGTGCGCAATCATGCGCTGCGCCATGGTTCGCCGGACGTCATCGCCGCGCTCGCGGCCGGACGGCCGGTCGATCCGGCGCGTTATTATTTTCGCGGCGCCACGTTTTTTGAGACCGCCGACGCGCGCTATGCGTGGCTTACCAAGCACATCATTGTTTGCACGGGCGAACGTGAGCCGGCTGCGGTGAAGCTTAAATTCTTCAAGATGTTGTGAGCGAGCGTTCGGCTATTTAGTGAGATCGTTCCAGCCAGTCTTTCAGCGCGACCGCATTGTTATGATCCTCGTCGCGTGCGGCATAGAGCAGCGTGACCGGCTCGCGCTTGGCTCTCTCGCGTAACCCGGCGGCAATGGTCTTTGCCGGCTCCTCTTTGAGTTCGCGCGCATAGGCAACAACGAATTCCTTCCATGTCTCCGCTTGGCCATGAAATTGCTTGCGCAGCGCATCGCTCGGCGCAATCTCCTTGAGCCACGCGTCGATGTGCGCTTTTTGCTTGCTCACTCCGCGCGGCCATAGCCGGTCGACCAGGACACGAAAGCCGTCGTCCGCGGACGCGGGCTCATAAATTCGCTTGACCCGAAAACCGGGTGTCTTCGCTTTTTGCGATGGCCGGCGCGCGCTCACGAGCCGTTGGCTTGTTTGCCCGCCGCTCCGTTGCCGAAAACCATGAGCGTCGAGGTCCCGTGCGAGAGAATGCGGCCGCTAGAGTTGAGAACGCGCGCTTCCGCCGAAATGATCTGCCGGCCGCGCCCGACGACGCGTCCCTCGGCGCGCACACGGCCGGTGTCGTATTTGATCGGCCGGGTGAAATTCGCTTTGGTCTCGACCGTGGCGTAACTGACGCCGGCCGGAAGCACAGTGTGGGCCGCGCATCCTGTCGCGCTGTCGATCAGCGTGAGCGCCCAGCCGCCATGAACGCCGCCCAGAGGATTAAGCAGATGGGGCCCGGTTTCACCCTCGAATACGCATTGGCCGTCTCCGACCTCGACGAGCCAGAAGCCTAGCGTCTGCGCGATCGGCGGTGCCGGTAGCTTGCCTTCAATCATGGCCTGCAACATTTCCCGGCCGGTCATGGCTGAAACGTCCTCCGGTTTGGCGATGCCATAAGTGAACGCACGGGGTGGCAGCATGGACTATTTCCTTGTAACTACAAATGATGTAGATACATATACCTGATGAGCAAGCGACCGCAAGCCCCAGCAAAGACTCTCGTGCGCGACGCCCAAGCGGCGATTTCCGGCTGCGCCGGTTACGCGAGCCGCCTTGCCGCACGCCGCATCACCAATTTCCTCGAGGAGCGCATCCAAGACGGCGGATTGCGCCTCGCCCAATTCGGCTTGATGGCGCAAATCGCAGCCGCTCCCGACGATACGCTCGGCGCGCTGGCGGAGCGCACGGGCCTCGATCAGTCGACGCTGTCGCGCAATCTGCGCGGCTTGGAGGCCGTGGGGCTGGTCGAAATCGCCATCGCGGAGGACGACCAGCGCCGGCGCGCGGTCTGGCTGACGGAAGAGGGCGCGCGCCGCCTCGAAGCCGCAATCCCGGTCTGGCGGCAAGCGCATGCGGCCTTGGCGGAGCGGCTAGACCCTGAACTCGCGCTTCGGCTTGGTGCCGCGTCGGAGCAGCTGGTTCCCAAATAGACAAACCAGACGAACGCTGCGGCGCTTGCGGGACCAAACAAGGTCACCTTAGATGGCGTCCGCTCACAACTTGATGGCGACGCCATGTACCGGCCGGACCTGTTTCGTGTTGATGATGTGCCGCAGATGCACGCCTTGATGCGTGCGCGGCCGTTTGCGGCACTGATCTCAAACGGCGCGGCCGGTCTTTACGCCAGCCATTTGCCGACTGTTCTCAAAGATCTCGGATCCTGCGGAGCGATCGAGTTCCATCTCGCGCGGGCCAATCCGCACTGGAAGGAGCTTGCCGAAAGGAACGAAGCGCTGATGATCTTTCAGGGACCCGAAGGCTATATCACGCCGAACTGGTATCCTTCCAAGGCCCAACATGGGAAAGTCGTTCCGACGTGGAACTTCGCCGTCGTTCACGCGTACGGGCGTCCCGAAGCCATCAACGATGCCGCGTGGTTGCGGCAGCACGTTGCTGAGTTGACCGCGCAGCAGGAACGGGATCAGCCCAAGCCTTGGGCGCCTTCCGACGCACCGGACACCTTCATCAATGCGATGGTGCGCGGCATTGTCGGCTTCCGCTTCGTCATCACGCGGCTCGAAGGCAAGTGGAAGATGAATTAAAACCGCGAGGCGCAGGACCGGCTTGGCGTTGTAAAGGGACTGGGCGAGCGCGGCCGCGCCGACGACCTGGAAATGGCCGATTTCGTAGCGCGTTCGGTTGCTGCGAACGACTGACCGCTAACCTTTCTCTGCCTGAATCACGATCTGCGTTTGGATCACGAGCGCGGCAAGCCTGCCGTCATTGCGGGTGATCCTGGTCTGCCAGACCATCGTGGTGCGGCCGCGATGGAGCGCGGTGCACTCGGCGCGCGCCGTCTCGCCGACCGGGATTGCGGCGAAGAAGTTGGTCTTGCTTTCGATCGTCGCCGTGCGCGCGCCCTTCGGCAAATTGGCCACCGTGGCGACGCCGCCGAGATTGTCGGCGAGCGCCATGATCGCGCCGCCATGCAGAATATCGGGAACGGTCGCGAGTTCCTTGCGCGCGGTCAGTTCGGCCTCCACGCGCTCCGGCGAAACGTGCGTGAGCTTGATGCCGAGAAACTGGGCGAAGGGTGCGTCAAAACGCGATAAGTCGGTCATGGCGGTTTCTTTCGCGAACTAGATTCTTCGTTTGAGCATGATCTTTCCGAAAACCGGTTTCCACCCCGGATCAAGTCCGGGGCAGGCTTTTTCGGGATCATGCTCTAGTAGACGACGACACTGCGGATGCTCTCACCGTCGTGCATCAGATCGAAGGCCTTGTTGATGTCGGTAAGCGGCATCGTGTGGGTGATCATCGGATCGATCTCGATTTTTCCTTCCATGTACCAGTCCACGATTTTGGGCACGTCGGTGCGGCCGCGGGCGCCACCGAAGGCGGTGCCGCGCCAGACCCGGCCGGTGACGAGTTGAAACGGCCGGGTCGCAATCTCCTGGCCGGAGCCGGCAACGCCGATGATGATGCTCTGGCCCCAGCCGCGATGGCAGCTTTCCAGCGCGATCCGCATCAGATTGACGTTACCCACGCATTCGAAGGTGTAGTCGGCGCCGCCGATCTGGTCGGCGCCTTTCTTGGTCATATTGACGAGATGCGCGACAAGGTCGCCGCCGGCTTCCTTCGGATTGACGAAATGCGTCATGCCGAAGCGTTCCCCCCAGGCCTTCTTGTCCGGATTGAGATCGACGCCGATGATCATGTCGGCGCCGGCGAGACGCAGGCCTTGAATGACGTTGAGCCCAATGCCGCCTAGCCCGAATACGATGCATTTGGCGCCGGGCTCGACCTTCGCCGTGTTGATCACGGCGCCGACGCCGGTGGTGACGCCACAGCCGATGTAGCAGACCTTGTCGAACGGTGCGTCCTCGCGGATTTTCGCGACCGCAATCTCGGGCAGCACGGTGAAATTGCTGAAGGTCGAGCAGCCCATATAGTGATGGATCTTCTCGTTGCCGATTGAGAAACGCGAGCTGCCGTCGGGCATGACGCCTTGGCCCTGCGTGGCGCGGATGGCGGTGCAAAGGTTGGTCTTGCGCGACAGACAAGACGGACACTGCCGGCATTCGGGCGTGTAAAGCGGAATGACGTGATCGCTTTTTTTCACCGAGGTCACGCCCGGTCCCACGTCGACGACGATGCCGGCGCCCTCATGGCCAAGGATCGCGGGAAAGAGTCCTTCCGGGTCGGCGCCCGAGCGCGTGAACTCGTCGGTGTGGCAGATGCCGGTCGCCTTGATTTCGACCAGTACCTCGCCTGCGCGCGGGCCTTCGAGCTTCACGGTCGTCACTTCGAGCGGTTTGCCGGGGGCGAATGCAACGGCGGCGCGCACGTCCATGATGTTTCCTCGTTGGTCGCAATGTCCTCTCGGTGGGGGGGTAAGGTCTGCACGCGCAGGGCTCAAAAGCAAGAGCGCGCGGGGAGGCGGCTCCTTCCTGTATGATGTTCTCCGCTTGACATTGCGATGGTGCGCCCTTGCGCGCGATGGGAGCGTTCAGCCATGCGGCAGATTTGGATCACGAAAGCCGGTCCACCCGAGGTGTTGCAAGTTCGGGAAGCGCCGGATCCAGAACCGAAAGCAGGAGAAGTTCGCATCCGGGTCGAGGCGAGCGGGATCAACTTCGCCGACATTCTCGGTCGGCTTGGGCTCTATCCCGACCTGCCGCCGATTCCGGTTGTGCCGGGCTACGAGGTCGGCGGCCGCGTCGACGGGCTCGGCGTCGGCGTCGATGGGCGTTGGGCGGGGCGCAATGTCTTCGCGTTGACGCGCTTCGGCGGCTATGCCGACGTGGTTTGCGTTCCCCTGGCTCAAGTGTTCGAGCGCCCCGAGGGCATGTCGGCGGGCGAAGCGGCCGCGATCCCGGTCAACTATTTCACCGCCTGGCAGCTCTGCGTTGTCATGGGCGGGCTCAAACGCGGCGAGACTGTTCTCGTTCATTCTGTCGGCGGGGGCGTTGGCATCGCCGCAACCCAGATCGCCAAGCATATCGGCGCGACTGTCATCGGGACTGCGTCGGCCGCAAAGCACGCCGAAATGCGCGCCTTTGGTGTCGATCACCTGATCGATTACCGCACCGAGGATTTCGAAGCGCGCACGCGCGAGATTACCAAAGGCCGGGGCGTCGAGCTCATTCTCGATGCCGTAGGCGGCACATCCTGGAAGAAGGGCTATCGCATTCTCGCACCGACCGGCCGGCTCGGGATGTTCGGGATTTCGGCGGCAGCCAGCGGCAAGGAGCGCAGCATTCTCGCGATGGTGAGCATGCTGGCGGGCACGCCGTGGCTTCAGTTCAATCCGCTGGCGCTGATGAATGCCAATAAAGGCGTGTTCGGCGTCAATCTCGGACACATGTGGGGTGAGGTCGAGCGCTTGCGCGGCTGGGCCACCGAGCTCCTGGATTTATGGCGGCAGGGCGTCATCAAGCCGAAGATCGCGCAGGGCTTTCGCTTCGATGAAGCAGTGCAAGCGCATCACTTTATTCAGGACCGCAAGAATATCGGCAAAGTGCTGCTTGTGCCGTGATCCGCCGACAGGTCCGCCAAAAAACAAAGAGCGCGGCAAAAGCCGCGCTCTCGACTTTTCACAGCAGCTGCAAGCCGGTCAGTGCGGCTGAGGCACGATGCGAATGTAGGGCTTCGGCGCTTTCCAGCCCTGCGGATAAAGCTTCTTGGCTTCTTCGTCGGTTACGCCGCCGGTCAAGATGACGTCCTCGCCCTGCTTCCAGTTGGCCGGCGTCGCGACCCGGTGCTTGGCGGTCAACTGCAGCGAGTCGACCACGCGGAGCACTTCGTCGAAGTTGCGGCCGGTGGTCATCGGGTAGACAAGCACCAGCTTGATCTTCTTGTCGGGGCCGATGATGAACACATTGCGCACTGTCTGATTGTCGGCAGGCGTGCGGCCTTCCGAGCTGCCGGCCGTGCTCGCCGGCAGCATGCCGTAGAGCTTGGACACGTTCAGATCCGTGTCGCCGATCATCGGGTAATTCGGCGCAAAGCCCACGACTTCCTTGATGTCCTGCGACCACTTGGTGTGATTGGAGACTGGGTCGACCGACAGCCCGATGATCTTCACGCCGCGCTTGTCGAACTCGGGCTTCAGCCGCGCCATGGTGCCGAGTTCGGTGGTGCAGACAGGCGTGAAGTCTTTGGGATGCGAGAACAGCACGACCCAGCTGTCGCCGATCCAGTCGTGGAAACGAATCTTGCCCTCAGTCGTTTCCGCTTCGAAATCCGGGGCGGTGTCGCCGATTTGGAGCGCCATGAGAAACCTCCATCGTGGGTGCCCGATGCGGGAATATGGGGAAATAACGTGCCCAGCTACATAACGCTCGGCCGGCTTGATTACTAGGCGTTATGGCTAGGATTGAATGGTCGAATTCGCCCGAAATCTAGCAAGAATTGAATCGCCCGGCCCTGTGCGCAGGGAATAAACTTCCGCTGCATCTTCAACGCGCTGTCGGATTGAGACGACTGATTTGTCACGGCATGTCGGTTGCCGCACCGTTGCGGTCGTGATTTCAATCACAGTGGATGCCTAGACTTTGCCGCATCCTCGCCCTCCGACAGCCCGCGTCTCAGTGCATCATTGCTTGCGACTTGATTCGCATGCCGCTGAAGCCGGACGGTCTGGGGCTTGGCAGGTCAAGCCGGAGGCGGCGATGAAGTGTCCCATGGATCAGAACCCCGTCAGCGTGGAAACGATCGCCGCCGCAATTGCGGGTTCGCCGATTGTGGTTTTGCCGCCTGTCGCGCTTCTTCCGGCCGGCTTCGAGGAGGTGGACCTCGCCGTCCTCAATTGGCTTGCCGCTGAGGCGCAGCGCATGCGCCGCAGCTTCTCGCTGATGCACTAGTGCGTTGAGCAACCGCACGAAAGCACTGGTTCAGCGCTGGCGCTCCGGCAGCGCCGTAGTCGTTAACCCGACCGTTCGGCCCGGAAATCCGCCCGCGTCGAAATAACGGGTCTCTCCCACAGCCTGCATGTTGATGACGGTGGCCAATCCGTTGGGCGCCGGGTCGGAGATCACGACGCGGCTCGTCGCTTGCGGCAGCGCGCCGTTCGGTAACGTCTCCGACAGAACACGGCCCACGAGTTTGCCTTTCTCGCTTACCTCAAGCCCGAGGATGTGGGCGATGGTTCGGCCGACGTCGGCATTGCTCGCCGGCGCCGGATCGACAAATTGCGATTTGAAGTCCGGTCCCTGCATGGCCATGAAGTTCCAGGTGTCGGCTCGGCTGAACGAGCCGTGCATGCCTTGGCCCTCCTGCAGGATGGTATCGGCGACTTCGACCGTGCAGCGCACCGGCTCGCCGCACACCGTATCGAAGGAGCGGAAACTGATCGCAATGGCAGGATGCGGCGTAATCGCCGCGCCTTCGAGTGCGACCTCGTCGAGCGAGAGCGTGCCGGGGAATTTCCCAAGCTTCGCGTCAACAAAGATGCCGCTGACGTAATCCTCGGTGAGCAGCGTGTCGACGACCCGCTTCGCGAGATCGCGGTCGCCGTCCGGTAGGTAGATCAAGTCTGAGCCGCCATTGGCCGCCACGACGATCTTGGGGTTGGTTTTGTCGCCGCCGATCAGGCCGTTGCCAAACTTGCTGTGCTGACCCGGCGCAACAGGCGCGTAGCCGTCGTCGGGGTCGAGGAGCGGCAGGCCGAGCGCTTGAGCGAGATCGAGCGCCAAGAAGCCGAGCGGCAAACGGCCCTCGGGCGTGTCGGAGAATTTCGTCTTCACGGTCGAGCTGGTTTGGCTCGCCTTCGAAACGGTGGAGAAGCCGTGGTCGGCCACGACGATAATGTCGGTCGAGTCGAGAAGGCCGAGTTCACTGAGCGCCGCGCGGATGCGCGCGAGATTGTCGTCGGCATTGCGGATCGCAGCCAGCGACGTCGAGCCGTTGATGCCGGGAACCAGCGAGTTGAGGCTGTCGCCCTGATAGTGCTGCGTTCCATCGGGATCGCGCGACCAGTAGATCAGGGCGAAAGGTTTGTCGCGCTCCCTGAAGAGCGGGAGAATCACCCGCGTGGTCACGTCCGCGAAATAAACCTGTTGCGCAATATTCGGCGTCAGCGTGCCGGGCGTGTTCATCGTACCGAAATTTCGGTTGGCGCCGCGCGCAGGCGTAGCCAGCGGAAGCCCCGCCGCTTTGAGGCGATCGCTCATTTCGCCGGACAGTGGGATGCCTTTGTCGCTGCCGGTCGCGTCGTCGACGAGGATCGTTTGCGCGCCGGTCCGCTCGGTGTGATCGAAAATCAGTGCCGGTCCGACCTTGCCGACGGATGCGGTGCTGTAGCCCTTGTCGCGGGCGAGCTTCAGGATGGTCGCCTCGTCGAGATAGTTGCCGGCGAAGTGCTCGTCGACGTCAGCCAGAATCGGGTCGCTTTCCAGAAATGGCGTCGAGCTGTTGCGAGCGTTCGCCACTTCGAAGCCGGCATAGATCGTGTTGGAAAAATCCCCGGTATCGCCGAGCATGTGGCCGGTCGCCATGGCCGAGGCATTGGCGGTGGTGAATGTCGGGAACAGGGAATGACTGTTGCGCAGGCTGACCCCGTCGCGCGCGAGCGCGGCCATGGTCGGTGCGGTCGTGTCGTCGACCATGCGCGAACGCAACCCATCAGCGACGAAGAGAACGACGTTGTGCGGCCGTTTGGCCGTGGTTTGCGCCATCGCCTCGGATGCCGCGATCGCCGCGAGCAACGCCACCGCCGCGACAAGAGAAGATCGGCGCATTTGCAAGGCTCCTGGTTGATATCTATCGGTCAGCACGAGCGCTTTTGGCCGGGCCGGGTGACCCGAATGTGACGCCTTTCCGGCGGCCAGCCAATCGTCCCTTGAGGCACACGCTACAGGACTGCCGCGATTGACTTTTTCGTGCTGACGCCGCAAAGGCAGTCAAGTCGGTTCGCGAGTAATTCCGCAAATGTTCAAGCGAATCCTGATTGCCAACCGCGGCGAGATCGCCTGCCGGATCATCAAGTCCGCGCGCCGCATGGGTATTGAAACCGTCGCGGTCTATTCCGACGCGGATCGCGACGCCTTGCATGTCGAAATGGCCGACGCGGCCATCGCTATCGGCCCGTCGCCGGCGGCACAGAGCTACCTTGTCATCGAGAAGATCGTCGCCGCATGCAAGGAGAGCGGCGCCGAGGCGGTGCATCCCGGCTACGGCTTCCTCTCGGAGCGAGCGGCCTTCGCCAAGGCGCTCGCCAAAGCAGGTATCGTTTTCATTGGGCCTAATCCGGCCGCCATCGCCGCCATGGGCGACAAGATCGAGTCGAAGAAGGCGGCCGCTCGCGCGAAGGTCTCGACCGTTCCGGGCCATCTGGGCGTGATCGCCGATCACGACGAGGCCATCGCGATTGCCGAACAGATCGGCTATCCGGTAATGATCAAGGCCTCGGCGGGCGGTGGCGGCAAGGGCATGCGCATCGCCCGCAGCAAGGCCGAGGTGGCGGAGAATTTCGTTCGCGCCCGCTCGGAAGCGAAATCAAGTTTCGGCGACGATCGCGTTTTCATCGAGAAATTCATCACCGATCCGCGCCACGTCGAAATCCAGGTGCTGGGCGACAAGCACGGCAACGTCATCTATCTCGGCGAGCGCGAATGCTCGATACAGCGGCGCAATCAAAAGGTCATAGAGGAAGCGCCGAGTCCGTTGCTCGATGCGGCGACGCGGGCGAAAATGGGCGAGCAGGCAGTCGCGCTCGCCAAGGCGGTCGGTTACGACAGCGCGGGTACGGTCGAATTCGTCGCCGGGCAAGATCGCAGCTTCTTTTTTCTGGAAATGAATACGCGGCTGCAGGTGGAGCATCCGGTGACGGAGCTCGTCACCGGCATCGATCTTGTCGAGCAGATGATCCGCGTCGCTGCCGGCGAGAAGCTCAAGTTCAAGCAAAGCGACATCAAGCTCAACGGCTGGGCGGTAGAGAGCCGCATCTATGCCGAGGATCCTTACCGCAATTTTGCGCCGTCGATCGGCCGCCTGGTGCGCTATCGTCCGCCCGCCGAGGGCGGGCATGACGGCGTAACGGTGCGCAACGACACCGGCGTCGCCGAAGGCGGCGAGATTTCGCTCTATTACGATCCGATGATCGCCAAGCTCGTGACGCATGCGGACACCCGCACCGCGGCGATCGATGCGCAAGCCGATGCGCTCGACGCGTTCACGATCGAAGGCATCCGCCACAACATTCCATTCCTCGCGGCGATCATGCAGCATCCGCGCTGGCGCTCTGGCAAGCTCTCGACCGCCTTCATCGCCGAGGAATTTCCGGAGGGCTTTGAACGGGTCGCACCCACCGGCGCGGTGGCGCGCATCATTGCCGGCGTCGCGGCGGCGATCGATCATGCAATGGGGGAACGTAAGCGCCGGATTTCCGGTCAGCTCAACAGCGCGTTTACGCGCGAGCGAAGGCGGGCAATCTGGCTGGGCGGCGAAGAGCTCTTGGCCGATGTCGCCCATGACGGCGAAGCGATCACCATCCAGTTTGAAGACGGCAACAGCCATCGCTTGTCGTCGCCCTGGATTCCCGGTCTGCCGGTATGGTCGGGCATGATCGACGGCGCTTCTATCGCCGTCCACGTGCGGATGATCCCGAACGGATTTGAGCTTGCCTACCGCGGCATCGAGGTGAAGGCCTTTGTCTATACCGAGCGCGAAGCGCGCTACGCGCGGCTGATGCCGGCCAAGAAGCTGTCCGACAGCGAAAAATCCGTGCGCTGCCCGATGCCCGGCCTGGTAGTTTCGGTGGCCGTGGCGGAAGGGCAGGAGATCAAGGCGGGCGAGACGCTTGCGGTCGTCGAGGCGATGAAGATGGAGAATATCCTGCGCGCCGAGCGCGACGGCACGATCAAAAAGATCCGCGTCAAGCCGGGCGACAGCGTTGCGGTGGACGCCGTGATCATGGAGTTTGCGTAACTGCGGCGGCAACGGAAGACGCCTAGTCGGGGCATGATATCGGCGCATGCAGGGCCTTCGTTTACTCTTTTCGCCGTCGGGGCGGCTGGGGCCGCAGGCCTTCATCATCGCCGTCATGATCGTTTATGCCGCCGCAGCCGCTTCGCATGCGCTGACCTTGCGGGACGTGGTTAAGTCGGCGGGCTTGTGGCCCTTCCTGGCCGCTCAGATTGTGCTCATCTGGATCTGGTACGCGCTGCACGCCAAGCGGCTCCGTGACGCCGGAAAGCCGATCGGGCTCGCGGTCGCAGCGAGTCTCCTTTATGTGCTTTCGGTCGCGCTCCTGATCATCATCGCCGGCGCCTTCTATGGAGCGCTGGCGGGGCAGGGTACCGACCCCAATACGGCGAGCGCACTCGGTTTGATCCTGTTCGTGTCGATCATCGCCATGCTCTCCGGCACGCCATACGATGGTTTGGCGTGGTTGATCGTCGCGATCCTGTTGGTGATCGCCTACCTGCCAATCGCGCTCGTCCTTGTAACAAGCGTGTGGGCCGCAACGCGGCCGACGGCGGAAGGGTCCGCCGCGTGACGTTCCACTTTGCCTACGGCTCCAACATGAGCCGCGCGGTGATGCGCCGGCACGCGCCCGGTGCCGAACCCATCGGTGTCGCCGCGCTGGCAAATCATCGCTTTCTGATCACCGCACATGGCCATGCCTCGGTCGCGCCGCTTCAGACCCGCACGGTATTCGGCGTGTTATGGCGGGTCACGCCGCGAGACCGCGTCACACTTGCCTCCTGGGAAAATGTCGCCGGCGGACTTTACCGTGCGGCGATCCTGCCGGTGCTTCAGGCGGGGCAGACGCGACCCGCATTGGTGTATCTTGCCCGCGCCCAGGCGGAGGCTCCGCCTCAGGCAGGCTACATGGATGTTGTGATCGCGGCTGCGCTGGAGTGGCAATTGCCGTTGCCCTACATTGAGGAACTGCGAAGCTGGTCACTGCGGCGGCCGCACAGGCTCAGGGCGTTCAGATGGACGTGATCTTCGGAGTCGTGGTCCGCGGTCGCGTCCAGGGCGTCGGCTATCGCGCCTGGGCTGAAATCACGGCGCTCGAGCTTGGCGTCGAAGGCTGGATCCGAAACTGCCGCGACGGCTCGGTCGAGGCGGTTTTCGCCGGGCCGGAGGAAACAGTGCTCACCATGATCGAGCTGTGCCGCGATGGTCCACGGGGCGCGCAGGTAACGGCGATCGATCAACGCGAGGCCGATTCCGCGGATTTGGCGCTGCGGCGCCCGGGCGATCTATTTTCCGTGCTGGCGACGTCCTGAGCCTCGATCGTCGTGCCGAAGAGCGGCTCGAACGCGGCCCGCAGCGCGCGATCGACGTCGGGCATGGAAGCCGGCCGGCCGAGATCGGCAAGCGATGTGACACCGAACTTCTGCTCGGATACGCCGCATGGGACGATGCCGGAAAAGTGCGACAGGTCCGGCGCGACATTGAGTGAAAATCCGTGCAGCGTCACCCAGCGCTGAACGCGAATGCCGATGGCGGCGATCTTGTCCTCGGCGCCTTCGCTCTTATCCGGGCGTGCCACCCATACGCCGACGCGATCCTCGCGCCGCTCGCCATGCACGCCGAAAGCTTCGAGCGTGCGGATGATCCATTCTTCGATGCTGGCAACAAAACGGCGCACATCCGGCGCGCGGCGCTTGAGGTCGAGCATGACATAGCCGACGCGCTGGCCGGGACCGTGATAGGTGAACTGGCCGCCGCGGCCGGCGACATAAACGGGAAAGCGGGCCTGCAAGAGCTCCTGCGGCCGGGCCGACGTGCCGGACGTGTAAAGGGGAGGGTGCTCGAGCAGCCAGACAAGCTCGGCCGCCTCGCCGCGCGCAATGGCGGCCGCACGCGAACTCATGGCGGTGAGCGCCTCCTCGTAGTCGACGAGGCCATCGCTTACGCACCACTCGACCGGCGCGGAATCAGCAAGCGGGAAAAGCCCGATTTGAAGATCGTTGCGCGTGTTAACGACCCCGTATGAAGAAAGCAAGCGACCTCAATAGAGTATAGTCTAACCTCAGAAAACGCATCATTGTTAGTTTGTCTTTTTCGCCGACTGTCTAACTCTGCGCAAGCGGTCTTGAATTGGAAGGGTTCGTACTGATCGACCGTGTGTGTTTTTTAGCTGCTTGGACAAATTCCGAAGTCCCACGCAAGCTCCACCGCCGCGCCCGGCTTGCCGCCGCGAACGAGCAACGGCGTTATGGCCCTGCGGCTGAAGGCCATACAGCCTCCAACCGCAGCACCACAATGTTCAGCCGTTAATGCAATAGTGATCCAGGGCTTGCCGGCGACACCGGCACCTCGGGCGACTGAGTCACAGTGTACGGCGTGGACGGATTGTAGATCGGTGATGTCATCGGCGTGCTACCAATCAATGGCGCGCCAAATCGACCACCCAGGTGGCCGCCTGCGAATCCGCCGTGTCCGGCAGCCAGAGCATTCGTTCCAACCATTGCAGCCAGCAAGGCGGCGGCAGCCAAAACACCAAAGTGGCGTTTCATTTGAACATCTCCGTCGCTGACCCCGCTTTTCTCAGATAAGCAGATCGACCGCCGGCACTAGTGCACCAGCCATGTGATAGTGCGGTTGACCTATGCGCGAGCTCATCGTGACCGCTGTCACACCATTGCGGAATCTGGCTTCAAGGAACCGGCTGGCGAACATACGTGAAATCGGTGTTGAGCCGCTGAAACCTTCTCTCGGGTAACCGCCATGTTACGCGAAGCTCTGATCCAACTTGGTCCCGCCGTCTACGTTGCCGTGACCGCAGGCGGAGTTCTCCATCTCGGCGCGATTGCGCTTTTGAGCCGCCGGCGATTAGCTGGTCACCGCCCGGTGGCCTACGGTCCACTATCGCCTCCGCGACACCTTGTGACGTGCAACACTTCGCAGGGCGTTCGCTGCGTGCACCGTTCCGCGGATGGTCGGCGAGATGATTCTAACGATTTGGATTGCTCTGGGATGCGCCTTATTGGGTTGCGGCGCAGTCTTTATTTCGGCGAAAATCCGAACGCGGCAGCTGGGCGGGACATCTGACAGAAGGCGGGATCCCGCACGCGCACGCGGGTCGTCGGCGATTGTCGAATAATCTCGTGAAGACGAGGAGTTTCGCGCCCGGTGCTGCCGGGCTTTTTGTTTTTCCGGGCGATCAGTGGGGCAGGGCGTCCTCGATAATCGATCGCACAATAAGGCCGGCGAGGCTTCCCTTTTCGCCTCGTTAACGACCCCGTATGGAGAAGCGTAAGACATTCAAATACTTACGCCGTCTAACCTGAAAAAAGCTACCATTGATTTATTTTGCGTATTTCGGCGAGTGTCTAACCGAAGCCGCCTACCAGCGCGGCAACATGCTGGCAAAGCGTCACCAGCTTATGTCCGATTGGGAGACGTACCGCAACCAAGCACCGAAGGGGGTTTGAAGGCATCCGGTGCCAATAGGAGGAAACAAGCAAAATGACGGCCATCAATTACAAGGAGTTTGCAATGACGGTGGTGAGAGTCGCTCTGGATCAATGGCGGGTGGATATTCGACGGTTGGATGGTCGAAAGGTCAAAACGTACAGTGGCGAATTCGATGTCATCCCAGGAAAGGTCGGCTTTTCTGAAGATGCTGTCGTGCAGGAAGCAAAGCGCTTGATCGACGCTGGGGGAATGTCTGTGAAGTGACTGAGCGGCCCCGACGCCGCTTCCCGCCTCCCTGGACCATCGAAGAAGCGAATGCCGCATGCTTCATAGTCCGCGACCACCACGGCCAGGCGCTCGCTTGTCTATTTCGAGGGCGAGCCCGGTAGACGCGCTGCGGCGAATCTCATGAGCAAGGATGAGGCTCGCAAGATCGCCGCCGACATCGCCAAGCTGCCGGACATACTGAAGCGGCCGCAGTATTAGTCGATCGGCGCGACCAGATATCGACATTGCGCCGCGCTGTCGAACCATCACCGCCACGCCTGTGTTAATCTCGCTTATTGGTCGAGTCTCCACATGAATCTTAGACGAGGCTTTTTTTCGGACGTGGGTAGTAATCAGCATCGTTTGGATGCTGTGCTCCGTTTGGTCAGTTCGTGGAGATTGGTCGGAAGGGCCAAGTGGCTATGGCATGCCTGTATCGCCTTCACTGTGCCGCGATTTAGAGGGGATCGGAGGAGAGGCGGAAATTGCTGAATGTGAGCAACGACAAGCTCAAGGGATAAGAAAACATTGGGAGTATCGAGGATATCTAATCGCGATAGTAATTGGACCCCCGTTGGCTCTGTTCGCTCTCGGCTGGTTACGAGCCACGCACGGTTATCGGACCAATCTACCAGTTCGTGAAGATTGGATTAGGGCCGCCTATTGTCGTGTTCGTGCTCGGCTGCGGGCTTTGGTGGACGGTCGACGGTTTCCAGCTCTAAGGCGACAACATCACCACGCTGATCGCCTGCATCACATGATGTAGGTCCGTTCCGGAAGTGACAAATGCCAGACGAAGCCACGAAGAAAACCTTTGCCAACGCGACCGTCGGAGAGGACCGAAAGAGGATGCTCAAAAGCACCGAAGAGGCGATCGAGTCGTTCACTAAGGAATTGCAAGGGTACGAAACGCTAAGGGATAGCAAAGACACTTCGGTGAGGCAGAAAATCAACAAACTGGAGGAACTATTGTCGCATTACGAACAGGTTAAAGAGATTCTCGAAGAGCTAATTAAAGAGGACTAGCCGCAACGCCGCGCCGATCGCTGCCACTATTCGGCGCACAAAAAGAGAGGAGGCCGTCATTTAAGTTGACGGCCTCCCTGGTGAAAATCCGACCGTCGCCGGACGGGGGGTGCTCTCCACTTCTACCTCTTCGCTGCAAAATCACCCGATGCAGCACGCCGCGAGGGTGTGGTTATCCCGTTGGATTGATTGTCTCGTCAGACTGTCGATCCGGGCAGGATTAGCGGCGCAGTCAAAAGTTTGGTCAACGGCGACCTCCTTTTGTTGCTGTCCGTATGTGGTGTTCTCTTAGGCTAGATCAATTGATCTGTCCTTCAGAGTCGCTCGCCGCGCTCCTCCGCGCCATCGTCGCGCCGCGCTAATCGCCGTTCGCTTAAAAGCAAGGGGCGAAATTTGCTGAGGGCTCGACCGCGGGCGAGAGCGAGCCCCGGTTCTGCACCAATTTGCACCGAATTTTGAGATAAGGGGTGGAGATAGAGGGGGGTATAATGGTGCTTGATTATTAGTGAAGCGCGTGTTTACGGTACTTTTCCCGTAAACTTCACCTCGTGTATAATGAGGTCACCTTTCACCCGCGGTTTTGCACCTGCTTGCAAAAGCCAATAGACACCGCATATTTCTATTTTACCGATCTGCGCCAACTTGCTCTATTGTGCTCCGACGAATAGGGAAGGCAGGGGGGTACGCTAAAAAATTGGAAAAAGAGGCCTGGTGATGCCTGGAATTCATCTTCTAACGGATAAGAAAATAGAGGAAGCCACCAAGTCGCTATGCGACGGCCAGAACCTTTGGCTGAAGGTTAAGAAAGCCAAGGACGGCCGCTTGTGGAAGTCATGGGCGTTCTTCTACGCGTCGCCTGCGGACGGTAGACGAAGAGAGATGGGCCTTGGCAGTGTCGAGGCAGTAACGGTCGAGCAAGCAAGGGAGATCGCGCAACAGGCCCATAAGTGGCTCAATGAGATTCCTCCGAAAGACCCGATCGCCGAGCGCAGGGCGCTGAAAAAAAGAAATGCCACTGTGGTGGGTGTCACGGTCAATGATGTCATCGATGAGTACATCAGGGACGTTCTGCCTTCTTACCATGATGAAGACTCTCGGCGAGACTTCCGAAGGCATCTAAAGCGCATCGGCGAGGGCGTTGGCAAATATGCCCCCAAAGATGTCACGCCTAAAATGCTCTGTGATGATGTCGGCTATGGCCAATTGTATCTGGATCAATTCCCAACATCGACGAAATTGCTGATCGTAATGAGGGACCTCTTCGGGAGAGCGAAAGCGGCAGGCCTATGCCCTACTAATCCTGCGGCGAAAGGCGACCTCGAACAGCTACGCCCGAGACGACCGAAAAAGCACAAGGTGGAAAACCGCGTAGGCGTCAAACGGGAGGATATGTACGACTTTATTACCGCGGTCCGTGGTCACCAAGACGGGCGCACCAAGAAGCCGGGCCGCATGGACAGCGCATATGCATGTGAAATGCTCGCCCTCACTGGCGTTCGCGTCAACGAGGTAATCGAAGCCACATGGAGCGAAATCGACCTGGACAATAAGCGATGGACCGTCCCTTGGCAGCATCTCAAAATCAAGGATGACGAGATAGACAGGCCGATCCCGGTCACGTCATCGATGATGAAGATATTTCAGGATTTGAAGGCTCGCAATAAGCACGGCGATGATGATCCCGTATTCCGAAGTCCATCAGCCGACCGTCGCCACTTTTATACTCACCAGGCGATCGGAGCTGTCGCCAGACGTGTTGGATGGCCAGAAAAGATACATAACCACGGATTTAGAACGACGCTGCGAGGTTGGGGGAAGAACCACGGCAAGCCGCATCTTATCGAGATTCAATTACACCACACGCAGAAGGGAACGGCTAAGGCCTATTCTGCACAAGATGATGATTGGGATGGCCGCGCAGAAATGATGCAGCACTACGACGACTATTGCAACACGCCGCGCCCGGAGCGCGAAAACTCTTCTCCCAAATAGGAATTCATTTCATGACCGAAAAACGCAAAAGCTATCGTGACGACATTACTGACAATCTCGCCGGCCGCGATCCGATGTTGGTGCCCGTCAATCAAGCGTCGGCGATCCTCGCCAGATCGCCGCGCATGGTTTACGAGATGATGGCCACTGGCGATCTCAAGGCGGTGAAGTCTGGTCGCAACACGCTGATCATTTATGACTCGATCAGAGAATACGTCGCCAAGCTGCCCTCGGCGAAGATCAAGCCATATGCCCGCCCGCAGAGCGCTTAGTTGAGGACCAGCCAACCATCGCCAACTCGCCGGCGACGTAGGCGGAGGACTGAACCAACGGTAACAGCGGCGGTAGTTGAAGCGCCAGCGCCGTGGGAAAAGCTCTATAAGGTAGGCAAACCGAAAGACTGCAAATATCGCGGGGTCATAAAGAGCTGCTTCGGGACATTTAAAATAACTAAAGGCAATCGCTTAACCTGTGACAACCCAGCATGCAAAAAAAGACTTCGCAAGGATACGCACGATCCGGCGGTGCGAAAATATAACGCGGACCCGGCCAACAGAGCTACGACCAACACGCGACGGAAACGCAATTACCCGGCCACGAAGGACAGAATTAACAAGCTGAGACGGGACGCAACGGCGGCCAACCGTAAACTGAAACCGTGCGAGATCACTAATATAGACGACGCCAAGTTACCGACCGCCGGCCTTCGCGCGGCCTTCGCCGAGGCGCGCAAGACATGCCTTGGCGAGTTTTTCCCGAATGGAAAGCAGCAGACTTGCTCGAAGCCGTGCAGCGACGCGCTTGCAAAGCTCGGAGCGTACAAGCGTCAACGGAAGTCGGATGCGAAAAATAAAGCCAAGATCAACGCGACGAAGAGAAAAAGACGCGCTCGGAATAAAGCCGCAGGTAGAGGCCGCGACGTCGGAGCCAGATCGAAAAAGGGCTGAGACTATCAGCCCAATTTTTTTGCCTACATGGCGTCACGCAATGCCGCCGAATAACTTAAGGAGTCGTCCGTGAAGAATGTTTCCGAGCGCTAAGCTAGCCAAGCAGAAAGTCGCGGCGAACGGCTGCGACAGATGATCAGTAATAGGACGCGCAAGAGCTCCTCGAACCAGCGCAGGAGCAGGCTGAAGTTGTATCCGGCGGCGGCGAGAACGGCGTTAATGCGGTCCCCATCTCGGCCCTTGAGATAGTTGCGACGCACCCGATGATCGTCCTTGAGATGGCCGATCACGGGCTCGACGGCAGCTCGGCGTCGCATCTCGCGGCGAATGACTTTTGTGACGCGGCGGACCTGGCCGCTAATCCAGACCCGGAACCGGTGGGGATAGTTGTGGCCGCGATAGCCCTTGTCGCCGTGGATGCGGCGGACAGCAACACCTGTGAGCTTTTCGAGATCAGTGATGACGGGACCGAGCGTGTGGCCGTCGTACGGATTGCCATGCAGCGCCTTGGCATGCAGCACGAACTGTCCGCCTTTGGGCGCGGTGGCTGGCGTGGCAATCGACACCTTGCAGCCGAACTCGTATGGCGCCCGTGCCTTGCCGCGGCCGATGCACTCCACCTCGGGGGCGTGCAATGAGTAGACCTTCGGCCCGCGCTGGCGCTGCTCTTGATGGCGAACCCGCAATGCAAGATCGAGCAGCGGACCAAAGCGATCCTGCCGTGCGGCATCGCCCTCGATCTTGCGGCGAACGTCGCGGATGATGCGGCCAAGTCGCGTGCGCGGGAATTTGAGTTGCCGCCGAGCGCGCTTGAACTGGTGGGCAATAGCGCCCCACCATAATGGTCGCGCGTTTGGCCACGCGCAGATAACTCTGGCGCAGCTCGACGCCCTCGCGTGTGGCCGTCTCGACGAGCTTCTCGATCGCCCGGTGGGTAAGCCGCGCATCGGTCGGATGCGCAATCGCCTTCTCCTGCACAGTGGTGTCCACCACCACGCGCTCGAGATCTTTGCTCTCGATCGCCCCCGTCCGATGCGCCACCGAAAGGCTCTCCTGCAGCAGCGCGGCAATCTGCTCCTCGCCCAGTCGCTGTCGCCAGCGCGTTAACGACGAGCGATCGAACGGCGCCTCGTGGCGGAACACCACTTCGCCGCAGAAGTACTGAAAATACGGGTTCTCCACCCACCGGTCGCACAGCATCTCGTCGGAGAGATTGTGCATGTGCTTGAGAATGAACAGCCCAGCCACCAACCGCGTCGGCAACGGCGGCTGCCCAGGCCCGGCGCGACAGACCGAACCGAATCCGTCCCGCGAGGAAACCCCAATCAATCTCCGCCGCGAGCCGCACTAGCGGATGGCGAAGGTTGATGATCTCCTCCAGAGCGGGTCGAAACAAATCGTCCTGGCGGTCGTCGCGTGGCTGGCTCATGGCTGTCCCCCTGACAGCGAATCTCGCCGTCGAAGGAATCACGAACCGCCCAAAACCGGAATCCCAAAACGCAAGAAAACAGCAACCCACAACCGGCTTTCTTGCAAAACCGAATACTTGCTCAGGTCAAATCACGGCGATAGTTCAATCGCTTCCGAATTCTTCACGGGCGACGAACCAGTGAAGCCACGAAATCTACCGCCCGCGTGAAACGGATTGCGGGAGTGTCGGGAGTGCCGAGCCGGTGGTCAATCGGCGAAGGCCAATGTCGGCATCGAATATCTGGATATCGATGTCGAACTCCCCGGGGTCGGAGAGGACGGCATGCCAGGAAGGAATGAGCAGTGAAAGCCCGGAACCACTCGCGGGTCGCCTCGGCGCTCCCGCACAGCGAAGGCATCGCGTATAAGCCGCCATGCGGTGAAAATGCGATGTGCCTGCGAGTGGGGCGGATGAGGCCGATTAAGTGATGACGGACCGGGACAGGACAACCCGGACCCGAGCGAGGGCCTCTGGGGCGGTGGGTAGTCACCCACAACGGCTTAAGCTGATTGACGCTTCGGGAAGGTCCCGCCTGATATGCCAGCCTTCCAGCCGTACTGGGGAAAACCCGCCGTACGGAATGATAGGGAGGATCGAGGAAACGTCGGCATCATTCGAAGCCCGGTCCGCGCCTCGATCCCACCCGACCGCACCGGACATCGATAAGCTTGTCCAGTGATCGTTTCGAGAGCAGCCACGCCCTGCTGAAGTGTCTCGGTTGATGCGATGCGAATGGGTTCGCCCCGCCGTCTCATGTGCGCACGTAATTTTCTCTGGCGCGCGGCGGAGAGGGGCGGACACACGTATTGTCCAACCCATGGGCCTAAGCTGCATCACACAGGAATCGATCCGCCAATTTGCCCACTGCTGATCAAACCAAATGCATTTGGAGCGAACGTTAGTTCACTATCTTTGCGCGACGGCCGAGACCTCTACTTTCGCACCAGCCGGTCGAGCCGCAGTCGGTCGCGTTCGTCGGTAATTCGCCAGGTGGCGACGTAGACCGCCCCCAACGCCCCCAACCCGGCCCCGCCGCTGAGCAGAAATAGGAGGAGGATTTGATATTTGGCGGCCTCAAGGGGGTCCATTCCGGCGAGAATCTGGCCGGTCATCATTCCGGGCAACGTGATCACGCCGGCCGCCGACATCTGGTTGATAATCGGGATCATGCCGCTGCGCAGCGCGCTGCGTTGCAATGGCTTAAGCGCGGTATAGCGATCCGTGCCGAGAGCGAGGCGGCCCTCGATCGCCGGCCGCTCGCGAACAATCGCCGTACTAACCGCGTTGAGGGTCACGCTGACCCCGTTCATGACGTTGCCTAGAATGATGCCGAGCAGGGGGATCAGTATCTGCGGCGCGTACCATGGACTTGGCCGCAGCGTACCGAACAGCGCAAACGCCGTGACGAGGACGGTTGCCAGCATAGTGGTTCCAGCACCGATGCCGTAGCCCCACGCTCCAGCAAAGCGGCGCTCCTGGCGCGAACTGATTTCGTAGCTCGCCATTGCGAACATCGCGAGCGCGACCGCGGCGATCAGGAGCGGTGAGGCGAGCGCGAACACGGTCTTCAGCACGAGACCGACCAGGAGGAGCTGTACGATCACGCGCACGCCCGCGATGAGGATGGTTCGGGTAAGGCCGAGATCAAACATCCAAGTGAGCACAGCATTGAGCACCACCAGGATTGCGGCAATCGCAAGGTCGTTGTAGCTGAGCAAGGGCGGGCTCAAAAGGGTTCCTCCACGAGTTGTCCGTCGCGCACTCGGAGATGCCGCGTTGCCATCCGGGCGGCCTGCTCCGGATTGTGGGTAACTAGCAGGATTGCAATTCCCGCAGACAGTCGACTGCGCAATAACTTTTCAACCCGCTCCGTGTTCTCGTCGTCGAGCCCCGACGTCGGCTCGTCGAGCAGGAGGACGCGATTTTGAGGGGTCAGCGCGCGCAGCAGGGCCAACCTCTGCCGCTCCCCGGTAGACAGCCGCGCCACCGGCCAGGCCAATGCCTCGGTGGGAATCCGACCGCGGAAAACAGTGCGGTGAAATCCGTCCCGGGCAAAAAATGTGCCTCTACGCGTTCGTCCCACCAGCCGGACTCGGCCGCCACATAGGTCACCATGCGACGCCATTGCGGTGCCGGCATGTTGGAGCACGCCGCGCCGTCCAGTGAGGCATCGCCTTCATGTGGATCGAGATCGGCAATCATCCGCAGGAGCACGCTTTTTCCGGCTCCGGACTTGCCGGCAACCGAGACACATTCGCCGGCCTGGAGCGCGAAATCCATCGCGCTCAAATGAAGACGGCACAGTGCATGGCATTCGAGCATGCCGGGGAGCTTTCGTTTCGGTATATTAGGCCGAAAGGAAAAAACATAGAAACTGAGCCAGCGCCAAGGGTATT
>CAVREN010000036.1:0-196479 GCA_963720115.1 uncultured Alphaproteobacteria bacterium
ACGTCGTTTGCTGCGAGACGGCAATACGTCTGGAATCAGGGCAAAGCAGAAGTAGCTGCGTACGCGCTGAAACGACGCTGATGACCCATTTCTGCCATTCGCCGGCCGCGCAATTCGCGCTGACGATGGACAGATGGAGGTCGGGCTTTCGACCTAAAGGGGTCCTGAAAACTTCTGGCCAGAGGAGTTCCGAATTGTGCTGACCGAGCCACTGCAAATCCGATAATTTTGCGGTGCGTTCAGGGGCCGCGAATGACTGAGCTACTTGTCGCCATGGGTCTAATCGCCGGAGTAGTTGGCGCTCACGAGATTGGCTTCCGGCTAGGTTCACTGGACCGCTCGATTGATGAGCCTTTCGACCGACAAGTAGGCCTAATTCGGACATCTACGGCCGCTCTTGTTGCATTTTTGATCGGCTTTGCATTTTCAGGGGCAGCATCGCGCTTTATCGATCGGCTAGACATCGTTGTGAGAGAGGCGAATGTCCTCGGTACTGCCTATTTGAGAGCCGATACTATCGCCGAACCACAACGCGGCGAACTGAAGGCTGCGCTGAAAGAGTACACCGCCGACCGTGCCACGTTGCTAAGTCGCGAAGGACGCGATCAGATTGACCCTTTGCTCGCCAAGGTGCGTGGCTTGCACGAACGAATGTGGAGGTCAGCGATCGAGGCCACTCAGGGCAACGCGCCACTGATGGCGGTGGTTCTACCGCCAATCAACGAGGTTATCGATCTACACTCGGCGCACCTCGCCATGGCGAGAAGACATCTGCCGGTTCCAATCATGGCGGTGCTGTTAGGCGCGGTGGCAATCAGCGTTGGCTTGATCGGCTTCGCCGATGGTCGCGTGGGCCGCCGGTTCTCTGGGCTCGACTCTGTTTACGGAGCCGTTCTTGCCGTCGCACTGTGGATGACGATCGACCTGGACTATCTGGGTATCGGCTTCATCAGGGTGAGCAATGCCCCCCTCGTGGAAACCTTGGCTGCAATGAATTGAATCTGGCGGCGTGGCGTAAAGGCTGAACCGCCGCTGGCCTGCCAGCGCCGACGAGGGCGGCGGACTGATGTCGCCCTTTGGCCCGTCTGTATGGACCGGCCGCGCGTTGCAAGCCGAAAGTGATGATTTGGAGAAGTTGGTCTTGCGCATCTGTATCCGGCCTATTCACGGAGCCTTTGAGCTCCTGGCCATCATGGATATCCGCGCGTGTTCGATCTCATTCGCGTCTCGGCCCCGAAGGCCATACGGGCCACCTGATCACGAACGCGCTGGCGAGACCTTTCTCCATCTCCTCATTTCGACTCGCAGACCTCGGTGGGAAAGCTAACTCAACAATTGGTTTGGATATCCGCTTCAGGCCGCCGCCTTGGTGACGCGCGCTTCATAACTGCGCTCTTGAGCCAGCACCGTCCAGGCGATCCGTGCCAGCTTGTTGGCGAGAGCGGCGGCCAAAACGTTGGGATGGAGGCGCTGAGCGGCGCGCGCGAGCCAGACCCCGAAGCCGTGTTTCGGCCAGCTTGCCGGCCGTAGCAGAATGACCCGGGCTGCTTGCATGAAGAGCGTGCGCAAGTAACCGTTTCCTCGCTTGGAGATGCGCCCGAGGATGGTTCGGTCTCCAGTCGACATCTGCTTAGGAACGAGCCCGATCCAGGCCGAAAAATCCCGGCCTCTTGCGAATGCTGCGCCACTGCCGATCGCTGCAACCATCGCACTCGAGATGATCGGGCCGATGCCCGGCACGGTCATGACCCTTCGACAACTGCTATCACTCTTTGCCAAAGTCTCGATCTCGTCGGTCACGGGTTCAATTCGTTCATCGAGTTGCCGCCAGTCACTGGCAAGATCAGCAATGATGCGTACCATGCGTGGTGACAGAACGTCCGTGCGCTTGGCCAGGATGTCGGGTAGTGCCTGGCGAAGGAAGCGCAGTCCTTGTCGGACGATGATGCCGCGCTCTAGAAGAAAGCCGCGAATCTGATTGATCACTGCGGTCCGCTCACTGACCAGGCGAGACCGGACGCGGTGCAGCGCTTGCAGATCCAGTTGTTCGTTGGTCTTGGCTGGAACAAAGCGTGTCGTCGGCCGCTGCACGGCCTCGGCCACCGCAAAAGCATCTCGGAAATCATTTTTTTGCCCCTGCCGAAACGGCTTCGAATACGCGGGCGGGACCTGCTTCACATCGTGGCCAAGCACGGCAAGCTCGCGAGCAACGTAGTGCGTCGCCATCCCCGCTTCGATGCCAATGAGACAGGGCGGCAAGTTCGCAAGCCTCGATGTAATGCGTCCGCGTGAGACCTTCTCTCGCAACACAATGGTGCCGCGCGTATCGAGGCCGACCATGTGAAGCGTGTTCTTGCCCATATCTATTCCGATGGCGGTCACTGCGTGAACGGTGGCGGTGCGAGGCATGGTGGTGCTCCTTCTCGTGACAAGCCGCCCGCGCACCATGAGTGCCTTAGGGGGCGGGAGCGCGGCCGGTCCATCCCATTCGCGTCACTTAATGCGTTGCAACAATATGTCTGTAACTGGGGGATAAGATGGGGTAATCGGCCGGCGGCTTGTGGATAGCTGAAGATTTTGAGTGCTGCGCTTCGGGCTGATGGTGAAAAGAGGTTCGTGTGTACGGCCTCAAGCATCAGAAGGAGAAGCGCAGCATGGACCATTTTGCTGGACTGGATATATCGGTCAAGGAGACCAGCGTCTGCATTGTGGATGACACCGGCAAGATCATTCGGGAAGTGAAGGTGGCCAGCGAACCTGAAGCGTTGTTGGCGGTGCTGAAGAACCCCGCCTACCACTTCAAGCGAATTGGGTTGGAAGCCGGGCCGTTGTCGCAATGGTTATTCAGCGCTCTCGCTGAAGCAGAGTTGCCGGTGGTCTGTGTTGAAACGCGGCACATGCAGGCGGTACTGAAGGCACAGATCAATAAGACGGACCGCAACGATGCGCGCGGCATCGCGCAGATGATGCGGGTGGGGCTTTATCGCCCAGTGCACGTGAAGACGTTACGCAGTCAGAAACTACGCATGCTGCTGACCCATCGCAAGCTGCTGCAGTCGAAGGCCATCGCCATCGAGAACGACCTGCGCGGTACTTTGCGTAACTTCGGGCTCAAGGTTGGCATGGTGGGGACGGTGAAGTTCGAGGCGCGGATCAAGGAGCTGGTTGAGAACTTGCCCGATCTGGCCGGGCTGGTCGAACCGCTGCTTTTGGTCAGGCGGGTACTTCGCGAGCAGTTCGTCGTCCTGCATCGTCGTTTGCTGGCCATCGTGCGGGATGATGAGGTGTGTCGGCGCCTGATAACGACCCCCGGTGTCGGCCCCGTGGTGGCACTGACCTATCGCGCCACCGTCGACGTACCCGCTCGCTTCCGTAAATCCAAGTCAGTCGGTGCCGTGTTTGGACTGACATGCTCCAAGTATCAATCCGGCGAGATCGATCGGAGCGGCAGAATATCACGCTGCGGAGATGAGATGATGCGGGTCATGCTCTACGAAGCCGCCCAGAGCATGCTGTATTCGAAGAGATGGTCGTGGCTCAAGGCCTGGGCGATGCAGATTGCCAGACGCCGCGGGATGAAAAAGGCGATCGTGGCCCTGGCGCGCCGATTGGCTGTGATCCTGCACCGCATATGGGTTGACGGCACCGAGTTCCGCTGGACCCGGGAACAAGCCACGGCAGCAGCATGAAAACCGTGCAGGGTTAAATCCTACAGAAGGGAACTCGAGCTCCACCGAGCGGTGGAATGATGTCCCTCGCGGGACGATGGATGAGGTGAGTTCGCACTTCCGCTTGAACCTGCCGTTCGTCTGACGGCAAGGCCGTGGCTAAGATTGTTCCACCTCCTCCTCGAACCCCATAATGGAAGGGCCTTGGTGCCGATTCCGGAGAGAAGCACGAGCCTGCGAGCGACATCGAAACTGTGGTGGTGGATAGTCTGAAAGCGCTTGACCTCAAACGGCCGATTAGAGAAGCGGAAGTGCGCGACTTGCGTTTGAAACGACGTTGATGGACCCCAATTCTGACATTGGCGACCTCGATAGTCCGGTTCATCCGGGTCGATTGAAGCGAACGCACGGACAAACCATCACCTTCAGCCGCAAGGTTGTAGCCAGCTAAATACCGCCCCGATGGGCTCGCCCCGAACTCATGAATTGTTGTATTTAGGTTTGACGGAACGCCGAGGCTGATCGAGGTCTTATCGCGGTGTAATGCGATGATCGACGAAAAAAAGCTCGAAGAGCGCTTGGTCGCGCTCGAAGCCGCCAAATCCTGGAGTCCGCGCGTCGTCTCGCGGCTGGAGACGCTGCTGCGCTCGGGCACGGACGAGGCACTCTACCGCATCAATCCGATCCAGTTCGCCACAGAGAAATCGATTGCCGAAGCTGAAGGGATCGATCTTTTCCTCCATGCCTGCGTGGCTGGGCTATTCGACATGGACTGGCTGCTCGTTTGTCCGATGTGCTCTGACGTTGTCGAGAGCTTCCGAAGCCTGAGCAAACTGCACACGCATTTCCACTGCCACCTCTGTCAAAGCGATTACGACGCCGCGCTCGACGATTACATCACGGTGACGTTTACGGTTTCGCCCGCCGTGCGCGGCATCCGTTTTCATAAACCGGACGCGCTTTCGGCCTGGGATTACGTCTTCCATTATAAAATGACGCCGGGCGGCGTAATGCCCGACGGCGTGCCATGGAGCGAGGTTGCCAAAGGGCTGATCAGGGCGCTCACCCGCATAGAGCCAGGTTCTGCGGCCAATCTTGAGGTTGATGCCGCCGAAGGCGCGCTTCTGGGCCAAGATTTCGAAAGCGACGCCCAATTTTTTTTCCCGGTCGCGAAGGGGGCGGGTGTAACGCCACCCCATATGCCGGTCATACTCGACGGCGGCAAATGCGTGCCCGCCACAGCAAACATCGCACCCGGCAAGGTCGCGTTCGAAGCTCGCAACGCTGGCAAGCTGCCGACGGTATTCGGCATCCTACAGCTTCCGACGGCGACGGCTCAGCGCCCGAAGCTTCACTTCACGCCATCCTTATCCGGCAAGCGACTGCTGATGACACAAACCTTTCGCGACTTCTTCCGCTCAGAGGTGATCAGCGCGACGGAGGGCATTGCGGTTCTCGACGTTACCCTCGTATTCACCGATCTCAAGGGCTCGACGGCGCTCTACGAGCGGATCGGCGACCTTAACGCCTACATTCAGGTGCAGCGGCACTTCCAGCATCTTCTCGACGCCACTGTTCGGCACAATGGCGCCGTCACCAAGACGATCGGCGACGCCGTGATGGCGGCGTTTTTGACTTCGGCCGATGCGGTGCAGGCGGCGCTTGTTATGCGCGAGGCCGTGGACCAGCTAAATCGGGACCGCCCGCAGCGTGATTTCATCCTAAAAATCGGCGTGCATCGCGGAGCCTCGATCGCGGTCACGCTCAACGAGCGGCTCGATTATTTTGGCCAGACGGTGAATATCGCAGCGCGGGTGCAAAACCTTGCCGATGGCGACGAGATTTGTATCACCGAAGAAGTTTACGGCGCGCCGGCTGTGGCGGAAATTATTGCGCCATACCCGGTGGCAAAGAGCGAGGCGGAACTCAAGGGCGTCAGCAAGGCCATGTCGGTCTATCATCTAGCCCGAATGGCATCCTAGTCGGCGCAACTGGCTATACGATCATACCCTCTTCGAGATCCCTTTACTGCCGCGACCCGTCTACCAGAATATGGGTCACAATCACCGGCGTTTCACTTTTGGCAGAGCTGACGGCGCCGCTAAATTGTGCGCGAACCCAGCGCCCAGAACTCGCAGAATGTCGCTTATTGGCCAGTCACGTCACTTGCGGTCGTGCAAGCAATTTGGTCGCGATCGGGTGGAAAACGGACATCCCGCAGACACGGTTGATCGGTCGGAAATGGCCCAAATGCGAAACCCGCCGACCACTCAAATCGCCGCCGCTTGATATATCGAGTGTGGTAATTCCCCACGGACGATGCCTTGTCTTGAGCCTTGGGGGAGCGGCTTCGGCGATTTCATCGCGGCAATGTCTGCGACGCTTGCGCCGCAGTGATTGGTTCGCCCCATTTTTGAAACAGTATTTTCGATGATCCGCAAGACTGCTGCCACCTGATGTTCAGCGCCCGCGGCCCGCGCTCTTGCACTAGGAGACGATCATCCACAGGCTGAGATTTTTCGAGAGGACCCATGGGAATTCCACAGTATTTTTCGGCGACCTATGCGCAAGCCCGCCGGAAGTTTCTCGACGCAGCCCGAGCCGGCGGCGCCGCCGTCGAGAGTCACGTCAATCCCAATACCACGGGCGCGAATGGCGAAGACCTTGCCACCGACGTCGCCCGCTTCGGCGCCATGGATGCGGAGAACCTTTTCATTGCCTGCGCGGGCATGCACGGTAACGAGGGCTTCTGCGGCTCCGGTTGCCAAATTGGTCTGATCAAGGAGGGCATCAGGCTTCTCCCACATCCGCCGCGTGACCGAGGACAATGTGGATCTCAACCGCAATTTCCAGGATTTCACCAAGCCGCTGCCTGAGAACCTGCGCTACTCAGAAATCCATGATCTGCTGGTGCCGTCCGACTGGGATGGCCCCGGGCGCGCCAAGGCAGACGCCGCGCTGCAGGCTTGGCGCGACGATAACGGCATGTTGGCCTTCCAGGCTGTGGTCGCAGGCGGCCAGTACGCGTTCCCTGAGGGCATGTTCTTCGGCGGGCAGAGGGCGACGTGGTCGAACCAGACTTTCCGCGCAATCGTCGAGAAGCATGGCGCCGGGGCAAAGCGCGTCGGCTTGATCGATTTCCACTCCGGCCTTGGGCCGACGGGCTATGGCGAACCGATCTGCATCGTTGCGCCCAACACGCCCGGCTTCGAGCGCGCTCGGATTTGGTGGGGCGATGAGGTCACCTCGGTGACGGACGGAACGTCGAACTCGCCTCCGGTCGCCGGTCCGCTGATCGGCAGCATCGAGGAGAGCCTGCCCGCTGCCGAGGTTACCGCGATCGGCCTCGAATACGGCACCGTCGAACTGTTCGAGGTGCTCGATGCGATCCGGGGCGATAATTGGCTCTACGCCCGCGGCCTCAAGTCGGGACTCAGCATGGACTCGGCGCTTGCCCGCGACATCAAGAAGAAGGTCCGCGACGCGCTCTACGTCGATACCGATGACTGGAAGGAAAAGACCTACGCCCGCGCTGCCGACTTCACTCTGAAGGCCTATCGCGGCCTGACAAATTAGACGAGATGTTCGCCTGTGGGGCAATGTGCGATCACCGCACAAACGAAGTCCGCAATTGGGCCCGGAAAGAGCGGACACCCATTTTTTGTGAGCACACGCCGCCCTAGTACGGCCGGCACCATGCGATGTGGCAACCAGCGCCGCCGCCGCGATGTATGCACCGGCGCATTGAGATCGACTGGGCCCTCTCCAGTATGATGCCGAAGGCGGTGCCCGCTGCGCCGTTCGGACTAGTGGCCAGGCAGTGCCATGCCGATGCCGACGTTGAAACCGCCGCAGCGATTGTTGCCCCAATAAACATGGCGATGAGAAAACGGCCCATGATTGCCCTCCCTGATGTTTATGAAATTCTAGATTATGAAGCGGCGATGCTGCAACTGCGAAGCTGCTTGTCGCCTTCGTCGTCTTCTGAGCTTTGGCATGTTTCGTGCACGACATAGCGCCCGAAGAATCCCATCTCAGCACTCGCTCAGCAGCGCATCGAGATCGGCGGTGGAGCGCTTGCCGAGATGCTCGCCGTTCGTGTTCAGAAAATCGTTGGCCGCACGGCGGCCCTCGCCGAACAGCATGGTCACGAATTCCCATTCGGCATTGAGCTTCGAGGAGGCGCCGAACCGCGCCAGCATGTCGGTGACGACCCGGTGAACGCGCATGTTCGCCCAGCGCGCGCCTTCGCCGCTGCCCGGATCGGCCACCTGGTGCAGCAGCGCGATCATGCGGAGCTCCTTCATCAGCGGCGAGTTGAAGGAGATTTCGTTCAGCCGATTGAGAATCTCCGAGGCGGAGCGCGGTGTGTCCGGACGTTCGCGCGGGTTGATCTGCACGAGGATCGTGTCATGCGCATCGCTTTCGCGAATGAGCGGCGTGATGGTCGGATTGCCGGCATAGCCGCCATCCCAATAGGGCTCACCGGCGATCTCGATGGCGCGAAACATCGTCGGCAGGCAGGCCGAGGCGAGCAGCACATCGGCGGTGATGTCGGCGTTGCGGAAAATCCGCCCGCGGCCGGTGCGCACGCTGGTCGCGGTGACGAACAGCTTGATCGGCGAACGGGCGAGCCGTTCAAAGTCGATGCATTGAGTGAGAATATTGCGCAGCGGATTGTAAGCGAGCGGATTGAGATCGTAGGGCGACAGAAGCCGCGACATCAGGTCCATGGCGATGTAGGCGGGCGATGTATCGAGCGTCCATCGCCCCATCATGCGATCGAGCGGCGAACGCTGCAGCGGGCTCAGCGCAGCGGCGCGCGATACCTCCTGCCAGTAGGCGCGGAGCGCCGAGCGCGCGCCGGCCGCTCCGCCTTCGGTCCAGCCGTCGGCCAGGACCGCGGCATTCATGGCGCCCGCCGACGTGCCGGAAATCGCGACGATGCGCAGCAACTCTTCTTCAAGCAAGCGGTCGAGCACGCCCCAGGTGAAGGCGCCGTGCGAGCCGCCGCCTTGCAGCGCCAGATCGATAGGCAGCGGGTCGGCGGTTGCCTGCATGCTTGAGTTTACCGCGGGCTAGGAGGCTAGATATTACGTTGGAGCATGATCTTTTCCGAAAGCCGCTTTCCACTTTTCGGGATCATGCTCTCAGCGGATCAGTGCCGGGCCAACCAACTTTACCTCCCCGCCGTTCTGAACACTGTTCGCCGTGATGGAAGGTGTAGGCAGGTACATTAGCTTGTACGATGACCCGGTTACAGGCGTATTTCGACGGCACCGGACTTTTGAGGAAAAGCGCTCCGCGAATGTGCTGGTTTGGACGAGCCGAGAGAAGCCCACGATGGCATCGATCGAGGTGAAGGTCGCGCTGGCGATCCTGGCTGCCGTGGCGGTCGCGTTTGCGGCCTATCAGGCAGCGAGCGTGTTCGCGCCGCTTGTGCTCGCGCTTTTCATCATCGGCATCACGTGGCCGCTGCAGCGCTGGCTACAATCGCGCATGCCGAAGCTTATCGCGCTGGCGATCACGCTGATCGTGATCGTGGCGGTAGCGCTTGCGTTCGCGTCGCTGGCCGCCTGGGGCTTCGGCCGGGTCGGGCGCGCACTGATGAGCGACGCGGCGCGCTATCAGGCGCTTTATGACAACCTGGTGGCCTGGCTCGACAACCACGGCATATCGGTCGCGGGCCTCTGGGCCGAGCACTTCAATGTCCGATGGCTCTTGACGAAGGCGCAGTACGTCACCGGCCGCATCAATTCGACCTTGGCCTTCTGGCTGATCACGCTGACCTACGTGATCCTCGGCCTGTTGGAAGTCGACGATACCCGCCGCAAGGTCGAGACGCTGCGCAGTCGCGAGGCGGCGCGGGTGATCATCGACGGCAGCACGGCGACCGCGGTCAAGTTCAGAAAATACCTGCTGGTGCGAACGCAGATGAGCGTCTTGACCGGCCTGTTCGTCGGGCTGTTCGCGCTGGTCACGGGATTGCAGTTCGCCGCCGAGTGGGGCGTTATCGCCTTTGCGCTCAACTACATTCCCTTCATCGGTCCATTCATCGCCACGCTGTTCCCGACGCTTTTGGCGATGACGCAGTTCGACACCTGGCAGGGGGTTGTCGGCACATTCATCTGCCTGAACATCATCCAATTCGCGATCGGCAGCTATGTCGAGCCGCGCTTGTCCGGCAGCGTGCTGTCCATTTCTCCCTTTGTCGTGCTGTTCACGATCTTCTTCTGGACCTTTGTGTGGGGTCTGTTCGGCACATTCATCGGCGTTCCGATCGCGCTCGCCATTCTGACATTCTGCGCGCAGCATCCGTCGAGCCGCTGGCTGGCCGACCTGCTCGGCGGCCCGCCGCAAGCCGAAAAGACAAGGGCTTGATCTAGAGCACGAAGAGAGGAGGTCGTCATGCCCGCGCTTAGCCGTTCGAAGAACGGCGTCGCTTCGCTCCGCCTATGTGCGGGCATCTACGTCTTAAGTGCTCCGTGAAAATGAAGACGTGGATGGCCGGAACAAGTCCGGCCATGACGCGTGTGTGGCTCTATCCAAACCTAGGCCGTCTTAGGCCTCATCCGCGGGGTTTGCGCCCGCGATATCGACGCGTTCCGGCGCGAGCAGACAAATTTGCCCGCTTGGGCCAGCGGTCAACGTGTGAATATGGAAATAGGTCGGCGCTTCGTTCGTCGCGCCCATCACCGGCGACGGCGCCGAGACGATCTTCAATTCACCGCACGCGCCGATCCAGTCGATATGGCGGTGGCCGTGCATGACGATCGCGCGTGGCGCGAAACTCTTGATCTTGCGGATGAACCACGAACCGTTGATCAGCGCGGTGCCGATGCGCTCGGAGAATTTCGCAACCGACATCGGATATTCGACCAGATGATGATGCAGCGCGACGATCCAGTGCGCGTGCGGAAATCGGTCGACGGCCGCCGCCAATCTGCGGGTCTGCTCGACCGACACCATCCCCAGCGCATTGGTGAATGAGAAATGCGTTTCGGCGTTGGAGTTGAGGATGGCGACGCCGAGGCCATTCGGCTCGGTGGGCGGCAGGATCAGCGGAAACTGATCATCCCAAAGCTGGCCGAGGCCAATCGCCAGCCGCAGGCTGCCGGTATCGGCAAATTCGGCGATCCACTGCCGATGCGGCGTCAGCGCCTGCGCAAGCGTGCGATCAAGGGCGCCTGAATCCGGATCGGCCACACGGACGCGATGGCCCTGGATGGCGGCGATCGCGGACAGCGTCCGCATCTGCCGCAGGCGCTTGATCGGGCTGAACGGCAGATCGAGCCGCGCCGGGTTGAGGCGATCGACGATATTGAGGTCATGATTGCCGGGAAGGATGAGCATGCGCTCGGCGAGTGCCGGATGCAGCTCAACCGCATCGAGGAATTGCGCCCATTCGGTTGCGATGCCGGCGTCGGTCATGTCGCCGGTAATCAGGATGAGATCCAGCGGCCGCGTTCTGTGAATCGCTTCGATGCGGTCGAGGATGCGGGCGAAACGGTCATTGCCGCGCGGCCCGCGGCGTCCGCTTTCGATGCGGAATCCGTAGCGCTCGCCGACCAGATGGATGTCCGAAAGGTGCGCGACGCGCCAGGCCGGCCCGCCGGACGCCGCATCGAACGCGCCGAGATTGATCGGCTGGTCCATGAGCGCATCGGCAAAGCCCCAGAGCAGCGCGGCGACCGCAAGATAGGCGCAGCTGATGACGACGGCGTTGGCGAGCGTCGGCACGATGAGGCTGCGCACATCCAAAAGATCCGCGGCCGTCCCGACCCAGCGCGATGCTGGCCACACGGCAACCGCGATCGCGACGGCGACGATGGATAAGACGATGGCGGCCGCGGCCGAGCTGATCGCGCGCAAGCGCGCGCGCGTCGTGTCGCTCGCACCCGTGCCGAGCATGCGCTCGGCCAGATAGCGGAGTCCCTCGCGGCAGAAGGCGTAGCCGGGCTGGATCGCGAGCGCGTTCAGCGACCAAAAGTTTCGCTCGGCGATGCGCAGGAGCGGCTGCCATCCGAACCATCCGGCCGCGGCGACGGCCATCAGCACAAAGGCCGCGCCGAGCCCGGTCATTTGCGCCGCGGTCGTGGACAGCTTCAGCACCCAGGCCGTGGCGACCAGGGGCGCCAGGCCGAGCAGCAAGGCCGGCAGCACGATCGAAAAGATCAAGGCGAAGATCAGCTTCGGCAGGCTGATTTCGGCGAGCAGGCTGCCGGCGATGGCGAGCAACGATCGCTGCTTCGGACTGGAGACGTCGTCCTCGACATCGCCCCGCCGCGGATCGATGAGCGGCGGGTCCCCGGCCTGCATCATCGGGTCTACCGCGCGCCTCCGAGCCGCAACTCCCGCACCGATTTGCGCAGCAAGGCGTAAAGGCTGCCGCCGGTGATCGCGCCAAGCACATAAACGACGGCAGCCGTGATCGCGAGCGGCGCGCGCACGCCAAAGCCGAGAAACGACATCGTCACCAGCTCGCGGTTCTGCACGACGAAAATCAGGATCGCGGCCAGAAACACGACGACAATGGCCAGATAAACCCAGCGCATGGCAGCCCCCGTTGCGTTCCTCAAAGGAGCGTCGAGTCTACAGCGTCGCAGGGCCAGCGGCCAAGCGATCACGCACCGGCAAGATGACATTGGTTGCCGAATTGTCGTCCCGCCGCACGCGCCTGATCTTAGTCGTCCTCAGGTGAGGCGCTTCAGCCCGAGACCGACGCCGATCCAGCCCGCGCCGGCAATCACCAGATCGACGCCTAGGAAGATGCCCAGAATGTAAAGGCTCGACACCGGCCATTTGGCGACGATCAGGAGACCCAGCAAAAAGGTAATGACGCCGGAGAACGCAACCCAGATCCAGGGCATCGTCTCCTGCATGCTGAAGGCCAGCACAATGCGCATGATGCCCGACACGAGCAGCGAAAAGCCGAGCAGGAGTGTCAGGACAGCGGCGGCCAGCAGCGGGTTCTCGAAGGCGAAGAAACCGGCGACGATGTAAAGGGCGCCGAGCAGCAGCCAGAGAAAGAATTTGCCCCAGGTCTTGATCTGGAACGCGTTGATCACCTCGGCGACGCCGGCGATCACCATCATGATGCCGACCACGAACACGGTCGCGGCGGTGGCCATGACCACGCTGCCGAGCGCGATGATGCCGGCGATCACAAAGACGACGCCGAGTGCGATGATCCAGCCCGACTTGGCGCGTAACGGCTCGAGCGCTGTGTCGTGCAGCGTGTTAGGCGATCCGGTCAAGCTGGACATGGTGTTCGTCTCCCGGTTCTGTGTTCAATTCCCGTTTTGCGGCGTGAAGCAAAGCATGGCTTCCGCGCGTTAAAGGCGGTTACGGGCGACCGGCGGATATTTATAAAATTTGTCGGTACGCACGTACCGCTAAATCATCAATAATCATATCACCGTTCTCGGAGCGTCGGCGACGCTTCGCTCAGTGAAATTTTTCGCCGCGGGCCAGCTTCTCGATGATGGCCTGCATCCGTTTTTCGCGCGTTTCGGGCTTCTTCGCGGTCTGCAGGCGGTAGGCGACGGAATAGAGGTTGGTCTTGTTGAGCGTTGCGAAGAAGGCCTTCGCCTTCTTGTTTCTGGCAAGTTCTTTAAGAAAATCCTCAGGTATCGAGGCGTCGCCGAACGAGTCATAGGCGGCTTGCCAGCGGCCGTCCGACCTCGCAGCCTCGATTTCTTTCAGTCCGGCAGCAGTCATTTCTCCCGATTTGATGAGACGTTCGGCGTGCTCGGTGTTCTTCTTGGACCATCCGCTCCTTGGCCGCCGCGGGGTGAATGTCTGCAGCCAGGATTGCTTGTCACCCGGCAGCTTCTGTCCGTCGATCCATCCGTAACACAGCGCCTGGTCGAGCGCTTCGGCGTAGCCCACGCTGACCATGCCGGACTGCTTCTTGTGGATACGCAACAGGATTCCTTTCGATCGGCTGTGGTTTTTCGCAAGCCACGACCGTAGTTCGGGCGCCGCCGCAAAGCTCATGATTTTCATTTTATTCCCGTCCATCGCACCTGCGACCGCCGCTGCGCGTGCCGCTTCGACTGGTGCCTTCGCGCTCGAAATCTGGGATGCTTGCTTCGTCGTCTCCGAGAAAGATCGCGTCATCGAACACGAGCGCGACCATCAGTCCTTCACGGTAGATTCCAGCGCCGCCGAACATGTGCCGCAGCGCCATCGGACCGAACGGCGCGATCAGGTCGCGAACGCGGATGAATTCTGGGTCCATGTCGTGGCCGCTCAAAAATTGAATCGCGTGGTGAAGACCCAACCGTTGTTGTAGGTCGGCGTCAGCGGCGTTGCCTGATAATGCGGCGACACTGCAACCTGATAACCGACGCCGGTCGTGAACTCTATATCCTCAGAGAGCTTAAAACGGCCGATCACAAGACCCGGGGTAAGAAACACCTGGTTCAATCCGCCGCGCTGCCCGTCCGCCCAGTACGTCCAGTTCACCTCGAACTCGGGCCAGAAGATCTTGAGCAGATGATATTGAAACGCGACGTTCGTCTGAATCTGGTCGCCCAGTACCGATACGTCGGAATTGGGCAAGACAGCCGCGATCGTGGCCTGAATATCGAAATCGCCCCAACCCTTGCCGAACGCCAACGTCGGAATGTACGTCCAGGCGTGATTGGTCAGCGGCGCGATTCCGGTGGGCGCCTGCACCTGCAGCCACACGGTGACGAAGTAGTTGCCGCCGCTGGCCGGGCTCGCCGCCAGTTGCTGCTTCACGCGCGCAAAAGCGAACCGGTGAAGGCGCCCTTCCCGGTAGGCGTATTGCGGAGGTCGTAAGGGGGCGCGGCGATTTGTATTTCGTTGCTGTTGCTGACGATCAGATCCAAGCCGCGGCCGCCGTCGACGACGGTGGTGTTGGCGCCGTTGCCGGCATGCTGCTGAGAAGCGTCAAAGCGGAAGCGCTGCTCCAGCATGCCGGTGGTGGTGATCAGCGGACTGCTCCAAGCCGGCTGGTTGGCCCGGACTTGCGCCGCGAGCGCGCGCCAGCTCGCGATCGCAGCGGGATCGATCATCGGCGTCATGGAATCCGACGTGGGCTGTTGACCGATTGTGTTGAGCTGGGCGCGCGACCAATCGAGCCCATCGGCCTGCGCCGAGACGGCGCCATACGAGATCGCAGCAGCCAGTGCGAACGCCGCCCGGCCGCCGCCTCTCATCTGCCCTACCATCGCGAACTCCGGCCGCGGAAACGCGCGGGTACTGCGCACAACGTACTAGCAGGGCCGCGGATGACAACCACGACGTATCGCAGCCCGTTACCGCTTGCCCCAAGGGATCAACGCCCACACGCGCTCGTGCAGGTAGTAGATCAGAATCTTGGTCACGATCTCGGTCGCCGCGACCGAACCGGCGATCTTCGGGCTACTGGTGATCACGAACGCGACGAGGAATGTATCGATGCTGCCGGTGGCGCGCCAACTCACCGCTTTGGCCAGCGAGCGTGAATGGGTTTCGGTCCAGCGTGCGAGCTTGCTGCCAACCGTGAACACAGAGTTCGGCGCGGACACCGACGCGCTCTCCGCCTCGGCCTTCTCGACGCAGCCCATGCCGACGGTGTCGTAGGTTTCCCGGTCGATGAGGATGAAGCTTCCGGTATCCTTGCACTCGGCGTAGCGATCGACCGCGATCGGCCGATCGAGTTTAAGCGTCGCCAAACCGATTTCGTTTTGCGAAAGCGCTGCCGCCTCGACCAGCCGCCGCGTGTCGAGATCGAAGACGCTCATGTCCGACTCGATTGTCGCCACGACAGTGGTCGTCGCGAGCTTGAGCAGATAGCGGCGTCCGGGTCGGAGCGCCTCGCTGTTCATCCAGAACAGGCGCGCCGCAATACGGTCCGTCATCGCCGGCTCAGCCTCGATGCCGACGACGACGTCGCCGCGCGAGGCGTCGATCTGATCGGCGAAGGTGAGCGTCACCGAGCGCCCGATGGCCGCGCTCTTCAGATCGCCATCGAAGGTGGCGATGCGCGAAACGCGCGTGGCGCGTCCCGACGGCAGAATCTTGACCGGCATGCCGGCCTGAACTTCGCCGCGCGCGATCAGCCCGCTATAGCCGCGAAAATCTTCGTCCGGCCGGCTGACCCACTGGATCGGCATGCGAAACGGCTGCCGCCCGGCCGGGTGAGCCGGCTCTACATCTTCCAGATATTCGACCAGTGACGGCCCATCATACCAGGGCATGCGATCGGAACGGCCGGCGATATTGTCGCCGCTCTTGGCTGCCACCGGAATGGAAACCACCGCATCGATCCCAAGCGCCGCCGCGAAATCGCGGAATTGCGCCTCCATTCCACGAAAGATGACCTCCGACCAGCCGACCCGATCCATCTTGTTGACTGCGAGCACGATGTTGCGGACGCCAAGCATCGAAAGAACCACGGCGTGACGCTTGGTCTGCCGCGTCAGCCCCTCGTCGGCGCTGACCAAGATGAGCGCGAGATCGGCGACCGATGCGCCGGTCGCCATGTTGGCGGTATATTGCTCGTGGCCCGGCGCATCAATGACGATGAACTTGCGGCGCGCCGTGGCGAAGAAGCGGTAGGCCACGTCGATGGTTATTTTCTGCTCGCGTTCGGCGGCGAGGCCGTCCAACAGCAGCGAAAAATCGAGCTCGCCGCCCTGCGTGCCGAACTTGCGCGAGTCCTTGGCGAGAGCGTCGAGCTGGTCTTCGAACAATTGCTTTGTTTCGTAAAGCAGGCGGCCGATCAGCGTCGACTTGCCGTGGTCGACCGATCCGCACGCGATGAATCGCAACAAACGCGTGCCCGCCTGCCGCTGCAACAGCGTGGCGAATTCATAGTCGGCGACCTGCGCTTGCGCGTTCATCAGAAATAGCCTTCCTGCTTTTTCCGCTCCATCGACGCAGCGCCGTCCTGGTCGATGACGCGCCCGCGCCGCTCGGAATACGGGCTCTCCAGCGTTTCGCGAATGATTTCGGGAACGGTGCGCGCAGTGCTTTCGATGGCGCCGGTCAGCGGATAGCAGCCGAGCGTGCGGAAGCGGACGGTCTTGATCTGCGGGCGCTCGCCCGGCGCCAGCGGCAGGCGCTCGTCATCCACCATGACGAGCGTGCCGTCGCGTTCGACGACCGGACGCGGCGCGGCGAAATACAGCGGCACCACCGGAATGCGCTCCTGGTGGATGTAGAACCAGACGTCGAGCTCGGTCCAATTGGACAGCGGAAAAACGCGGATGCTTTCGCCGCGGCGCTTGCGACCGTTATAGATACGCCACGGCTCGGCGCGCTGGCGCTTCGGATTCCACAGATGATTGGCGTTGCGAAATGAAAAGACGCGTTCCTTGGCGCGCGACTTCTCTTCGTCGCGGCGAGCGCCGCCGAAGGCGGCATCGAAACGATGATGATCGAGCGCCTGCCGCAGCGCCTGCGTCTTCATGACGTCGGTGTGCAGTTCCGAACCGCTCGCCACCGGATTGATGCCGCGGGCCAACCCGTCCTGATTGACGTGCACGATCAGATCGAGGCCGAGCTCGCGGGCGCGCGCATCGCGAAATGCGATCATCTCGCGAAATTTCCAGGTTGTGTCGACGTGCAACAGCGGAAACGGCGGCTTCGCCGGGTAGAACGCCTTCAGCGCCAAGTGCAACAGGACCGACGAGTTCTTGCCGATGGAGTAAAGCATCACCGGGTTTTCCGACTCGGCGACCGCCTCGCGGATGATGTGAATGCTTTCCGCTTCGAGCTGTTCGAGATGCGTGAGTGACGGCGCCGGCCGCGTTTCGACATCGGCCGGCGCGATCGCATCGTCGGCGGGAACAAAGGCTGGCGCGAGAGCGTCCATGTTGTGCGGTGCCGTTTTCAAGCGTGCGGGGAAGCGGCGCGGATGACGCGCCCGTTACGGGTGATATGCAGACCGCACTCTTTTTTCTCTTCCTGCTCCCACCACCAGCGCCCGGCGCGCTCCGGCTCGCCCGGCGCGACCGCGCGGGTGCAGGGTGCGCATCCGATCGATAGGAAGCCGCGATCATGCAATGTGTTGTAAGGAACGTCGTGGGTGCGAACGAAGGCGACGGTCTGCTCGCGCGTCCAATCGAACAGCGGATTTACCTTAATCAGCCGGCGCCCTTCCTCGAACGACGCAAGCGCGGTGCGGGCGCGCTCGGTTGACTGATCGGCGCGAAGACCCGTGATCCAGGCGGCAGCACCGTCAAGCACACGCGCCAGCGGCTCGACTTTACGGATGGCGCAGCATTCGAGCCGCGCTGCGACCGAGGAACGCATGCCGTCAATGCCCTGCCGGGCGATCAAAGCTTCGACGCCCGCCCGGTCCGGGGTGAATGCCGCGATCCCGGTGCCGTAACGGCGCTCGGTCGCGGCCCAGACTTCGTATGTTTCCGGAAACAGACGCCCGGTATCGAGCGTCGCCACGTCGACCTCGAGCTTCTGCGAAAAAAGCGCGTGCGCAATCGCCTGATCTTCCAACCCAAAGCTCGTGGTGAAAACGATGGGCCCGCCGATGCAGGCGCGAATTGCGGCGAGGCGTTCGAACAGATCGAGACTAGCGAGTTGAGCCGTCAGCTCCGCGGCCACGTCTCTCGAATTGGGCGTGGCGGCGTCGAACTCTGCGCCAATGCCATCGTTTGTAGAGTGCTGAAATTGCGCAGAAAGCGCGGTTGAAGGTTCGTCGTGCAACAACGCAATAATCCCACAGCCCGGTGACCCGAGTGCGTGAGATAGAATGAAAAGCCAATCGAGCCAATGGATTAGCAAAAAAAAGAAAAATCGTACCGCGTCAGGCGCGAGCCGCAGATGCTCGTTTCAATCTCGCGCCCCTTATCACTAAAATTTGCCCATCGAGATACGCTCCTAAAATTCTTCGGGTCGCACACGATCGGGCACGCTTGATCCCAGGAACTTCAAGTCTGCCGGCACGGCCAGCGATCCGGCTTGCGCTTTTTTGCTTACGCGCCGCGCTTGGTCCGCGCGCGCGGCGTCGTTTTCTTGCGCTGGGCGATGGCAAGCGCGCGCTCGGCCCAAATAGTGAGCTCTCAGGATCGTCGTAGAGCCGCTCGGGCAGCCGCCAATAGGAGAGCGAGGCGCGGCCGATCTTGCCCGGGCTTTTGGCGCGCGTATAGACGAAGGGCCGGCTGCCTTCGCGCTCGAAATCGGGAATGCTCGCTTCGTCGACTTTCAGAAAGATCGCGCCGTCGAACAGGAGCGCGAACATCAACCCCTCGCGGTAGATGCCGGCGCCGCCGAACATGCGCCGCACCACCACCGGGCCGAACGGCGCGAACAGGTCGCGAATGAATTCGGGGTCCACGTGGCGGCCTCACGCGGCGGCGGAGAAAAAATGCAGAATGGCGTCGGCGCATTCCGCCGGCGCTTCGACCGGCGCCCAATGGCCGGCGTGCGCAAGATGCACGACCTTCTGGGCGTTGTAGCGTTCGGCAAAGCGCGACGAAACGTAAGGGTCTTTGTCGCCCCAGATGACGAGCGTCGGCTTGGTCCGGATCAGCGCCAAAAGGCCGTCTTCCCACGGTTTGAAATTCGCCGGATCGGCGGGGCGATAGAGCCGCAAGACTTCCTTCCTCATGCGCGGCGTCATCCGTGCCCAGGTGCTGTCGATATGGGCATCGCTGATTCCTTTGGAGCCGCGCCTGAGCTCTTGCGCGAACATCGGGCGGTTCATGGCCAGCATGGACAATTCGCCGAGGATCGGTGTGCGCCAGACGCGCGCCCAGAAATGCCAGCGGTAGTCGCTGAAGAACAGGGTATTGATCACCACCATGCGGCGCACGGCAGCGGGATGCTTGACCGCCCAGGCGAAGGCGAAAGGGCCGCCGAAATCGTGCGCCACCAAATCGACCGGCCGCTCGACGGCGGCAGAGCCCAGGAATTGTTCGACGAACTGCGCCATGCCGTCGTGCGACGGCTGAAAGTGCGTGGGCACTTCCGAATGACCGAAGCCCGGCAGGTCAAGCGCAATGCAACGGCAGCGTTCCGCGAGGCGCTCGGCGATGCCCTCCCACATGATGCCGCTGTCCGGATTGCCGTGCGGCAGGAGGACCGGCGCTCCGGCGCCCACTCGGTCACGTGGATATCGGCGTCGTCGATGCGAACAGTACGCGTCGATTGATGCATGGCTTCGTCTTTTGTCATTGGCGCGCTCCGCGCAAAGTGCCAGATGCAAGCAACGGTAACGCGGATTCGGCGGCAGCGAAATCCGGCGCAGCCGCGTCTTTGGCATTGCCGCACTTTTAACCCGGCAATCCATGCAGACTTCGAGCGCCCATTTGCCGCGGCAAAGGCTCGCGCCGCATCTCAGCATGGATACGCGGGTCAAGCCCGCGTATGACGTTTTTGAGGAGAACGCGATGACAAAAATCTACCTGGCCGGGCCGCTGTTCTCGCTGGCGGAGCAAGGCTTCAACGCGGAGCTGGCGCGCTTTCTCGAAGGCGAAGGCTTTGAGGTCTGGCTGCCGCAAGAACACGAGCCGCGCGACAAGACCGCCCGCGCGATTTTCGAGATGGACGTTGCGGCGATCGACTGGGCCGACATCGTGGTCGCCTGCATGGACGGTCCCGATCCGGACAGCGGGACTGCGTGGGAATGCGGCTATGCCTATGCCAAAGGTAAGCCGATCGTCTGCTATCGCACGGATTTTCGCATCACCGGCGACACCGAGGGCGCGCCCTATAACCTGATGCTGAGCGAGAGCGCGACCGCGCGTTTCGAAATTCCGTTCCGGACCAAGCCGGAAGAATTTCGCCGGCGCGTGCTCGAATGCATCGGCAAGATGTTGCGCGGCGATTGAAGCAAGACCCGAGGGGCGTAGCCCGGATGAGCGAATGCGACATCCGGGATGAGCTTTATGTTGATTCCCGCATGTCGCAGCGCTCATGCGGCTACATCCGTCTCACACCCGCTGCAGCGGAATCGAGCCGATAAAGTCGCGCTTGCCGATCTCTACGCCGCAATGCCGCAAAATGGCGTAGGCGGCGGTGAGATGGAAATAGTAGTTCGGCAGCACGAAGTAATTGAGATAGTCGGCGCCTTTCATCAGGCCGCTGGTGCCGCCGCCGAGCGGAAACTTGATGTCGCGGTCGGCGGACGCGTCTATTTGCTTGGGGTCGAGCGTCTTCAGATAAGCGATCGTCTTGGCGAGCCGCGCCTTGAGCTGTTCGATCGTCGTCTCGGTGTCCTCGACGCTCGGCGGTTCGGCGCCGGCGAGCCGCGCGGCGCCGCGGCGCGCCTGATCGCTGACCGTCTGCACCTGCCGGGTGAAGTCGAACATGTCCGGCGCAAGCCGCGTGTGCAGAAGCACGGCGGGATCGATCTTCTTGGCGGCGGCAAAACCCTCCGCCTTGTCGAGCAGGGCCGAAAGCGTATTGAGGCCGAGTTCAAATACGGAAAGCGATGCGCCGGACATCGAAAAAGACATGGGGGTTCCTCTGGATCTTGTCTCGGGATTTGACGGATGGCCGCCAGCGAGGCGAGGAACTTAGCGTGGATTGAATGATCGGCAAACGCCGGCGATTGCTGGTCAGGGCGGTCTGTCATTCGACTTTGCCCCGCTGCCGAATATACTTCGTGCCTTGCTAGGGGGGAGATATCGCGTCGGTCCACGGGTTCGACTGCACGCGAGGTCGCCTGTGCTTCCCATCACTTTCACTTGATCACGACGGGGCAACCCAAGCGCCCGGTCGAACAGGAGGCTTGCGATGACGTGGGGAATTCCGACCCATCTGTTTCTTCAAATCCATGTCGCTTTGAGCTTGATCGCGCTGGTGGCGGGTTTGGTCGTGCTCTTTGGCTTGTTGAAGGGCCGCGCGTTGGGTGGTTGGACGGAATTGTTTCTCGTCACCATCATCCTCACCAGCGTGACCGGCTTTCCATTGCCGCCGTTCGGGCTCGATCCGCCGCGCATGGTCGGCATCCTGTCGCTCCTTCTGCTCGCCGTCGCGCTGCTCGCGATCTACGTGTTTCGGGTCTCCGGTCCGTGGCGCTGGATCTATGTGGTCGCGGCGATGACCGCGCTCTATCTCGATGCTTTCGTCGGCGTCATTCAGGCGTTCGCCAAACTGTCCTTTCTGCACGAGTTGGCGCCGACCGGCTCGGAGCCGCCGTTCCTGATCGTGCAAGTGGTCGTGCTGGCGTTCTTCGTCGTGCTCGGCTTTCTGGCGGCACGCCGTTTCCACCCGAAGCTCGCGAATGTCTAAGCCGGCCGGGGCATCGATGCCTTGCAGGCCAACATCGGTTGGTGGTAAATGACGATTCATGCAACTTCGAGAGGTATCTAGTCGATACGCCGATTCCGCTGAGAAAAGCTTGATCACCCCGCAGCAGACTGGCTGCTGCAAAAGCCCCGAGAAGGAGAACGAGCATGAACACGAGATACAAAATCGCGTTGGCTGCGTTGGCCGGAATCGGAATGGGTGCCGCCGCCATCCACGAATTGCACGCGCAGGCCAAGCCACCGGCTTACGTCGTGGTCGCGATCCGGAGCATAAAGGACGCCGACGCCTTCAAGGCGGGCGTGATCGACAAAGCATCCCCGGCAGCGCTGGCCGCGGCCGGGGGCCGTTATGTGGTGCGTACCCAAACAATCAGAAGCCTCGACGGGCCTTCGCCGCAGCGCTTCGTCCTGCTTTCTTTCGACAGCGTGGAGAAGGCGCTCGCCTGGAACGACTTGCCGGCCACGAAAGAGATCACGGCCGCGCGGATCAAGTCGACCGACTCGCTGTCGTTTATCGTCGAGGGCGTCGCTGATTAATCGGCTGGCGAGACGACCATCGCGTTGAGGCCGCCGCATTTGGCGGCCTCATGGCGAAGCCCGAGACACGATGGCTTTACGTTGAATCGTCATCGCGCTCTAGATCTTTGGTGGAGCATGATCTTTTCGGAAAACCGGTACCCACTTTTCCGGATCATGCTCTAGGCCCGCGCCGCGTAGAACAGGTTGGTCGGGCTTTTGAGGTCGAGCTGCCGGAACTCGCGGAAACCGGCATCGCGCAACAGCTCTTCGGTGCGGGCCGGGCCCATGCAGGTGCCGAGCCCAGGCCCGCCCTGCGCGAGCGACTGTGTCATACAGTGGAAGATGCTGAAGCCGTACAGCATGGTCGCGATCGGATTGATGTTGTCCTCGAGCTTGTCGGCGGCGCGCGGCTCGATGATGAACAGCGTGCCCTCGGGCCTGAGCAGCGCGCGTATCTCTTTGAGCGTCGGCTGCGGCGACGCGAAGTCGTGGATGCAGTCGCACGCGGTGATGAGGTCAAAACCTTCGCCACGATCGAGATTGCCGGTGGTCGAGGCAACAAAGGAAACGCGGCCGGACAGCCCGGCTTCGGCGGCGCCCGCTTCCGCCTGACGGATCGATTTACGGTCAGGATCGAGCCCCACGACCTTGGCCTTGGGAAAAGCCTTGGCGAGCGTCACCGCGATGCGGCCGGCGCCGCAGCCGACATCGAGCGCGCGGCCGCCGGCTTCAAGCCGCGCCTGCACGTCGGGCATCGCCTTCAGCCAGTAGCTGGTGAGCCGGTGCTCATATTGTCCGCGGTTCATCACATCGAGGCCGAACACGCCTTCGGGTCCGAATTTCTCGAACGGCACGCCGCCGCCGCGCTCGAACGCGACGGCGACGTCGGGCGCGAGACGGAGCAGCACCGGCACGATCGGGAACAGCCCGCCCATGAAATGGTCGGTGTCGTCGGAGGCGAGCAGATAGGCGTGCTCGTCGGGGAGGCGATAGGTCTTGGTGGCGGGATCGTAGTCGAGATATTTGGCGCTGGTCATGCCCTTGAGCCATTCCTCGACGTAGCGCGGCACGAGCTTGGTCTCGCGCGCAACGTCTTCGACCTGCATCGGTCCCTTGCCCGCCATGGCGCGAAACAGCCCGGTCTTGACGCCGATATAGCCCATGCCGGCGGTCATCGCGCCGGCCATGTCGCCAAACACTTTGTCGGCAAACGCCTTTAACTTGTCCTTGTCCATGTCTCCTCCGGCGGCCTTACTTCATCAGCGGCAAGGCGCACGGGTGGGATCATAAAGACCGCCGCCTGACGCGGCCAGAAGGCAGTTGAGGATGCTTCAGCCCTTCTGCGGCAGCATCCGGTCTTCGGCTTTGAAATACTTGCGCGCGTGCGCCACGAGCTGCGCGTCGCTCGGGTGATCGACGCTTTCCACGCCGACGATCTTCTTCGCCACTTGCGGATCGTGCTCGCCGATATGTTTGACCAAAGCGGTCTTGGCGTTGGCCGGGCCGGTGACCAGGATCGCGCCTGCATCGGCGACCGATTGCGCGACCGCATGCAGAAAAGCATGATCTTCGGCGGCGTGCCCGCTGCCGATCGAATTGGCCTTGTGATGAATGTGTTTGGTGGGATTGTCCGGGTGCAGCACGAGCTTCTCGACATCGGTCGGGCTGAAATGAAAAACGCGCGCTTCGCGATGATCGATCCAAACGACGGCGTGATGATGATGGCTGGTCATATATCGGCTCCTTTGCACAATTCTGGATGCGCTTCGTCGCGACGCAAACGAATGCGGTGAGATTAAAAAGTGTGAATCGACGCTTCGTTCGTTCTACGGACGTTGATAGCGAAACCGCGCGTCGTCCGCATCCACGATCATCTTGCCGATCGGCCAGAGCGCGATGCCGGCAAGCTTCAAGTGCGCCCAGGCGAACGGAATGCCGATGAGCGTGATGGCGAGGCCGATCGCGATGATCAGATGCCCGAGCGCCAGCCACCAGCCGGCGAGCACGAGCCAGATCAGATTGCCGAGGAAGCCGAGCGGGCCGGTGCCGACGTCGTTGGCGCCGAGATATTCGGCGCGCGAGACGGCGCGGCGGCCGAACGGCAAGAGCGTATAGGAGGCGATATTGAAGGCCGCCCGCGCCCAGGGGATGCCAACAATGGTGATCGCCATGATCACGGCCGCGATCAGCCAGCCGACGGCCATCCAGATGCCGCCGAAGATCATCCACAACAGGTTGAGCAGCAGCGATAGCGGAGACATGGTCGTTCTTCCACGCAGTGTCGTGTTACCGACGTTGACTGAGATCTAGGGATGGCGGCCGTCGTCCGCCAGCCTGCGGTGATTGCAAATAAATTCGCGGCCGTTGCTTGTTTCGGCTTGTCTTTTGAGAGTTCCGGGAGTCCGGGCAAACCGAACGGATAACGCGCCGCACCAAGCTGCCGCGGCGCGTTATGCGCCGATCGGGCTACTGCTCGAAGCACAAGCCTGATAAGTTCAGCCAGGGGCTCGATTCGTACCTGCACATTCCACATAGTGGGGAGAAAATATGATGACGAAATCGACTGTCGTTGCGGCAATCGTTTTTTCGCTCGCGATCGGAACCGGTGCGGCTTTCGCGCAAAATCCGCCGCCGGCCGCGGATCAGGCGGCGCCAGGCGCCATGGACAAGAAGGCGATCTCCAAGGCCTGCTCCGACCAGGCCAACGCCAAGGGCTTGCATGGCAAGGAGCGCAAGAAGTTCAGAGCGCAATGCAAGCACAAAGGCGGCAAGATGGAATAGCCGGTCTCGGGTAACGAGATCGCTCAGCGCAATTTCGGGCTAAATGCCGAGGTTATAACGATCCCGGATCTGCGGTGTACCGCTATTGCGCCGCACCGCGTCCAGGAATGCTATTGAGACGTCGTCATTCCGGATTGCCGCGATAGCGGCAAGTCCGGATTCCATAACCACAGGCCAAGCAAAAGTGGGCACCGATTCAGGATTATGGATTCCGGGCTCGCGACTTTGTCGCGCCCTGGAATGACGAATACTTTTGCGCACGCGTCACGCGCAGCGCTCTAACGCACCTGAAAGACGAGCTTGCCGCGGAAATGACGGCCTTCGCTGATGCGATGCGCTTCGGCGGCCTGCGACAGCGGGAATAGCTTGATCTCCGGCGGCCGCACGGCACCGGCGGCAACGAGTTGGCCGATGCGCTCAAGCGGCGGACGGGAGCGCCCGACCGCCGGACGCAAGGACGCTATGTCACTGCGCTCCGGCTTCGGCGCCGTCGGCCCTGAAGCGATAAAGGCCGCGCGACCGCCGGGCCGCAACACGGCGAACGATTTCAGCGCCACCTCGCCACCAACCGTGTCGAAGACCGCATCGCAGCCGCTGACCGCCCGGGTAAAATCCTGCGCGGTGTAGTCGATGACTTCGTCGGCGCCGAGGCCGCGCACATAGTCGAGATTGGCGGCGCTTGACGTCGTGATCACACGCGCGCCGATGTGCTTGGCAAGCTGGATGGCAAAACTCGCGACGCCGCCGGCGCCGCCTTGAATGAGGATTGTCTCGCCGCGCTGGAGCTCGAGCGTAGTCTCGATGGAGATGATTGCGGTAAGGCCGGTCAGCGCCATCGCCGCCGCGTGGACGTGTGAAAGCGCGTCGGGCTTTTTGGCGATGATCGCCGCGGTGATCGCCAGCTTCTCGGCATAGGCGCCCTCGCGGCCGGCTTCGAGCACGCCGAAGACGGCATCCCCGACTTTCAGATCATGAACATCCGCGGCGGCTGCTGAAATTGTGCCGGAAAAATCGCGTCCCAGGATCAGTGGAAATTTGGCGTCCGCATATTGGCCGGCGCGCACGCGCCAATCGGCGCCGTTGATGCTCGCCGCGGCGACGTCGACCATGACTTGGCCGGGTCCCGCCACCGGGTCGGGCTGATCGCCATAGGAAAGAACCTCGGGCCCGCCAAACCGATCGATGAAAACCGCTTTCATTAAATGCCCTCCCGAAATGTCCTCCCGCGCGCGCGGCAAAGTCCTCAAGGCCAGTGTCGCCTGCCGCTGCTAGAGGCGGCTGATCACGGTATAGGACAGATAGACGAACAGTGCAGTCCCCAGGATGGCGAGCAATGCGGCAAGCACCACGTCGAGCCGCTCGCCCGCGCCGGGCAGCGGTTCCGGGCTGTCGATTTCCCGCGCCGTTCTGCGAAAGCGCAACAGCGCTAAGATGATAATGGCGGCGCCGAGCGCGATCAGGATGAGGCCGGCAATGTTGCCGGCCAATTGTCCGCCCGGGGACAACGCGCGCCGCGCCAAGGTCTGGCCGGCGATTTGCAGGAACAGATCGAATCGCTCGACCAGAAAGCCGAAGGCCATCACCGCGATGGCGGTGCGGATCCAAGCGAGGAAGGTCCGCTCGTTGGCAGCGTGGTCGCTGTACCGCTCTATCATTATCACCCTCGGATTTCGGCCGGCGGTTGGGGCTCCGTCCCACCAAAAAATGTCCCACAAATGAGTCCCGCGAATGATGGCGCAGTTCGCCTGCGCCGTCACGCGCGAGTCGATTTGCCGTGAACGTCCGGAGTTCGGTATCTCATGCACCGCGGCCTAGTCGGCTGATTTCAGCTAGATCGAAGGGTATAGGTATTTAAGTTTGACACGAGCGGATTGGGTTGTGAATTGCCAGTCTGCCTTTGTGTGATTGGCATTTCGGTCGTGTTCCCAAGCGGCGATTTCCTCGATGAGGGTCTGTTTGTCGGCGATGCGGCGATCGAGACACTGAGCGGAGAGGACACCGAGTTCGGATTCCGCCAGATCGAGCCAACTGCCGTGCTTGGGCGTGTAGTGCCATTCGAAGCGCTCGACCAGTCGTCTGGCTTCGGCGGCCGGAAAGGCTTCGTAGAGTGACGCCTTGCTGTGGATGTTGAGATTGTCCTGGACCAACACGATAGTCTTGGCGTGTGGGAAGTGGCGATCGGCCAAATCTTTCAAGACGTGAGCGTAGTCCACGGCCGTGTGGCGATCCGTCACCTCGACGTGGCGCCAGCCTTCGAGCGGCGCGAACAGCATGAATAGGTTGGCGGTGCCGTTACGCTCGTACTCGTAGTCGATGCGGGCTGTACGTCCTCGTTTCATCGGGATTGGCGTGCGCATCTCGGCAACGAGTTGCTTCGAGGTCTCGTCCAGGCACACCAGCGGGTAATCGGGATTGTGCGGCCGCGTGTAGACGGCCAGCACATCTTCCATGGCGGCTACGAAGGCGCTGTTGGCCTTCGGCGGGATGACCCAGCATTGCCTGCGATGCGGCTTGAGACAGTTTTTTTGAGTGTGCGCCCGATCGTTGAGTTGCTTGCGCGCTCGACAATGCCGAGTTCCACGACCTTGCTCTCCAGCAGGCGCAACGTCCAGCGGGCGCGCCCCTTCGGCGGCTTGGAGCACGCCAGGGCGATCAGCTTGGCTTCCTTCTCGCCGTCGAAAATCGCAGCAACGGGCGGGGTCATGCGCCGTTTGCGGCTCAACACCGCTTCGAAGCCCTCTTCCACCAGTTGCTTGCGGTCTAGGCTAGACTGGCTTATCTGGATTTTTCGCTTGAGCATGATCGTGACCGAAAACCGGCATCCACCTCACTTTCGGGATCATGCTCTAAGGGGAGCAAGGGCGATGGCGCACGGCGTGTTCGTCGATGGAGTGTGGCACAGCCAATGGTATGACACGTCCGCCAACGGCGGGCGCTTCGTGCCGGCCGAGCCGGTGTTTCGCAATTGGATCACGCCGGACGGCAGTCCCGGACCGTCGGGCGAGGGCGGCTTCGCCGCGGAGCGCGGGCGCTATCATCTCTACGTCTCGCTCGCCTGCCCATATGCGCATCGCACGGTGATTTTCCGCAAGCTCAAGGATCTCGAGAGCGTGATCTCGATCTCGATCCTCGATCCCGTCATGGGAGAGCAGGGTTGGGAATTCGGCGCGAGCCCCGGCACCATCGCCGACACGGTCAACGGCAAACAGCGTCTCGGCGAAATCTATCTGCTCGCCGATCACCGCTATACCGGCCGCGTGTCGGTGCCGGTGCTGTGGGACAAGGAGCGGCGGACCATCGTCAACAACGAGTCGCCCGAAATCATCCGCATGCTCAACACGGCGTTTGCCGCACTGACCAACGACCGCACCGATTATTATCCGCCGGAGCTGCGGCCGGAGATCGATCGCATCAATGCGCGCGTCTACAACGACGTGAATATCGGCGTCTATCGCGCCGGCTTCGCGACCAATCAGAGCGCTTATGAAGACGCCTGCCGCGCGGTGTTCGCGGCGCTCGATTGGATCGAGGACATTCTATCGCGTCAGCGCTATCTGGTCGGCGCGCGCCTGACCGAAGCGGATTGGCGCTTGTTCACGACGCTGGTTCGCTTCGACGCGGTCTATTACAGCCATTTCAAATGCAACCTGCGCCGCATCGTCGACTATCCGAATCTCTTCAACTATCTGCGCGATCTCTATCAGATGCCGGGCGTCGCCGAGACCGTGAACATGGATCACATCAAGCGGCATTACTTCATGAGCATGACCGCGATCAATCCAACACGCATCGTGCCGCTCGGACCGCAATTGAATTTCTCGGCGCCGCACGATCGCGGGCGGTTTACGCGGCAGTAGCGGGATTTTGTCGGCCGACGCTTTGTTGAGCATGATCTTTTCGGAAAACCGGCTTCCACCCCGGATCAAGTCCGGGGCGGGCTTTTTCCGGATCATGCTCCGGCGCAAGCGCTTCAGATTCAGGCCGCCATTTCGGTGATCAGCAACGCGTCGTCGAACGGATCGACGATGCCGGACAATGACGCCCCGCATTCCTTGCAGGCGAAGGTGTAACTCTCGAAGCCGCAGGCGTCGATGACGGGATTCTCGCTGCGGCAAAACGCGAAGCGCGCACCGCAGCCCGGACACGCGACGGGTTGCGCGCGATACGGTTTGCCGGGCTCGGCCCGGTCGGGGATGATGCGGTAGTGGCTCATCGATGTATCCGCCAATTGGGCTGAATTTCTTGGCGGCGAATTCTGAGACGAATTCGTTAAGCGACCGCTTCGAAATGTTGGCTGAAATCGATTGCTTGCATTTTACAGGAACGATTCAGGTCTCGCTAACATTGCGTCGGCATCGACTCATTCTTTCCACAGGAGATCGAGTGTGCGGCGTGACGTGCGTCATTGACGACGCGTTCCGAGCAAGATTTCAGGAGGCGAAGTCGCGCTTGCGTCGGCTTGCTAACGTTTCGGCGGGGGCGAGATCTTTTTGGATGAGCGAGATCTTTTCGGAACTCGCAGTTCGCCCGCGTCAGCGTCGACGCCGGGTTGCGCCGGCCGCGTTACATCTAACCCGCGAGCCGCGCGGTGTCGCATTCCACGAAAGGGGCGAGGTGGTCCTGCAGGCGTTTGTCGTCCTGCTCGGCAGGAACCGGACTTGCGGAAACCAGACTTTCAGATGCCGGACTTGCAGAAACCGGAGTTGCTGGAACCGGCGCTCGCTCGAACAGCATGCGCCGCTCGAACAGCGTGGAACGAAAGAACGGATAACGGCGATGCACCTGCTCGGCTACGGCCGGATAGTCGATCGTCATCAAGCCGATCGGCTTGGCGAGCAGCGGATAAGGCCGCGGCGCGCACACCATGCGGTGCTGAAAAATACGCTGGTAGAACGCCTGGTGCTCGGCTCGCACCGCCGCGAGCAGCTCATCGGCCTTGAAATATCGGGCGCACATCCCGCACAGCCGAAGCGTCGCATAGGGCAGTGCGCGATGGATGCGCGAGAGCCGCTCGTCGGCGACAAACCGCGTCGGATCGACGATGACTTTGCCGGCGTCCAACTGCGGCTGCAGATATTCGGGAAAGACTTCGAGCGTCGGAAAATAGGGATGCTCTCGCGTGGCCACGTGAATGCGAATGGAACTCGCCAATTCGCCGTCGACATAGAGCCCGAACAAATAGACGTTGTCGGTGTCGTCGTAATGATCGCTGAAGCTGCCGGACTCGTTGGCGGTTATCGTGCCGTCACGCATATAGGCTTGATAACGCAGGCGAAAAATCGCCTCGCGCGACTCGGCGGTGTCGGCGCGACGGTAGTCGATCCGGTCCAGGAGCTTGGCAACGCTGACGGAAAAGCTGCTGTGCGGGCCTTCAGTCTGAGAGCCTTCGCTCCGCGACATGACCGAAGGCGATCGGCGCGAAGCTGCGACCGGAACCATACTCACCTTCCCTGGGAGCGCATTTTCGCGCCGCCAGGAAAACGGTTAACACTTCCCTAACAAATTTGCAATTTGCGCAACCGGTTAAAGTTAACTTACGTTATGCTTCTAAGAATGGCAGCAATGCCTTGCTGCAATGCCTTGTTGCAGGGTCTCGAGGCGGCCCCGCTGTTGAGCTGTCTTGCGCTCAGGCGGCGTCGCTGCGGACGCGCGCGGGCCAGGGCGATTTCTGCGGCGGCGACACGTAGGTCGCGTACAGAAGCTTGCGCAGATCGGCCGCCGGCATCGGCCGGCACAACAGATAGCCCTGCACTTCGTCGATGCTCTCCTCGGCCAGCAGCAATTCGAGCTGCTCTTCGGTCTCGACCCCTTCGACCACGACGCGCAATCCCAGTTGCGCGCTCAGGCGCGTCATGCCGCGCAACAGCGTGATGCGGCGCTGGTCGTCGCTCAAATCCTGCAGGAACGATTGATCGATCTTGACCTTGTGGAACGGAAAGCTGTGCAGATAGGAGAGGCTCGAATAGGCGGTGCCGAAATCGTCGAGCGAGATCTTCACGCCGATTTCCGCGAGCTGATGCAAGTCGGCGCGGGTGCGCCGCGTATTCTGCAACAGCGTCGTCTCGGTGATCTCGATCTCGAGCCGATGCGCCGGCAGGTTGGTCGCGGCGAGCGTCTCGCGCACCAGCGCGGGCACGTTGGAGCGATCGAACTGGATCGAGGACAGATTGACCGCGACGGCGGTGTCGCCCGGCCAGCGGCGGCATTCGAGACATGCCTTGTAGAGCGCCTGGTTGCCGATCTCGACGATGAGGCCCATTTCCTCGGCGACCGGGATGAACTCGGACGGCGAGACCATGCCGCGCTCGTGATGCGGCCAGCGCAGCAGCGCCTCGCAGGTGTCGATGCGCCGCGTCTTGAGATTGAAGATCGGCTGATAGTAGAGCTCGAAGGCTTCGCTCTCGGTCGCGCTGCGCAAATCCAATTCGAGCGCGCGGCGCGCCTGTGCGCTTGCTTCCATCTTGGCCTCGAACCAGCGGAAGGTGCCGCGGCCGTCGGCTTTCGCCTGATAGAGCGCGATGTCGGCGTTGCGCAGCAATTGCTCCGGATCGATCCGGCTCTTGGCGAGCGCGATGCCGATGCTGGCGGTGACGACGACCTTGTGGCCGTCGAGGTCGTACGTGCCGGCCAAGGCGTTGAGCACGCGCGTCGCCAGCGCCTCGCCCTGCTCGAGCGATTTGATCGGCGCTTGCAGAATGACGAACTCGTCGCCGCCGAAGCGCGAGATCACGTCGGCGTCGCGGATCGCGTTCTTCAGCCGTTCGGCGACGGCTTCGAGCAGCATGTCGCCGCGGGTGTGGCCGAGCGTATCGTTGACCTGCTTGAATTGGTCGAGATCGATGAAGTGAATGGCGCACATGTTGTCGGCGCGCCATTCGTTGAGCGCGCGCTCCATGCGGTCGCGCAGCACGACGCGGTTGGGCAGCCCGGTCAAGGCATCGAAGCGCGCCAGATGATTGATCTTCGCCTCGGCGATCTTCCGCTCGGTGATGTCCTCGATCAACACCACCATGCCGCCGTTCTCCATCGGCTGGACGGTGAATTCGAGCGTGCGCCCGTTCATCAAGTCCAGGGCGAAGGCGGAATCGTCGCCGCCGGCAAGCCGCGCGTCGAGATGATCGATCATGCTTTGCGCGCCGGTCTCCGACAGCAATCCGGCTTTGATGATGGCCTCGACCACCTCGCGCACGCACAGGCCCTTCAGCTCGAGATCGCTCGCGAGCCCGAGCTGCTGCTTCAGCTTGCCGTTCGAAACGACGACCCGGCGCTTGGAGTCGAACATGCACAGGCCGTGCGGCATGTTGTTGATCGCCGTGTCGAAGCGCTTGGCGAGGAGCGACATGTCGCGCGAGGAGACGACGGCATCGAGCAGCGTGCTGCGCAGCCGGTCGGCGATGAATTTGAGCGCCAGAAAGGCGGGGACCAGCAGGCCGGCGAAGATCCAGTGAAAGACGTTGCCATAGATCAACAGCGCCGCGGTCATCGGCGCCCAGGCGCAGAAGATCTGCACCACGACAAAGCGCGCGCTGCCGAAGTTGCGGCCGAAGATTCCGGTCGTATACGCGATCGTCATCGAGAAGCTGACGAGCTGCGTGAACGGATCGGAGGTGCGCGCGAAGGCGAGATAGCACCACAGACCGAGCAGCGCGATCGAAGTTGCCGCGCCGGCGACGTAGATGTGTTCCCAGCGGCGCGCCGCTTCGACGGTCTTGATGGTCGGTCGCGCGCGCAGATAGGCGCGCATCATCAGTCCGCGCAGAGCGGCAACGATAAGGACCGCGATGGCGCAGTAGAGAAGGAGGACTTCGCCGGTCTTCCAGTAGGTGATGAAAACAGAGCCGGCACCCAGGATGGTGCCAGCGAACAGAGTCCGGCCTTCCTTGAAAAGCGAATCGACCAGCGGAAGATAGATCTCCGGCGGCAGCGCTTCATGCGGTTGGTTGGTCCGGAGCGCGGAACCCATTAACACTCCACCGTTCAGTCGCGACGGACGGCAAATTGCACACTCGAACTATGACTTAAAAGGTCTATCCACCGAGTAAATATGAATGGTCGGTTTCTGCTAGTGTTGCGGCATTAACGAATTGCCGACGAGGTTTTTAGGGCGTTGTTATGCATGCGGCGCCGCGCGCGCCTGAAAGCGCGCCGGCGCCGCTGCCCCGCGTGGTTAGCGGGCGCTAAATCGCAATCAGCGAATTTTCGCGAAGTCGCCGTGGCGACCGAGGCCGTCCTTGAAGCGGGTCGCGCCAGCAACGCCATCAAGGATCAGCGCCTCGCGTCCGTTGTACCATTCCTGGATCAGCGCCTCGCGCACGGGGAGGCCGTGGCTCTTGATGGCGGAGCGGCGATCGGCGCGCACGCACACTTGCGGGAAACGCGCGATCTCCTGCGCCAGCTCTTCGGCTTTGCGGCGCGCGCCGCCTTTCGGCGTGACATATTCGCACAATCCGATGCGCAGGCATTCGTCGGCGGGAACTTTCCGGCCGGTGAGAATGATTTCGAGCGCGCGGCCTTGGCCGACGATGCGCGGCAGCCGCACGGTGCCGCCATCGATCAGCGGCACGCCCCAGCGCCGGCAATACACGCCGAAGTAGGATTCCTCCGCCATGACGCGGAAATCGCACCAGAGTCCGAGTTCCATGCCGCCGGCAACGGCCGGGCCTTCGATGGCGGCAATCACCGGCTTGTCCAGTTCGAGCCGCGAAGGTCCAAGTGGCCCGCGCGGAATTTCGCCGCCGTTGCCGCGCGGTCCGGCGGTCGGGATGTCGAGTTCGCCGAGCGGATGCGCCGCGTCGAGCGTGCTGACATATTTGAGATCCCAGCCGGCGCAGAAGGCGCCGCCGGCGCCGTAGAATACGGCGACCGATGCGCTCTTGTCGGCGTCGAATTCAAGAAAGGCCGCGGTCAACGCGTCGGCGCTCGCCGGGTCCATGGCGTTGCGCGCTTCCGGCCGATCGTGGATCACCGTCCACACCGATCCGTTCTTCTCTACTCTGACTGCCATTGGCGGATGTCCTCTCCCTCGTGCTTTGTTTGTTGGCGGCATTCTTGTTTGAGCATGATCCCTCGGGTCAAGCCCGACGGCACGCTTTTCGGAAACCGGCTTCCGCGTCCGGATCATCCTCTGGGCGAAGCTCAGCGATTGGTGAAAACCGGAACGCGGCGTTCGGCCATCGCCCTGACGCCCTCCTTGAAATCCTCGGTTTTGCGCAACCGCATCTGCTCGGCGAGCTCATGTTCGGTCGCGGCGAGCACGCGGTCGGCAATGTCGCCGCGCAATGTGGCGCGGGTGGCGGCGAGCCCGAGCGGCGAGTTCTCGGCAATTTCGGCAGCGAGCGCGAGCGCGGCGCTGCGGACCTGATCTTGCGGCACCAGAAGATCGGCGAGCCCCATGGCGAAAGCCTCCTCGCCGCTGATGCGGCGGCTCGTATAAAACATCAGCGCGGCCTTGCTCGGCCCGACGACCGCGGGCAGCGTCACCGTCAGCCCGAATCCCGGATGAAAACCGAGCCGGGTGAAGTTGGCGCAAAAGCGCGCTTCCGGGCAGGTCACGCGCAAGTCGCCCGCCATCGCCAGCCCAAGGCCGCCGCCGACGGCGGGGCCGTGAACGGCCGCGACAATCGGCTTCTTGGTGCGGAAGAGCCTGTTGCCTTCGATATAGAGATGCGCTGCGCCCGGGGTCGGGCCGCTCAACAGCGCAGAGCCATCGCTGTCGTCGCCGCCGAAGTCGGCGCCGGCGCAGAAGGCTTTGCCTTGCGCGCCCAGAACCAGCGCGCGGCAATCGGCATCGGCGTCGAGCGCTTCAAAAGCGGACGCGAGCTCTTGGATCAGCGCGGCGTCGAAAAAATTGTGCGGCGGCCGCCTGATCTCGACCAGCGCCACATGGCCGGTCTTTTGCACGCCGATGTCTTTGAAGGGTCCCATGCAAGCATCTCGCGAACGGTAAGCCGCAATGCTGGCGGCAAGCGGAAAGCGCGGTGGGCTCTAGAGATCCTTTCGGTACTGAATGAAGCCCGTGCGTTTTGCTATCCGGTCGTAGAGCTCAATGGCAACTGAATTCGTTTCATGGGTGAGCCAGTAAACGCGCGCGCAGCCCTCGCGCGCCGCCAGCGCATAGACATGCTCGATCAGCTTGCGGCCGGCGCCGGCGTGGCGCGCGGCGGGCGCGACAAAGAGGTCTTGCAGGTAGCAATAATCGCCGGCGGTCCAGCAGGAACGGTGCCGGATATGATGCACCAGGCCCACGGCAACTGTGCCTTGCCACGCCAGCGCGCCGGCAACGGGCTCGGCCGGGTCAAGCAATCGCGTCCATGTCAGGGCGGTGACCGGCGCTGGAATGTCGACGGCGTAGAAAGCCTGATAATCCTTCCACAACGGCAACCAATGCGGATGATCCTCGGATCGGAGCGGCTGAATGACGATGTCGCCGTCAAGCGGCATGGAGACTCCTTGCGTAACGCTCGACTATCTTAGAGAGGGATGGACTTTTCGTCGAAATCATCATCCCTCTCTAGCATTTTGTTTGAGCATGATCTTTTCGGAAAACCGCCGTCCACCCCGGATCAAGTCCGGCGCAGGCTTTTTGCCGATCATGCTCCGGCAGCGTTGGGCTGCCCCACACGCAACGCCGATCTGATTGGGTTTGCCGGCCGGTCTGTTGTACATCAAGCCGTCAGGTTGTTCGGGAGGGCCGCCTTTGACCAAGCGCAATGCAACGGCTGCGGTGATCGGCGCCGGCGATTTCATCGGCTCGGCGATCGCGAAGAAATTCGCCGCCGAAGGCTTCACCATCTTCGCGGGACGGCGCAATGCCGACAAGCTTGCGCCGCTGGTAATCGCGGTCGAATCCGCCGGCGGCGCGATCATCGCGCGCGGGCTCGATGCCCGCAAGGAGGACGACATCACGGCGTTTCTGCGCGCCGCCGACGCGCACGCGCCGCTCGAAGTTTGCATCTTCAATGTCGGCGGCAACGTCAATTTTGCGCTGCTCGACACCACCGAACGGGTGTTTCGCAAGGTGTGGGAATTAGGCTGCTATGCCGGCTTTCTCACCGGCCGCGAAGCCGCGCGCCTGATGCTGCCGCGCGGCAAGGGCTGCATCTTCTTCACCGGTGCGACCGCGAGCCTGCGCGGCGGCAAAGGATACGCGGCCTTTGCCAGCGCCAAGCACGGCCTGCGCGCGGTCGCGCAAACCATGGCGCGCGAGCTCGGTCCGAAGAATATTCATGTCGCGCATCTGATCATCGATGCCGGGGTCGACACGGCTTTCGTGCGCGAACGGATCAAGCAGTCGGGCGGCGCCGCGGCGCTGGAGAATCTGCAGCCGGATCAGCTGATGAATCCGTCCTCGGTCGCTGAAGCCTATTGGCAGCTCTACCGGCAGCCGCGCGACGCCTGGACATTCGAGCTCGATGTGCGGCCCTATGGCGAGGTGTGGTGATATGGCGAAGGTGGAATTTCATTTCGATTTCGGCAGCCCGAACGCCTATCTGGCGCATCTCATCGTTCCCGAGATCGAACAGCGGACCGGCGTCGCATTCGAATACGTGCCGATCCTGCTCGGCGGCGTGTTCAAGCTCACCAACAACCGCTCGCCGGTCGAGAAACTGGCGGGCATCAAGAACCGTCTGGAATACGAGCAGCTCGAAGTGCGGCGCTTCATCCGCCGCCACGGCATTACGCAATTCACCTGGAATCCGTTCTTTCCGGTCAACACGCTTCTGACCATGCGCGGCGCGGTCGCCGCGCAATTGGACGGCGTGTTCGACCGCTATGTCGACGCGGTGTTCAAGGCCATGTGGGCCGAACAGAAAAAGATGGACGATCCGGAAATCGCCGCCGCGGCGCTGCAACAGGCCGGATTGGATGGAGCGCAGCTGATCGCGCGCACGCAGGAGCCTGAGGTCAAGGAGCGGCTGCTGAAAAACACCGAGGCATCGGTCGCGCGCGGCACATTCGGCGGTCCGACTTTCTTTGTCGGCGACGAGATCTTCTTCGGCAAGGATAAGCTGCGCGACGTCGAGGAGGAGATCGCGCGCGCGAAGGCTTAATTACTTGGGTCACCCGCCCCGCCCGTCCCCGCGAAGGCGGGGACCCAGCTGGATTCCCGCCTGCGCGGGAATGAGCGGAAACTGGTCCGCGCGTTACACGAATGCTTTGGTCGCATTCATCCGTCCTCCGCCACTGCAATCGCGTGAAAGAACGTGCCGGTGACATGGCCGCGCCGGCCGCCGGGCATGTCCAGCGGCCGCCCTTCGGCGTCGGCGACCGCGGCGAAGGGGGCGTCGCCGCCCGCCGACATCAGCGAGGCGTAGTGGAATTCGTGGCCGCGGATGAGCGTGCCGGCGGCGCCCAGGACGCTCGGCGAAAGCAGCCGCGCGGTGCGATAGCCGAGATGCAGCTTGCGCCTGGCGAAGCTCGTCCAATGGCCGAGCAGGCCGGTCATCGGATGGCGCCGGCCGGCCGCGTCTTCCAGGCTCTCGCCCAGCACCATGTAGCCGCCGCACTCGCCATGGATTGGGCGGGTTTCGGCGAAGTGCTTGAGGCCGGCGGCGAAATTGCGCGCATGCACGAGCGTTTCAGCGTGAAGTTCGGGATAGCCGCCCGGCAGCCAGCAGCTATCGGCTTCCTCCGGCGGCGTTTCATCGGCGAGCGGGGAGAACGGCAGGATTTCAGCGCCGGCTTTGCGCCAGGCATCGATCACATGCGGATAGACGAAACTGAAGGCTTGGTCGCGCGCCAGCGCGATCCGCTGGCCGGGCGGCGGCAGCGGTGCAGGTCGGTCAATGGCCGAGGCGGGCTTGAGAAAGCCGGCGTGGCTGATGATGGCGTCGAGGTCGGTATGGAGCTTGGCCGTATCAGCGAGACGATCGATCAGTGCGGTGAGGTCGAGATGTTCACCGGCTTGGACGAGGCCGAGATGCCGCTCCGGCAGCGCGAGCGCCGTCTCGCGCGGCAGCGCGCCGAGCACCGGGATATCGAGCGCTGCGATCGCGTCGGCAACCAGCACCCGATGGCGCTCGCTCGCGACCCGATTGAGTATGACGCCGGCAATGCGCACGGCCGGATCGTGCGAGGCGAAGCCGCGCACCAGTGCGGCCGCCGATTGCGCCTGCCGCGCCACGTCGAGCACCAGCACGACGGGCAATCCGAAATGCGCGGCGAGATCGGCGGTGGCGCCGCGCCGGTGCGTGCCGCCGGCAGCCGCGCCGTCGAACAAGCCCATGACGCCTTCGATCACGATCAGATCGGCGCCATCGGCAGCGTTTGCGGCGAGCGCATCGAGCAGTTTTCCCGACATCGCCCAGCTATCGAGATTGACGCTCGGCGCGCCAGTGACGGCTGTATGGAAAGCCGGATCGATATAATCCGGTCCCGCTTTCGCCGAACGCACGACCAGCGCGCGCCGTCGCAGTGCCGCCAGCAGCGCCAGCGTCACCGTGGTCTTGCCGGCGCCGGAATGCGGCGCGGCGACGATGAAGCCGCGCGCTGTCATCTTGGATGCGGCGGAACGCATGCGGCGGCCGCGAGCAATTGCTCGCGGACTTTCACAATCTCGCCGATCACGACAATCGCCGGCGGCTCGCATTTTTGTTCGCGGGCGTCGGCAGCAAGCTTGGCGAGTGTGGAGATGAGGACGCGCTCCTGCGGCGTGGCGGTCGAGGTGATAACGGCGGCGGGCGTTTGCGGCGCAAGTCCCGCTGCCATCAAGGCATCGGCGATCCGCTCGAGATGGTGCATCACCATGTACAGCACGATCGGCTGACCGGTGCGGGCGAGCGGCGTCCAGTCGAAATTCTCGTCGGCGCCGTGTCCGGCGGCGAAGATCACAGCGCGATTGATCCCGCGCAGCGTCGCCGGGATCGATGCCGCAGCCAGCGCCGCGAGGCCGGCGGTGACGCCGGGGATCACACGGAACGGAATGTTGGCCGCGGCCAGAGCCAGCGCCTCTTCGCCGCCGCGCCCGAACACGAACGGGTCGCCGCCTTTGAGCCGCAGCACGCGGCGGCCGTCGCGTGCGAGCGCGATCAGCCGCTCGCTGATGTCGGCCTGATTGGCCGACGGCTTGCCGCCGCGCTTGCCGGCGAATTCCAGCCGCGCCGTCTTCGGCGCCAGCGCCAGCACGCGCTGATCGACCAGCGCGTCGTGAACGACCACGTCGGCTTGCTGCAGGCCGGCGAGCGCGTCGAGTGTCAGCAGCCCGGGATCGCCCGGGCCCGCGCCCGCGAGCCAGACATGGCCGGACATCAGGACCGGAACGCCCTCGCGCCGTGCCGCGATCGAATCCCAGGCGGTCATGCCGGCGTGCTCCCGTGGTGACGATTGCAGCGCGCAGGATTAAAGGTTGCCGCATGGAGCGCCAGGAACGGCCATTGCGCCGGGGATGGACCACCGGCACCTGCGCCACCGCGGCGGCGAAGGCGGCGTTTGCCGCGCTCGTCACCGGCGAATTTCCCGATCCGATCGAGGTGACATTGCCGCGCGGCGAGCGGCCAAGCTTCGCGCTGGCGATGACGCGCCGGGACGGCGAGGCGGCGAGCGCCGGCGTGATCAAGGACGCCGGCGACGATCCGGACGTGACGCACGGCGCGCTCGTCGTCGCGACGGTGCGGCTTGGCAAGCCGGGCGCCGGCGTGACGTTTCGCGCCGGTGAAGGCGTCGGCACGGTGACGCGGGCGGGACTTCCGGTTCCGCCCGGCGAACCCGCGATCAATCCGATGCCGCGGCGCATGATCCGCGACGCCATCGCCGAAGTCGCCGCCGCGCATGGCCGAGCCGCCGATGCCGAGATCGAGATCGCCATACCGGGCGGTGCAGCGCTCGCCGCCAAGACGCTGAACGGGCGGCTTGGCATTGTCGGCGGCCTGTCGATCCTCGGCACCACCGGCATTGTTATTCCGTATTCCTGTTCGGCCTGGATCCATTCGATCCATCGCGGCATCGATGTGGCGCGCGCCGCCGGGCTTGTTCACATCGCCGGCGCGACCGGGTCCAATTCGGAAGCCGCGATCCAGAAACTCTATGGCCTGCCGGAGATCGCGCTGATCGACATGGGCGATTTCGTCGGCGGCATGCTCAAATATTTGCGCGCGCATCCGCTGCCGCGCGTCACCATAGCGGGTGGCGTCGGCAAGATGACGAAGCTCGCGCAGGGACTGACCGATCTGCACTCCAAACGCGGCGCGGTCGACAACGCCGCGCTGGCGCAGTTTGCAAAGACCGCCGGCGGTTCGGTCGAACTGTGTGCGCGCATTCTCGCCGCCAACAATGCCGCGGAAGCCTTCGCACTCGCGCGGGCGCAAGGCATTGCGCTCGGCGATGAAGTCGCGCGCGCGGCGAAGGCGACGGCCGAGCGCGTCGTCGCCGGCCGCGACATCACCATCGAGATTGTCGTGTTCGACCGCGACGGCGCGCTGGTCGGCCGCGCCGTGTTTGATCGTTGACGTGTCGTTCGTCATTGCGAGCCAACGGGTCCGGCCCGAAGTGGCCGGCCCGACGACAGGCTCCGCGAAGCAATCCGGTTCCTGCGCGAAAATCTGGATTGCTTCGTCGCTTCGCTCCTCGCAATGACGAAAGCTCGGGTCAATGACTGGGTCCCCGCCGTCGCGGGGACGAGCGGGCCACGTTTGTCCCGGCCATCTCATACCGCGCCTCCGCGGAAGCGGCGGCGATAGTCGGGATCGTAAAGCGCGCTGTCGCGAAAATTTTCCGCCGCGAGCGCCGGGCCGACGACAATGAGCGCCGTCCGCTCGATGCGCGCAGCCGCGACTTTGGTGGCGATGTCGGAAAGCGTTCCGCGCACGATGCGTTGCTCGGGCGCGCTCGCCTGCACCACCACCGCGGCCGGGCAGTTAGCGCCGTACAAGGGCGCGAGTTCGCCGGCGATTTTTTCGATGGCGTGAATGGCGAGATGCAAAACGAGCGTCGCGCCGCTCGCCGCAAAGGTTGCAAGCTTCTCCTTCTCCGGCATGCGCGAGGCGCGTCCGCCGACGCGAGTGAGCACGACGCTTTGTGCGACTTCGGGCACGGTGAGCTCGCATTGCAAGGCAGCAGCGGCGGCCGCGAAGGCGGGCACGCCGGGCGTTAGCGTGTAAGGAATGCCGTGACGATCGAGACGGCGAAGCTGCTCGGCCAGCGCCGAATAGATCGAGAGATCGCCGGATTGCAGCCGCGCGATGTCATGGCCGGCGGCGTGCGCCGCGACGAACTCGGCTTCGATCTCGTCGAGCGACAGTGGCGCAGTGTCGACCATGCGCGCGCCCGGCGGACAATGGCTCAGCAGGTCGCGCGGAATGATCGAGCCGGCATAGAGACAGACTGGGCAGCGCGCGATCAGATCGCGCCCGCGCACAGTGATCAGATCGGCCGCGCCCGGCCCGGCGCCGATGAAGTGCACGGTCATGGCGCCAACTCTGGCGGCGAGGCGGCGAGCGCGCAGGTCGCGGCGCCGACGATGAGACGCGGCACGATCAGTTTGCTCGCAGGTCCAGCGGCCGCCAGCGCGGCGGCTTCCGCTACCGATCCGACGCCCGCGAGCGCCGCCACGCGTTCGGAATGCGTTTCGACGCGACCATTCGCGGCGGCGAGTTCCAGCTCCGGCACGACAATGAGGGCGACGCCGAATTTCTCCGCGACCGCGCAAATACCGGCCTCGGCGCCCTTTGCTTCGATCGTGGCGATGACATCGAGGGTGTCGGCGCCGAGCTGCGCGCGTGCAAGCGCCGTGCGGATGGCCGCTTCGATATCGGACGCCGGAGCGCCGCGCTTGCATCCGATGCCGGCGGCCATCATGGCTTGACCCAAGGCTTCACCCAAGACCATTGGGTAACCGGCATCGCCGGCCGCCAGCCGGCCTTTTCGCCGACAGCAGCGGCGCGCGAAATGGCGATGCGGATCAATTCGCCGCCCAAAGCCGCATGACGCGCGATCAGGAGCGCTTCGGTTTCGAGCGTCACCGCGTTCGCCACCAGCCGGCCGCCGGCGCGCAAGGCGGCGACCGCAGCGTCAAGCACACCCGCATCGCTTGCGCCGCCGCCAATGAAAATAGCGTCCGGCGGCGGCAGGCTTGCCAGGGCCGCAGGCGCCACGCCTTGCACGACTTCGAGGGATGGCACGCCGAACGCGGCAGCGTTTCGGCCAATACGCGCCGCGCGGTCGGCGCGCTCTTCGATGGCTATGGCGCGCATGAACAACGGATCGGCCAGCATCCATTCGATCGCGACCGAGCCCGCGCCGGCGCCGATGTCCCACAAAAGCTCGCCGCGGCGCGGCGCCAGCGACGACAGCGTCACGGCGCGCACTTCACGCTTGGTGATCTGGCCGTCATGCTCGAAAAGATGATCGGCCAAGCCGGAAACGCGGCCGATGATGCGCGCATTGGCAGCCGCCTCGATCTCGATGGCGAGCGTGTTCAGCGCATCGGCCGGGCCGAAATCGAATCCGGCGGCCGTGGTGGTGCGAACACCTTGGCGCGGCCCGCCGAGCGCTTCCAGCAGCGTCAGCCGCGACGCGCCGAAACCCAAGCTTGTCAGAAGCTGCGCCAAAGCGGCCGGCCCGTCGCCGTCGGAGGTGAGGACAAGAAGGCGCGCGCCGGGCTGGAGATGCGGCCGAATGAGATCGAGATTGCGGCCGTGCACGGACAGGAGCGCCGTGTCCGGCAACGACCAGCCGAGCCGTGCCGCCGCCAGGCTGAAAGCTGAGGGCGCCGGCACGACAAGCATCTCGCGCGGATCGATCCTTCGCGCCAAGGTGGCGCCGACGCCGTAGAGGAAGGGGTCGCCGGATGCCAGCACGCAGACTTGGCGGCCGCGATGGCTCAGAACTTCGTCGGTTGCGCCGGCGAAGCGGCTCGGCCAGGGCCGCGCGGCGCCGCGAATGAGCGGCGCCGCCAGGGTCAGATGCCGTTTGCCGCCGAACACGATTTCCGCCGCGCTGATCAGGCCGCGTGCGCTCGCGCCTAAACCCTCGACGCCATCCTCGCCGATGCCGACGATGGACAGCCAGCGCGGCGATGCGGCACCCTCGTGCGCGATGGTCTCAGGAAGCGGCATGACTCGCATCCTTATTCTCGGCGGCACGACCGAGGCTCGCCTGCTGGCGGAGCGCCTGGCCGGCCGCGCCGACCTCGCGGTGACGCTCTCGCTCGCCGGGCGGACGATTGCGCCGGCGCGCCAGCCGGTGCCGGTGCGTAGCGGCGGCTTCGGCGGTGCTGCGGGGCTTACTGATTATCTGCAGCGCGGACACGTCGATGTGCTGATCGACGCTACGCATCCTTATGCCAGCGGCATCTCGGCCAATGCATCGGCGGCCGCGCAGATGAGCGGCGTGCGGTTCGTTGCTTTGCGCCGTCCGCCGTGGATCGCGGTCGCCGGCGACCGCTGGACCGAAGTCGAGAACGTGCGCGATGGCGTGCGCGCGCTCGGATCGAAGCAGCGCCGAGTTTTCGTCACGCTGGGCCGCAACGAGCTCGCGCCTTTGGGTGAAGCGCCGCAGCACTTCTATTTGATCCGCAGCGTCGATCCGGTCGATCCGCCGTTGCGGCTGCCGCAGGCCGCTTATGTCACCGGCCGCGGCCCGTTTGCTGAAGCGGATGAGCTTGCGCTCATGCGCGCGCATGGAATCGAGGCCGTGATCGCCAAGAATAGCGGCGGCAGCGCGACCTACGGCAAGATCGCAGCAGCGCGCGCGCTCGCGGTCGATGTGATCCTGTTGCGCCGGCCGCCGCTGCCGGATGCGCCGAGCGTCGCGACGGTGGCGGAGGCGATCGCCTGGCTCGATCATGCGCTTACCTCGGCGGCTGCCCGCGGTGTGTAAACAAGCGGCGGCTTTCCCGGCCGGGCGATGACGCGCGTCTCGCGCGAACCGACGATCACCAGCGTCGCCATATCGGCTTCGACTGTGTCCGCGCGATTTAGCGTGACGATGTTGATCTGCTCGCTCGGCCGCGTCACCGCGCGTCCGAAAATGACCGGCGTCGACGGCGGCAGATGGCGGCGCAGCCGTTCGATGGCGGAGCCGAACTGCCACGGGCGTGCGCGCGATACGGGATTGTAAAGCGCGATCACAAAGCCCGCGCTCGCCGCCGCATCGAGCCGCCGCTCGATCAGCTCCCAAGGCTTGAGATTGTCGGAGAGCGACAGCGCGCAGAAATCGTGACCGAGCGGCGCGCCGATCCGCGCCGCAACCGCGAGCATCGCGGTGATGCCGGGAACGATGGTGACGTCGAGCGCGCGCCAGCTGTCCGGTCCCGCTTCAATTTCCTCGCACACTGCCGCCGCCATGGCGAATACGCCGGGATCGCCGCCCGAGACGACCGCGACGCGCGCGCCTTGGGCGGCGTGAGCGAGCGCGGCGGCGGCGCGGGCGCGCTCTTCGCAATTGTCGGACGCATGCCGCGTCTGGCCCGCGCGCGCCGGCACGCGTTCGAGATAGGGCCCGTAGCCGTATAACGCGTGCGCCTCTGCCAGCGCCGCCTCTGCTTCCGGTGTGAGACAGCCGGCATCGCCCGGCCCCAATCCGACGACGGCGAGATGCCCGCTCACGGCCGTTCCTCCCAGCCGGGCACCAGCACGATGGCGAAATAGGGCGCGTCGTCGTCCGGCTTGGCCGCGAGCGGAGTCATTTTCGCGTCCGCCATTGTGCCGCGCTCGACATAGATGGCGCGCGGCAGCCGGCCGCTTGCTTTGAGCGCGCGGCGCACTTTCGGCAGATGCCGGCCGACCTTCATCACCACCGCCGCGTTGGTTTCTGAAAACCGGCGCGCCAGCTCGTCCTCCGGCAAGGTGGCAGGCAGCACGGTGAATATGTCGTCGCCCTGCGCGATCGGCGTACCGGCCGCCGACCAGCAGCCCGACATGCCGGTGACGCCGGCAACGATCTCGACCGGAAAGCGCGGCGCGAGCCGCGTGTGCAAATGCATGTAGGAGCCGTAGAACAGCGGATCGCCTTCGCAGATCACCGCCACAACACGACCGGCCTCAAGATGCGCGGCGATGGTTGCCGCGGCCTCGTCGTAAAAATCACGCAGCGCATCGCGGTAGCCGTTGCTGCATTTCGGCAGCTCGGTCGTCACGGGATAGAGGAGCGGCAGCTCGGTGACCTGCGGACGCATGTGCTGCGCCGCAACGGCGCGGGCGTGGCTTGCGTTTCCGGCTTTGGCGAAATGCGCAATCACATCGGCCTCGGCGAGCGCGCGAATAGCCTTGAGGGTGATGAGTTCCGGATCGCCCGGCCCGACGCCGACGCCGATGAGCTTGCCCGCGCTGCCGGCGCTCATAACCCGGCCCTCGCCAGCGCGTTGATGGCGGCGGCCGTCATGGCGCTGCCGCCGATGCGGCCGCGCACGATCAAAAACGGCACGCCGCGCGAGTCCGCGGCGAGCGCCTCCTTCGCTTCGGCGGCGCCGACAAAGCCGACTGGAATGCCGAGGATCGCCGCCGGCTTCGGCGCGCCGGCATCGAGAAGCTCCAGCAGCCGAAACAAGGCGGTGGGTGCATTGCCGATGGCGACTACCGCGCCGGCGAGCCGGCCGCGCCACAAATCGAGCGCTGCGGCCGATCGCGTTGTTTGCAATGTACTGGCAAGGTCGGCGACGCGCGGATCGTTGAGCGTGCAGATCACCTCGTTGCGCGCGGGCAGACGCGCACGGGTAACGCCATGCGCCACCATTTCGGCATCGCAGAAGATCGGCGCGCCGGCCGCGAGCGCGCCGCGCGCGGCCGCGACGAGGTTCGGACCAAAAACGATGTGCTGCGCCGCCTCGACCGCGCCGCAGGCATGGATCATCCGCACCGCGATGTCGGCTTCCTCCGCGGTGAAGCGCGAGAGGTCGGCTTCGGCGCGGATGATGGCGAAGGAGCGCTCGTAGATCGCCGTGCCGTCACGCAGATAAGCGGCTTGCTCAGACATGGCTGGAATCTTGGCTGGAATCTTGGCTGGAATTTGGCTGGAATCTTGGCTGGAATCTTGGCTGGTGTCTTGGTTGGTGTCTTGGTTGGTGTCTTGGCTGGTCTCTTGGCTGTGCTCTCGGCAGCCATCGCGCCGTGACGCATCGGCAAATCGCGCGATGGCTTCGGGCAGTTCGTCCGTTGGGACAGTTGCGAAAGGAACGTCGCCCGGCCGGCCGCCTGCAATCATCGCGCAGCCGTTGGCCGTGCCGACGATGGTGAGCGCCGTCTGTTTGGAATGCGCGCAGCCTTTGGCGCAGCCTGAAATGTGGATATCGAAGTCCGGGCCGAGTCGCGACGCCGCGATTTCCGCGATGCGCGGCGCTATCGTGCGGGCGGCGATGTGGGCGGAGGAACAGATCGGCGCGCCAGCACATGCGAACACGTAGCGGCGCGGATCATCGGCGCGAACAACAAAACCCAGACGCTCGGCGGTCGCGGTCAGCGAAGTGGCCGCTTGTTGATCGAGGCCGATGATCAGAAGCACTCGTCCGGGCGCGGCGCGCAGGCCGGCGGCGCCTTGCGCGGGCGCCGCCCCCGTCAGTTCTTCGAGCGATGCCGCGGTCGCGTGACCGAAGGCGAGGCCAAAACCACAGGCGACGGCCCCATCGCGGAGGGGATAGGTGCCGATCGGCTCGCTCGATTTTTGTTCGCTGGGCGGCAGCGCACCGGGTACCAAAAAGTCGGCGATCGCAGCGCGGAAGGCGTCACCCGCGTCCGCGGCCACAAGGTCGCGCGCCCGCGCGGCGTAGCCGCTGCGGGCGATGATATCCAATAAATGGAGGGCCACTTCGACCGCATGATCAAGCACGACCGTGCCGAGGGCCATCGCGGTTGTCTGGTCGCCGGCAACGCCGATATGGAACACGACCTGGTCGTTGCTGCGTCCGGCGCGGAGCCGCACATCGGCGACGAGGTGGCCGAGGCCTGGCGCGCCGCCGCCGTCGACGATGACCGAGACTTTGGGCGCGAGGTGTCGGGGGAGCGGCGTTTTGGCCAGCGCGTGGCGCAATGCGGCCGCGACCTCGCCGGCATGCAAAATTTCTTCCGGATCGAGACCGGCGAGCGGATTGCTCAGCACCTGAATGGTGTCAGAGGCCGTGATGTTAAGCTTGGCGATGACCTCGGCGAAGCGGACCGCCGAAGCCGCGCTCAGCCCCCGCACCTGAATGCTGCCGCGCGCGGTGATCTCGATGATGCCGTTGCCGTGTTCGTGCGCGGCTGCGCACAACGCCCGGAACGCATCAAGCGGAATGGTCGCGGTCGGCAACAGCCGCGCCAGTAATCCGTCGCCGGTCGGCATCGGCGCCGACAATCCGGGACAGGCGCCGCGGCGCAGAGGCGAGAAGGCGAGGGTGGTCATACCATTACCTCCGCGCGCAGCGCTGCGAGGGGGGCGTCGATGTCGTTGCGGCGCGGATGCCAGAAACCGAGCCGGCGCGCGGCTTCGAGGCGGTCCGCAATCGCGGCGGCGGCTTGCGGATTTTCGCGCAGCAGGAAGTCGCGCACCGCGGCTTCAGCGACATACGCGTCGTGCAGGAGATCGAACAATTCGCTCGCGACCGCGCCGGTGGTCTCGGCGAAGGCGACCAGGCGGTCGACCGTCTCGGCCAATTCGGCGGCGCCGCGATAGCCGTGCCGCATTTGCCCGGCGATAAAGCGCGGATTGATCGCGCGCGCCCGCACGATGCGGGCCAGCGCCGCCGACAAGGTTCGCGCGCGCGGACGCTGCGGATCGGTCACGTCGAGCATGACGAGATCGACGGCGCGGCCGAGCATTTTGGCCGCCGACGCGAAGCCGCCGACAAACGCTGCGTCTTCCGCGCCTTCCAGGAGATCGCGCGCCGGATCGTCGCTCGGATGGACCAGAAGGTCGGCCTGCGCGACGCGCTGCGCGAAAGCGCCCGTCGCGTCGGCACCTTCGCCGGCCGCGCCGCCATAAGCATGCGAGGTGGCCGCGAGATAGGCTGTGCCGAGCGTCGCAGTGTCGGTCTCGCGGCCGAGCAGATCTTCAAGGCCGGAGCCGTAGGCGCCCGGGGCGGTGCCGAAGATCCGATCGAGCCTTGTTGCGCCGCTCGCGCGCCGCGCATCGGCCAGCGGATTTTCGTCGGACGTTTCATCGCGCGCGGCGACTGCTTGCACGGCGGCATCGAGCAGCGCGATTTGCGCCGGAAAGAGATCGCGGAACAATCCGGAAATGCGCCAGGTGACATCGACGCGCGCGCGGCCCGTGGCGGCGGCCGGCAGGACCTCGACGCCGGTCACCCGTCCGCTCGCATAATCCCAGATCGGCCGGCAACCCATCAGCGCCAAGCCTTGCGCGATCTCTTCGCCGCCGGTGCGGAGCGTGGCGCTGCCCCACAGATCGATCACGACGGCGCGTGGCAATTCGCCGTGGCTTTGCAGATGCGCGCGCACAATTTCGTCGGCGGCGAGGCGGCCGAGATCCATGGCGGTTGGCGTCGGCAAGGTGCGCGGATCGGCGGTGAAAAGGTTGCGGCCGGTCGGCAGCACATCACGCCGCCCGCGCGACGGCGCACCGGCAGGGCCGGGCGCGACGCGACGGCCGTCGAGGGCCGCGAGCAGCGCCGCGCGTTCCGATTCGGCGCTCGCCAGCCATTGTGGATCATCCGAGCCTGCGGGCGCGCGGCCGTAAACGTGCAGGCCGTCTTTGATGGCAAGGTCTTTCAGATCGCACAGCCAGGCATCGATGCGGCGAAGCGCGTCGTTCGCGGCGTCGGCGGCGCCGATGCCGGCTTCGCGCGCCAGGCCGGTTCGTTGCGCGGTTTCAACGATCAGCTTGGCCAGCCGCTCGCGGCGGCGGCGATCGAGTCCTTCGGCCTGCGCGTATTCGTCGATCAGACGCTCGAGCTCGCGCGCGTCGCCGGAGAGGCCGCCGGCCACAAGCGGCGGCGGCAGATGGCCGATGGTCACGCCGGCGATGCGGCGCTTGGCTTGCGCGGCTTCGCCCGGATTGCTGACGATGAAGGGATAAATGGCCGGGAGCGCTCCGGTGACGATTTCCGGAAAACACGCGGCGGTGAGCGCCACCGCTTTGCCGGGCAGCCATTCGAGCGTGCCATGCGCGCCCATATGCACGAGCGCGTCAACGCGTGCGACGTGCTGTAGCCAAAGCCCGAACGCGACCAGTGCGTGGCGCGGTGGCAAAGACGGATCGTGATAATCGGCGCGCCGCTCCGCCGCGCGGCCGCGCTCCGGCGGCAGGGCGACAACGACATTGCCGAACCTTTGCGCACGGAAGCGGAAGACGCCGTCGCGCAGATCGGGATCGTTCGCAGGATCGCCCCAGGCTTCTTTCAGCCGCGCCACGGCTACGGGCGAGAGGCGAGACAGCAACGTGTCATATTGTTCGAGCGGGAGCGCACAATCGTCTGCGCCGGTTGCGAGCGCTGCGAGCAACGCGCCCGCGTCGGCGGGCGCATCAGCAACGCTGTAACCAGCGGCAGCAAGATCATCGAGCAGGCCGAGCACGCTTGCCGGCACATCGAGGCCGACCGCATAGCCGCTGCGCCCCGGCGCACCGGGGTAATCGGGCATCAGCGCAGCGATGGTGCGCTCGTTGCGCGGGCGCGCCTGGAGGCGAACCAAAGCCGCGATGCGGTCGGCGACCATCGCGACGCGATCGGGCTCGGGTCGGCTCGCGAGCGCGGTGAAAGCGAGTTGCTCCTGTGCCGGCAGCGCATCCTTGAACGCGACAACGCCGGCCAAGATCCGGCCGTCGAGCTCCGGGAGAACGATATGCATCGCAAGATCGGCCGCGCCGAGGCCGCGGGCACTGTCACGCCACGCGGCGCGGCGGGTCGTCGCGCTGACAACTTGCAGCACCGGGACATCGCAGGCGTCGAGCGGCGATGCTTCGCTCTCGGTGCCACCGGCGGCAAAGGCCGTCATGGTAACGATGACGGATGGCTTCAGCCGCGCCAAGGCGTCTTTCAGGAAGGCGGCCGCATCGCGATCCTTCAGGCTCGTGACAATCAGCGGCGCAGGCGCCAGCCCGCGTGCGGCAAGCGCCGCGCACAGCGCATCGGCCGGCGCGGTATCGGACGCAAGCAAGAGCGCGCGATAGAAGACGATGGGGACGACAGCCTTGCCAGGCGCGAGCGCGGCGGTGAGGCGGTCGAGACCGACCGCGCCTAATCCGGGCAAATAGCCGGCATGGCGCGGCACGCTTTGCGGGGCGGAGCTCTCCAGCTTGGCACCGGCATAACCTGCCAGCCGCCGCAGCAGGCCGCGCAGATTTTCGCGGCCGCCTTCACGGAAATATTGCAGCAACGCGTCGAGCTCGGCGGCCGGCAGGGTCGAGGCGGCGGCAAGGCGCGCGTCGTCCCGATCCTCGCCCGGCAGAACGGCCAGCGCGACGCCGCGTTCGCGCGCCAACGCCGAGAGCCGTTCGATACCGTATTTCCACCAATCGAGCCCGCCCAGGAGCCGCACGACGATGATCTTCGCATGTGCGCCGACGCGCTCGATCCACAGATCGACCGACATGGGATGGCGCAAGTCACGCAAATGCGCGAGCCGCACGCTCGGCAGCGCGGCGCGTTCGGCGTCCCATGCGGCAGCAAGGCCGGTGAGATCGCTGTCGGCGAACGACAGAATCGCGATCTCGCCCGGCGGCTGGCCGAGATCGACCGCCTCGACGAGGTCGTCGAGATTGGTTGCGGTCGTAGCCAAGAGATGCATCGCCCGAACTCGTCTTATCCAACAAGCGCGTGCGTGACGGCCGCGCGATCGAGACCTTTCAGTCCGATCACCACCAGCCGCCCTTCGCGCGCTTCGTCCGCCAACCACGGCCTATCGTATTGATGTGTCACGCGCGGTCCCACGGCTTGCACCAGCAAGCGCAGCGGCTTGTTCGCCACCGCCGCGAAGCCCTTGACGCGCAACACCTCGAATTGCTCCGCCAGCGCCGTCACGCGCGCGGCAAGGGCGCCCGGATCAGGAACTTCGCGCAGCGGCACCACGAAAGAATCGAAGTCATCGTGGTCGTGATCTTCCTCGTTGTCGTGGTGCGTACGGCGGTTGGCGATATCGTCCTCGGTGCCGACGCCGAGTCCGAGCAAGAGCTTGTGATCGACCCTGCCGTCGGCGGCGGTGATCACCTTTACGCTGCGCGGCAGCGCGTCGGCGATCGCGGCTTGCGCCTTGACCAGACCGGCCTCGTCGATGAGATCGCGCTTGTTCAGCACGACGAGATCCGCGCAGGCAATCTGATCCTCGAACACTTCTTCGATCGGATCATCATGCGACAGCGCGGTGTCGGTTACCCTTTGCTCCGCCAGCGCGTTCAGATCGTGCGCGACGCGGCCGTCGGCGAGCGCAGCGCCATCGACGACGACAATGACGCCGTCGACCGTGACGCGGTTTTTGATCGCCGGCCAATAGAAGGCCTGCACCAGGGGCTTCGGCAAAGCGAGGCCGGAGGTCTCGATGACGATATGCTCGACACCGTCGCGCGCCAGGATGGCATCGAGCGCCGGCACGAACTCGTCGGCGACCGTGCAGCACAGGCAGCCATTGGCGAGCTCGACAATATTTTCTTCCGGGCAGGCGGCATTGCCGCAGCCTTTGAGAATTTCGCCGTCGATGCCGACATCGCCGAACTCATTGACGATCACGGCGAGCCGCCGGCCCTGCGCATTGGCGATGACATGGCGGATGAGGGTCGTCTTGCCGGCGCCGAGAAAGCCGGTGACGATGGTGCAGGGAACGCGTGCGAACGAGCCGTTCATTCGTCGATCTCCTGAAATCCGAGAGGCGGGATACGCGCGATCATGCCGCGCTTAAGCCGTTCCGGACGTCCGCGCCAGGGAAGAATGCCGTCGGCGGCGCGGGCGAGCAGGCGCGCGCCTTCGATCAATGCCTCCGCGCAGGTCGCATCGAGACCGCCGAAGACGTAGGTCCACGAGCCGTTGGCGCGCAGCGCAGCGCTTGCGCCGCGGCTGCAATTGCCGAGGCAGCGCATCGGCCGCACGTCCACTTCGGTGCCGGCGGCCGCTTGCGCGGTGGCGGCGGCGAGGATCGCGCCGGGCCGGACAGCGCTTTCCGGCTCGCCCGGCGGGCGGCAGGTGGTGCAGACATAGATGGTCGGAACGCTGATCATGGTCGGGGCGTCAGTCATGGTTTCAGTCATGGTTTCAGTCATGGTTTCGGTCATGGCGCCTCCGAGACCGGCGCGACCAGCGGCTCATCGAGCTTCTGCCAGCGGTAGATCAAATACGAGATCGCCCAGCTCGCAATGAAGACGCCGACGACCAGGTAGCCGAAATTGGCGAGACCTTGATTGAGGTCGCCGACCAGATCCCAGAACGCGCCTTCAAGCTGGAGCTTTCCGGCGATCAGGCCAAGCGCCTCGATGCCGCCGATCATCAGCGCAACAACCACCGAAATGGCCGTGATGGTAAGGTTGTACCAGATCTTGCGGATGGGATTGAGAAAGGCCCAGCCGTAGGCCCCGACCATCAGCACGCTGTCGGTGGTGTCGACCAATGTCATGCCGGCCATGAACAGCGCCGGGAAGATCATCACCGTGCCAAAGCTCATGCCGCCGGAGGCCTGGCTCGCCGCGACGGTGAAGAGCGAGATTTCGGTCGCGGTGTCGAAGCCGAGCCCGAACAAAAATCCGACCGGCAACATCTGCCAGCTTCGCGTCACCATCCGGAACAGCGGCCGGAACAAACGGGAAAGCAGCCCGCGGCCGGAGAGAAGCAGATCAAGCTCCTGCTCGGCGACCGGCTCGCCGCGGCGCGCGCGCCGGAAGCTCTGCCACACGCCGCGCAGGATCACGAGATTGATGGCGGCGATGGCAAGCAGGAAAAACGCCGAGGCGCCGGTGCCGATAATGCTGCCGACCGATTTGAACTTCTGAAAGCGCCCCTCGAGCGCGAAGGCGGCGGCGGCGATGCCGGCGACGGCGGCCGCGATCGCCAGCGAGTGCCCGAGCGAGAAGAACAACCCGGCCGCGACCGGCTTCTTGCCCTCCTGCATCAGCTTGCGCACGACATTGTCGATGGAAGCGATGTGATCGGCGTCGACGGCGTGCCGCAGCCCGAGCACATAAGCGAGTACGGCGGTGCCAAGCAGCGTCGGCCGGTCGGCGAGCGCGATCACCGCCCAGGCCCAGGCGACGCCATTGATGGCAAAGAGCAAGAGATAGATCGCGGAGATTTTTCCGCGCTGATCGGACGACGCGTCGTCGACCGCCTTTTTCAGGAAATGAAACACGGTAGTCCTCGCGCAACCTTCTGCCGGCGCGAGCGAGGACCAAAAGACCTGACCCAAAGACCTGGCCAAAGGACTCGGCCAAAAGACTTGGCGTCTTTCAGATCATCCATCGATACACCCCGACCGATGTTTGTCGCGTCGACTCGGACGACGGCAGGTCTCCTGGCTCGCGGATCGTCGCCTCGCCCGCCTTCCCGGAAAGCAACCAGCCTTCCAGTGGCTTCTATGGACGAGACTTCCCGCTCACAGTTGCGGGGACAGCTGCGGATTTGGGACCAATCGCCCGCACCGCATTCCCTTTTCACCCTCTTGCGAGGAACCGTCAGTGCTCTAGTGATAGATTTCGGCGCCCCGGCCTGTCAATCTGGCGCGCGAGTTGTGCGTCCTGTTCCTCATGTCCAGCGTTCCGAAACTTACGCTTGTCCTTGGCGGCGCCCGTTCGGGCAAGAGCCGCCATGCGGAGAGCTTGATCACCGCTTTGCCGCCGCCTTGGATCTATGTCGCCACGGCCGAGGCGGGTGACGAGGAGATGGCGGCGCGCATCAAGAGCCACCGCGAGCGCCGCGGCGCGCAGTGGCGCAGCATCGAGGCGCCGCGGGAACTTGCACAAGCGCTTTCGGCTTGCGGCGACAGACCGGTGCTGGTCGATTGCTTGACGCTGTGGCTGTCGAATCTCATGCTCGCCGAGGCGAATGTCGAAGAGGAAACCGCGCAACTGGAAGAGACGCTGGCTGCGGCAAACGGGCCGGTTGTTCTGGTGGCAAACGAGGTTGGTTCCGGAATCGTGCCGAGTTATCCGCTCGGCCGCCGGTTTCGCGATCTGCAAGGCATGCTCAACCAGCGCATCGCTGCGCGCGCCGAGCGCGTGATTTTGATGGTTGCGGGCCTGCCGCTCGCTTTGAAAGGCACGCTATGAGCGAACCGGTCGATCAGGCGGAAGCCGAGCGCCATCGCGCCAAGATGGCGAAACGCAAAGCGGTGCAGGACGCCGAAGTCGCCGGCAAGACCATCGAAAAAGGCCTTCTGATCGTGCACACCGGCGCCGGCAAGGGAAAATCGACGGCGGCGTTCGGCCTGGCGCTGCGCATGCTCGGGCGCGGCGAGCGCATCGGCGTGGTGCAATTCATCAAGGGCGCTTGGCATACCGCCGAGCGCGATGCGCTGGCGAAGTTCGGCGATCAGATCGTCTGGCACACGATGGGCGAGGGCTTCACCTGGGAAACGCAGGATCGCGCGCGCGATATAGCTGCCGCCGAGCGCGCCTGGGCCAAGGCGCGCGAATTGATGGACGATGCGCGCTTCAAGCTCGTTATTCTCGACGAGCTCAATATCGCGCTGCGCTACGAGTATCTCGATCTTGCATCGGTCGTTGCCGCGCTCAGCGCGCGCCGGCCGGGCCTGCATGTGGTCGTGACCGGCCGTAACGCCAAGCCGGAGCTGGTCGCCGCCGCCGATCTCGTCACCGAGATGACGCTGGTCAAGCATCACTTCGCCGCCGGCGTGAAGGCGCAGCCGGGCATCGAGTTCTGAAAAACATGCCGGCGCGCGCGCTCATGTTTGCCGGCACCGGCTCGGACGTGGGCAAATCGCTGATCGTCGCCGGGCTTGCGCGCGCGCTGACGCGGCGCGGTCTCGCGGTGCGGCCGTTCAAGCCGCAGAACATGTCGAACAACGCGGCGGTGACGGACGACGGCGGCGAGATCGGACGCGCGCAGGCGCTGCAGGCGCGCGCCGCCCGCGTGCAGCCGAGCGTGCACATGAATCCGGTGCTGCTGAAACCGCAGAGCGAGACCGGCGCGCAGATCGTGGTGCAGGGCCGCGTCTTCGCCAGCGCCAAGGCGGCCGCTTATCAGCACATGAAGCGCGATCTCCTGCCTTACGTTCTGGAGAGCTTTCGGCGGCTGCGTGAAGAAGCCGACATCGTGCTGGTTGAAGGCGCCGGCAGCGCCGCCGAAGTCAATCTGCGGGCGAACGACATCGCCAATATGGGCTTTGCGCGTGCGGCCGAGGTGCCGGTTGTGCTGATCGGCGATATCGACCGCGGTGGCGTGATTGCGAGCCTGGTCGGCACCAAGGCTGTGCTGGCGCCGGATGATGCCGCGCTTGTTCGCGGCTTCATCGTCAACAAATTCCGTGGCGACGCGGCGCTGTTCGCATCCGGCATGGCGCAGATCGCGCAGGCGACCGGATGGCAGCCGCTTGGGCTTGTGCCGCATTTCGCCGATGCACGCCTGCTGCCGGCGGAAGATGCGTTGGCGCTCGAGCAGCGGCCGCGGACAAAAGCGAACGCGCGCGTGCGAATCGCGGTGCCGATCCTGCCGCACATCGCCAATTTCGACGATCTTGATCCGCTCGATGCCGAGCCCGAGGTCGAGCTCATCCGCGTCCGGCCGGGAGCGGCGCTGCCGGGCGACGCCAATCTCATCGTGCTGCCCGGCTCGAAAGCGACGATCACCGATCTCGCGGCTCTGCGCGCCACGGGCTTCGACATCGACATCGCGGCGCATCGGCGCCGCGGCGGCATGATCCTCGGTCTCTGCGGCGGCTACCAGATGCTGGGCCGCACCATCGCCGATCCGGGCGGTGTCGAAGGCCCGCCGGCCGCGGTTGAAGGACTGGGCCTGCTCGATGTCGCGACGACACTTTCGGCCGAGAAGCGTCTCGAGCCGGTGCGCGGCGCGTCGAACGACGGTGCGCCGTTTGCTGGTTATGAGATGCATATGGGCGTGACCGCGGGAGCCGATTGTGCGCGCCCCTTCGGGCGGCTCGCGGATGGCTCGCCGGAGGGCGCCATGTCGCCGGATGGCCGCGTGATCGGGACCTACGTGCACGGCTTGTTCGGCGACGACCGCCAGCGCGCGGCGTGGCTTGCGCGCTTCAAGGCGACGGCGACGATTCGCTACGACGATGTGGTCGAGCGCACGCTCGATGCGCTCGCCGCGCATCTGGCGACGCATCTCGATATCGATCGACTGCTCAAGCTAACGCAATGAGCGCCAGAGTGACCACGCCGAGCACGGCGATCAGGATGGCGTCGGCAGTGCGATAGAGCGCAAGCGCGCGGCGAATATCCGCAGCGTCCGCCTCACGCCGGCCGTCGCCCATAAAGGCGTCTTCCACGAGCGCGCCGCCATAGACGCGCGGTCCTGCCAGCGAAAGGCCGAGCGCGCCGGCCACGGCGGCTTCCGGATAGCCGGCATTGGGCGAGCGATGTTTTCCCGCATCGCGGCGCACGGCGCGCCATGCTGCGTCTGCCGAGCCATTCCGGCTCAGCGCCGCCGCCGCGACCAAAAGCAGCGCGGACAGGCGCGAGGCGGGCAGATTGACCAGATCGTCGAGCCGCGCCGCCGCCCAGCCGAACGCTTCGTGACGCAGCGTGCGGTGGCCGATCATGCTGTCGGCGGTGTTGATCGCCTTGTAGAGTGCGGCGCCGGGGAGCCCGCCGATGGCCATCCAAAAAACCGGCGCGACAATCGCGTCGGAAAAATTCTCCGCCAGACTTTCGATCGCCGCGCGCGCGACGCCGGCAGTGTCGAGCGTCTCGGTGTCGCGGCCGACGATATGCGCCACCGCTTGGCGGCCGGCGGCAAGGCCGCCCGCTTCGAGCGCGGCCGCAACATCGGCGACGTGGCGGTGCAAGCTTCTTTGCGCAACAAGCGTGCTGGCAGCCAAAGCAGCGGCCAAAATGCCGAACGGCAAACGCAGCAACGCGGACTGGACGAGGAATGCGATCACGCCGACGATGGCGAGCGGGATCACAACGGCAGCAACGCCCGCCACCCGCCGCGCCTGCGGGGTTGCGGTTTCACGATTGAGCGCGCGGTCGAGCCATGCGATCAGGCGGCCAATCCAGGTCACCGGATGGCCGATCGCGCGATGCAAAGCCAAAGGATAGCCGAAGCAAAGCTCGATCAGCATGGCGATGAAAGTAAGTGCGACGGTCATGATCACGAGCGGCGGCGAGGACCAAAGGCTGTTTGACGAAGACCAGGAACTGTTTCACGGCGGCGATCTTGGCGCCGCCCGGCGCCGTTTCCCCGGCGCGCCTGAACCTTTCATCGACCTGTCGACCGGGATCAATCCCTATCCGTATCCGCTGCCGCGCCTTGCGGCCGATCTGTTCGCGCGCTTGCCGGCGGCGGCGGATGTGCAGGCGCTGGCACGTGCGGCCGCCCGTGCCTACAGCGCTCCTTCCGAGGCTCACGTCGTGCCGGTTCCAGGCACGCAAATCGCGCTGCCGATGGTTGCGCGGCTGGTGCCGCCTGGCCGCGCGGCGGTCTTGACCCCCGGCTATGCCGAGCACGGCCGCGCGGCAGCGCTTGCGGGACATGACGTCAAAGCTGTCGCTGGCTTGGACGATTGCGGCGATGCGGCGCTTGTCATCGTCTCCAACCCGAACAATCCAGACGGCAGGCTTTTTGCGCGCAGCGATCTTCTCGCGCTAGCCACGGATCTTCGCCGGCGCAGCGGCCTGCTCGTGATCGACGAAGCATTCATGGATGCCGCCCCGCTGGGCAAGAGCCTCGCGCCCGACGTGGCGGGCGGCAACATCATCGTCCTACGCTCGTTCGGCAAATTTTTCGGATTGGCGGGTTTGCGCCTTGGCTTTGCACTCGCTGCTCCGTCGCTTGGCCGGAAGATTGCCGCGGCACTTGGACCTTGGGCGGTGTCGGCACCGGCGATCACGATCGGTACGCAGGCGCTCGCCGACGCGTTTTGGATCGAGCAAACGTGTGCCCGGCTCGACAAGTCGGCGCAAAGGCTCGACGCCATGCTGGCGGATCTGGCGCTGCCCCTGGTCGGCGGCACGAGCCTGTTTCGGCTGGTGCAAACGCCGGCCGCCAACGCGCTCTTCCAGCATCTCGGCGAGGCCGGAATTTGGGCGCGTGCTTTTGCGCAAGATCCAAAGTGGCTTCGCTTCGGCCTGCCCGGCAACGAAGCGGCCTGGAAACGGCTCAAGGCCGCGCTGGTGGCCTTTTGGTAGTTTTTGCCTTCTTTGCCCTCCTGGTAATCGTTAACGCGCTCGCATAACCTCTGTCCCAGAACGGGTCAGTTCCCGCTGGCACTCGGCTTGCTCCCTAGCCGGCCGAGGCGCCGCGCGTGGGCTGAGAGCGGGAATCGCCGCCAAAGACCCGCCGTGACGTCCGAAAACGGGCCCGGCGACGACCGAAATCGGTCGGCCCGTTCCCGCAGGGAGAGAGCGGTGTTAACCAATCGTCCGGCCGAAAGGTCTTCAGCGTCGTGGAGGTTTGTGCGCGGCGGCGTTGCCATCGTGGCATCGGCAATGACGCTCACGTCGGTTTACGCGGGCGGGGTCGGCAACATGAGCTGCATCGGCGGGCCGGGAAGCGTCAACTGCGTCGAACAATGGGGACCCGGCGGCGACCCCAATGTCAGGGTCGTGCCACAGGCTCTCGGCGACGACGAGAGGGCGCAGGCCGCGGCGCGCGAGCGCAAATGGCTGGCGCAATGCCAGCCGGTCGTTCGGCGCGATCCTTATGGTGTTGCGCGCTATCTGTATGCCGCGCGCGGCTGCGAATACGGCGTTGGCGCGGATTAGAGCGCAATCATTTCAGACTGATTTCAAAAAAACGAAGAGCGCGCGACTCGTTTAGAAGTCGCGCGCTCTTTTGAATGCGACGATCCCGCAAAACATTTTTTGCGCATGATCTTTTCCGAAAACCGGGTCCCACTTTTCGGGATCATGCTTTAATTTGCGGATCGCGCGGTGGTCTGCGTGCGCCGCAACGCCGATGTGGTGGCGACATCGGCTTGTCCTTGAGTTTGCGCTTGGGTTTGTCCTTGCGCCCGTCCCTGCGCCTGGTTCGGCAGGTATTTCGCGACCACGCTGTGATCGAGGTGCTTGATGGCGTCGTCGGGCAGCCGGTACCAGACTTCATTGCGGCCCAGAAGCTCGAAGCCGAGAAAGCCGCGCACCGTGAGTGTCTGCCCGTCGGGGCTCACCGTCATGACGGCCCGATAGATCTGGCCGTCGCGCGGATCCATGATGTTACCGTTCTCGTAGCGCAGGCCGGCGCGCTTCATGTCGCGGATGATCGGCAGCCCGAGCATCGGCATATTCCGGCGGTCGTCGGGGCACGCAGTGCAGACCGGCGATTGCGGTCCGTCTTCGGCCCGCGGGAAAAGTTTCGCGGCGACGCCTTGATAGGTCCCATGATTCTCGACGAACAGGAACCAAATAACCGGCTTACCGGTCGCCTCGTCTGTCTTCTGCCACAGACCGGCAACCGACGGGTCCGCTGCGGCGAGTGGCTGAACCGCGGCGAACAATGCCACCAGGCCGGCCAAGATCAGTTTTGTCGATCGCATTACCAACGCGCTTCTCCATCCGTTCGCGGTCAAAAGGAATCACGAGTCGCCATTGGGATTGGTGCGATGATGCTTCTACAATGCGGTGATTTAACGACGATTTGTGTGCAAAGCACCGGCAGAAAAGCCATCAACCGGCCCATTTTCGTACTTGCCACGCCCCCTGGTCATTCCGATGATTGTGCCTGCGACTGGATTAAAATTGGTTACCGAGGCATTTAAGCGCCTGGTTGGGGGATCCCGCGTTCATGGCACTCCCGGCGACGATGTCACGTTCGAGCTTAGCGCTGCATAACCTGCGCGCGGTCGTCATTCTGGTCGTGCTCGCCTTCCACGCCGTGCTGGCCTACGTGCAGTTCATTCCCGAGCACCCGTCGGCCTTCAACAAGCCTCCCTACATGTGGCGGTCGTTTCCGATCGCCGACAGCCAGCGCTGGTTCGGATTCGATCTGTTCTGCGCCTGGCAGGACATCCACCTGATGGCGCTGATGTTCCTGCTGTCGGGCTTGTTCGTCTGGTCCAGTCTGCAGCGCAAGCGAAGCTTCGGCTTCATCCGCGATCGTTTGCGCCGCCTCGGCATTCCGTATGTGTTCGGCGTGCTGGTGCTCAATCCGATCGCGTTCTATCCAGCTTATCTCAACTTGGGCGGCGATCCGAGCGTTGCGGCGTATCTGCGCGAATATATCGCTTTGCCGTTCCTGCCCAATGCGCAGCTCTGGTTCTTGTGGCAGCTTCTGGCGCTCAATTTCGTGCTGGTGGGGGTGTATTTGATCGCGCCTGCGGCGATCCCGGCGTTGGCCCGCTGGTGCGCCAAGGCGGGCCGACGGCCCGGCGTTTTCTTCGGCGTGCTGGTCGCCGTGTCGGCTGTTGCTTATGTCCCGCTGGCGCTCGTGTTTACGCCCTGGGGCTGGTCGAATTCCGGAATCCTCTCCGTGCAATGGTGCCGGCCGCTGCTCTACGGCGTGTATTTTTTTGTCGGCGTCGGCATAGGCGCAGCCGGCCTCGATGTCGGTCTGGTCGATGTCGACGGCGCGCTCGGGCGGCGCTGGAAATTGTGGCTCGCGATCGCGGTCGCCACTTGGTTTCTCTGGATGGGCGTGACCGCGTTGACCCTCGATGGGACGGCCCCGCTGTTCATCCAAATCGCCGCCGATTTATGTTTCGTGCTGGCCTGCGCCGCCGGCTGTTTCTTCGTCATCGCCTCGAGCCTGCGGTTCGGCCTCAAGCGCTCGGCCGCGCTCGATAGCCTCTCGACCAATGCCTACAACCTTTATCTCGTGCACTACGTTCCGACTGTCTGGCTCCAATATGCGCTGTTGGGCGCGCCGCTGATCGCATTTGTGAAAGCCGTCATCGTGTTCTGCGGCACGGTGATTGTGAGCTGGCTCAGTATCCTGTTGTACCAGCGCATTCCGTTCGCCTTGCGCCTGATCTTCAGCCGGTCGCATCGCGCCGCTGCGGAGTAGGTAGCTGCGTCCGACGGTGGCGGCATCCGCGTGCGGTTGCGATCGTGGTCTCTAACTTTGGTGGAGCATGATCTTTTCGGAAAAACCGGTTTCCACCCCGGATCAAATCCGGGGCAGGCTTTTGCCGGATCATGCTCTAGCCGAGCGCGCGCTCGATCGCTTCGGCGATGATGGCGATGCCCGCATCCATGCCGCCTGCGATATGCGCGCGCAGCACGCGGCGGCCGCGCTCGGCCAGCACACGAAAGTCGCCGGCCGCTTGCGCCGCCTCGATCACGCCGAAGCTTGCAATGCGACCCGGTATCGCGACGTCGGCGGCAGGCTCGGCCGTGAGCTGAAGAAACAGGCCGCTGTTCGGCCCGCCCTTGTGGGCCTGTCCGGTCGAATGCAGAAAGCGCGGGCCGAATTGCAGACAGGTCGCGAGCCGCGTTCGGTTGCGAATACTGGCGCGCACATTCTGCAAGGCCTGCAGACGCGCGCCGGTGGCGTCGAGATACGCAAGCAGCGCTACGTAATCAAGCGCTGCGCGTCGCGCGAAATGCGCCTTGAACCAGCTTTCCAGGCTCGATCCGCCGCCGAGCTTGCGTAAACTTTCCGCGTTGCGGGCGTCGGTGTAGAGGGCGATGCCGCTTGCCTCGAAGACCGGCGGCTCGGAAGGCAGCGCGCCGGTTCTCTCGAACGCTTCGGTCATGGCGCGGGTTGCGATCTTGCTCGCCTCGACGTCGGGCTGATCGAATGGATTGATGCCGACGATTGCGCCGGCAACTGCGGTTGCCATCTCGAAACGGAAGAATTCCTGCGCGAGCCGATAAGGTGAGGGGACGGCGATGCGCACGACCGGATGGCTGGCGCTCTCGAGCGCTTGCACAACCTTGTCCTGCGCGGGCTCCGGATGTGACGTGTCGCGCAGATAGACGAACAGACGATCGGCGCCATAGACCGATGGATCGCCGAGCGGCTCGTCGGCAATCGGAATGATGCCGCGTCCGTTCTTGCCGGTCGATTCGGCGACCAGTTGCTCGACCCAGGCGCCGAAGGGCGCGATCGAGGGCGACGCAATGAGGGTGAGCTTGTCGCGTGCGGCATTGGTCAAGACACCGAGCGCGATGCCAAGCGCGACGCCGGGATTGTCGACCGGCGCTGCGGCGGCACCGCACGCCTGCGCCATCGCGCCTGCATCTCTTAGGAAGGCGCCAACGTCTTGCCCAGTCGCCGCCAGCGGGACCAGGCCGAATTTCGACAGAACGGAATAACGGCCGCCGATGCTGGGGATGCCGAGGTAGATGCGACGAAAGCTTTTGTCCTCGGCAGTCTTTTGCAGCTGCGAGCCCGGATCGGTGATGGCGACGAAATGGCTGGCGGCCGCGCTCCCGACCGCACCGGATGCGCGCGCCAGAAAATAATCCATCAGTACGTTCGGCTCGAGCGTAGTGCCCGATTTGCTGGCGACGATGAAGAGAGTATGCGCAATGTCGACGCTCGCTTCCAAGCGCCGCACCTGATCGGGATCGGTGGAGTCGAGCACTTGAAGCGCCGGATAGCCGGGCGCCGAGCCCAGGCTTTTCGCCAGCACTTCAGGACCGAGGCTCGAACCGCCCATGCCGAGGAGCAGCACGTCGGAAAATTTTTGCGCGCGCAAGTCGCGGGCGAAGTCTTGCAGCGGCGCAAGCGCGCGGAGTTCGCTGTCGATGACATCGAGCCAGCCGAGCCAGGAGGCCTCGTCGTGGCCGGTCCACAGCGTCGCGTCTTTGTTCCAGAGCCGCCGCGCATTGTCTTGGCTGCGCCATCGCTCTTGCGCTTGCGCGACCTTGTCGGCGAGAGCCGGCGGCAGGCGAAAGGTCTGTTCGTTAAGTGTTTGGCTCAAAAACGTGCCTCGCAAATATCCATCCGGCAATACGCGTCCGGGGCTTGGCCGCCGGGGAATGAGGTTTTGAAGCTACGCATCATCCAACAAAATAATGAGCGAACTATGCATGCGCCCTTTACTGGCGCGATCGACCTGGGGGCCTCGGCGTGCGCGAACGTCGGTTTTTCCCGCTGAAGCTTGCGCTCAAAAGCATGACGCCGCCGGCAAAGTGCAGGCGGCGCCACGCGAGAGCAGCTGTTCTCGTTCACACGCATCGCTGCGGTGTGTGCGCAGTTACATCGCAGGCGATGCGTCCATGAAGCCGGCGACTGTCTTGATCCTGCCGTCCGGCGCCAGCGTTGCGAAATCGGTGCCACCGATATAGAGCGGCGCCTCCGCGGTGCCGCCGGCGGCCCAGGAGAAGCGCACGAAACTATTGTGCGCTTCGATACCGCTGACCAGGCTCAACCGATAATCCGGAAATTGCGCCTGCGTTGCGGCGAGCATCGCGTCGATCGCGCTGTGGCCGTGGCCGTGACGATGCGCGTCGATGTAGCTTCCTTCTTCGGTCCAGGTGGCGGCGACGAGTTCGCGCCGGCGCTTCGGATCGCGTTCGTTCCAGGCGGCGAGGTAACGGACGACGGTTTCGTTGACGTTGGGCATCTGGCTTCTCCTCACATTGGATCAACGGCCGCTTGTGAGCCGTGCGACGATCCTGGCGCGAGGCAAGCGCCAAAGCGATTACGCGGCAGGTAAAGAAATGCAGCGCGAGGAACAATTTGAGGCAGCCACAGATCGTCATTGCGAGCCAACGGGTCCGGCCCGAAGTGGCCGGCCCGATGACAGGCTCCGCGAAGCAATCCAGGCTTGGGAGAGGCTGTTCTGGATTGCTTCGTCGCTTTCGCTCCTCGCAATGACGGTTGGCGCTCCGGCTAATTCGCCGTGCGGATACTCGCCGCCAGACGCTGCACCGCCGAGGCAGTCTCGTCGTCGGCGGGGAAGAACAATTCCAGCGCCAATTCGGACAGCATCACGTCGACCGGCGTTCCGAACACCGTGGTCATGCTGAAGAAGGAGAGCACGCCCGCGCCGGTCTTGATCCGGAACGGCACCGCAATCTCGTGCTCGACGTTGTGCGTCTTTCCCGAGCGATCAGCCGGCGCCGGGTAGGCGCTCACTTCGTTCAGAAGATCGATGAGCGCGCGATCGGCGGTCAGCTCGACCTGGCGGCGCAAGCGGTACAAGAGATGAGCGCGCCATTCGGCGAGATTGACGATACGCGGCGCGAGCCCGTGCGGATGCAGCGAGAGACGCATGGCGTTCAGCGGCGGCTCCAAGAGGTCGGCGGCGACGCCTTCGTACAATTCCGGCAGCGCCGCATTGCTGGCGACGACGCGCCATTGCCGGTCGAGCGCGAAGGCCGGATAGGGTTTCTGGCGCTCCAGCACGAGATCGATCGCGCTGCGTGCGGCCGTCAGCGCCGGATCGGTCAGCGGCCGTTCCGGGAATATCGGCGCATAGCCGGCGGCCACCAGCAGCACATTGCGCTCGCGCACCGGCACGTCGAGCTGCTCGGAGAGATGCAGCAGCATTTCGCGGCTCGGATGCGCGCGGCCGGTTTCGACAAAGCTCAAATGTCGGGTCGAGATCCCGGCGTCGCAGGCGAGATCGAGCTGGCTCAGGCGCCGGCGCTGCCGCCACAGGCGCAACAATCCACCGACGGGCTCCCGGCGATCGAGCATGGCCGAAGACTAACCCCGGCCCGGGCGCCGTTCAAATTACCTCGCAGGTAATGGGCGCAATAAGGTTTGAACGAGGCCGCGCCGGTGTTATGTGATCGCGCCAAGCGCGCGGCCGCGGGATGGGGCTTTGGGGCCGCGTTTTTCATGACGAAGCTGTGACACAGACCGTGTCGCACCACCTTGATCGGGCAAGCGGATATGCGGCTGAACGTGCCTATTTCCGTCGGCAGCTGGGGTCGTTTCTTCACCCGCTGGGACGTGCTGGCGGTGCTGTTGATCCTCGGCCTGTTGGTGTTCCTCAGCGAAGCCAGCCGCCATTTGCTGCAACCCTTGTCCGAGTTGCAGCGCGAGCCGGTGTCGCTCGATCCGCGCAATCTGCCGGAATATGCCGCGCGCACGACGCTGCGCATGCTGCTGGCGATGGTGTTCTCGCTCCTTTTCACCTTCACCTACGCGACGCTGGCGGCCAAGAACAAACGGGCCGAGCGGCTGCTCATTCCGCTGCTCGATATTTTGCAATCGGTGCCGATTCTCGGCTTCATCTCGGTCACCATTGTTTTCTTCATGGCGCTGGCGCCCGGGCGCGTGCTCGGCGCCGAATTCGCCGCCATTTTCGCGATCTTCACCAGCCAGGCCTGGAACATGGCCTTCAGCTTCTATCAGTCGCTGCGGACGGTGCCGAACGAACTGGCCGAAGCGTCGCGCAATTTCGGGCTGAGCCCGTGGATGCGGTTCTGGCGGCTCGACGTGCCGTTCGCGATGCCGCAGCTGATTTGGAACATGATGGTCTCGATGTCGGGGAGCTGGTTCTTCGTGGTCGCTTCGGAAGCGATCAGCGTCGGCAACACGACCATCACGCTGCCCGGCGTCGGCTCGTATATCGCGCTCGCCATCGAGCAGCGCGATCTCGCCGCGGTCTGCTATGCGATCGTCACCATGCTGATCGTGATCCTGATCTACGATCAGGTGTTGTTCCGGCCGCTGATCGCCTGGGCCGATCGCTTCCGGTTCGAGCAGGAGCCGGGCATGATGCCGCCGGAATCCTGGGTGCTGGACGTAATGCGCCGCTCCCGGCTGGTCGACCGGCTGACTGAGCCGTTCGCGTCGTCCTGGCGGCGTCTTCTGATCGCAGGCTGGTGGAAGGAAGCCCTACCGGCCAAGCGCGAGGTGCAGCCGCAGCACGGCTGGGTCACGTTTCAGTGGGCGGCCGTCATTGTCGCCCTAGCCGCGCTCGCTCTCTGGCAGGTCGCGACCTTCGTCTTGCAGGACATCAGCGCGTCGGACGTGCTGGCGGCATTCTTGCGCGGGCTCGCGACGTTCAGCCGGATCGTGATCCTGATCGCGCTCGCCAGCATCATCTGGGTGCCGATCGGCGTTTGGGTCGGCACCAGACGGCAGGTCGCCAATTTTGTTCAGCCGGTGGCGCAGTTTCTCGCCGCGTTCCCGGCCAATCTTTTGTTCCCGATCGCGGTCTCGGCGATCGTCGCGCTGCGGCTCGATCCGAATATCTGGCTGAGCCCGCTGATGATCCTGGGCACCCAGTGGTACATTCTGTTCAATGTCGTGGCCGGCGCCGCCGCCATCCCGGCCGAACTGCGCGCCGTCGGCGTCAATTTCCGGGTGCGCGGCTTGCTGTGGTGGCGGCGTATCGCGCTGCCCGCGGTGCTGCCCTATTATGTGACCGGCGCGATTACGGCTTCGGGCGGTTCGTGGAACGCCAGCATCGTCGCGGAGGTCGCATCCTGGGGCGACGTGCATCTGCGCGCCTACGGACTCGGCGCCTATATTGCCGAGCAGACCGAGGCCGGCGATTTCCACCGCATCGTGCTCGGCATCGCGGTGATGAGCTTTTTTGTCGTTGTCGTCAATCGCGCCTTCTGGCGTCCACTCTATGCCTACGCGGAACGCAAGTTCCGCATCGATTGAGGCCTGCAAATGAGCACCCAGCTACTCGAGATTCATGGGCTGCGCCAGACTTTCCCGCGCGCCGACGGCGGCGAGCTTTTGGTGCTCGACGGCATCGAGCTGAAACTGGTGGAGGGTCAGATCGTCGGACTGCTCGGCCGCACCGGCTCCGGCAAATCCACGCTGCTGCGCTCGATCGCCGGCCTGATGCCCGCATCGATCGGCTCGATCACCTATCTGGGCCAGCCGGTGCTTGGGCCGGCGCCCGGCATCGCCATGGTGTTCCAATCGTTTGCGCTGTTTCCCTGGCTGACGGTGCTTGAAAACGTGCAGCTCGGGCTCGAGGCGCTCGGGCTGCCCGACGCCGAGATCAGAAAGCGGGCGCTCGCGGCGATCGACCTGATCGGCCTCGACGGTTACGAATCCGCCTATCCGCGCGAGCTTTCCGGCGGCATGCGCCAGCGCGTCGGCTTTGCCCGCGCGCTCGTCGTGCATCCGAACATTCTGTTGATGGACGAGCCGTTCTCCGCGCTCGACGTGCTCACCGCGGAAACGCTGCGCACCGATTTGATCGAATTGTGGGGCGACGGCAAGCTGCCGATCAAAGGAATCATCATCGTCACCCACAATATCGAGGAGGCGGTGCTGATGTGCGACCGCATCCTGTTGTTCTCGTCCAACCCCGGCCGCATCATTCGCGAAATCGCGGTCGATCTGAAACAGCCGCGCAACCGGCTCGACCCGCAATTCCGCGATCTGGTGGAGAAGATTTATGTAGCGATGACGGCGCGGACGCCGACGCCGCCGAAAATCGGTGGCGCGGCAGGAACCGTGGCGACCTCGATCGACACCAGGCTGCCGCGCGTCTCCGCCAATCTCCTGTCCGGCGTCCTCGAAACGCTGTCCGGCGAATACAACGGCAAAGCCGATCTTCCGGTCTTTGCCGAGGAACAGCATCTCGAGGGCGACGACCTTTTTCCGGTCGCCGACGCGCTGCAGATGCTGCATCTCGCCGAAATCGAGGGCGGCGATATCAAGCTCACCGACATCGGCAGGCAATATGTCGAAGCAGGCACCGACGACCGCAAAAAGATCTTCCAGCGCCAGCTACTCGCCTATGTGCCGCTCTCCGCGCACATCCGCCGCGTGCTGCAGGAGCGCAGCAATCATGTGGCGCCGAAGAGCCGGTTCTTCGATGAGCTGGAAGATCACATGAGCACCGAGGACGCCGAGGAAACGCTGCGCTCGATAACGGCCTGGGCCCGCTATGGCGAAGCCTTCGCCTACGACGACGATTCGCAGACTTTCAGTTTGGAGAATCCGACGTAGTGCGGTTTTGTGGGCGACCGTGTAGCATGGATTGAACCCAACGGACCCGCGATGACAAGCTCATTGAAACGATCAGGCACGGCGCAAAGACGGGCCTCTCTGTCGCTCAACGCATCCTATCCGTTGCGCGCCACGCTGCTCGCTAGCGTGTTAAATCGTCCTACGTGCTCGCGCTCCCAAGTGAAAAGCACCATACCGGCTGTGAACGCCGGCTTAAAGCCGCGCTCTCTTTTCTTGATCCGCTGCAGGACCGGGATCACACGATCCGGCATCAAATCGATGAGATATCTGCCGGCATAAGCAGACACGCGCAAATCGCTGTCATCGAGCAGCGTCACGAGAGCGGCGCGGCCGGAGCCGATACCGGCCAGGGTCACTACGATGTCGTCCATAAGGCCGTCCACCTGGTTGCCGGCGTCCGTATCCATCATCTCGTCGTAAAGGGTGACTTCCAGCTTCGCGGCAAATTTGAAGCCGCACAGCAATGCCGCCACGCGATCATCTTCCGACATGATAGTGACGGGATTGAGCAGCGCGGTCAGTATCGCAAATCCCCTGTTCTTCAGTTCGTCGTATCGCCAGGGTATCTGAATTCCGGCCAACCACTCCTTGGCTTGTCCCCGCTTATCGCCCGCGTCCATCCTCGCGGTCATGTCATCGAACCAGTTGTCCAGGCGCGCACCCAGCGCGGCAATTTGTTCGTCAATATCCATTGGCGGCTCTCGCTCAGAATCGTGTGTCAATCTACTATTTTAGGATGCCCAACTCGCGGAGGATTTCGATACCTTTAGCCCGTTGCACGTCATAAGGCTGCGTTTGCAGCCATTGGTACAAAGTCTTCGTTGAATATCTTGCTCTACCACTTCGGCATATCTCGCAGTGACCGCCTCATGAATCAGGGTAGGCAAGCGAATGATGTTGTCCGTGTTCTGTAGCTGCGCTGGAGGAATTTTAGTTGCGTTCTCCCCGCCTTGAGTGACGACGTGATGATATTGGTAGCCGGCACCCGCAGAGCCAAATCGCTTAGATAAATCCTCGTCTTCGAGCGCGATTTTTGTGAACATGTCGTAACTGGAGAATTCCTCGTAGCCGAGGGGCGAGCGAACTTGCAGCTCGTCGAGACTATAGGGCGCCTTTTTGATGAAGTCGAAAGCGGCTTGCCGCTCGACTTTCAGCTTTTGCCATTCTATCGCGAGGTTGATAGCGTCGACCGCCAGCATCGCGTCGGTTATGGCGTCTAAAATCGGAACGATATTTGCCGCCGCTTCGGCCGACATGCGTAGCACAGCGATGGCGGTGATGCGAAATGCCCGTCGGTTCGCAACGCGCGCTGCCTCGAGCTCGATCTCAAGGGGAGTGCGGGCGATTTCGCCTCGAGTGCTCTCGCCCTTGATCGGCGGGCGAATGATCTCACCCTCTATCGGAGGACGAGCGACCTCACGTTCTGTCGACATGGGCGGCGATGAACTTGATTTCGGTGTTTTTGATCTGAGTCGGTCCTCGCCAGGGCGTTGAGCATCGGAGCCTTGATTGGGATCGTCGTCCGCAGCGGTCTGAATTGCCGACGATTGGCCGTCGGTCGGCGCGAACCAGCCGGGATTGGGCGCCGTGCCGGTGCGCGGATGCAGCGCCGGATTCCAGTTCGCGGCACCAGCTTCGTCGCGGGCGTATTTGATCAGCGAATCTTCGGCCACGAGCGCGTCACGCACCGCGGGATTCGGCAGGTCGGGAATCTTTAAATGTACCGCGGCAATCCGCGCCAAACATTGATCGTTGGCGTTGAGCGCAGTGGCGACCGTCGCCAGGCCGTCCATAAGCCGGTCCACCGGCGGCTCGCTGTGGTAGGCACGCTTCAACAGCCGCTCGATTTCGTGGCGCTCGCGCACGATATAGCGTTCGCCGCGTCGCTCGATCAGCGACGTGTGTCCGAGCAGCAAGCCGTCATCCGTGCAGGCAAGTCCGAGATTATAGGGGCCCCGCTTCGCTTAGGCGCCAAAACGTGTAGGTCATGATTCGTCCCTGGACTGGGGCCAGTATATAACCAAAGTGGTGACAAAAGTCAATGAAAAAGAGACATTTTCGTGGCGCGGCGTGCCTTGGTCGCAAGCGAGAGCAGCGCGCGCTCGGCGATGGTGTCGGCAAGTGCCGGTGTCTTGCGTGAGGCTAAGACGGCATCCGCCAGTTCGGTCATGGCGGCGAGAAGGCGCGCCGCGTTCCACTGTTTGAGCGCCGCCTCGACCAAGGTCTTGCGACGGAAGTGCAAGGGCGGCTGCACGGAATCGATTGAGAAATGCGTGCCGCTTTCGATCGCCATGCGCCATCTGTGGAGCTGCGCGAGCTGGCGCTGCGCGGCATAGAAAATCGAGCCGACCGGGCTGCCGGCGGCGCGCACTTTCGCAAGCTGTGCTTCAAGCTCGGCCGGGCGTCCGGCAAAGGCGGTGTCGATCAGCTCGTCAAGCGCAAGCGCGGACGCATCCGAGACGACGGCGGTGACGTCGTCGACATCGACCTCGCCGCGTCCGTGCGCATAGAGCGCAAGCTTGCGCAATTCGTTGCGCGAGGCGGCGCGGTCGCCGCCGAGCAGCGGAATGAGCATGGCGCGCGCGTCGGGCTTGAGCGTCAGCTCGGCTTCGCGCATCTCGCTGTCGATCAGCCGCGCCAGATCGCGCTCGGTGTCGGCGTAGCAGGGCAGCGCCGCGGCATTCTTGGCGCGCTCGCAGACGACACGCAGCGGCGCGTTGCGGCGCAGATCGCCGGCTTCGATCACCATGCGGCATTCGCTCGACGGCAGCGCCAGCACCGCCTCGACCGCCGACGCGATGTTGCGGCTGCCGGCCTTAGCCCACACGGCGCGGCGGCCGCCGAACAGCGGGATAGTTTGCGCCTCTTCGACCAGCCGCGCCGGATTGGCGGACAAGTCCTCGGCTTCAAGCCGCACCAGCGAGAACGGATCGTTCACGTCATCGACCGACGCCTTGATCAGAGCGTTGACGCGCTCGCTGACCAGGCCGGCATCAGGACCGTAGATCAGCACGACCGGGCGCGCCGGATCGGGCCGCGCCAGGAATTTTTCGATGTCGGCGGTTTTGAGGGCGACCATCAGGCGGTCATCTAAAGCGTGGCTGCATTAGGTCAAGCCAGTATCCGTTCGTCCCCGCGAACGCGGGGACCCAAAATACGCATGCTGGAAAGTCCGAACTGGATTCCCGCATTCGCGGGAATGAGCGGAACTAGATACTACGTCCCGGCCACGAAGTACGACGCGAGCCGGTTGCGGATGGCGTCGGCGACCACTTGGATGGCGCGATCTTCCGCATCGCGCCGCGCGCGCTGGCCGGCGAAACGCTGCTGCGAGCCCGGAATGTCGTAGTCCACATGGGCAAGCGCCATGTCGTTGACCACCATCTTGCCGGTCCCGAGTTCGACCAACTGGTAGTACGCGATGACGTTCTGGATCTGTGTGTCCGGACGGCCGGTGGTGGGATCGACATACGCGGTGAATTGCGAGGTGCCGACATTGACCTTGAGCGCATAGGTCGGCGGCATTGGGCTGCCGCCGTTGTGCAGGTCGAATTGCAGCGCATTGCGCATGCCGATGGCGACCCGCTCGGCGGGGGTTCCCTTGGGCGCGTTGATCGGCGGAATATCGACGGCGGCGAACTTGTCCTGCACGCCTTCGCCACCGGGCCCGGGGCGGGACCCGTAAAGCGGTTGCCAGCAGCCGGCGGTCAACCCGGCCATGGCCAGCACCACCGCCAGGCGGGCCGGCCAGACAAGCGTCCGCCATTGCCGAAGGTTACGCCACCACATTGACGATCCGTCCCGGCACGATGATCACCTTCTTGGGCGATTTGCCGTCCAGCGCCTTTTTTACCGCATCCAGCGCCAGAACGGCAGCCTCGATCTCGGCATTGCTGGCCTCGCGCGCGACCGCCACGTCCGCCCGCTTTTTGCCGTTAATTTGCACCGGCAGCGTCACCGTATCCTCGACCAGAAGCGCGCGTTCGACCGCGGGCCAGGCAGCCTCCGCGACCAGCGTGTCATGGCCGAGCATGGCCCAGCATTCCTCGGCGAGGTGCGGCATCATTGGCGCAAAGAGTTGCACAAGAACATTAACCGCTTCGTTCATGGCCCAGCGCATGTCCGCCGCGAGAGAGGGGTTCGCTCCGCTGTCCGACCCCTCCGATCCGATGTCGCCGATCGCCCCCGAAAGCGCATTGGCGAATTCATAGATCGCAGCCACACAGACATTGAAGTGCAGCTTTTCGATGTCATCGGTGACTTTCGCCAGGGCCTGATGGGTGGCCTTGCGCAAGGCGGCCGCCGCCGGCGAGAAGGCCGCGGGCCGCTCGGCGGGGGCGGATTCGGCGACCTCGGCGGCTTCGCCGACCAGCCGCCACAGCCTTTGCACGAAACGCCATGCGCCCTGCACGCCGCGCTCGGTCCATTCCACGTCGCGCTCGGGCGGCGAGTCCGACAGCATGAACCAGCGCGCCACGTCGGCGCCGTAGCCGGAAATGATCTCGTCGGGGTCGACCGTGTTGCGCTTCGACTTCGACATTTTCTCGATCGGGCCGATCTCGACCTCTTCGCCGGTCGCGATCAGCGCAGCGCGCCGGTAGTCGCCCTGCTTGTCGATCTTGACCTCGGCCGGCGCCGCCCATTCGCCGCTCGTCGTCCGATAAGTCTCGTGCACCACCATGCCTTGGGTGAACAAGCCGGCGAACGGCTCGTCGAGCCCGACATGGCCGGTCTTTTTCATCGCACGGGTGAAGAAGCGGCTGTAGAGCAGATGCAGGATCGCATGCTCGATGCCGCCGATATATTGATCGACCGGCATCCAGGTATCGACCATGGGGCGATCGGTCGGCTCCGTTGCGATCCACGGATCGGTGAAGCGCTCGAAATACCACGACGAGTCGACGAACGTGTCCATGGTGTCGGTCTCGCGCACGGCGGGCGCGCCGCATTGCGGACACTTGACGTGCTTCCAGGTCGGATGGCGGTCGAGCGGATTGCCGGGCCGGTCGAAGGTCACATCGTCCGGCAATGTCACCGGCAGATCCTTTGCGGGCACCGGCACGACGCCGCACGCTTCGCAATGAATGATGGGGATCGGGCAGCCCCAATAGCGCTGGCGCGAAATGCCCCAATCGCGCAGCCGGAAGTTCACCTGCCGCTGTGCGACCGGGCGATTGCCGGCAATTTCTTTCTCAAGCCGTTTGGCGACTTCTTCCTTCGCCTGCGCCGTGGTCATGCCGTCGAGGAAGCGCGAATTGATCAGGCGGCCGTCGCCGTCATAAGCAACGTCGGTGATGACGAAGCCGTTCGGATCGACATCGGGCGGGCAAACCACCGGCGTGTTGCCGAGCTCGTATTTGTTGGCGAATTCGAGGTCGCGCTGATCGTGCGCCGGGCAGCCGAAAATGGCGCCGGTGCCGTAGTCCATCAAAATAAAGTTCGCTACATAGACCGGCAGCTTCCAGTTCGGATCGAACGGATGCAGCGCGCGGATGCCCGTATCGAAACCGAGCTTCTCGGCGGTGTCGATATCGGCTTGCGCGGTGCCGCGATGCCGGCACTCGTCGATGAAGGCGGCGAGCTTCGGATTTTTCTTCGCTGCCGCGGCGGCAAGCGGATGATCGGGCGCCACCGCCATGAACTTGGCGCCAAACAACGTATCCGGCCGCGTGGTGAAAACCTCCAGCTCGCTTTCGCCATTCGGCGCCGTCTTCGCATCGAGCCCGAAACGGACCAGCAAGCCTTCCGAGCGGCCGATCCAATTCTTTTGCATCAGCCGGACTTTTTCCGGCCAGCGGTCGAGCGTGTCGAGCGCGTCAAGGAGCTCCTGCGAATAGTCGGTGATCTTCAAAAACCATTGCGTCAGCTCGCGCTGCTCGACAATCGCGCCGGAACGCCAGCCGCGCCCGTCGATCACCTGCTCGTTGGCGAGCACGGTCTGATCGACCGGATCCCAATTCACCTTCGACTTCCGCCGTTCGACCAGATCGGCGGCGAGAAAATCGAGAAACATTTTCTGCTGGTGCTTGTAGTAAGCCGGATCGCAGGTCGCGATCTCGCGGCTCCAGTCGAGCGACAAGCCCATCGACTTGAGCTGCGCCTTCATGGCGGCGATGTTTTCGTAAGTCCAAATCTTCGGATGGACCTTGCGCTCCATGGCGGCGTTTTCGGCCGGCATGCCGAAGGCATCCCAACCCATCGGATGCAGCACCGCATGGCCCATGGCGCGCTTCACCCGCGCCACCACGTCGCCCATCGTGTAGTTGCGCACGTGGCCCATATGGATACGCCCGGACGGATACGGGAACATCTCGAGCACGTAGTATTTCTTGCGGACGTCGTCGTTCTTCGTAGCGAAGATGCCGCGTTCGTCCCAGACTTTCTGCCAGCGGGCCTCCGCCTCGGCGGCGTTGTAGCGTTCAATGGCCATTGGAATTGCAGTCGTTTTCGAGCTTTTTGGCTAAAGCCGGGCACGTGACACGAAAGCGCCCAGCCGGTCAATGGACGCTGAGTGGACGCTGTTTGGACTGGCCGAATTCGCGCTGGGCGAATTGCGCAAACGGTCGCGGCGGCCCCCCAGTGGCGGCCTCAATGTCCTTCGTCACCACGGCGAGATGAGGTGCCCGCCCTTCCAGCACCGCTTCTTGCAACTCGACGAAGGCATCGATTTGCCACGCCGGCAGGCCGCTCGACCAGGGCGGCGCGGAATTGCGGGAGCGGCGGCGAGGTATAGCGCACAGGCCTGCCCAGCACGCCGGAGAGCGTTGCGGCTATCTCGTCGCCCGTGAGCGCGGCGGGTCCGGTGAGGGTGAGCGCGCGGCCGTCGAACGGACCGTCGGCAACCGCCACCGCCACGTCGGCGAGATCATGAGCATCGACACCGCTTGCCGCGGTCGCACCGGACGGTTCGACAAAATTGCCCGCCTCGATCGCTGCCCGCTGGCGCAGCACGTTTTGCATGAAGCCGTTGGCGCGCAGGATCACATGCGGCACGCCGGAGCCGCGCAAGACCCGCTCGGTCTCTGCCGCATCGCGGGCGAAAAACGAAATCGGCGCGGCCATCTCGGCGCCCAGCACCGAGAGTTTGATGATGCCACCGACCGCGGCGCGTTGCGCAGCGGCGATGAGCGCGCTTTCCCATGCGACCTGGTTGGGCTGCGCCGGCGCGATCAATGCCAGCACGTCGACACCCGCGAGTGCCGGCCCATGGCTTTGCGGATCGTCGAAATCGAAGGCCGTAACGGTGAGATGCGGGCGGCTTTCGATCTTGCGCGGATCGCGCACCAGGCTGCGAACGTGCCAGCCCGCCGCCAGGAATGCGTCGGTCCAAGGTCGCGCGTTGGTTCCGGAACTGCCGATGATCGCGATGGTCTTCATGGTGGTCCTGAGGCTCAGCGCTGTCCTTCCCGCTATTTAATACGCGACGCGGATATAATCCGCTCGCGCCGATTCGCTTGACGGCGCACAAGGGCAAAAAGCGCCGATGAATCCCGACCGGACCATCAGCCTGCAGACGGTCAATGGCTGGGCCATCTTGCCGTCCTCGCTCAAGCATTCCGACCAGTCGCCGCGCTTTCATCTGCATTTCCTGGCGAGCCTCGCCGGCGATGTCGGCGCCCAGCATTTGATCATCAACGAGGCCAATGCCGGCTACGAGCCGCCGACCCGCGATCTCCTCGAGCGCGTGTTGCGGCCCGGCGATCTGTTCGTCGATGTCGGCGCGCATTGGGGCTTTTTCTCGCTGCAGGCCGCCACTCATCCGGCCGGCGGCATCGACGTCGTCGCTTTCGAGCCGGATCTGACCAACGCGGTAACGCTGACGGAAAATGTCGCCCGCAACGGATTGACAAACATCATCACGGTTATTGGCGCCGCCTGCGGCAACAAGAACGAACTGGCGCCGCTGGTGCTCAATACCACGATGGGTCACAGCATCCGCGGCATCGGACTTGCGCCCGCGGCGCGCGCGCTTTCGAAATGGGTCCCGGTGGTCACGCTCGACGGCGCGCTGGCCGATATGGGCAAAGAGGCGCCGCGGCGGCTCATTCTCAAGATCGACGCCGAGGGCTTCGAGCCGAATGTCATTGTCGGCGCGCAAGCGCTGCTCGCTGCCGGGCGTGTCGCTCTGATCATTTGGGAACGTGGCCCTGCTTTCGCCGAAGGGCTGGGGCGCACGGCGATCATGCAGATGACGGCGCTGCTCTCCGACTGTGGCTTCCGCCATTTCCTGCCGGCGGCCAGCGCTCATGCCGGGGCGCCGTTCGCGTTCGACCCGCAAGCAGACTATATCGGCAACGTGTTCTCGGTCGGCCCGCTTTTGCTTGACGATCCGGTCTTCGGTTCCGCCGCGGCGTGAGGCTTTATTCGCCGCCGGGTCAAGCAGCCTTCCACGCCGGTTAATCCAGGCTACAGTCTTGGAAAATCTCGCAGGGAGCGAACCGCCATCATGACCGACACGACCTTTCAGACGCGCGTCGAGCGGCTGCTCGATCGCACGGAGATCTTCGACCTGGTGCGGTTCGAGCGGCTCTGCCGCGACCAGCGCGATTTTGCCGGCATGGTCGCGTCCTATCTGCCCAAGGCGCCGGTGCGCACCACCTGGTTCGAGGGCAGTGTCGAGGAATTCGCCGAAGCCTCGCGCAAGAAGATGGGTTCGGGCAGCCAAGCCAAGCACTGGATCATGCCGGCGCGGCTCGAGATCAACGAAAGCCGGGCGCTGGTCGAATCGCCGGCGCTGATCTTCGACCGGCTTACCTTCGACGGCATCGAATTCGACACCTTTCAGTATTGCCGCTTCGTTTCGCGCGTGATCAAGACCGCTGACGGCTGGAAGCTCGGCTCGTTCGAAGGCATCTATCAGCGCGACCAGATGCAAACCGTCGATCCGCGCAATCCGCTGCCGGTGGACTGGGACGTGATCGCGAAGTTGCGACCGTCCTACAAATTCATCGGCTACACGCAGGTCAAGCGCGGCTACAAGGTGAACCCGGAATTGCTGGGCGACGACCGGCCCGATTTGCTCGAAGCTTTCTATGCGCGCGAGCAGGCGTGGCTGAAAAGCGGGCGATAGGAACAGCCGGCACGGTGCGGCAAAGCAGGCGCCGAGGTATGGCGTTGGCCCATCATCCGCCATGACCGAGCGGGGAAATGTCCGCAAAGCGACATTCCTTGACGTTCCATCGAAGGGGGAGTCGCGCGGGGATTGTTGGATCTAGCTGCGTTTCACCACCGCCCGATCCGCGCTACGCTAGAGCGGGATGAGTTTCGGTTGAATCGGTATCCCGCTCTAGCTTTTTGTTTGAGCATGATCCTTTCGGAAAACCGGTTTCCACTTTTCCGGATCATGCTCTAGCAGCACAACGATTTCAGATCCGGGAGGGAACCATGCGAAAGGCGAGGGCGTGCACACTTGGTCTTGCGGGCTTGGTCGCGATCTTGGCGCTGGCCGTCTTCGGCTCCGCGGCCGGCGCGCAGGATACGATGCGCGTGCGCGGCACGATCGAGCGCGTAGACGGCCCAATTTATGTCGTCAAGGCGCGTGACGGCGCCGAGCTGAAAATCACGCTGATGGACAACGGCGTCCTTGTCGCCATCGTCAAGGCGTCGCTCGCCGACATCAAGCCGGGCATGTTTGTCGGCTCGACCGGCATGCCGCAGCCCGACGGCAGCCAAAAGGCGATCGAGGTGCACATCTTTCCGGAAGCGATGCGCGGCACCGGCGAAGGCCATTACGCCTGGGATCTGGAACCCAATTCCACCATGACCAACGCCAATGTGGAGGAAAGCGTCACCGGCGTCGATGGCCAGACGCTCACCCTCAAATACAAAAACGGCGAGAAAAAAATTCTGGTCACGCCGCAGACCGCGATCGTCACCTACAATCCGGGCGACAAGGCCGATCTCAAACTCGGCACCAAGATCTTCATTGCGGCGGCGAAGAAACAGCCGGACGGCACCTTGCAGGCGGCGCGCATCAACTACGGCAAGGACGGTGTGACGCCGCCGATGTGACCACGAACGGGCATACCCTTCCGTCATGGCCGGGCTTGACCCGGCCATCTCGCTTAGTCAGCACTGTGGGTGGGAATCGGGATGCCCGGCATGAAGCCGGGCATGACGCTGTGAGATGATCGAACCGACCGATCCGCGGATGTTTCATCCGCATGTTGAGCGCAACCGCGAGCCTATTTTGGCGGTGCTCAAACGGCTTTTGCCGGCGCGGGCGCTGGTGCTGGAAATGGCCAGCGGCAGCGGCGCGCATGCCGCGTTTTTCGCCAAGGCGCTGCCGGGCGCGTCGTGGCTGCCAAGCGATATCGATCCTAAAGCGCTAGCCAGCATCGCCGCCTTCCGCGCCGAAGCGGCGGTGCCCAATCTGCTTGCGCCGGTGCGGCTCGACGCAACGGCGGAAGCCTGGCCGGTCAAGCGGCTCAATGCCATCGTTTGCTGCAACATGATTCACATCGCGCCATGGGCCGCCTGCCAGGGCCTGATCGCCGGCGCCGGCCGGGTGTTACAGCCCGGCGGCATTTTGTTTTTGTACGGTCCGTTCAAGATCGACGGCCATCATACCGCGCGCAGCAATCAGGAATTCGATACCTGGCTGCGCGGGCAAAATCCGGAATGGGGCATCCGCGATATCGGCGACGTGCGCACGCTTGCGACAGAACACGGGCTGACGCTCGCCGAGACCGTGCCGATGCCGGCAAACAATCTCAGTATCGTCTTTCGGCGGACCTGACCGCGCGCCGTCTTGCGCCAAAGAGCCGTCGCGCAAGGCGGTTCCCACAAAGTCATATTCCAGTCAGCCGGATCGACTATTCCGCCAAAGGGTCGCGCGGAGGCGACGATCGGCAGCGGAGATGCGGCCATGAAAACGTTCGATGAAGGCTCAGGCAGCGGCAATTCGGAGCCCTATTGGTTGTCACGGGCGGCAGGCCGGCGGCATTGACAGTTGCAGTGTGATTGGTCTGACCCCAGCCGCCGCCGCCGTTGAGACCGACATACCAGCCGGTCCAGGTGAAGTAGGCCGGTGGCGGCCCCCGATAGATCGGCGGCATCGAAAGATCGGCGGCCGAAGCGGACTGTGCCAGCGCGGCCCCCAGGCCCACGGCGGCAACCAAAGTCAGAAGACGCATTCGCATGGTTTGTCCCCCTGTTACGATGGCGCGATCTAAGAGGGGGCCAACTAACAAAGTTCCTACGAAACCCGACGAGTGTACGCGCCGCGCAAATTCCTGAATGCGTGTTGCAAATGCGCATCAGTTGGGCTCATTTTGGAAATGATTCGTTATCCTTAATGTTCGGTTGACGGGCAAGTTGCTGCGCGCGCGCACGCAAAGCGAAAAGGCGAATAGCGAGTGGCGAATTAGCGAGTAGGGGAAGAAGCTATTGGCGTAAGGGCAATTGCAGATGCATTTCATTTGCTGCGTGACGCGCGCGGCTCTTTCTCTTCCTTACCCGATCTGTCGCTACTCGCCATTCGCCATTCGCCATTCGCCATTCGCCATCGCGCCGTGTCGAGGCGGCGCGCCCAGTGACACAAAGGATACCGAGGAATACCTGTTATACTTTTCTTATTGCGCGACCGGTCGGCCGTTTTGCTGCACGCGAGTTGCAATGGCGCGGTTACACGCAGGATACTGACGAAAATCGAGAGTACTTACAAAATCAGATTCCACCTATGCAGATCGGCGGGCGCTTGCCGCCGGGTTGCGCTGGAATTGGAAGATCGTTCTCGTCGTTACGGGTTTCTCGCATAAAATCTTTCACGTGGTGGCGTTGCGGCTTCATAGCGGAATGAGGCACGGCCTCCGTCGTATCTTCGTCATTCTGGCCGTGCTTGCGGGCACACAAGCGTCCTCCCATGTCCGATGCTTCCCACGCCGGGGTTCCAGAAGTCGGAGGACAATTCATGTCGCTGTTGTATTCGCCGGTCACGCTCGGTCCGTACACGTTCAAGAATCGCCTTGTGATGTCGCCCATGACGCGCAGCCGGGCGCTGGGCAACGTTCCTGACGAATTGATGGTGGAGTACTACAAGCAGCGCGCGTCGTCGGCCGGGCTGATCGTCACCGAAGGCACCTCGCCCTCGCCGAACGGGCTTGGCTATCCGCGCATCCCCGGCATCTTCTCCGCCGCGCAAGTCGCCGGCTGGAAGAAGATCACCGACGCGGTGCACAGCAAGGGGGCCAAGATCTTCGTCCAGCTCATGCATACCGGGCGCATCGGTCATCCGAACAATCTGCCGCAAGGCGCAGCCGTGGTCGGGCCTTCGGCGGTCCTTGCCGCCGGCGAGATGTACACCGACGCGGAGGGCCCCAAGCCGCATCCGACGCCGAAGGCCATGACTGAAGCCGACATCAAGACCGCGATCGGCGAATTCGAGCACGCGGCCAAGAACGCCGTCGCTGCCGGCTTCGAGGGCATCGAACTGCACGGCGCGAACGGCTATCTGCTCGAGCAATTCATCCGCCCGAATTCGAACAAGCGCACTGACGCCTATGGCGGCTCGATCGAGAACCGGGCGCGCTTCGTGCTCGATGTGGTGAAGGCGACGACGGCGGCGATCGGCAAGGACAAAGTGGGCATCCGCCTGTCGCCGTTCGGCGTGTTCAATGACATGCCGCTCTATCCGGAAATGGAAGCGGATTACGCGTATCTGGCGCGCGCGCTCAATGCGACCGGCCTGTTCTACATCCACCTCGTCGATCATTCACCGATGGGCGCGCCGGCGGTCCCGCAATCGATCAAAGGTACCTTCCGCAAGGAGTTCAAGGGCGTACTCATCCTTTCCGGCGGCTACGACGCGGCGCGCGCCGAAAGCGATCTTGAAGCCGGCAAGGCTGATCTGATCGCGGTCGGGCGGCCGCTCCTTGCCAATCCGGATTTGGTGGAACGCTGGAAGACCGGCGCCCCGCTCAATCCGCCGGATATGGACACGTTCTACACGCCGGGCGCCAAGGGCTATACCGACTATCCGGCATTGGCGCCGCAGCCGGCGTAACGGGTTATCTCCCCCACGACGTGGGGATGGGGACCATGCCGGGGCCGGCCCACAGTGGCCGGCCCACTCCATTGCTCCGCATCATGGAGGCCACCTTCGGCTCTCCCTGCATGCGGAGGTGGATGCAACTGCACTCAGATCAGGCCGCCGCTGGCCGCGACCACACTGAGATGATAGTCGGCGTCGCCGAATTGCGTGTCGATCACAGTGACGCGTTTGAAATGGTGGCCGACTTTGGTCTCCATGGTCATGCCGATGCCGCCATGAATCTGGATGGCTTGCTGGCCGACGAACCGTCCGGAGCGGCCGATCTGTACCTTCGCAGCCGATATCGCCTGCCGGCGCTCGCGCACATTGTCCTCCGCCGCCATCATCGTCGCCAGCATAGCCATGCTGCGCGCCTGTTCAACGGCGATCAGCATCTCGGCGGCGCGATGCTGCGGTACCTGGAAGCTGCCGATGGTGACGCCGAATTGCTTGCGCGTTTTCATATACTCGACGGTCGTCTCATGCATGACGGCCATGGCGCCGACTGCTTCGGCGCACAAAGCGGCAATCGCCTGATCGGCGACGCGCTCGATCAAGGCAAAGGCGGCGCCGGGCTCGCCGAGCGCTGCGCCGGCCTCGACGCGCACATTGCTCAGCGTCACTTCGGCGGCGCGTAGACCGTCGACCGTGGGATAGCCGCGCACCGACACGCCGGGCGCCGTCGCATCGATCAAGAACAGCGCCAAGCCATTGCGATCGGTCTGCGCGCCGGCAACGCGCGCCGAGACGACGAACTTTTCCGCCGTGTCGCCATGCAGCACCAGCGTCTTGGCGCCGTCGAGCACGTACGCGCCGCCGTCGCGGCGCGCCGTGGTGGCGACGTCCGCAAGATCGTAACGCGCCTGCCGCTCGGCATGCGCGAACGAAAGGCTGAGCTCGCCCGCGGCGATCCCGGGCAGAAGCTCGGCGCGCTGCGCGTCCGAGCCGCCACGCTGAATGAAGCCGCCGCCGAGCACGACAGTGGCGAGATAAGGCTCGAGCAGCAGCACGCGCCCGATCTGCTCCATCACGATCATGGTCTCGACCGGACCGCCGCCAGTGCCGCCATGCTCTTCCGCAAACGGCACGCCGAGCAAGCCGAGATCGGCATATTGCTTCCAGGCGATCAGGCTCCAGCCGCGCGGCTCGTGCGCATAGCGCTTGCGCAATTCGAACTGATAGTGGTCGGCGAAGTAGCGCTCGCAGGTTTGTTTCAGGAGCTGCTGTTCTTCGGAGAGCTCAAAGTCCATTTGGTTGGCGCCTCACTCGCCGTTCTTCATCCGCTCGTCCCCGCGCAGGCGGGGACCCAGCAACTGGATTCCCGCTTTCGCGGGAATGAGCGGAAGACGTCGGCAGGACAAAATTATCACAATCCCAAGATCGCCTTGGCGATAATCTGTTTCTGGATCTCGTTCGAGCCGCCATAGATCGAAACCTTGCGATAGTTGAAATATTGCGGCGCGAGCGTGCCGGCCCAGTCGGGCCCGATCGGCGGCTCGTTCCAGCGCTCGCTTTCGTCATGGGGAATCTGATCGGGCAGGGCGTAGGGACCGACCACTTCCAGCAGCAACTCGGTGATGGCTTGTTGAATCTCCGAGCCTTTGATCTTGAGAATGGACGACGCCGGATCGGGCTTATCGGCTGCGCCGCGGGCGCGCTCGGCGGCGACCACGCGGAGCTGCGTCATCTCCAGAGCTTTCAGCTCGATCTCGACCGCCGCGACCTTGGCGCGGAAGCGCTCGTCGGCGATCAGCGGCTTGCCGCCGGCCTGCTCGAGCGCGGCAAGCTCTTTGAGGCGGCGGATGCGCGATTTGGAAATGCCGACGCGGGCGATGCCGGTGCGCTCGTTGCCGAGCAGAAACTTGGCGTAGTTCCAGCCCTTGTTCTCCTCGCCGACGAGATTCTCAACCGGCACTTTCACGTCGTCGAAGAAGACCTCGTTGACTTCGTGGCCGCCGTCGATGGTCTGGATCGGGCGCACAGTGATGCCGGACGAGCGCATATCGATGAGCAGGAACGAAATGCCTTCCTGCTTTTTCGCCGCCGGATCGGTGCGCACCAGGCAGAAGATCCAGTCGGCATATTGCGCCAGCGTCGTCCAGGTTTTCTGGCCGTTGACGACATAATGGTCGCCGTCGCGCTTGGCTTGGGTTTTCAAGCCGGCGAGATCGGAGCCGGCGCCCGGCTCGGAGAAGCCCTGGCACCACCAGTCGTCGAGATTGGCGATGCGCGGCAGGAATCGCTTCTTCTGCGCCTCGTTGCCGAAGGCGATCAGCACCGGCCCGAGCATGTTGACGCCGAACGGCAGCGGCTCCGGCGCCGGCGCCTGCTGCATCTCATCACGGAACAAATAGATCTCCACCGGGCTCCAGCCGGTGCCGCCCCATTGCTTCGGCCAGTGCGGCACCGCCCAGCCTTTGGCATTGAGGATGCGCTGCCAGGTGACGAGGTCTTCTTTGCCCAGCCGGCGGCCCTCGATCATTTTGTTGCGGATCGCGGGCGGCAGGTGGTCCTTCATGAAGGCGCGCACTTCGGTGCGGAATGCGTTCTCTTCCGGCGTGAAGCGAAGGTCCATCGTGTGCTCCCTGTTCGCCCGTTCTCGCCTTTATGACCGCTCGTCCCCGCGAAGGCGGGGACCCAGTCTGGATTCCCGCTTTCGCGGGAATGAGCGGCAAATAATCCTGAGATGGGACTCTTGAACAATGTCTAATGAATCTCGAACAAGCCCGCCGCGCCCATGCCGCCGCCGATGCACATGGTGACGACCGCAAGCTTGGCGCCGCGGCGGCGGCCTTCGATCAGCGCGTGGCCGGTCATCCGCGCGCCGCTCATGCCGTAGGGATGGCCGATGGCGATGGCGCCGCCGTCGACATTGAGCCGCTCCTGCGGAATGCCGAGCCGGTCGCGGCAGTAAAGCACCTGGCTCGCGAACGCCTCGTTCAACTCCCATAGATCGATGTCGCCGATGTTCAGTCCTTGGCGCGCGAGCAGTTTGGGCACGGCGAAAACCGGACCGATGCCCATTTCGTCGGGCTCACAGCCGGCGACGGCGAAGCCGCGGAAGGTGCCAAGCGGCTTTAATCCGCGACGCTCGGCGAGCTTTCCGTCCATCACCACGCAGGCCGATGCGCCGTCGGAGAGCTGGCTCGCATTGCCGGCGGTGATCCACTTGCCTTCGCGCACCGGCTTGAGCGCGGCGAGCCCTTCGAGCGTGGTGTCGGGGCGATTGCCCTCGTCGCTCATCAGCGTCACGGGCTCGAAGCTTTCCGCCTTGGTGTTCTTGTCGACCACTTTTTTGGTGGTCGGCAGCGGCACGATCTCGTCGTCGAAGCGCTTGGCCTGTTGCGCGGTCGCGGTGCGGCGCTGGCTTTCCAGCGCGTAGGCGTCCTGCGCTTCGCGGCTGACCTTGTAACGCTCGGCGACGATGTCGGCCGTGTCGATCATCGGCATGTAGATCGCGGGCTTGTGCGCCACGATCCACTCGTCGTGGACCGGCACGCTCTTGCCGTCCTGCACCAGGCTGATGTTTTCCAAGCCGCCGGCGGCAAGCACCGAGACTTCGCCCGTAATGATGCGCTGCGCCGCAAGCGCGATGCCTTGCAGCCCCGAACTGCAGAAGCGGTTCACCGTCATGCCCGCCACGGTGACCGGCAGGCCGGCGCGGATCGCCGCTTGCCGCGCGATATTGCCGCCGGTCGCGCGCTCCGGCAGCGCGCAGCCGAGAATGACGTCTTCCACTTCCGCCGGATCAATGCCGGCGCGCGCCACTGCCTGTTTGACCACATGGCCGCCGAGCTCGGCGCCATGCGTCATGTTGAAGGCGCCGCGATAGGCCTTGCCGATTGGCGTGCGGGCGGTGGAAACGATCACGGCGTGGGCCATCGGCGCTCTCCCTTTTGGCTGTTTTGGCTTCCTCGAATAGCGAGATTGTCTCGGCCATTCGGCTTTTGCAGGCCGGCACGGCCGCATCCGCTTGTATTTTTGCCGGACACGGGAATGAACGGTCAAGCCCGCCGGATTTGGCGGTGCCCCGACGTCGAGGCCCGCAACTATCGAGTGGCCCGCTAGGCCGTGTCCGCGGTGGCGCTTTCGATCGGCGCCGGTGCTGCATGCTGCGCGAGGTCGGGATCGCGCCATTCCTTGGCGAGCGTCAGGAGCGCGGCTTGAAAGCGCCGGAACATGGCAAGCGTCGGGGCGTCGAACTCTTCTACCGGGCCGGCGACGTCCATGACCAGATTCAGCGCGCGGTAGCGGTCCACCGGGTCGACCAGGATATCCGCCAAGGTCGTGATCGCCTCGCCGCCGCAAAACTCGACGATGATGGATTGCTCGTGGATCATGCGGCTGCGTGTTTGCGAGGTCATCGAATTGAACGGCGGACGGCTGTGCAGCAGCCTGTCGGATCGTTCCAGCCTTTCACGCCGCACCGCGCCACGGGCGCGCGCGAGCAATACGAGCATGCGAACGATGCCTTCGGCATAACCGCCCATTTTGAGGCGCTTGATGGCGTCCTGAACCTGCGGGAAGTCGCGGACATCGCGCATATGCGGCAGCGCGCGTTCGGCGGCGCCGATCCGCTTCATCCACGGCGTGCCGTAAAGGCTGTGGAACAAGAGCTCGATCGCTGCGTCGCGCGTGTCGCGAAAAAAATCAAAACTGTGTTCGACCATGTCGGCGCATAGCTGTTCGAAAGCGAGGAACGGATTGCTCTTGTCAGCTGCCGTGCGGTGTTTGTGTGTCGCATCGGCCAGCGTGCCGAGGTTGGAAAACAATGGATTCCGGTAGGAGAAGAAATAGTGCTGCAGGCGCAGCGGATGACCCCGCTTGCGCATTTCTGCCGCAGCCGGCGTAACCAGCGCGCGCAGGACCGGCCGGCAAGTCAGTTCGTAAGTCTTGGTCGCCCATTCCGACAGTCCGGCGACCGCGGCGAATTCGAGCTCCTCGTCGCGGCCGTCATCGAGCGCGAGAATGTCGTCGATGCTGCGCGCCTCGAAGGCGACCGTATAGCCGCTCTCGTCCTCGCCGATCAGCATTTCATAAAGCCCAGGTGCTAGTGACTCGATGGTTTTGACCACCGAGCCGATCTGTTCGTGCTGTTTGCTGGCGACTTGGGCGGAAACAAAAATCCCGAGATGGCCGATGCTTTCGTGCAGGGTATAGATGATGACGTGGCCTTGCGCCGCGATCTCCTCGACCGAGGCGTAGAGATCGGGAATCCAGTTCAGCGCCTGCTGCGGCGGGGTGATGTTGTCGCCGTAAGACGCGAATACGATGACCGGCGCTGCGATCCGGGTCAGGTCGACGAGCGTGCCGTCGCTGAGAAACGCTACACCGCGCGTAAGCTTGTTGCCGACAAACAAATTCTCGACGATCCAGCGGATCTCTTCGCCGTTCATGAAATAAAAGCCCGACCACCAGCGCTCGAATTGGAGAAAGCGCGCGGCGCCGCGGTCCACGTCGGCGAACAGATCATAGTTCTTGCGGAACCAGTTTTTGCCCGGATTGAGCAATTCGAAATTGAGCACCAGATCGGCGCCGTCGAATTTGCCGGCGCCGAGGTCGGCGGCGAGCAAGGCCGGGACGGCGCCGCCGGCGAGGCCGCCGAAATAGCGGAATGGATTGCGCCCGATTTGGCCGGCCCAGTAGGACAGCGGCGCACCGGCGACCACGATCGGCCCCATCAGGTCGGGATGGGTGGCCGCCAATATCATTGTCGCCCAGCCGCCCTGGCAATTGCCGGTGATGAGCGGCCGCGGGCTCGCCGGATGGCGGGCGTAGATTTCGCGCAAGAAAGCCGCCTCGGCCGCGCACACATCGGCCAGCGTCTGGCCGGGCTCCGGCTCGGGAAAGAAGATGATGAAATACACCGGGTGGCCGTCGCGCAACGCGACGCCGACCTCGGATTCGCTTTTGAAGCCGCCGATGCCGCTGCCATGGCCGGCGCGTGGATCGATGATCACCCAGGGCCGGCCATCCTCGCGCGGCGGCATTGTGTCTTTGGGTGGGTGAATGCGCACCAGCGCGTAATTGACCGGCCGCTCAAGCTTGCGGCCGTCGACGATGAGGTCGTAGTCGAAGGCAAGCACCGGTGCGAAGGCTTCCTTCTCGCGCGCGATCACCGCCTCGCCGCGCTGGCAGAGCGTGTCGAGAAAAAGAATCCAGCGCTGGGCGCAGTCTGTCACGTATTCGGAAAATGCATCGGCGGCTTTCGGCACCAGGAACTGCGGCGCCAGCGCCGACAGCTCCATTGCGGTTTCCCGCGCTGCCTCGATCTGATTGCGGGCGATGGTTTGCGCGTGACGCAAGCTCCAATGGCCAAGCAAGGCGGCTTGATCGCCGGCATAGGTCCAGTTCTCTCTGCTGGTCTGCAGATGGCGCTGCTGATTCTGCACGAGTGCAGACGTGCCGGTCATGGTTTCAGCCCACGATGTGATAGCCGCCGTCGATATAGTGAATGCCGCCGGTGACGTTGGCAGCTTCGGCGCTCGCCAGAAAAGCCGCGTAGGCGCCGACATCGTCGATGGTCGCGAGGTGATGGGTCGGGGCGCGCGCGGCCGCGGCCTCCAGAAGTTCGTCGAAATGGCCGATGCCGGAGGCGGCGCGTGTTTTCAGCGGCCCGGGCGACAGCGCATGCACGCGGATGCCTTTGGGGCCGAGTTCCGCCGCCATGTAGCGAGTGGCGGTTTCCAACGCGGCTTTGACCGGCCCCATGATGTTGTAATGCTCGATCACCTTTTCGGCGCCGAGAAAGGATACGGTCATGCAGGCGCCGCCGGCGGACATCAGTGGCGCGGTCTCGCGCACCAGGCGCATGAACGAATAGACCGAGATGTCCATCGCAACAGCGAAGCCGTCGCGCGAACAGTCGGTCACCGGCGCGTGCAGGTCCGCTTTCGGGCAAAAGGCGACCGCGTGAAGACAGATGTCGATCCGCCCCCAGCGCCGGCCGATCGCATCGCCGAGCGCGCCGAATTGCTCGTCACGCCGCACGTCGAGCGGCAGGATGATGTCGGCCGCGAGCCTTTCCGCGACCGGCCGCACAAAGCGCTCGGATTTCTCGTCCGGGAAAGTGACCGCCAGCTCGGCGCCTTGCGCGCGGAAGGCCTTCGCGCAGCCGAACGCGATCGAATCCTCGTTGGCGATGCCGACGACGAGCGCCTTCTTGCCGTCCAAAGAAAACACGAAAGTGCCTCGCGCGAAATCGTGAGGACCGCGGCGCGATCGGGCACCCACGATGTCTCAGCAAGGTGACAGAGCGATGATAGCTGCAGGCCGGCCGCGGCCTTGCTCCCGCGCGGCGCACTGACCGGACTGTCGTCCGGCCAGCGGCGCGCAGAATTATGATGCGAGAGTTGCGCCGGGACTGACCGGCGCTTCTTGCAAGGGCTAGGTGCGTTACGGCTTCAAGGCGCCGGTCGCGCTGGTATAGACCGCATAGAGCGAGCTCGAGCCGCAGATATACAGCCTGTTTCTGAAGGTGCCGCCGAAGCAGAGATTGGCGACCGTCTCGGGAATGTGGACCTTGCCGAGCAGGTCGCCGCCGGCATTATAGCAGCGAACGCCGTCTTCGCCCGGATCGCCCCAACCCAGCGAGCACCAGACATTGCCGGCGGTGTCGGTGCGCACGCCGTCGGTGATGCTGGGCTTGGGCATTTCGGCAAACACCTTGCCGTTCGACACTTTGCCGCCTTCCAGATCCACGTCGAAGACGCGGATGTGCGAAGGATTGTTAGGACCGTCGGTGAAGCCGGTATCGATGACATAGAGCTTTTTCTCGTCCGGCGAGAAAGCGATGCCGTTCGGTTCGACAAAGTCGTCGACCACGACTTTGATGTCGCCGGATTTCGGATCGACCCGATAGACATTGTGCTTGTCCTGTTCGGGTGGCGATTTGACGCCTTCGTAATTGCCGCCGATGCCGTAGACCGGATCGGTGAACCAGATCGAGCCGTCGGCAGCGACCGCCGCGTCGTTCGGCGAATTCAGCCGCTTGCCGTTGTACTTGTCGGCGATGACGGTGATCGAGCCGTCAAGCTCGGTGCGGGTCACGCGCCGGCCGCCATGTTCGCAGGTGATCAGCCGGCCTTCGCGATCGATCGTGTTGCCGTTGGAATTCATCGACGGCTGCCGGAATACGCTCGTATGGCCGTCGTCCTCACAGTATCGCATGATGCGATTGTTGGGAATGTCGCTGAACAGCACATAGCGGCCGGCCGGGAAATACACCGGGCCTTCCGCCCAGCGGAAACCGGTGGCCACGCGTTCCACCGCCATCGTGCCGGCGAAGGCCGGGAAGCCAGAGGCGCCGAAAGCGCCCTTCGGCTTGACCAAAGATTCCACGTGCGGATCCGGATAGCGGCTGCCGGACAAGGGCCCTAGCGGCAGCGCCTCGCCCGGTCGGACCGGCACGCCGGTCGCGCCGAGCGGCGGAACGGTCGCGGCGGTCGCGCCTTTCAGAGTGGCGACAGTCGCAGCGGCCGCAGTTGCAGTGATGAATGCGCGTCGATGCATCGCTTCCTCCCGATGTTTTATAGGCCCGGAGTGACGCACAACGGCCGTACCGACATCTCGCCACAATCCGTCGCCACGGATTGCGCATCAGGCGCAGATACGCCGTTGAAAATGAGAAGTGTCAGAGCGTCCTTCGGATATGCAACGGTAACATGCGCGGCATTGGGCTACCAGACGCGCGTCAGGCGATACGATTTTTTCTTCGGCGTTAAGTTCCATTTCGTACAAAGTCGCCGGCGCCTCCGGCGCCGAGTCCTGTCGCGGAGCCACCACAGTTTTGACGTCGTTTTGCAATGAGCGTGTGAGTCTGCTCATGCGCCCCCGCGACGAACGGAGATCTGTTATGAACGAATCGCATTTCACCAATGCAGTTGGAGTGCACACTGGACGCTGTGCGCTTTTGCGCGCTGCCGCACTCTTCACCGTTATCTTTGCTGCGGCGCTTCCCGCCCAAGCCGACGACGCAAAGCTAGCGCCGGAGGCGCGCATTGTCGTAATCGGCGAGGGCAGCGTCAGCGCGGCGCCCGATCATGCGCGGATCTCAAGCGGCGTCACGACGCGCGCCAAGACCGCGAAAGAAGCAAGCGACGCCAATGCGAAAGCGATGGCGGGCGTGCTTGCCACGCTGCAATCCGCGGGCATCGAGCAGAAGGATATCCAGACGTCGCGGTTTTCTGTTCAGCCGGTCTATACGTCGCCGGGACCAAATATGGAGCAAAGGCTGACCGGCTTCAGCGTGTCCAACCAGGTCAGCGTCACGATCCGCCAGATCGACAAGGTCGGCGATATCCTCGATCGGCTGGTGACAGCCGGTGCGACCGATGCCGGCAATGTCGAGTTCCTGCACGCCGACTCGTCAAAGACGCTCGACCGGGCGCGCGAGGCGGCCATGGCGGATGCACGGCGCAAGGCCGAGCTTTATGCGCATGCTGCGGGTCTGGCGCTCGGCAATGTCGCCTGGGTCACGGAGGATTCGTCTGCGCCGCTGTTCGCTCCCAAGGTCGCCATGCGCGCTGCCATGCCGGGTGCCGCGCCGATCGCGGCCGGCGAGGACACGCTGCAGGTGCGGATCACGGTCGGCTACGAGATCGCGCACTAAAGCCGGTTTCAGTGCGCGCCGGCCGGCTTGCGCGCCTTGATCAGGCGCCAGCGGTGAAAAAACACGACCCGGCCGTCATTGATTGACAAACCGAGGCCAGCCGTGCAGCCCGATTCCGCGAGCGCGCGCACGACGGTGCGGATCGGCTCGACCCGGGCAGGGTCGTCGACAATGGCGAGCCATTCCTCGAGCTCGCGGTCCATGTCCCAGGTCGCGTGTTCGAGGTTCTGAAAGCCGGCGCGGCCGACGCCGGCATCGAGCTCCGACGCCGGCAGCATCCGCACGTGCGAAGGGTCGCGCAGGCGCTCGATCGCATTGTGCAATTCCGCTTCATCGAGGTTTTCCGACGAGACCGCATCGACGATCACCGCGGCGCCGCCGGGCCGCAACACGCGGAACATTTCGTCAAGGGCGCGCTGCGGATTGGCAAAATGATGGATCGCGAGCCGCGTGACCACGCCGTCGAACTCTGCGTCCTTAAAAGGCAAGTTCTCGGCGTCGCCGGATCTGAAGGCGACATTGCCCAGCCCGGCTTTGGCGCAACGCGCCTTGGCCTTTTCCAGCATCTCTTCCGTGGCATCGAAGGCGACGACCGAACTTGCCTCCGCCGCCAGCGCTGCCGTAACGACCCCCGGCCCGCAGGCGACGTCGAGCACTTTGCCGCGGCGCGCATCGCCAAGCGCCGCGGCGAAGCGGCCAGGATCGTCGGCCTTCGCCGCCCAATGATCGAAATTTTGCGCCTGGCGGGCGAACTCGTCGGCGACACGCTTGAGATGATCCATGAGGCTTCCTCCGCCTTCCCGCTCGGCAGGTTCTAGCTGCCGAAGCCGTGATCGATCAGGACGCTGATGCCGACGCCGGCCAGTGCTGCGGCAATGCCGATCGAGACTGTTTCCAGGATCGTGCGCAACGTGTCGCGTTTGGCGATGCGGGAGCGGCCGACGCCGAGCCCGATCAGCAGCATGAGCGTCACCACGCCGGAAACCACGCGGGCCTGCGGGATCGGCAGCAGCACGAACGGCACGATCGGAACGGCCGCGGCGGCAAAATCGGCCAGCAGCATCCATAAGGCCTGCTCCCAGGGATTCGACGATTCCCCCGGCGCATCTTCAAGCGCCACGTGGAGCGCGCACAACGCCGCCGGATTGTCCCGCACCGCGCCGGCCAGCGCAGCCGTTTGTTCGACGGTCAGCCCGGCGGCGCCGAGGCGGCTCGGCAGCGCGGCGGCGATGGCGTCGCGTTGGGACGTCAGGTCGGATTGCGCCAACGCGCGTTTCGCCGCCAAGGCGTCATTCGTCGTCTCGGCGTCGAGATAGACGCCGGCCATCATCGACACTGCGGCCGCCACGGCACCCGACGCGCCGGCAATCACCACCGTCTGGGTGCTTGTCGTCGTCGCGGCAACGCCGAAGATCAATCCGAAGATGGATACCGTTCCATCTTCCATGCCGAACACGACGGTGCCGGCCGATTTGATCAGGGAGCCGTGCAGCCGCTGTAACGTTGCAGCAAATGTCATCGGTGTTTCCTCGCGGCGGCGTGCACGCCGCGCCCCGAATTCACATGAAGCCGGCGCGGTCAGCTACCAAAAAAGCATTGTTGCGGGCAATGTTGGCATGAGACACTGCCGACCGCCCAGCCGATAAGAAACGAAAAGCAGGGGGAGCGCGACGTAGGGAGGGCAACATGGAGGCCGATCGGCACGGATTCGAAGGGGGCGATCTCGCCGGCGCGGCGGCCACGCGGCCTGAAAACACCGCCGCCGGGCAGAAGGCGCTGCGCGAGAAATTGACCGCCAAGGCGGCGGCGCTGGTGCCGCTTCTGCGCGCCAAGGCGGCCGAGATCGAGCGCGGGGGGCGTATTCCCGACGAGGTGCTCGCCGCCATCGACGCGGCGCAGCTTTTCCGCCTGCGCACGCCGCAGCGGTTCGGCGGCTTCGAGGCCGACATTCGCACCTACATGGACGTGGTGGCCGAGCTTGGGCGCGGCTGCGGCTCGACGTCCTGGGTGGGATTTATTTCGATCGCCACTGTCTGGATCGCGGCGCTGTTCCCCGATGAGGCCCAACGCGAAGTCTTCGCGGGCAATCCGGACGTGCGCTTCATGGGCGCGCTCGGCATGACGGCGCGCGCCCGCGCGGTCGACGGCGGTTATAGTCTCAACGGCAAATGGGCGTACGCCTCGAACTGCTTGCATGCGCGTTGGGCCGTGCTTTCCGCGCCGCTGCCGCAGGGCGATGCGGCCGTGCCAAGCATCCTATTGGTGCGGATGCGCGATCTGGCGATCGAGGAATCGTGGCACGTGGTGGGCATGCGCGGCACCGGCAGCCACACCGTGATCGCCAAGGACATTTTCGTGCCGGCGCATCGCGCGCTGCCGACGGAAATTCTCGCGCAGGGCCGGTCACCGCGCACGAACCGCGACGAATTCGTCTATCGCGAGTCGTTTATGCCGACCGCGATCATCGCAGTCGCTGCACCGGTGCTTGGCATGGCGCATGCGGCGCTGGAGTTGACGCTCGAGCGCATCAACAAGAGCCCGAAAGCGATCGCCTACAGTTTCTATGACGATTTGCGCAAGGCACCGAGCATGCGGCACGAGCTCGCCGAGGCGGCGACCTTGATCGAAACCGCCGTGCTGCATGTGCGCCGCTGGTGCGATGATATCGCCGAAGCGGCGCGCGCCGGCGAAGACCTTCCCTTCACCAAACGCGCACAGATGCGCATGGATCTCGGCTACGCCATGGCGCGCTGCCGCGAAGCGGTCGGGCTGTTGCTCAATGTCCAAGGCGCTTCCGCGTTCGCCGAGTCTAATCCGATCCAGCGGGTGTGGCGCGATCTGGAAATGGCGAGCCGCCATGGATTGTTGGCCGGCGAAATTGCGCAGGAAATCTATGGGCGCGCGCTGGTCGGCAATTTCGAGCCGCTGTCGCCGATGGTGTGAACGGCGAAAAAAGTTCGCGCGACTTTGGTTATTTGTAGGCGGTGAGGAGTTCCGCGATGGCCATCGCGTATGACCATCGCGCGTTCAATCGGAACCAAGCTGCAGACCCTGTGTTGGCTGACAGGCTCCTCCTGTCGGGGGGCGCCGGGAACTCGCAAACAAGGAGTCCTCTATGAAGAAGTTTGGCCTCGCGGTAGCGGCTGCCGCAATTCTATTGGCTGGTTCCGTCAGCTACAGTCTTGCCCAAGATCAAAACACGGGCGGTGGAACAAAAGCCGCGCCTGGGCAGACACAACAGCGCGGTAAAGCGGGAAATGCTCCGAGCCAGCCTGACAGCGGCGGAATGACTCGCAATCGCGATGACCGGACGATGGGTCGCGATCAGGAATAATTCTCGTCCGCAAGATTACGTGACGACAAGCAATCACGCCTACCCGGCGTGATTGCTTTTTTTCCGGGGCCTCGAATCCGACGTTTTGAAAACGAGCTTGCGGCGCGCTATTGAACGAATTTCGCTGTCGAGGGATAGCGAGTGATAGGAGCAAATTTATGATTCTCGTCCCGTTTTCGGATTTTAAGACCCTATAGCCCTGTACAAATCCACCGCTTGATTTTAGGAACCTCACGTCCACCGCACGCGTGGATGGGTGCATAAGAGCCGCCGTTGAGGTTTCCGCCGATGAGGCTTGCGATCATTGCATGTTTGTTGCTTGCCGCTCCTTCCGTAGCGCAGGCGCAGTCCCACGCCTGCACAGCCGACGCGATTGCGAAGGCGAAGGACCTGCTTCGTTTTCACGGCGAGGTCCAATCGGGCCAGCCTGCCGCGGTCGACCAGAACGTCAAAGTATTGCCGCCGGTCAAAGCGCTGAAAGGCAACGGCCGCTTCGACGTGCTCGAAGTCTGGGGTCACATCTACAAAGCCGACTACCGGATGCGGCTTATCTATGCGCAGATCAAAGGCTCATGCGCGCTGATGGGCCAGGAGATCCTGGAAGCCAGTGATCCTTATTAAGTCGTCTTTGCGGGCGAGGGATTGCAGCGCGGCCGCATGTCAATTGAATGCGGTTGGCGGAGCAAGCTGCGATGAGCGCTCAAAAGAACAATCCTAGCGGTCCGCTTGCGGCCGGCAACGACGGGATCACGCGGCGCGATTTTCTCGACGGCGTTGCGATTGCCATTGGGGGCGCGGCGTCCGGCGCACTTTTGCCCCGCTTCGTCGCCGCGGCGGTTGCGGGAGAGGCCGCGGCACAGGATGCGGCGGGCTATTATCCGCCAACGCTGACCGCTCTGCGCGGCAGTCATCCGGGAAGTTTCGAGACCGCGCATGCGTTGCGCGACGCCGATTTTTGGCAGCACGCCGGCGCCATCGCCACGACCGGCGAAGACTATGATTTGGTCGTGGTCGGCGGCGGCATCAGCGGGCTCGCAGCCGCGCATTTTTATCGCGCCAGGCGTCCGGATGCGCGCATTCTCATTCTCGACAATCACGACGATGTCGGCGGCCACGCCAAGCGCAACGAATTCGCGCTCGCCGACCGGCTCGCGCTGATCAATGGCGGAACCTACTCGATCGACAGTCCGCGGCCTTATAGCGCGATTGCCGACGGGCTTCTGCGCACGCTCGGCGTCGATCCGGTCGCCTTGACCAAAAAATGCGCCGACGAAAATTTCTATGCCGCGCATGGATTGTCGCGCGGCGTTTTCTTCGACCGCGAGACGTTCGGCGCCGACAAGCTTGTGGTCAGGCGCAAGGGCGCGGCGTGGCGCGACATTCTTGCCGGTGCACCGCTATCCGAAAAAGCACGCGGCGACATCGTGCGCCTCGAGGAGGGAACGACCGACTATTTCCCGGGGCTATCGTCGGCGGAAAAGAAAGCGCGCCTGTCGCGCATGAGCTATCGCGATTTCTTGCGCGATGTCGTCAAGGCCGATCCGGCGGCGATTGCGGTCTATCAGGCGCGTTCGCATGGCGAGTGGGGCGTCGGGGCCGATGCGGTGTCTGCGCTCGATGTCTGGGCCTTCGACTTTCCGGGTTTTCAGGGGCTCAAGCTGGAGCCCGGCTCGGCGCCGCATATGGGTTACACCGCCGCCGGTTATGCCGATGGCGGCTCCTACACGTTCCACTTTCCCGACGGCAATGCCTCGCTCGCGCGGCTTCTGGTCCGCAATCTCATTCCTGAAAGTCTGCCGGGGGCGAGTGCCGAAGATGTCGTGACGGCGAAGCTCGACTATGCGCGGCTCGATCGTCCGCAGGCGGCGGTGCGCATCCGGCTGAACGCTACCGCCGTGCGTGTCCGCCATAGCGGCGATGCCGCTTCGGCAAACGATGTGGAGATTGTTTACGCGCGCGGCGGAACGCTTTCTTCGGTGCGCGCGCGAGCGTGCGTGCTTGCCTGCTACAACATGATCATTCCTTATCTCTGTCCGGAATTGCCGGACCGGCAGAAACAGGCGCTGCACTATGCGTCGAAGATTCCGCTGATCTATACCAGTGTGGCCTTGCGCAACTGGCAGGCCTTCGAGGCTTTGGGCATCGCGCACCTCTACGCGCCCGGCTCGTATTTTTCTTCGCTCGCGCTCAACGAGGTGGTCGATATCGGCGGCTATGCCAGCACGCGTTCGCCGGACCAGCCGGTACTCGTCCATCTCGTGCGGGTGCCGGTCGCGCCCGGCTTGCCGGAGCGCGAGCAGCATCGCCTCGGCCGGCGCGATATTCTCACGACCAGCTTCGAGACCTACGAACGCAATATTCGCGATCAGCTCGATCGCATGCTCGGCCCCGGCGGCTTCGACGCGGCGCGCGACATCACCGCCATCACGGTCAATCGTTGGCCGCATGGCTATGCCTACGAATACAATCCGCTGTTCGATCCGGACTGGCCGCCGAGCGAGGCGCCGCATTTGATCGGCCGGGCACGCTTCGGACGCATCACGATCGCTAATTCGGACGCCGGTGCCGCGGCCTATACCGACTCGGCGATCGATCAAGCCCATCGCGCCGTTCAGGAGCTGTTTTAGGCCCGCGCGTCTCTCATTGCGCCAGGCGCAATCTTTCGCCTTGCGAGGGCGTCGGAAAAGCGAGAGGCTTTTCCGCAAACAGGCAAAAGGCCGGCTTCCGAGGGAGATGACGTGGAAGTTGATCCAAGGACCGCGCGAGCGGATCTGCGATGACCGCGCCCATGCTCGCAGTGCGCTTCGATCCGCTCGCGCCCGAGCAGCGGGAAAATCCCTTCGACATACTGGCCGCCGCACGCCGTGAACAGCCGGTCTTTTATGTTTCGGCGCTCAAGCTCTGGGTCGTGACGCGCTACGACGACGTTCTCGCCGTGCTCAAGGATCACGAGACGTTTTCCTCGACCGGCGCGCTGAAATCGGACTCGGCGCCGCTGCCCAAGGAAGTCGCCGCGGTGCCCGCGGAAGGCTTTCGCGAGATGCCCTATATCATCGAAGTCGATCCGCCGCAGCATGATCGTGTCCGCGGCCTCGTGACCAAGGGTTTCACGCCGCGGCGGATCGCTGCCCTCGAGCCCGCCATCCGGCGCATCGTCGATGAGTTGCTCGCGCCGCTGCCGCCGGCCGGCGAGATCGACGTGATCGGCGCCTTCGCCTGGCCGTTGCCGCTGCGTGTGCTTGGGGAGTTGCTCGGCCTGCCGCGCGAGGACTTGGCGCAGCTGCATGTCTGGGGCAATGACTGGATCCTGGTGCAGCAAGAAGGCCCGCTGGAAAAACGGCTCGCGCATGCGCGCGGCACCGTCGCGCTGCAGCGCTATTTCCTCGACGCGATCCGGCGGCGCGAACGCGAGCCGACCGACGACCTGATCGGCGCGCTGGTCGCCGCCCGCAACCACATCGATCCGCCGCTGACCGACCTCGAAATCGCCGGCCTGCCGCTCGACCTGATGGTCGCGGGGCATGTCACGGTGACGCGCGCGATCGGCAGCGCGCTGAACCTCTTATTGTCGTGTCCGCATCTGCGCGACCAAGTGCTCGATCCCGAACAGGCGCCGCGAACCATCGAGGAAATTCTGCGGCTCGAATCGCCGGCGCAAGGTTTGTTCCGCACCGCCACGCGCGACACCGAGATTGGCGGCGTCGCCATTCCGGCCGGAGCCCGCGTCATGGCGCATTTTGCCTCGGCCAATCGCGACGAGTGTGTGTTCGCGGAGGCGGACACGTTCGATCCCGATCGCCCCGACCTCGGACGGCATATTGCTTTCGGCAAGGGTATCCATTTCTGCATCGGCGCGCCGCTGGCGCGGCTCGAGCTTGGCATCGCGCTGCCGGCGCTGCTCGCGCGGCTGCCGGGGCTGCGCCCAAGCGGCGGACCGCGCGTGCGCGAGCCGGCCTTCTTTGCGCGCGGCTTTGCCGAGTTGCACGTCGCCTGGGGACGAGAGAAGTAGATGCAGATCGTGATCGTCACCGGCGCGGCCGGCGGCATTGGCCGCGTCTATGCCAAGGCGCTGGCCGAAGCCGGCTGTGGCGTTGTCGCCGCCGATCTCACGGCGGCCGACGAAGTTGCCGCCGAGATTGAAGCCGCCGGCGGAACGGCGCTCGCCGCCAAGGTCGATGTCAGCGACCGCACCTCGACCGAGGCGATGGCGGCGCAGGCGCTCGATCGCTTCGGCCGCATCGACGGTTTGGTGAACAACGCCGCCTATTACACGGCGATCGTCAAGAAAGACTTCACCGAACTGACGGATGCGGAATGGGACCGCTGCTTTGCGGTCAATGTGCGCGGCGCCTGGCTCTGCGCCCGCGCGGTGGCGCCGGCGATGAGGCAGCAGCGCAGCGGCAAGATCGTCAACGTGTCGTCGATGACGGTGCCGACCGCGCCGCCCGGTTTTGCGCACTACATTTCGTCCAAGGCGTCGATCATCGGGCTGACGCGTGCGCTGGCGCGTGAACTCGGCGAATACGGCGTCTGCGTCAATATGCTGACACCGGATTACATCGCTTTCGATCGCGACTACGACAACCGCCAGCCCGACATGCGCACGATGCTGACCGCGCAACGTTGCTTCCGCCGCGAGGCGCACGCGAACGATTTATTGGGAACGCTGCTCTATCTGCTCGGACCGGGATCGGATTTCGTCACCGGCCAGGACATCTGGATCAATGGCGGCCGCGGCTTCGGCTAAGCGAGCCCGGCGGCCTACGGTACGACGATAACCGCAAGAAGCGCGCTTCTAAACAAGACGGAAAGCGTTGGGGGCCGTTTGATGCATCAACGTGCTCGTCCGCACGATCGTTGATGACGCGGCAATGACGCTTAAGTGACGCAACAAAGATTTGGACTTATTGATCGCGATCAAAGAGCGGAGCGCCGCCGTCCGATTTCATGACAATCGGCTCTACGCCGTTTCGCACATTTCCAGCTTCTCAGCGACGACGCGATGATCTGTCACGCTCCAGCCCGGGTTTGCTCATGAAAACCGCAGTTGTCGCCTCGTCCGAAAAATCCGCCACCAGAGCCAACGCTATGGCCCATATGGCGAGCGATCTGATTACCGGCAGAAAACAGGCGGCAGCGACCAGCGAAAAACTTAGCGTTCGCAATCTGAATTTCTATTACGAGGATGGGAATAGAGCGCTCAAGGACATATCGGTGCCGATCTTCGCCGACCGGGTGACCGCATTCATCGGCCCGTCCGGCTGTGGAAAATCGACGCTGTTGCGGGTGTTCAACCGCATGCACGACCTTTATCCGGGCCAGCACGCCGAAGGAGAAGTCATGTTGGGCGGCGAGAACATTCTCGCCACTCATCGCGATCTCCCCTTGTTGCGGGCGCGCATCGGCATGGTCTTTCAAAAGCCGACGCCGTTTCCGATGTCGGTCTATGAGAACGTCGCCTTCGCGATCCGGCTGCAGAAAAAGCAAAACCAGCCCGACCTCGACGCCGTGGTCGAGGCGGCGCTTCGCCGCGCGGCGCTGTGGGATGAGGTGAAAGACCACCTCTCGGCCGACGGCCTCTCGCTCTCCGGCGGGCAGCAGCAACGACTGTGCATCGCGCGCACGATCGCAATGCAGAGCGAAATCATTCTCCTGGACGAGCCGTGCTCCGCGATCGATCCGATCTCGTCGGCGAAGATCGAACAAACGATCGCCGAACTCAAACGCGATCATACCATCATCATCGTGACGCATAATCTCCAGCAGGCCGCCCGTATCTCCGATTTTGTCGGGTTCATGCTTTTGGGCGAGCTGGTCGAGTTCGGCACCGCCGATCAGATGTTCAGCGCGCCGTCCGACTCGCGGACCCAGCACTTTATCACCGGCCGCTTCGGATGAAGCTTAATCGGTGCACGGCGGCACGGAGTGGCCGTCCCGTCGAGGGTTCGGCGGAGCATCATCGAAGTGCTGCACAGTGGTTTTCGCTCGCGCGTAGCCCATCTACTTCCCGAGCACCGAAATGTCCGTGGGATTGGTGAAGGCCGGGTGTGTCCAGCCGTTCTCGTCGTAGTCGGCCATGCACTGTTCGGCGAGCGCTTCCATGGCCTTGAGCACGCCGTTGCCTTGCGCCTGCTGCAACTGGAACACGCGAATGAGTTCGTGGCTGCCGGAATAGTTCATTTTGATGAAGGCCGCCTTGTAGTCAGGGCTGCGGCCGAGCCAGCCATAGGTGATGCGCGCCCAGGCGGCGATGGCGTCGCGCTGCGCGATCACATCGTCGCGGCTGTGCGCCACCTTGAAGAATTTGTGGGTATAGCCGCCCGAACCGGTATCGGTCGGCCCCGTCAACACGTCCTTGGTTTCCTTGGCGTGCAGCGCGTCGTAGAGCAGCGCCACAGAAGCCGCCGAATTGCGAAACGCCGGATGGGTGGTGACGTCCTTGACCCACTCGCCGTAGATATAAACTTCGCGGCCGTCGCGCAGTGACTCCAGGAATTCCGCCCCGGTGAAGGGGCGCTTCTTTCCGGCGACGATCGCTTCGGGATGCTCCGGCATTGCACGAACTCCATGATTAATAGGCAAGCGTCCGGAGGATGCGAGCTAGCCGGCAGCCACCGTGCGCGCCGCAGGCATAATCCGGGAGCAGTCGATAGCCAACTCCGTTTCCCGGCTTCGCTGCGGACGCCGGGCGTCCTGCTCCACTCAATTGAATCGGATCGCGGTTCTAGATTCTTTGTCTTGTGCATGATCTTGTCCGAAAACCGGTTTCCACCCCGATCAAGTCCGGGGCAGGCTATTTCGGGATCATGCTCTAGCGCGCGTCACGCGACCTGCTCGCGCCAGATCGCCCACAGCGTCAGCACGCCGACCAGCAAGACCGCAAGCGGAACGCCGGGCAAGCCGGCTTTGGCGAAAGCCGCCGCGCCGCCAACGGCGCCGAGAATAAATCCGATGGTGATCGACAGAACCACCGAGAGCCGCGCGCGCACGGCGAGAAAATCGCGCACATGAGCCTCGTCCGGCTCGCGCGCCCGACGCCGCCAGGCGCGGATAAGCTCCGTCGTCTCGATGCCGAGCTGGGTCATGTTGCCGGTCATCACGTTGGTCTGCGGAATGCCGCGCATGAGGAGCCGCACGACCACGCTCTGGGCGCCCATCGCCATGGCGGCGAAGGCGCCGGCGATGATGCCATGCCAATCCTCGGGGCCGCTCAGCGGCGGTCCGGCGAGCATGAGAAAGCAGAAGGCTGCGAGGAAGAGCGTCTCCAGCGCCAGCATCCAGGGCAAGGCATCGCGACCCTTGTCGCGGGCAAGGCCGATCAACGCCGCGGTCGAAGCCGCCGCCAGCAAAAATGCGAAGATGGCGATCATCTTGCCGGCGAAGCCGATGTCGTAAACGACAAACTGGGCGCCGGCGGTGACGAAGCTCCCGGTCACCTGCGCCACGAACAGCCCGAACAGGGCGAGGAACGTGTAGCTGTCGACATAACCGGCAGCGAAGCTCAGCAATGCCGGCACCCATCGTGGAACGTCGTGCACCGGCGTTTGCGTCATCTGCCCCTCCGCACGCGAATGCGATGCGCCGTCGGAAAATCGATTGGTGTGCTGACTTTTAGTCGAGCATGATCTTTTTTCGCAGCCTGCTTTCTGTGTGTTCGGCAGACTTTCCCTGCATCATGCTCTAACCTGCGCGCGCCAAATTTGGAACGGCCCGATGCATCTTAGTCAATTTCACTATCTGCCGCTGACGCCGGGCTTTTTCTCGATCCTGGTTGCCCTGTTTGTCGGCCTGTTGGTGATCCTGGTCGTGATCGGCGCGCTGCGGCACGCCTATCTGAGCTTGGGCGTGAGCCCTGGAACGGCCATGCTGCTGCTGCTCGGCTCGCTGATCGGAAGCTATTTCAATATACCGATCGCGGCGCTGCCGCCGGAGCAAGTCGAGTCCGACAAGGTGATCGAATTCTTCGGCATGGAATATACGGTGCCGATGGTCGAGAACCTGCCGGGCACGGTGATTGCGATCAATGTCGGCGGCGCGGTCATCCCGACCATCATGTCGATCTATCTTCTCACCAGCCAGCGCTTGTGGGCGTCAGGCGCGATCGCCACGGCCATCGTCGCGGTCGTGCTGCATTGGCTCGCCAGTCCGGTTCCCGGCGTCGGCATCGCCGTGCCGATTTTCGTGCCGGCCCTGATAACCGCCGCGGTTTCGCTGCTGCTATCGCGCCGGGACGCGGCGCCGCTCGCTTATATTTCCGGCAGCATGGGCACGCTGATCGGCGCCGATCTCACCAACCTCGACAAGGTCGCCGGGCTCGGCGCGCCGGTCGCCTCGATCGGCGGCGCCGGCACCTTCGACGGGATTTTCATCACCGGCATTCTCGCCGTGCTGCTGGCAGGTCTTTATCGGCCGGCGCCGCAGGTGGCGCCGCGGTAGCCGGCCTTTCAGATCACGCGGCTTGCAACAATCGCCGCCAGAACAAAGAAGATCAGCCAATCCGAAATCAGCGCCGTCCAGCCGGCCGAATTGAGATGGCCGCGCAGCAGATGGCCGGCGCCGGCAAGTCCATAATAGAGCGCGCCGACGATTGCGCCCGGCACCAGAAAGCCCGGCTTGGCGAGCGTCAGCAGGCCGAGCGTTCCCATCGCCAGGTTGCCGAAACCGACTTCGCGCACGACGGGCAGCATCGCGCTGGTCCTCGATGGCGAAAATGTCCTCGGCGGTAAAGCTTGGCTGCAACACCTGACGCAGACCGGCGACGAACAAGCGCACGCCCACGGGCCAGAACACGAACCACTTGCTGACGAGCGGCACCATCTCGCCGGCGCCGCCGCGCCATGCCGCTTCGGCAACGACCGAGGCGGCCGGAAAGATGAGCATCAGCAAGACAACGGACATGAGGTACATCGCTCGCCTGACGGCAGAAGCTTGCAAATCCGCCGCATTGAGGGCTTTGATACCGCGCCGGATTGAAGAAACCAGTTAGACCCTATTTCACGAGAGGCGAAAAGGATCGGGTTCATGCTCTGGTATGATTATCTCGCGCACTTTGTTGCCGGGGCTTTTTTGGCCAACGGCGTTCCGCATTTCGTGCAGGGAATTTGCGGCAACAAATTTCAGACCCCATTTGCGCGTCCGCGCGGTGTCGGCAAGTCCTCGGCGCTGGTCAATGTGATCTGGGGCTGGTTCAACTTCATCATTGCCGGCGTGCTGCTGCGCCTTACCTTCCCACCGCTGCCGCCGCCTCCGGCTCTGTCGCTCGCCACCATGCTGGGCGTGCTGGTCATGGCGATTTTGTTGTCGCGTCACTTTGGGCGCGTGCGCAACAGCGCCCCGCATCCATGAGGAATCGCATGCTGGTCCGCCGCGCGCGTATCGTCGCTTTTCTGATCTTCGGCCTTTCCGGTGGCGCCGACGCCAACCAGGAAGGCAAGGACATGAAGCTCGAGGACATGGGCTTTGTCATGCGCGCGGCGGATACGCCGGTGCAGATCGAGCGCTTGCGGCAATTGCCGCCGCGCACATTCGTCACCCGCACCAAGAACGGCCGCCGCTACTATCTCTATGCCGATCCTGATTATTGCAAATGCGTGTTCGTCGGCGACGAACTGGCGATGAAGAATTACCGGGACCTGGTGTCGCCGCCGCCACAAGCGCCGATGTCGATCGGCCCCGGCAAGCCGTCCGTCGCCAGCGAGATGATCCAGGAGATGGATCCGGTGCTCGGCGGGACGATCTACGACGGCGACATTCTGGACTGGTGAGCGCAAGCGTAAGCGAGAACGAAATGACTGGCGTTAGCAAAAACAAGAAAACCGGCGCCAGCGATCCATCCGCGATCGCCGAATATCACGCGCATGTTTATTACGACCCGCGGGCGACGCGCGATCGCGCCGAACGGCTGCGCGCACGGGTGGCTGCGGAATTTCCGCGCGCCAAGCTCGGGCGCTGGCATGACGAGCTGGTCGGGCCGCACACGCAATCGATGTATCAGATCGCGTTTCCGGCGGGCGAACTTGCTTCTTTTCTGCCTTGGCTCATGCTCAACCGCGACGGATTGAGCATCCTGCTCCATCCCGAAACCGGCGATGACTATCGCGATCACGGCGCGCACGCCGCCTGGCTCGGCACCGCTCTGGCGCTGCGGCTTGATGTGTTTTCCGCGCAACGCACGCCGGATTAGACTCGCGTCAGCGCAACGTGTGGAACCGGAACGGCGCACCCGTCGTTTGCCGATGGGAGCTATCGGAGGAGGTATCCATGCGTAACACACTGCTGCTTCTCAGCGTGGCGGCTGGTCTTAGCTTTGCTTGTGCGTCGAGCGCAGGCGCGGTTCCGATCGGCGCAACGGCCATGCAGGAAGCCGCCGCCGCCACATCGCCGCTCCAGCAGGCGCAATATGCCGAGTACAGGACGAGGCGCGGCCACCTCGTGAAATGTTATCGCGAGTTCGTGGTCGGCCCTTACCGCTGCCACTGGTACCCGCTCTGATCCCGATCAAGTGAACATGGCGCCGGCACGACGGCAAAAAGTCCGCCACGGAGATTTCCGCGGCGGACTTTGGCGATAGATCACTCTCTCGCCGGTCTTACACGGTGTCCTCGACGTCGGTCTCGGGCCGGTCGTCGCCGCGCGCGAGTTCGCGGTGCCACTTGCCGCTCTCGTCCTCGTACTCGATGCCTTCGGTCTGTCCGGGCTGCCGCTGCTCCGCGGCCGCACGCCGTGCCGCTTCGAGCGCCTCGGCATGCGTGGGAAAGCTCTCGGAGAAGGCGCCGTTCACGGTGTACGCCCAGCCATCTTCGTGGCGGACGACCTTGTATGTGATGTGAGCCATGTGCGTCCGTCCGTCGTGTGCGCGCGATGAGAGAAATCGAAGACATTATAACCGATCCGATGATCGCGCGCGAGGTTCCGCGCTTCCGGCACGCCAGTGTTTGGCGGCGGACGTTCAATCAGGCGCCGGCGGTCTTGATCTCGTCCTCGGCTCCGCAAGTGGCGAGCAGTTCCATCGCCTGCGAGCCATCGAGTTCCCTGATGCGCAGTTCTTCGTTGAGACGAACGAAGCCTTTGAGAATATCGGCGGCGCCGGTGAAATCGGCAAAGCCCATCGACCAATCGCCGAACACACGCTGATCGAAGCCCGGTCCGCGATGCAGGACGTCGATGTCGCGATGCCGCCGGTCGGACACGATGCTGGCGAAGATCTCGTTGACCGCGCGCTGTTCGCCTTCGAGCGCCTGCAGAAAGGTGCCGTCGTGAAAAACCAGCATGCCGCTGACGCCGAGCGCCTTGTTGCGCGTGCGAGCGCCGAGCAAAAGCTTTCTCAGGTCTGTGGTGGAAAAATCTTCCGAAGCGGTGCTGGTATAGACAATCTGATGCATGCGAGCCTCTTGAATTCCCGCGGCAAAGCGTGACCAGGACGCCTTAACGAATTCTCAATGAAAAGCGCCAGTTTGCAGGCGCTTTCTGCTTTTATTTCAAGGTGATAGTTAAAGTGCAGCCGATGTGGCTTTGGAACAGTCCGGCCTCGCGTCGGCGCGCTCGTGGCCGGGTGTAACGGCTTTGCTTGCCGCTTGATATCGATCAAAGTGGAACGTCTCGCCGCGCGTTAAGGAATTTGATGCGTCCGCTCATGCGGGAGGAGTGGTACCAATGTCGATCGGCGCCGCGCTCAAGCTCTTTGTTCTCGCTCTGATCGTTTTTGCCTTGGCCTTCGGCTTGCGACGGACCTTCTTCTGGGACGTGACGCCGGTGTCCTGGGATCAGGAGCCGCAATCGCTCTGGGCGCTGGGCGCAGCATTTCTGCTGCGCTCGCTCGAGAATATCGCTGCGGTCGTGGCCGGCCTCACTCTGATCGTCACGGCCGCGCTTCGGCTGATCCGCTGGCGCGCCGCGTGAAGCACGGCTACGCGCGATCGACGCGCGCGGCGTAACAGCCGGAAGTGAATGTGCAGATAGGCCGCTTGCGCGTCCGCGAACAACCGCTCGATCGCGGGTTCGAGTTCCTTCCCATCGACCAGTGCGTGACCGATCATCATGGAGCCGCCATCGAAGGCGCGGACCGCAAGCATGCGCGCGCGAAGCTGGCCGGGGACCCTGTCGACCGCGTCGAAGGTCTTGTCGCCCGGGCGCACGTAGATGGCGAAGCGCATCCGGTAGGGCAAATCCACAGCATGATGCTCATAGTTGACCAGAATGAGCTCGTCGCCGGGATTTGAATCGGTGAGGCTGACGCGGCAGGGATAACCCGGGTTGCGGTCATCGGCGATGCGCCGCACCGCGCCGTTCGCGGCAAGTTCCTCGTCGGACAATGAAAATAGCGGTGCGAATTGTTCCGCCGGCAAACCTCGGATGCGGAAGTGCATGTGATCCTCCTCTATGCGGAGGACAGATGCTCCGGCCGACCGACGAATCCCACCCGTTTCCTGCCTCACGCGCGACGCTTGCCGGTGCATTCGTCGATCCGCGGGCGCTGGAGCGTGGCGCGAAATCCATCGCGCCGAGCGCTTTCGGCTACGGCCGCGGCGGCACGTCGCCGAGATTGATGATGTCGTATTTGTCGTTGAGCGCATGCATCAATGTCTCGTCGGCCATTTGCGCTTCGCTCAAGGCCGCGAGTTCGGCGAGAAACTGGTCGAAGCCGGCCGGCTGAAAAATCATCAAGCAGCGCGCAGTGCCGCCCGCCGGCAAATCGAGTGCGTGCGGCACGCCTGGCGGAATATGCACGCATGCGCCCGGCTCGGCCGCCATCCATTCGCCGTCGATATGGAAATTCACGACACCGTCGAGGATGTAAAACGTCTCGGCGTGCTGGCGATGCAGATGCAGGCCGAGCGCAAATTCGCGCTTGAGATTGTCTTCCATCAGCGCAAAGGCGCCGCCGGTATCGGCGGCGGCCACCTTGACGAAGGTGTGATCGCGGGTCCAGTCGTAGTTCGGTCCGCCGCCCGGCGGAACGAAGCGATAGCGCTTCTCCGGCATGCACCCTCGCCGACATAAAGCCGCAGTCATGATACACGCGGCATGTGACAAACTCACATGAGGCAAGCTCGCGTGGCGCACGCTTACACTCGGCGAGTTTAGGTGCAGCAAACGGCCCTGAGGGGCGCCGATAGGCAAAATGACAAGGCGCTTGAGGCTTAGCCTGCCCGGCGCGTGCGTCCCACGGCCGTTTGCCAGTGTTTGGTCAATCGCGCGATCATTTCCCAGCGCGGCTGAGACTTGACGTGCTTTCCATTGGCGAACATGGCCGGTTCCCGAGCCATCGGCAGCGCTGCGCCCACGTCCGCGGGCAGATCGTCCGGCATCGGTGGGATGTCGGCCGCGTGTATGATTGCCTCCGCCACCGGTTTGCGCCGCGGCTTCTTCTGCGTGCGCTTGATGGCTTTCTTTCCGACATTGCGCAGGAACGACTGCTCGTGCGCCAGGCTCAAGCGTTCGATCGCTGTGGACAAAGGCAGCCACTCGACGGCCTTGATGTCGTCCAAGGGCTCGCTTATCGAGGTGCCGACCGCCTGCATGCGCCAGAAATGCGCAATCTTCGGCCCGCTGCCGCCGATATAGGAGATCACGCCGAGAAATTCGTGCACGCGCACGTCGGCGCCGGTTTCCTCCATGGCCTCACGTCTGGCGGCGGCGATCGGCTTCTCGTTTGCCTTGAGCTTGCCCTTGGGGAGAACCCAAGCGTTGTCGCGGCGGCGCTGGACAATAGCGACCAGCGGCTTTCCGCCATGGCGAACCACAATGCCGCCGGCCGCCAAGATTGGCTGGCGCGTTGACTTTCCCATAGTCGCATTCATAACCGATTCGATGCCCTTCGCAGCAATCTCTGCTATAAATGTGCCATGTCCCGACGACCGATAGATTCCCGCACCGCAGCCGAGAAGGCGTTCAAGGCGGCAACGACCAAGCCCCCGCCCGAGTTGCCGCCCAAACCGCAGGCGATGCCCGGCGTCAAGGAGATGGTGTCGCTGCGCATTGACCGTGACGTGCTCGACTTCTTCCAAGAGGATGGGCCCGGCTGGCAGGAGCGGATCAACGCGGCGCTGCGCAAGGCGGCGGGCAAGTAGTCCACTGGCCGACACGCCGCTGACGGACTCGCCACTGGCGGACAGTGCGCGGACTCTCCGGGCGGGGCTTCTTATGTCATGCTTGATCGCCGTACGCTGTCTGGCAGGCTTGTGCGCAAATGAAGTGCAATCTGCGGCATGATGCATCTGCCGGCATGTTGCCAGCGTGAACTTGCCCGTCGTGCTTTGAGTCTCTGGCCACGCACCTGGAGCGCAATCGCTTCAGATTGAAGCGATTGACACTCTAACATTTTGGTGGAGCATGATCTTTTCGGAGAACCGGTTTCCACTTTTCCGGATCATGCTCTAACAAGGGGAAACGCCATCGATGCCGAACGCCGCGCCGAATTACCGATGGGATCATATTCATTTGCGCAGCCCCGATCCGGAGGCGACCGCCGCCTGGTTCGAGCGCATACTTGGCGCGGAGGTGATCCGCTCGACCGTGGAGGGCAAGCCGCGCATCGATCTGAAACTCGGCGGCGCCGATGTCTTCATCATGCCGGTCGCGCCCGGCGACAACGTCAATCCGCCGCCGGTGACGCCCTACCAGGGGCTCGATCATTTCGGGCTGACGGTGAGCGGCATCGACGCGGTGGCGGCGGACCTCAAAGCCAAGGGCGTGGAATTCACCATGGAGCCGCGCACCATCCGGCCCGGCCTGCGCATCTGCTTCTTGCGTGGTCCGCAAGGCATCTCAATCGAGCTCTTGGAGCGTGACGGGAAATACGTGTGACGTAGCCGGTTTTGCCTGTCACGGCTTGCTCCGGCGCAGTGCTGCACCGCGCGCTTACGGCTGCACCGGAATGACGTTCGGCGGCGCGCCGTCAGCGCCCATGAAGACCGTGAGAATGCGCACCGGCTGCGGGCCGGCGTCGGCGCCGAAATGGGCGGCGTCCATCGCCTCCATCAGAGCGTCGCCCTGGTGAAAGGTGCGCTTGCCGCGGTCGCCGTAATCGACGGTGATCTCGCCTTCGAGGACATAGGCGAACATCGGAACGCCGTGCTTGTGCAGAACGGTGCGCGCGCCCGGCGGCAGCGTGACAATCGAGGCAGTCACATGCGCCGGACCGTTGGTCGGATAGTGCAGCGTTTCGCCGAGGATCGTGGTGCCGGTCGACAACAGCGGCGCCGCTGGCTGGGCCGGGAGCGCATTTTCCTCTGCGCCGAGGCGACCGGCCGGCGCGAGAACGATCAAGAGCAGAGCGGCGACGATGGCGATCCGACAACGCATGGTTTGCTCCTCCAATGGGCGATGTATCCGCACCAGGCGGGTAGGACGGGTTGAGCGAATGCGAAACCCGTCGGGAGAGAAAGTGCGCAGCATGGGCTGAGCGAACGCGAAACCCATCGCTCGAGAAAGAAGACGGCGGTTTCCTGCGTGTTCGACCATGCTGCCCCGCCGCCGGACGCGATGCCTGGCGCCGGCGAAACGCTCACTCCACCGTCGTCAGTTCCGCGTCGGTTTTGATTTCGGCGCAGCGGTAGGCGCGAGTCATTACAAACGCGCCGAAGAAGACATTGCCGATCGACCATATCCCGGCGATCTCGGTCGCGTCCGTGTTCAATTCGCCCGCGTAGTTTACAGAATCAAAGCCGAAGCCGGGCGGATCGTAGGATTTCACGAATGAGACGGACTGGCCGCTGCGGTGACCCGACAAGATGGCCAAGTGCGTCTTGCGCGGGCAATCAGATCTGATGCACGGCTCGTGCGTCGAGCCGCCGATGTGATCGCCCGATTGAATGAGCGTGGCGGTGAACGGCACGGAGCCCACGAGGGTCTGCCGGTACATGCCGTTCCAAACGCCGGTCAGATCGCCGGCTGTGTTCTCGGATCCGCTCATGGCAACGCTGGCTCCGTCCTGCCTCTTCAAGGTCTCAAGCGAAAACGCTCAGGTGAACTGAATTTCGAATTCACATGCGGCGAAATTCTGCTCCTATGATCGACGAGCCGTTTTATCCTCCCAACATGTTCCGTGGCTTCTTGGGCCCTGACGCTTTCAGCGTAAGCGCGCGTCAGCGCGCCGTCACTCAAACCCTTCAAATCGTCGGGCGTGTGGAAGTGATACGGATAAGGCGGTTTCGACCGAGGTGCGAGGCTTTGCTCAAATATCTCCATGAACGCTTGAAAGCCGGGCTCTGCCGGAATCTCGCTGGCGAGCAGTTCGCTGCGCTCGGCCAACAGGCGCTTTTGTTCGGAATCAGTCGTGGCGTGATAGGCAAGTCGCGTGTCAGTCCAGGCTCGGATCAATTCCTGGACGCGTGACTGATTGTGCTCCTGCCCATTCCCGGCGGCCTCGCCTTCGCTTGTCATACTTACCCCCATAAAGACGTCACAACTTGACGTTGCTTTGATTGTATGTTCTTGTTTTGTTCTGTCAAGTGCGCCCCGATAAGTGTTGTGATGACGGAGCCAAAAATGCTGCATAAGGGCGGCGGGCCCCTGGTGTTAGCTTTCAAAACGACACGCTCTAACCTTCGAGCGAGCGGATCGCTCACCGCTTTGCGCTTTGGTGGACGCCACCTGAAATCGCCGGTCATGCGCTCGGCCCGAGGTCGCTTCATCGCATTGCTTCGCTGAGTGATTGGAATGAACGACGCGCAATTCGCAGAGCTTGTGGCCTGGATCGCCGACGAGGGGCTGGCGGGCGAAGAGGAGCCGGAGCTGGTCAGCGGGTTCTGCACGCGCGCCGTGGCGTTCGGTTTGCCGCTGATGCGCGCCGCGGTGCTGATCGACACGTTGCATCCGCTCTACGAGGGGCATTTCTTCGGCTGGCAAGCGGACGGCAAGACCACGCTGCGCGAATACGGCTCCTCGCGCGAAGGCGAGGCACAAGAGCGCTGGCTGAGAAGCCCGTTCTATCGCCTGGTGGAATCCGGCGAGCCGCTGCTGCGGCGCCGGATCAGTGCCGAAAGCCGGGCGGAATTTCCCTCCATCGCCGACCTTGCTGCCGACGCCACCGAATTTGTCGCGATGGTTCACCGTTTCAAGGCGCAGGGCATCATCGGCGAGATGGACTGCGTCTACTCGTCCTGGGCGACGGATCGTGCGGACGGGTTCGGCGACGGCGACGTTGCCGACCTCGAAAGGCTTGTGCCGCTGTTGGCTTTGGCGGTGAAGTCGGCTTCGCTCACGCGCATCGCGCGCACGCTGGTGGAGACGTATCTCGGGCGCGATCCCGGCCGGCGGGTGCTCGCCGGCGGCATCATGCGAGGCGTGGCTGATCGGATCGAGTTGGTGCTCTGGTTCAGCGACTTGCGCGGCTACACCCGCATTACCGACACTTCGCCGCCGGAACACGTGATCCCGCTGCTCAACGATTATGCCGACGCGATCATCTCGGCGATCCACGCCCATGGCGGCGATGTGCTCAAGCTGATCGGCGACGGCACGCTCGCGATTTTCACCGCCGAGGATCGCGAACAAGCCTGCGGCTCAGCGCTCGCCGCAGCCGCGCAAGCGCGCACGAGCCTTGCTGAGCTGAACCGCCGGCGCGGCGCCGACGGCCTGCCGACCACCGACATGTATCTCGCGCTGCATTTGGGCGCGGTGTTTTACGGCAACATCGGCAGCAAGGAACGTCTTGACTTCACGGTGATCGGACCGGCGGTGAACGAAGTTAGCCGGATCGCCGCGCTCTGCCGCTCACTCGAGCAGCCCATTCTCCTCTCGCCGACGTTTGCGGCGGCGGCCGGCAGGGCGAAAGAGCGGCTGGTGTCGGTCGGGCGCTATGCCTTGCGCGGCGTCAGCCACGCGCAGGAATTATTCACGGTCGATCCGACTTGGCACGAGTCCCGGCAGGAATGATGGGTTTCGCTTCGCTCGACCCATCCTCCGAACCGGAGCGGCGCACATTGCGCAGCACAAACCAAAGCACGGCGACGGCGATCATGCCCGGCAAGATGAAATAAAGATCGACGAGGCTTGCGATCAAATACAGAATGTTGCCGCCGACGCCGGGTGTCTGAGTGGCACGCCCGAGGAGATAGGCGCCGGCGCCGATCGCCGCGAATAGCGTGAGCAGGGCTCCGGAGGCAAGGTTGATCGCGGCCGGCCGCCGCGACGCGATCAGCGCCAATATCGCTGTCGGCAGAAGGACCAGCAGTGCGAGCGGCAGCAGCGCTTCGAGCGGCTCGCGCATATGCGCCGCTGCCATGCTCGCCTGCTGCACAAGTCCAGCCGCAACGAGTGAAATCGCAAACGCGGCGGCGATCCGAGCGGTGCGCGTCATGCCGATCGGACGACTGGTTGCCGCGCTTCAGTCATCCGGCTTGAGGCAGCGAGCGTCGGCAGCGCGCAGACCGGTGTGAAAGAATGGATCGGCAAAATCGCCGCCGCGTGGGCAGATGCGCGGCAGCGGCGCGTCGCTGGGATTGTCCGGGAATTCCTCGGAGAGGGTGAGCATCGCGCCGTTGCGGGTCATGAACAGCGTGCTCGCAGTATTTTCGTCGACGTCGGTATTGTGCGCGGCCGGCGCGGACTGCCCCTTGCCGGCCGCGGCCGATGCGCCGAATTCGGCGGTGAAGTGGCAACGATATTTCGCCCAGCCGAAACTGTTGTTGCCGTAGGTCGCGCGGTAGCGGCCGTTGTCGCCGGCCACGACCAAAAACTCCGAATCGTGATTCTTCCACAGTCCGGAGAAGGAGGCAGCGGGCGTCAGATTGCGCAGGAAAGCGATGCGCTCACGCAACTGCGCCTCGAGACCCGCCAAGGCGTCATAGTCGCCGCCGCGGCGCAGCTGCGCCACCTGCGCGCGCAGCTCTTTGCCCTCCGGCGTCTCGTGCTTGCCCCACAGCTCGCCGTCGAAGCCGCCGTCGATGTCGGAGAGAAATTTCCGCTGATCCTCGCGCAGCGCCTTGGCGGTCGCAGGATCGAGGCGCGCGATCGCTTCGCGCCACGCGGCGGCGAGCTCGCGGTCGGCGGCGGCGAGCTTGGCGTCGTTGCAGGTGGCGAGCTCGCGCGCGGTCTTCGCGGTGCGGCAATCGAATGACGGCTCGGCGGCGGCTGCCGGCGCGACGAATGTCGGTGCCAGCAGGCATGTGAGCACGAGCGGCAAGGCGAGGCGGAGCATCATGACAATCTATCCGGCAAGATCAGTAGCGGCGCGATCTTACTTCTTCCCCGTATAGGCCCAGCATTCGAGCTCGACCTGCGCGCCGAGCGCCAATGCGCTGGCGCCGAAGGCGGAGCGGGCCGGCAGGCGGCCGGGCTTGAAGTAGGTGAGATAGACTTTGTTGAAGTCTTCCCACTTGGCCATGTCGGCGAGCATCACCGTGCATTTGAACACGTCGTCGAAGGTCAAGCCGTTGGCCTTGAGCACCGCGCCGATATTCTCCATGGTCTGCCGGGTCTCGGCCTCGATGCCGCCGGCAACCACCTCGCGCGTGCCCGGCTTGTGGCCCAGCGCGCCGGACAGGTAGAGGACGTCGCCGACCTGCACCGCCTGACTGAACGGCAATTTTGCCGCCGCCGCATCGGGTGACGTGTAGAAGCGCATGCTGACTTTCTCCTTCTGCGAACAACGCCCCCTCAACAACAACATTTCGGTCGAGAGCACCGCGTGCTTGCCCGGACGCCGTTCGACGCTATCGCTGTTCCTGCGCGGGTTAATTGCAGACAATTTTAGTCAAATCTGGCGCGAGGTTGAACTTGCAACTTAGGGTGGCTGCAATTTGAAGTAGATTATGATCATGAGCAACCAGAGGTACACGTAGAGGTGCTGTCGAGGTACATGGGCGCGTCCGCGGTATCGGCACAGCCCATGGGGGCAAGCGGAGACCTACCATGTCGTTGCCAACACACGACGAAAGACGTCAGACGCAGCGTCATCGCCTTGGGCGATTGGCGAGCATGATCCCGGCCGACGGTGGTCCGCCGCGCTTCTGCCTTGTCACCGACTTCTCGGAAGGCGGCGTGCGGGTCAACGCCAACGGCCTCAAAATTCCGGACGAATTCGTTCTGCAATTTTCCAGCGAAGATTGTTTCAAGGACGGGACCTACAAAGTGGTCTGGCGCAACGATCCGATCGTCGGCGCCAAGTTCGTCAGGCGTCTCTCGCTGACATAAAGCGCAAGGAGCGTGAAAACCTCGGCCGGCGGCCGCTGCGGTGCAAAGCCGCACGGCCGCGGCGCAAAGATTGCGATTGGCGTGAGTGAATTGGCGTGAGTGGTTGGAGTGAGTGGAAATGAACCAACTTGCTGCAATATGCGACTCGCCCGAAAATGCGCGGCGCGTGCACCGGCAACTCAAGGGTCTGTTCGACATCCAATGCCTGTCGCCCGATGAGCTCGGCGCGGCGCAGCCGCCCGGCCGCTACACGATCGTCGCCGTTAATCTCGACGATCTCGAGCGCGTGCGCGGCATCAGGCACTGGCTGACGCAGAAGCCGACAGACGCGAAGGTCATTTTCATCACCGATCAGGGTTCTCGGCTCGATCGGGTGCGCGCGCGTGCCGTCGGCGCAACGGACTTTGTGCAGCCGCCGGTCGATACCTCGGCGCTTTTGACCAAACTCTATGGCGACTTCCAGTGCGTTCGCGGCAAGCCGAAATTTTGCGACGAGGCGTCGCCCGGGATTGTCGCCGCGCTCGAATCGGTGCAAGCGGCATTTGCTTTGGCGTGGCTTGGGGCGCCGTTCGACCAGACCGCGATGAATGGGGCGGCCGAGGCCATCACCGACCAGGTAGAGGAGCAAGGCCTGGCGTCCTGGATCGAAACGGTGCGCAGGCATCGCAGTCACACCTACCGGCACTCTTTGCTGGTGACCGGTTTGGCCGCCGGATTCGGGCTGCAACTTGGGTTCTCGCGCACCGACACGATGCGGCTTTCGTTCGCCGGCATCATGCACGATATCGGCAAAGCCAAAATTCCCGCCTCGATCTTGGAGAAACCGGGCGCGCTCGATGCCGACGAAATGGACGTGATCAAACAACACCCGATGTTCGGATGGCAGGCGCTGCGGAATGTCTCCGGGATTCCTGCCGAAATCATGGATGCCGTGCTGCATCACCACGAGTTTCTCGATGGAACCGGCTATCCGCACGGGCTCGCGGGGCGCGCGATATCCGATTTTGTCCGCCTTCTCACGATCGTCGATATCTTCGCCGCCCTGATCGAAGGGCGCTGCTACAAATCCGCGTCGAGCGGCGACGCCGCCTATCAGGTGCTGCTGGATATGGGCGCGCGACTCGACGCGCGTCTGGTCGGGGAATTTCGCGGCGTCTTGCCGACGCTGGCGGGCGTCCGATAGCTCGATCGCGGCCGTCGCGCCGGGGCCCGCTCTACCCGGATCCGGGCGGCTATTTCTTCTGCAACGCGTCGCGCTGCTTGATCAGCTTTTCCAGCTCTTCGGTCTGCTGTGCGATGCGATCGGCGTTGCGGTCTTCGTCCTCGGCGCCCGAGAACGCGGCCGCTTGCTCGATCAATTGCCGGATATTGTCGCGCGCGATCGCGATCCGCCGGTCGAGTTCCGCAAGCGAAAAAGAAGGGCCGTCGTTCATGATCGATTCCTCGAAATCTTGGCGTGCGACTATAGCCGGACGCAGGCCCAAACGATACGGCCGCGGCGCCGCAGCGTGGCGGGTCCCGACGCGGGCCCGCGGTGGCAAACAGACCGTAAAGAACGCACCATCAGGCCGCGCTGAAGTGCCGGATGCGGCGCGGCGCACCACGATGCGGTGTCGTTTATGGGTTCTTCACTCTGATCGGTTATCCAAATAGCGGGCGATGGCGCGTGGATCGGCAAATCGCCGCAGCGGACGGCGGAGTTCGCCGGGCTTCGCTGCGATCGTTTCGAACGGCACCGCTTATCGCGATCGACTGCAATGCGAGAGCAAAGAAGGTACCATCGCGTTCGGCCGAACGGGCCCGCCAGGGCCGGATCGATATTTGTCGATCTGAAAAAGCCGGTGATCGGCTGCAACGTGGTCGACATCAGCGCCGGCGGCGCGTGCATCGAAGTGCACGGCACCGAAGCCATTCCGGCGCGGTTCATCCTCAATCATGGCGGCGTCAAGAAATCCTGCCGCATCGTCTGGCAGAAGGGCCGGCGCATCGGGGTGTCGTTCTGACAAAGCCTGCATCTTGCATGATCGCGATTTGCGCGGAGTGACAGGTAGCCCGCATGAGCGTAGCGACATGCGGGACGGTGTGCCGGAAGGTTTGCGCCCCCGGATATCGCTCCCGCTCATCCGGGATACGTTTGCCTCCGCGCCACCGCTTTATGGATAGCGATGCAATGGCGCACCAGGTTCGGCTGTGACACGACGAACTGCTTGAGCGGCGTGTCGATATCATAAAAGAAAATATTGGCGATGAAGCCATAGATGCCGGCATCGACACTGGTCGGCGCCGGACCATGCACGTAGCCGTCGGCGGGAATGAGGTCGGCCAGCACTTTGAGATCGGCGAGGCCGCGCGCATACGCGGCGTCGGGCGCATAGCGGCCGATGCCCTGGAAGTGATAGCGCTGAAAATTGAACGCGCGCGCTTTGAGCAGGCCTTCCTGCGTGAGGCTCGGATGCTCCCGCATCAGCGCGTCGCGGAACAACGGCCAGTAGTTCTCATCCTTCCAGCGCGAATACGACATCACCCAATAGAGGTCGTCGAGCATGCGGGTGACGAGCAGGCTGAAGTCGCGTTCGCGGGCGCCGAGCGCCGCATCGATGGTGAGCGCGTATTTGCCGATGAGGTGGGCGATGATGGTTTCGCTGTCGCCGATCGTCTCGCCGTCGTCGACCATGTAGGGAAGCTGCCCGCGCGGCGCCTTCGACGCATCGAAGATATGCTCGTGTACGAACGGCAGGCCGGCCGCATGATCCGGAAACGTGGAAGCCGGTTTTCCGAATTGATCATGCATCGCTGAAACAAGCCGCAAGAAGGCAAAGACCTTCAGCCCGTAGCCGTTATTGTCGGCGACGCCGAACAGGGTGGGGTAGGAGTAGAGCGTGATCATGCTGGTTCCCGGATGGTGCGCGGATTGTGGTCCGGCGGTTGGCTGCGCCTCATGGCAAGGCAGCAAGACCGGCTTGATGCCTCAGAAATAAGCGGCATGGCGATTTCGACACCTCAGCGAGAATGCCGATACGAAAATTCGAAGAATTGATCCACCCTGCGATGACACTATTTGAAAGAGCAGGCCGCGGTCGACTATGATGCGCAGGCCTTTCTGCTGTTGAGCCTTCGGTCCCTGAGCCTCTCGAAGCAAAGGATCGCCTGCGATGGATGAGCACTCCCACACCGAACCGCCTTCAGAGCCCACGTTGCGCATCAAGGCGCTGGAATCTCTCCTCGTCGAAAAGGGTCTGGTCGATCCTGGCGCCGTCGACGAGATTATCGAACTATTCGAAAAACGCATCGGTCCGCGCAACGGCGCCAAAGTGGTGGCGCACGCCTGGGCCGATCCGGCCTACAAAAAGCGTCTGCTCGACGACGGCAGCAAGGCCATCGCCGAGCTGGGCTTCACCGGCCTCCAGGGCGAAGACATGGTCGTGCTGGAGAATACGCCAACGGTGCACAATGTCGTCGTCTGCACGCTGTGCTCCTGTTATCCGTGGCCGACGATGGGTTTGCCGCCGAACTGGTAGAAGGCGGCGCCGTATCGCGCCCGCGTCGTCATCGAGCCGCGCAAGGTGCTCGCCGAGTTCGGCATCGACGTGGCGCCGGACGTTGAAGTCCGCGTTTGGGACAGCAACGCCGAGATCCGTTACATGGTGCTGCCGATGCGGCCGGCCGGTACCGACGGCTGGAGCGAAGAAAAGCTCGCCGGTCTCGTCACGCGCGATGCCATGATCGGCACCGATGTTCCCAAGGTCAAAGCTTGAGAGCGGCCGGAGGACAGCCATGAACGGGATCCATGATCTGGGCGGCATGCAGGGCTTCGGGCCGATCGAACGTGAAGAGAACGAGCCGGTATTCCACGCGGACTGGGAGCGGCGCATTTTCGCGCTGCTCAACCTCACCATCGCGGCCGGACAGTACCACGTCGACGAAATCCGCCATGCGATCGAGCGGATGGCGCCGGCGGAATACCTGATGACGCCGTATTACGTGCACTGGCTCCATGCGGCTGAAGACCTCCTCGACAAGAAGGGGGTCGTGACCCATGCGGAGCTTGAGCGGCGCATGGCCGAGCTCGCCAACAAGGGAGGCAAGTGATGCCCGCCTTGCCGAAGGAGATGGTCGAGATCGCGATCAAGACCGGGGCCTCCGCGCGCGCCCAGGTGACGACGGCGCCGCGCTTCAAGGCCGGCGACAAGGTCGTCGCCCGCAACATCAACCCGCCGACCCACACGCGGCTGCCACGCTATATCCGCGGCAAGCATGGCGTGGTGCAGCACAATCACGGCGGCTTCGCCTTCGCCGACACCCGCGCGCACGGGCTCGGCGACCAGCCGCATCATGTCTACAGCGTGCGTTTCGAGGCGCGCGAATTATGGGGCGACGACGCCGCACCGCGCGATGCAGTGTATATCGATTTGTGGGAGCCCTATATCGAACCGGCGGCGTGAGCCATGAGCGAGGCTCCATCAGTCCCATTCAATTCTACCGCGCCGGACGCGCTCCGCGAACTCGGTGGTCCGGCCTTCGCGGAGCCGTGGATGGCGCAAGCCTTCGCCTGCGCCGTCCACTTAAGCCGCCAGGGACTCTTCACCTGGAACGAATGGGTGGACGTGTTCAGCGCCGAGATAAAGGCGCATCCGCAGCAGCCGGGCGAAGCAGCCAATGCCGCCTACTATCGGCAATGGCTGGCCGCGCTCGAGACCATGGTCGGGCTTAAGGGCGCGGCGTCGACTGCGGAGATCAGCGAGCGCCACGAAACCTGGCGCAAGGCCTATCTCAACACGCCCCACGGCCAGCCGGTCGAGCTGCATCACGCTGCTGCGGCGCCTTCGGCCGCGGCGCATCATCACGGCCACGACCACGGCCATCACGAGCACGGCGCGCCGAAACCGGTCAACGTTAGTCCGGCGCGGCGCTAGTCGTTTTTCTCCGCGTCGTGCGTAGGGCTCAACCCATCCTACGGGCATCCACTAGCGCGCGCCGCCGTCGTTGAACTGGCGCTCGAGGATTTCGCCGAGCGTCGCGTAGAAGAAGCCGTTGAGACGGCCGACCGGGTCGAGCTTGCGCATGTCGATATAGCCGCCCGTCATCACCGCGGGATCGACGTGGATGTAAACCACCTCGCCGATCAAGAGCGCCTGGCGCTTGGGCCCGAGCTCAAGCACGCGTTCGAGCTTGCACTCGAAATGGATCGGCGCCTCCTTCACGCGCGGCGCTTTCACCCGCACGCCCGGGATCGGCGTCAAGCCGGTCTCGGTGAATTCGGAATCGTCGTCGGGAAAGCCGTTGGCCGAGTCGACCATCTCCTTCCACACCGGCCGCGTCACCACGTTGAAGCAGAATTCGCCGGCCGCGCGCGCGTTCTTGAGCGTGTGCTTCTCGCTGCCGTCGGGCTTGCGCATGATGGTGAGCGAGATCATCGGCGGGGCGACGCACACCACGGTGAAAAACGAAAACGGCGCGAGGTTCGAGACGCCGTCGGCGCTCACGGTCGAGGCCCAGCCGATCGGCCGCGGCACCACCGAGCCGATAAGCAGGCGATAGACCGCGCGCGGGTCCATGGTGGCGGGATCGAATTGCAGTTGCTCGGACATGGCGAGCCTTTTTGGCGTGACTGTTTGGCGGTTGAACTCTCAGAGCTGCAGCGGAACAGACTACGCGCCTTTGGACGGAAACCGCGTCGCGATCTCCACAAGCGGCGGGCGCGGGCGATCTTCCGGCCGGCCGGGCGGGCGGCCGATGTGGATGAAGCCCGCGATGCGCTCGTGCGGCAAAAGCCCAAGCGCATCGAGCACGGCGCGATCATAAGCGTACCATTCCGTGATCCAGTTGGCGCCGTAGCCGAGCGCGTGCGCGGCGGTGACGAGGTTCATGGCGGCGGCGCCGGCCGACAATACCTGCTCCCATTCGGGAATCTTCACATGCGGCGCCGCGCGGCTGACAATGGCGATCACGAGCGGCGCGCGCGTCAGCCGCTCGTGCTCGGCCGCGATGTGCTCGGGCTTGGCGTCCGGATATTTGGCGCGGAAGGCTGCGGCGATCGCTCCGCCCGCGGCGCGCCTCGCCTCGCCCTCAAACACGATGAAGCGCCACGGCGCCAGCTTGCCGTGATCCGGCACGCGCGAAGCGACGGTGAGCAAGGTGTCGATCTCGGCCAGCGACGGGCCGGGCCCGGCGAGTTCGGCCGCCTTGAACGAGCGCCGGGTTTTCAGAAGTTCGAGGGCATCAGGCATGAAAGGGGACTCCGAGGGTAGGGGCTTCTAGCACAGGCGGCGGCGGATGGACGATTGGGTCGTCAGGCGAGGAGCCAACGGGTCCGGCCCGACGACAAGCTCCGCGACAAAGCAATCCAGGGGGCGGTGTGCATTTTGCCTCCGGCAATCCGGGCTACATTCGTCGCGCGCACATTCGCTTTGCGGTCTTAACGCTCGGGCAGCGGAGCAGCCGATGGCGGCCATCCTTTTTGTTCTGATTGTCTTTGCGTTCGGCTATGGCGCGTATCCGATCATCCGCAACGGCTTTCGCTTTCCGCAATCGGAAAAACTGAGCGGCTTCGGCATCTTCGGCTTTTTCGTGCCGATCGCTCTCGGCGTGTGGCTGGCGACGACGGTGTTCGATCGCTTCTTCTAAGCGGAAGCCGTACCGGCCTGACTCGGCGTAGCCCGGATTGAGCGACAGCGAAATCCGGGAATCGGCCGCAACGCTTGCCCCGGATTTAGTTTCACTCAATCCGGGCTACGATTGCTTCGCGCTGATCCTTCCGCGGCGAGAAAGCCGTGCGGCAGGATCAGCCTAGTGGCACCGGGGATGCATTTGAGATATTCCGCGTTGACGCGATTGACGCAGGCGCTCTGCTGCATCAAATCGCCGGACCTGGTGCAGGAGTCCGAATCGCGCTTCTGATTGGCGAGGCAGGTGGCGCAGCTCATTCCGGCGGGCGCCGGCGACCGGCATTTCCATGTGCCGGCCGCGTTGACGCAGGTTTGCCCATCGTTGCAAAAAAACGTTCGGACATTCCTGCCTTCCTGCCTGGTCTCACAGACTACCCTCGCCTTGAAGAACAATTCGGCCGCGGGAAGCCCGTGCAACCTTGCGGGCGGCGCGACCGCGCCGGCCGATGAGATCAAAGCGAATATTGCAAACAGCTCGGCGGCCACGAAGGCCGCACGTTTTGCCCATGCTGGCATTTCCGTCCCCCCACACCACAAGCCCGGCGGAAATTTGCTGCGACGTCCATTTCAGGAGGCCGGGTTTGTCCCAGCCATCGATGTGTTGTTGTTAGGCGCTCAGCATAAAGACGCGCGCGTCCGGCACAAGGGTCTAATTAGTTCGTAGGGTGGGCTTAAGCGCAGCGAAGCCCACGCGGATAAGTCCGCTAAACAGTCGAGACGGGGGCGCGGCGCAGCGACTGTCACGGGTCGGCTGCTTCGGGCCGTCGGCGCCCCAGCCCACCCTTAAGTTCGCTCAATCGAGCTTCTGGTAGGTGTCGTCGAGATCGTCTTGCACGACGGTCGCCTTGCCCTGGGCGCCGAGCAGCAGGTCGGTGTCCGGCGTCATGGTCTCGTAGCGCCAGCCGGCGGGCAGCTTGAGCCGGCTCGCCAGCGCCGGCAGGTCGTCATAGGTCAGCGACTTGTCGATCATCTGCGCATAGGACTGCATGGAATAACGCACGCCGTCCGGCCGCACCAGCAGGAAGACCGGCTTCCCGGCCCGAAACACATAGCGGGTCTCGCGCTCGATCGTGCGCTCGCGATAGGGCTTCGCGCGCAGCCCCGAGAGATCGACCTTGATGGTCGCCCGCGCGGTCAGCGCCAGGCCCTCGGCGTCGACGGTTTTGCCGGCGGCGGTGTCGCTCGCGGCCGCGATCGCATCCATGACGAAATGGCGCGGGCCGTTGAGCACCACCTTGAGCGCGCCGAAGCGCTTCTTCATCGCCGCCTCGGTGATCTTGTCCCAGATCTCCGGCGGGCAATCATTCAGCCCGAGCGTGTTGTAGACGGTGGCGACGAGATGAACGCCGCGGCGCACGACCGGGATGAGCTCGCAATAGCGCGCATCGCGCACGCCATCGATCATGTGCTTGGCCTTGTCGGGTGTCTGCGCGCCGGCGGGGGTGAGGGCGGCGGCGGTGATGACGATGGCGGCCGAGGCGAAGGTCGTGACGAGGCTGCGCACCGCGCGGACCCGAATTCCGTTACTCGCCATGGCCGCTTTTCTCCGCCGGCTTGCGTTCCGGCCGGAATGCTCAAATCCGTCCGCAGCGAAAAGGTAGCCCGGATTGAGCGAAAGCGAAATCCGGGAGCCTACCGCGAGGATGCCCCGGGTTTCGCTTCGCTCAACCCAGGCTACGCTTTCACGCGGTCAACGGCCGCGGCCTATTTCCAGCCGGCTTCGGCGTCGCACGCCTTGCGCTCGGCGACGTGAGTCTTTTCCCACTGCGTGATCGACTGCGTTTCGTTGTCGCTCATCTTGTTGTTCATGCAGGTGCAATATTTCAGCACGACCTCGGCGGCCGCGCCGCCCTTGTTGTCCTGGACGCACTGATTGATCCATTTGACGTCGTCGGGCGTGGCGGCGCCGGCGCTTCCCGCCGCAAACGCACAACCGGCCGCAATCAGAACGGCATATGTCAGTTTCATGATGGCTCCCCCTGCGTTTTCTCCGCCATTCGGAATGAATGGCGGCAGCGCCGGTGTATGGGGGATGCGCCGGCAATCGACAATATTACCAAATGGGAATGGGTACGCGCTCGCGAGGCGGATTGGATCGCCCAATGTACTGTGAGCTGAGCGAAGTCCAAGGGGATGAGCCTGCGAAGTGAGATGAAGATGTGGGCACGGCGCTGCGCGCCTTGGCCCACCCAACGCTTGCTGCTGCCGTCTCCTTGAGGTACGCGCTATAATTGTTCGGCGATTCGCATTCAACCGTGACATTTTACGGCGAAAGGGCGCGGACCTTCGGAGCAACACCTATGGATTGGAAACCGGCAACTGTGAAAGCCGATGGCAGCGTTTCAATTCCTAAGCGCTGGCTTCATCTGCACTATTATGAAGCGCTAAACATCTTATTCCGAATGGAAAATGCCTTGCGTGTTTTCGTTTATGTTGTGCTGAAAAACGAGTTCAAGGAAAAGTGGACCGAAACGGCCTTGCAAGTCGCTGATGACGAGCAATCGACAATCGCGGCTGCAGCCGCGAAGCGCGAAGCTCAAGCCAAGGGTTTTGGATATCTGGGCTACGAAATCAGTTCGCCGCTCATGTATCTAAACAGCGGGGAGCTAACGCGAATAATATTTTCAGATGCCTACTGGGAACTATTCAAGCCTTTTTTCCGAGGCAGAAAGGAAATAATTAGAACGAAACTTGACGAAATAGGCATGGTGCGAAATGGGCTGGCGCATTTCAGACCTCTAAAATACGACGATATAGAGCTGATCAAACAAAACATAAAGCACGCCTTTGTTGGCATCGAGGAATGTCTTGCCGAAATGACGCAAGCGTACCGTATAGTTCCAACTAACTCTACGTTCGAGTGGTACGAGACGTTGTCAAAAATTGTTTCGGATCGTTGTAAGATTGGCTTGTTTCAAGACAGTTCCGAGCAATGGGTCCGAATTGGAATTCATTACACCTGTGCGGTCTTGCAACATTTTGGATCGACTGAATATCAGTCATTTCAAACAACGAATCTGGTGTCGCCAGCCATAATCGCCAGCCATAATAAAGGAATCTGAGGTGCTCCTCTCGCATTGCACTTTCGTGACTGAGGCTGTGCAGTATCCAACCATAACATCCGAAAGGCCCCCGGAGCTTGCAAAGGAGACGTCAATTGTCTTTCGCAAAGATGCGCTGGAAAAGCATCACAGCAAAATCGCAGACGAACTCAAGAAAATCTTAGACAAAATCGATACTGAAACAGAATTAATTGAGAAAGATAATTTGGCGCGCGGCGTGTTGATAGAATCAGTTCGTTTATGGGCAACGCTTCACAAGGACGAAGAGAATAGGCAATGGTGGACAGCTGCTACAGACGCATTGAAATGTGAGTTTAGCGAAAATGACCCTACCGAGTATTGGGGCGGCCTAGGGCTCTACACGAGCGATTTTATCGCTGGTTCAAGGAAGTATCCTTGGATGCCTTCCAATATTTCCGAGCAGGAGAGCCCATTTGAGTGAGCGGCCTCTCCCCGCGAGCGGAGAGAGGCGGTCCTTCGAGGCGCCGCTTGGCTCACACCTCAGGATGACATTTTAAAGCGCCCTATTGCTCTCCTTCACCTTGTCCGCCTCGACATAAACATTGGCGCCGAGATCAAGGAACTTCCGGCTCATCTGCGCCATGCCCTGCTCCTTGTCATTCAGCGTCGCCGCGTAGTCCCGCACGTCCTGGGTGATCTTCATCGAGCAGAATTTCGGGCCGCACATGGAGCAGAAGTGCGCCACTTTGTGGGCTTCCTTGGGCAGCGTCTCGTCGTGATATTCGCGCGCGGTGTCGGGGTCGAGCGAGAGGTTGAACTGGTCGAGCCAGCGGAATTCGAAGCGCGCGCGTGAGAGCGCGTCGTCGCGGATCTGCGCGGCGGGATGGCCCTTGGCGAGATCGGCGGCGTGTGCGGCGATCTTATAAGCAATCACGCCGTCCTTGACGTCGTTGCGGTCGGGAAGGCCGAGATGCTCCTTGGGCGTGACGTAGCAGAGCATGGCGGTGCCGAACCAGCCGATCATGGCGGCGCCGATGGCCGAGGTGATGTGGTCGTAGGCCGGCGCGATGTCGGTGACGAGCGGACCCAAGGTGTAGAACGGCGCCTCGCCGCACTCCTTGAGCTGCTTGTCGACATTGATCTTGATCTTGTGCAGCGGCACGTGGCCGGGGCCTTCGATCATCACCTGGCAGCCCTTGGCCCAGGCGATCTTCGTGAGCTCGCCGAGCGCTTCCAGCTCGGCGAATTGCGCGCGGTCGTTGGCGTCGCGGATCGAGCCGGGGCGCAGGCCGTCGCCGAGCGAGAAGCTTACGTCGTATTTGCGCATGAGATCGCAGATCTCGTCGAAGCGCTCGTACAGGAAGCTCTCCTTGTGATGCGCCAGGCACCACTTGGCCATGATCGAGCCGCCGCGCGAGACGATGCCGGTGACGCGGTTGGCGGTGAGATGGATGTAGCCGAGCCGCACGCCGGCATGGATGGTGAAGTAGTCGACGCCCTGCTCGCACTGCTCGATCAGCGTATCCTTGTAGCACTCCCAGTCGAGCTTGACGGGGTCGCCGTTCACTTTCTCCAGCGCCTGATAGATCGGCACGGTGCCGATCGGGACCGGCGCATTGCGGATGATCCACTCGCGCGTGTTGTGAATGTTGCGACCGGTGGAGAGGTCCATCACGGTGTCGGCGCCCCAGCGGATCGCCCACACCATCTTTTCCACTTCTTCCTCCACCGACGAGGTGACGGCGGAATTGCCGATATTGGCGTTGATCTTGGTGAGGAAGTTGCGGCCGATGATCATCGGCTCGAGCTCAGCGTGATTGATGTTGGAGGGAATGATGGCGCGGCCGCGCGCGACTTCGCTGCGCACGAATTCCGGCGTGATGAGGAGCGGCACGGAGGCGCCGAAGCTTTCGCCGTCGTCGTGCGCCGCTTGCGCGCCTTCCAGCATTGTCTTGCGGCCGAGATTCTCGCGCTCGGCGATGTAGATCATTTCCTTGGTGATGACGCCCGCGCGCGCCCATTCGAGCTGGGTGAGGGGGTGGCTCTGTCGCCCAGCAGAGGCGCTTATATTCCGCTCGTCCCCGCGTAAGCGGGGACCCAGCTCTGGATTCCCGCTTTCGCGGGAATGAGCGGTAGAAACACCGTCGATGGCCTTCAGCGGCTTCGGCGTGTTGGGGAAGCTGCGCGCCAGATGCTTGCCGCTGGCATTGCCGTTGTCGACCGGCTTGATGTCGCGGCCTTGATACTCCTCGACGCCGCCGCGCTCGCGCACCCAGGCGGTGCGGAGCCGCGGCAGGCCCTTTTCCACGTCGATCGTGACATCCGGATCGGAGTAGGGACCGGACGGATCGTAGATCGGAACGGGCGGCTCGCCGGACGATGGATCGAGTGCAACCTCGCGCAGCGGCACTTTCAGATCAGGCGCGGCCTCGGGCGCGCTGTAGACCTTGCGCGAGCCGGTGATCGGGCCGGTCGTGACTTTCGGCGTGGCGAGATCGGATTCGGCGAGATGCTTGTTCATCGGGAGTCATCCTTTCATTGGCGCATGATCTGATCCGAAAACCGGCTTCCACCCCGGATCAAGTCCGGGGCAGGCTTTTTCGGGATCACGCTTGTTTTGCGCATGATCTGATCCGAAAACCGGCTTCCACTTTTCGGGATCATGCGTTCATTCCAGTCATCCGTTTGTTTGTTGGTCGCATTGCTTTTATTTGTTTCTGGCCCGGTAGCCTTCGAAGCACAGATACGCGCCGACCACGAGCACGATCAGGGCGACGATCAAGAGCACGACCGCATGGGAGTAGAGGTCGGTCGCAAGCGTCGCTGTGGTGGCCGGCAGCACCAGACGGATGACGCCGCCGATCACCATCAGCCAGCCGATGATGGTGATGATGACGGGCCAGCCGGTCCAGGAGCGGTGCACGTTGAGGATGGCGAGCCCGGGCACGAGCGCCATCAATCCGGAAAAGTAGATCAGCGTCGGGCTGTGCACGGCTTCCAGGATCAAGGCGGTATAGAACGGGCCGTTCGCCAGAATGCCCAGCCCGACGGCGACGAAGGCCGGGCCGATCAATCTGGCGATGAACACGGCAGGCTGCATGGCGCATCTTCTCCCGGTCGCGCGCGCTCGCTGGCGCGCGCTCGCTGGCGCGCGTGTTGGCGATGCTGTCACGGGAGGTGCTGGCACTTTAAGGGTATTCCTGTCCCTTCGCCGGCATGACCCGGATCAGGTTCAAAGGGTTTCCGCAACCGCGGTCTCAGCTCCTCCCGGAGCTCCCCTCGGAACACCGTTAATGTAGGCCGATGGGATTGCGTGTCAACGCGGGGGGGGAACCTGTTTGGGGCTCTTGCCGTAGTACTCGGCAAGCGGCGGCGCCCCCCATCCCGGCCTTCTCCCCGCACGCGGGGAGAAGGAGTGCGCCCGCCGGGAATGTCGGAGCTTGCTGCCCGCTCCTGAGATGCGCACACGTGGCGGTTGATCTAGCTCAAAGCGGGACCGACGAAAGCGCGCATACAGGATAGATGAGCATAGAACGAACAAGACCGACGCCGCTCTGCCCGAAATGCGGTAAGCCCATGCGCTTTGCGCGGGCCATTCCCGGGATCGGCGCACTGCCGGAATTGTGGACCTTCGAGTGCCGCGATTGCGCCGAGGCCACGACGGAAGAAAAGCGACGCCGGCGGCGGCGGTGCACTGAACGAGTTCACCGCCCGGTTTTCTGCCGTGCGCGCGCGTCGTCCCAAAGCTTGGCGCGGTCGTCATCGAACACGAGCGCCGGATCTTCCGGTATGGTGATCCAGACGCCATGCGCGAGTTCGTCGTCGAGCTGTGACGGCGCCCAGCCGGCATAGCCGAAGGCCGCGAGGCTTTTCCGCGGACCTTTGCCGAGGCCGATGTCGCGCAGCACCTCAGGCGCGATGGTCAGCGCCACGCGGCCGTCGATGTCGAGCGTATCCGGGGTCTGATACTCGGCGCTGTGCACCACAAAGCCGATGCCGGGATCGACCGGGCCGCCGAGAAAGATCTGGATATCGCCGTGCACGCCGGCCGCATCGGCGCCGAAAGCTGTGAGCAGATCGGCGATCGGGTGCATCTTGCCCGGCCGGTTGATGACGATGCCGAGCGCGCCTTCGCGCGTGTGCTTCGCAAGCAAAATGACGGCGTGATCGAATTCGGGCTGACGCAGTTCGGGGAGGCAATCAGAAGCTGGCCGGCGAGCGAGGTAGGTCCCGCAACGTCCGGCGCGGTCGGCCGCGCCGCATGCAGCACCGTCGCCGGCAGCGCCAACGCCACGGCGAGGAAGAGCCAGCGCCAGATGCTGGTGCGCACCATGCTCGACCCGCAGCTTCGCCACGCGCCGCCCCGCGCGCATGATTGCGCGAATGGAAACAGCGATCAACACCGCTGCTTCTTTCCCATCGCTGGGTTGCGGCAGTCAAAGAAAGGCGCGCTCCTTCACCGCTTATTCCCGCCAAAGCGGGAATCCAGCTGGGTCCCCGCCTTCGCGGGGACGAGCGGAGCATCATGCCCGCTGGCTTGGATCAAACAAACTGCAGGGCGATGCCGCCGAGCGCGCCGAAATCGGCGTGCAGCGTGTCGCCTTTTTTGGCGTGCACCACGCGCGTGAAGGAACCGGCGAGAACGAGATGGCCGGGCTCGAGCGTGACGCCGTGCTGGCCGAGCTTGTTGGCGAGCCAGGCGACGCCGAGTGCCGGATGGCCGAGCACGCCGGCGGCGACGCCGGTCTCCTCGATTTCCGAATTGCGATACATGATGCCGCCGACCCAGCGCAGATCGATGTCGAGCGGCCCGACCGGCCGCCCGCCGATGACAATGCCGGCGGCGGCGCCGTTGTCGGAGACGGTGTCGAAAATCTTGCGCGGGTCCTGCAGCCGCGCGTCGACGATCTCGATCGCCGGCACCACATAGTCGGTGGCGCGCAGCACGTCGTGAAGCTGCACGCCGGGTCCATTGAGCGGCTTGCGGAGAATGAAGGCGAGCTCGATCTCGACGCGCGGCAGGCAGTAATTCTCATGCGGCACGCGGGCCCCGTCGGCGACCATCATGTAGTCGAGCAGATGTCCGTAATCGGGCTCGTCAATCTGCGAGGAGCGCTGCATCGCCTTCGAGGTCAGCCCGACCTTGTGACCGATCAGCTTGGCGCCGGCGGCCATCCTGCGCTTGGCGACCTCGGTGGAGATCGCGTAGGCGTCCTCCATGGTGATGTCCGGCCAGGTCTTGGACAATTGCACCGCCTGCTTGCGGGTCTTTTCCGCCGCCATGAGAATATCGGCGGCCTGGTTACGATCGGCTTCGGACATCATCTCGGCTAACTTCCTTTCATCGGACAAAGTTCGTCATCCTGAAGTGGCCGCGAAAGCGGCCCTCGAAGCATGACGGCTCAGAAGCTGGGACATTTAGCAAGAATGGCTTGAGCAAGACTACTGACAGACCGCGCGGGTGACGACCGACTCGGCCGAGCATTGCACGGTCGGCATTTGGCCCGTTTGCGGCGGCTTCGGATCGCAGCGCGACCCGGTGCGCACGTCGAGCGGCGTGCCGCCGTTGAAGCCCTTGGCGCGACAGCCGGTGGCCGCCGCCGAGGCGCAGTCCGAACCGCCGTTCGGCGCACGCGCGCAAACCTCGTTCACTTGGATCACGCGCGTGTTCGGCAGCCGCACGATGGCGGTTGCGGCATTCTTGGTCGCTTCGACGGCGCCTTTCATCGCATCGGTTGCGGTCGATGCGGCGCCTTTGGTGGCTTCGACCGCGCTCGATGCGGCTCCCTTGGTGGCCTCGACCGCGCTCTTCATCGCATCCTGGGTGTTGGTCACGGCGCTCGTGGCCGCTTCCTTGGCCTTGTCGGTGACGCCAGGACTGTTGTCCTCCGGTTTTTTGTTTGCATCGTTCGCCGTGCCGCCCGGGTTCTTGTCTTTTCGATCAAACACCGCGAGCGAATTGTCCCACCAGCTTCTCAGTTGATGCAAAAAGCCTGGCCGGAAGGCGGGCGTGGACTGCTGCTGCGTTGTCGGGGCGCTTATCGTCGGCGCGCCGGCGGCCGGTGGCGCTGCGCCGGGTGCGGGCTGGGCGGGAGCGGCTGCGGGCGCTTGGTTGGAGCCTTCGCCAAATGCCGTGTCGCTTGCCACGACCGCCAGCGCCAAACAAATAGCCAGCGACGCCGCGGAGGCGGTGCAGCAACTATGCTTTCGGGTTGCGAACCTCGTCATGGTCAGCGCGCCTTCGTGCGTTTACGAAGCGGCGGAAATCGCAGCGCTAGAGCGGGATGACTTTATCTTCGAATTGTCATCCCGCTCTAGCGTTTTGCTTGAGCATGATCCTTTCCGAAAACCGGTCTCCACTTTTCGGGATCATGCTTTAGAATACCCGGACGACGACGATAAAGCCAATCACAACGCCAACCGCCGCCAGGCCCGCCCAGAGGCCGAGCCTTTTCTCGATGATGCCGCGTGCGCGCGCGCCATAGCGGTTGAGCAGGAAAGCTTCGACGAAGAAGCGCGCGCCGCGCGTGATCAGCGAGAGAATGATGAACAAGGGGAGGTTGAAACCGGCAAAGCCCGAGGTGATCGTCACGATCTTATAAGGGATCGGCGTGAGCCCTTTGAGCAGGATGATCAGGCTTCCGTATTGCGCATAAGCAGCGCGGAACGCCTCGACCTTGTCGCCATAGCCGTAAAGATGAATGAGCCACGCGCCGACGGTGTCGTACAGCACCGCGCCGATGAAATAGCCGAGCAGGCCGCCGGCGACCGAGGTGAGCGTGCAGACGGCCGCGAAGTACCATGCGCGCTCGGGCCGCGCGAGCGACATCGGGATCAGCATGATGTCGGGCGGCACCGGAAAGAACGAGCTTTCGGCAAACGACACGGCGCCCAGGACCCACGCCGCATGCGGCTTGCCGGCGGCGTCAACGCACCAATCGTAAAGGCGGCGGAGCATTGATTCGATCCCGAGCGGAACTTGACTAACCCGCTTTATCCACTCGTCCCCGCGAAGGCGGGGACCCAGCACGAAGCCCCAACTGGATTTCCCGCTTGCGCGGGAATGAGCGGACCCAACGCTATGCTCCTAGCGGCGCGGGTGGCGATTGTCTATCGGCCGCGAAAGCGCGGCTACAATTCACCGCCGCTTGCGGACGCGGCGGCTTTCGAGCGCGATGATCTGGCGGCGGGCGCCGTCGTCGAGCACCTTCTTCGGCACCTTCTCGGCGATGCCCAAAAGCCGCTCGCGGCGATCCATCTCGCGCCAGACGTCTTCCGGGCGGATGCCGGACGAGACCCACAGTACGACCAGGTTGTAGATCAGATCGGCGCTTTCCTTGACGACCGCGTCGCGGTCGCCGTTCATGGCGTCGATCACGACCTCGACCGCTTCCTCGGCGAGCTTCTTCGCCATTTTGCTGCGGCCGGAACGAAGAAGCCGCGCGGTGCGCGAGGTCGACGGATCGTCGTGCCTGCACGCCTGCGCCGCCTGAAAAAGCCGCGTGATCGAATCAGTCATGGCCGCATCAGAATATCGCGATAACGTCGCAATTGTGTTAAAGTTGGTTGTTTGATGCGTCAATCGTGCTTTATTTGGCCATATTGGTTTACGCGGCCCGTCTGTTCTGCTGATTTGCTGGATTTTCTGATCTGTTTTTTTGATCTACTCGTCGAGCGCGAGCAACCCGGCATTGCCGCCCGCCGCAGCGGTATTAACCGTGACCACCTGCTCGGTGGCGAAGCGGCGGAGGTAGTTCGGGCCCCCGGCCTTCGGCCCGGTGCCGGATAATAAAGTGCCGCCGAACGGCTGGGTCCCGACCACGGCCCCGATCATGCTGCGATTGACATAAACATTGCCGTGCGGAAGTCGCGCGGCGACGCGCTCGATGGTGCTGTCGATGCGCGAATGCACGCCAAGCGTGAGCGCGGTGTTGTTGGCCGCGATGTCGTCGAGCAGGGCGTCCAACTCCTCGGCGTTCCAGCGCACCACATGCAGCACCGGGCCGAACACTTCTTCTTTCAGCTCGCGGGCGCGGTCGAGTTCGATCAGCGCCGGCAGGACATATGTACCGTCTGCCGGCAGCTCTGCGGGCGGCTCGCACTGGAAGCGAAGCCGGCCGGCGCTCGCCATGTCGGCGATCCAGTTGTCGAGTTTTTGCTTGGCCTCCGCTTCGATCACCGGCCCAACATGGGTCGAGGCTCGGCGCGGATCGCCGATCTTCAGTTCGCGCATGGCGCCGATAAGCATTGCGAGCATCGGCTCGGCGATGTCGTCCTGCAGGCAAAGAAGCCGCAACGCCGAACAGCGCTGGCCGGCCGAGCGGAAGGCCGAAGTGATGACGTCGTCGATCACTTGTTCCGGCAATGCGGTGGCGTCGACGATCATGGCGTTGATGCCGCCGGTTTCGGCGATCAGCGGCACGATCGGTCCGTTCTTGGCGGCGAGCGCGCGATTGATCGCGCGGCCGACCTCGGTCGAGCCGGTGAAACAAACGCCGGCAGTGCACGCATCGGCGACCAGGCTCGCGCCGACTTTGCCGTCGCCCGGCAGCAGATGAAGCGCGGTCGTCGGCACGCCGGCCTGGTGAAGGAGCTCCACCGCGCGGGCGGCGATGAGCGGGGTCTGTTCGGCGGGCTTTGCCACTACCGTATTGCCGGCCGCCAGCGCCGCCGCGACCTGGCCGAGAAAGATCGCCAGCGGAAAATTCCACGGACTGATGCAAACAAACACGCCGCGTCCGCGATAGCGCAGCACATTGCTTTCGCCCGTTGGGCCGGGGAGGACTTGCGCCGCGAGCCGCACGCGCGCCTGCGCTGCATAGTAGCGGCAGTAGTCGGTTGCCTCGCGCACTTCGGAGAGCGCGTCGTCGAGCGTCTTGCCGCCTTCATCTTGCAGGAGCGCCAAGAGTTCGCCGCGATGGCTATCAAGCATCTCTGCGGCACGCTCGAGCGCTGTGGCGCGCTGTTCGCCCGGCGTCGCCGCCCAGGCGGGAAAGCCCGCGTCCGCCGCCGCCATCGCTGTGCGCACGATCGCTTCGTCCGCTTCCCGGACATCGCCGATCGGGCGGCCGTCGATCGGCGAAGTCACCGCGCGCTCGATGCCGACGAGCGGGATGCCGTCCACAAGGGGCGCTGCTTCCGTGTCTTTCGTTCCGTCGCGGATATCGGCGAGCAAAGCGTCAAGGCTTACGCGCTCGCCGAATTCGACGCCGAGCGAGTTTCGCCGTTCCGGCCGGTAGAGATCGCGCGGCAGCGGGATCTTTTTATTGCGGGCCTCGCGCGGGCTCGCGATCACGTTTTGCGGGCGGCGCAGAATATCTTCGATCGGTACGCTCGGGTCGGCCGCGACCGAGACGAAGGACGAGTTGGCGCCATTTTCCAAAAGACGCCGCACCAGATACGCGAGGAGATCGCGGTGGCCGCCGACCGGCGCATAGACGCGGCAGACGGTGTCCGGCAATTCGCCGAGCAGCGTCGCATAGAGCGCCTCGCCCATGCCGTGCAGGCGCTGAAATTCGTAGCCCTCGACACCGCCGGCATCCTCGATGATGCTGGCAACGGTGAGTGCATTGTGCGTGGCAAATTGCGGAAAGATGCGCGCGCGCGCGGCAAGGAGCTTCTGCGCGCAAGCCATGTAACAAAGATCGGTCATGGCCTTGCGGGTGAATACCGGATAGTCGGGCAGGCCCCGCTCCTGCGCGCGCTTGATCTCGGTGTCCCAATAGGCGCCCTTGACCAGGCGGATCGTGAGCCGGCTGCCGAACGCGGCGGCCGCTTCCTCGGCCCAAACGACCACCGCCGGAGCGCGTTTCTGATAGGCCTGCACAGCAAGGCCGAAGCCTTCGAAATCGCGCAGCGCCGGATCGCCGAGCACCGCGCCGATCACCTCGAGCGACAATTCGAGCCGGTCGGCCTCCTCGGCGTCGATGGTAAACCCCAGCTCGTGGGCTTTCGCCATGCGGGCGAGCTCGGCGACGCGCGGCGGCAATTCCGCAAGAACGCGCTCGCGCGAGATCGCCTCGAAGCGCGGATGCAGCGCAGAGAGCTTGACCGAAATGCCCGGCCGCGCCGGCCGGGCGGCATTGCCGGCGTTCGCGCCGATCGCCGCAATCGCACCGGCGTAAGCGTCGAAATATTTATCGGCGTCATCGGCAGCGCGCGCGCCTTCGCCCAGCATGTCGAACGAATAGCGGAATTCGCCGTGAGCGCGGGCGCGCGCCAAAGCTTCGTCGATGGTCTGGCCGAGCACGAAATGCGAGCCGATCAGCCGCATGGCCTGCCGGATGGCGGTTCGCAAAGCCGGCAGGCCGAGGCGTTTGACGATGGCGTCGAGGATGGTCTCCGGCGTCTCGCCCGGATGGATGATGCGCGCCGCTATCCCAAGCGTCCAGGCTGAAGCCGAGACCAAGAGCGCCGTGGATTTGACGTCGCCGTCGAACCAGCGGCCGGCGGCAAGCTTGTCTTCGATCAGCCGATCCGCGGTCGCGGCGTCGGGCACGCGCAGCAACGCCTCGGCGAGCACCATCAGCGCAAGGCCCTCCTTGGTCGAGAGCGAATAGGCGTGCAGGAAGTCTTCAATCCCGCCGAGGCCGCCGGCTCTGGCGCGAATCGCCTCGACGAGGCCGCGCGCGCGGGCATCGATGCGGCGCTCGGCTGCAGCGTCGCGCCCAGCGCCGCTCAAAAAACCGGCGGCCAAATCCTCGTCGGGCGGCGCGAACGGCGCGCGGAAGGGCGGCGGGCTAAACGCAGCATTGTTCATCGTCGCCACCGGCACAGCGGCGACGCCGCAGGTTTCAGCAAAATTAATTTGTTTGACGTAGCGTTGCGCAAGTCAGCCATCCAGGGCGCAAAAACATTAGCGCAGTTTAATATCGGATATGAATATCATGACGGCGGCAGTTGCAGCTAACAGTGAAATATCCACACCGGATTTGGGTAATGGGCGAGACGACGAGAACGCCCGCGCAGCGCCGGCTACAACCGAGTTCATCAGTTTTGCCGTTGGCGACGAGCAATACGGCGTCAACATCATGGCGGTGCGCGAGATCAAAGACTGGTCGGCCATCACCCAACTGCCCAAACAGCCCGACTACATGCGCGGCGTCCTCAATCTGCGCGGCGTGATCGTGCCGATCATCGATCTGCGTTGCAGGTTCGGCAACGGCCTGACCGACGCCACGCCGATGCACGTCATCATCGTGATCCAAATCGATGGCGAAACGGTGGGGCTCTTGGCCGACCGCGTGCTCGACATCATCGCGGTCGATCCGTCGCAGATCCAGCCTGTGCCGAAAGTGTCGCACGACGCGCGCACCGGCTTCTTGTCGGGCCTCGTCGCCGTCGAAAAAACGATGATCGCGCTGATCGATCTTAAATCTCTCCTGGCGGCGCAAATGCAGGCTCACTCTCCAATGCCAGCCGCCTGACCCCCACCGATGCGCAGAACGCACATTACGAAGTAACATCGCCGAACCGACTTCGAGGAATGTCAATGTCGATCAAGTCCAAGCTCTATGCCGGATTCGGATTTCTCGTGTTCATCGCGGTGGCGCTGGCTGTCTATGCCATCACCGAATTCAACGGCATCAAGACCAATGTCGTCAAAATGAATGCGCTGGCGGATAACACCACCCGGGCATTGGAGATCGAGGACTACCTCGAAAGGATGCGCCGCAGCGTACTTCGCTATGCCTACGATCACGACGAGGCTGCGGCAAAGGAAAATAGCGAAATCGCCGGTAGAGCCATTGCCACTCTTAGCGACGCCGCAAAGGCGACGCTGTCGGAGGAACGCCGGAAGCTTTATACCGGCCTCCAATCGGATATTGCCGATACGCAGAAGGTGACGCAGTCGCTGCTGGACGCAGTCAAGCAAATGGAGGCGGAACAGGTAAAGCTGTACGCGGTCGGCGACGATCTGACGGCAACCACGAATGAGATCGTTAAAAAGGCCCAGGCCGGTTCAGATGAAGCCGTTATCAATCTGACCGAAAAGCTATACGCGCAATTGCTCACAGTGCGGGTCGCCAACTGGCGAACTCAGGCAACGCTTGACCCGAAAGGCTTGGCGATCTTGGCAAGCGAGGTCGGCAAGGCTACGGAAACGCTCGCTGCGCTCGAAGCCACTGGCGGGGCGCAGACTCTGCGCGCGCGCATCGGGCAGCTCAAGCTCGTGCTGTCGGACTACGCCGCAACGGCGGAAGCCTATATCAAGCACCAGCAGCAAGTAAGGGAGTTACAGGTTAACAAGATCGCGCCGCAGATCATGCAGATGCAAGCCACGATCGCAAAAGCGCGCGCTCAACTGCAAGACGCTTTCGGCGGGGCGCGAAATTCGACGGAGAGCTCGATTGCAAGTACGGTTACGATCCAGGAGATCATCGCCGCGCTGGCCCTGCTGATCGGCGGCCTGATCGCCTTCTTTCTGGCACGCGGGGTCTCCAACCCGATCACGGCGCTGACCCAAAGCATGCGCGAGCTCGCCGCCGGCAACTTCGGCGTCGTGCTTCCCGGGCTCGCGCGCAAAGACGAAGGCAACATCGCAAGAGCCGTCGACGAGTTCAAAATCAAGGCGGCCGAGAAGGCGCAGCGCGAAGCCGCCGAGAAGGCCGAGCAGGATCGGCGCGCCGAAGCCGAGCGCCAGGCCGCATTGGCGAAAATGGCCGACGAATTCCAGACCGCCGTCGGCGACATCGTCCAGGCTGCGGCAGCCGGCGATTTCTCGCGGCGGGTCGCTCTCGAAGGCAAGACCGGATTGGTGCTCAACGTCGGTACCCTGATCAACGGCCTGTGCGACAATGTTGCGCAGGCGCTGCGCGATCTCGTTCAGATGCTGGCGGCTCTGGCCGAGGGCGATCTGTCCGAGCGCATCGTTTCGGAATATCGCGGCGATTTCGCCACGCTGAAGAACAACGCCAACGCGACGGCGGAGCGGATCGGGCAGACCATCGCCGAAATCAAGCGCGCGGCTCAGGAAGTGACCAGCGCTTCGGCGGAAATCTCGGGCAGCACGACCGACCTGTCGCAGCGGACGGAAGAGCAGGCCGCGAGCCTGGAAGAAACCTCCGCGTCAATGGAGGAGATCGCAGCCACGGTGAAGAAGAACGCCGAGAACGCGCAACAAGCTAATCAATCGACCGCCAAGGCGCGCAACATTGCCGATCGCAGCGGCAAGGTGGTGGCCGATGCGGTCTCAGCGATGGCGCAAATCGCAACGTCGTCCGGCAAGATCGCCGATATCATCGGTGTCATCGACGAGATCGCCCGGCAGACCAACTTGCTGGCGCTCAACGCCGCGGTCGAAGCGGCGCGCGCCGGCGATGCCGGACGCGGTTTCGCGGTGGTCGCATCGGAAGTGCGCACGCTGGCGCAGCGCTCCTCGCAAGCCGCCAAAGACATCAAGGACCTCATCAACAATTCAAGCGGCCAGGTTCAGCAGGGCGTCGAGCTCGTGAACAAGACCGGTTCGGCACTTGATGAAATCGCCGCCGCCATCAAGGAAATCGCAGAGCTTGTGTCGGACATTGCCGGCGCCAGCCTCGAGCAGTCGAACGGCGTCGATCAGGTCAACAAGGCGCTGACCCAAATGGATGAGGTGACCCAGCGCAACGCGGCGCTGGTGGAGGAGAATGCAGCCACCGCCAAGACGCTCGAACAGCAAGCCAAAGTTATGGACGAGCGCGTCGGCTATTTCCGGCTTGCGCATGGACATGCCGCAGCCAGTGCGGCGAAGCCGGTCAAGCCGGCCGGCCAAGCGCCAGGGCGCGCAACGGCCGGTGCGGTCAAAAGCGGGCGCAACGGATACGCCGCCGATCCGCGAGCCCTTCCGCAGGCGTCCTAACTACGGGCTCGTTACCGAGGCCGCCAATCGCCGGCGATCTGGCTGGCGAGCGGCGGCCTCTCTGCATTTCCTAGTCGATGAGCTTCTCGGCGAGCATCGGCCTGCTCAGCCCTTTGCGCGAGAGCGGGACGACTTTTCTTCGATTCGTCATCCCGCTCCGCCGTTTATTTGCGCATGATTTTTTCCCGAAACCGGGGCCCACTTTTCGGGATCATGCTTGAGGGCGCGCCAGATAGGCGGCGAGCTGATCGAACGTGCCGGTCCAGCCGCCGTTCATGCCATCGTGTGCCGCCGCAAAGGTCTTTTGTTCCTCCTCGGTCGCGTCAAGCGGCGCCCAGCAGAGCGTGAGCTTGGTTTTACCGCCGGCCGCTTCCTCCAAGGCGACTCGCGTCAGGAGTTTCAGCGGCCAGGTCGGGCTCAAGGGATGCCGCGTCAGGCCGCCCGCTTCGTCGGAGAACGAGTGCTCCCAGACCAGAAGCGCCGGCGGCACGATCTCGCGATAGACGAATTTAGCCCACATGACATTGCCTTGTGCGTCGCGCATGGCGCCGTGATAGGTGCCGCCGACGCGCAAATCCATGTTCGCCGCCACGATGGTGGAACCCTTCGGCCCCCACCATTCCTTCATGCGTGCCGGCTCGGTGAAGCATTTCCATACGAGCGCGCGCGGCGCGTCGAAGATGCGGATGATGACGAAATCCTTGCTCTGCGTTTCCAGCACGATGAATACTCCCGGTTACGACGCATTGGCGGCGCGCGGCGCGGCTTGCGACGCGTGATTGGCCGAGACGTAGTCGCCGAGCCGCGCCATGGTCTGCACCAGGCCCTCAGCGGCGCCGTATTCCTTGATGACGCGATCGCGTTCGGCCGCCGACGGGAAGTCGCCGCGCCAGGTCATGCGGGTGCGGCCGCCGAGATCCTCGAAGACGACGGTTTGCCGGAATTGCACCGGCTCTACATCCTCGCCGCCGCCGTGGCGGTAGACGATGCGCTCCGGCGGCACGACCTCGTCGAAGGTGATGCGGTTCTGATAATCGCGGCCGTCGGGGCCATGCATGACGAAGCGCCACACGCCGCCCGGCCGCAGATCGAAGCTCGTGGTCGTGGTTGTGAAGCCGTTCGGCCCCCACCACTGCGCCAAATGTTTTGGATCCGTCCAGGCCGCGAACACCAGATCGCGCGGCGCATCGAATTCGCGCATGCCGATGATCGAGCGCGGATCGCCGTCGAGATCGAGGCTACTTCCTACGGCCATGTCTACTCTCCTTTTTACTGCCCTCGGTCCTGGTTGGCTTGCCGGGTTCCTTGCCCTGTAACGTTTTCAGATAGCTATCGAGGCGATCGAAACTCTCGTCGTAGAAGCGGCGATAGTGATCGAGCCAGTCGTCGACGTCCTTGAGCGCGCGCGGCTCGATCCGGCACGGCCGCCATTGCGCTTCGCGCGAACGCGAAATCAGGCCGGCGTGCTCGAGAACCTTCAGATGCTTGGAGATGGCGGGAAGGCTCATGGCGAACGGTTCCGCCAGCTCCTGCACCGTCGTTTCGCCGCGCGCGAGCCGCGCCAGGATGGCGCGGCGGGTCGGGTCGGCGAGGGCGGCGAAGGTTGCGTCGAGATTCATTTAGCTACCTGGTTAAATAACTGATTGGTTAAATACAAGAGAAGCGCGCATCGTGTCAAGCGAAGGATTAGTCATGCGGCTTGAGTTGTGGACCTGTTCGAACTGACAGCCGCGTTCACGCCGCCGGGAACAGCGAAAATGCCGGCGTCACAGCCCGGCAACCGCCAAGCCGACTACGGCCGTCAACACCGCCCAGCCGAAGAAGCGCCCGCGCGTGGCCCAGGCATTGGCGATTGCAGCGAAACCGAAGACGACGACGGCGGCGCCGACGATCCAATATCGCGCCGCCGGCGAACCCATAAAGGGCGCAGCGATCAGCAAAACGGCGACCGCGGCCCACGCCACAACGCTGCAGTGCCAGACGAGCCGAATGAGCAGCCGCAGCCGTTCCGGCTCGATGCGGACGCGGGCGAACACACGCGTCTCGCCGAGATAGCCGTGCAAGAAGGCCGCGATCAGGCCCAGTATTCCAGAGGCGTAAAGCAACAGGTCGCGCATTGCCGCTCTCCGTTGAGGCAGGCGGGTGCGCGCGTGTCGCGCCTATCCGCGTCCGGCGTGCGCCCGCTGCAAGGCGGCGATGTCGAGCTTCTTCATCTGCATCAGCGCGCCCATCGCCCGCTCGGACTTTGCCCTGTCGTCGCCCATCAGCAAATGCGGCAAGATGGCCGGCACCACTTGCCACGAGAGGCCGAATTTATCCTTGAGCCAGCCGCACCGGCTTTCTTCGCCGCCCTCCGACAGCTTGCTCCAGAAATAGTCGATCTCGTCCTGCGTTTCGCAGGTGATCTGGAAAGAGATCGCTTCGTTGAACTTGAAATGCGGGCCGCCATTGAGTGCGACGAGGTTCTGTCCTTCGATCTCGAACGCGACTGTCATGACCGAACCGGCGTCCATGCCATGCGTGTCATGCCCGGCTTTGCCGTAGCGGCTGATCTGGTTGATCCGGGAATTCTTGAAAATCGTTGTGTAGAACTTCGCCGCCTCTTCGGCTTGGGTGTCGAACCACAGAAACGGGGTAATCTTGCGTGCGAGTGCCGGCATTGTGCTTCCCTTGGGTTTGGCCGAGGGAGCGCGGCGACATTGCATGATCCGGAAAAGTGGAAACCGGTTTTCCGAAAAAAAGATCATGCTCCACTAAAAACGGAGCCCGATCGCGTCCGATGACGACGATCGCAGCTCCGGCTCGGACGTGCTCAGCGCATGACCTTTCGGAACCGATCGGCCCCGGATCAATGCCGGGCAGCGATCGCCGCACCGTGGTCTATGCCGTTCGCGCCAGAAAGGCGGCGAGCCGATCGAACGTTCCGCCCCAGGTCGCCTGCATGCCGACATGGGACACGTCGAACGTCTTCTGCTCGACCTCGGTCGCATTGTGCGGCGACCAGCGGACGTTGAGTTTCGTCTTGCCGCCGGACTCCTCCTCGAGTGTGACAGTGACTTTGGTTTCGCGCGGCCAGGTCGGCACGATCGGATGGCGCGTGATCTCGCCGGCCTGATTGGAGAACGAGTTGACGAAGACGATCCGTTCCGGAGGGACAATCTCCTGATAGACGAACTTGCCCCACATCTTGTAACCCTCGCCCGAGCGCATCCCCATGTGGAAGAAGCCACCCGGGCGAAAGTCCATGTTCATGGCGATCATGGTGAAGGTTGCGGGCGTCCACCATTCCTTCATCTGTTCCGGTTCGGTCAGCGCCGCCCAGACGCGGTCGCGGGGGGCATCGAGCATCCGGAAAATGGCAAAATCAACACCTCCGGCACTCGCCATTTCCGCCCCCACAAATATCGACCGTCAGGGCTAGTCTGCCACAAGCACCATCCAGCCGACACCGAATTTATCGGCGACCATGCCGAATTTCGGCGAGAAGAAGGTCTTGGCGAGCGGCATGGTTACTTGGCCGCCTTCGGCCAGGCCGTTGAACAGTTTGTCGGCCTCGGCTTCGGTCTTGGCGGAGATGGTCAGCGCGATGCCGTTAAAGTTCGGCTTGCCGGTGCAACGGCCGTCCGACATGAGCACGGTCGAGTCGCCCACCTGCACGGCCGAATGCATGACCTTCTCTTCGCTGCCGGGCGAGACCATCGACTTGTCGGGCGCTTCCTTGAAACGCAAAAGCATGCCGACCTTGGCGCCGATCGCCTTCTTGTAGAAATCCAGTGCTTCATCGCAGCGGCCGTCGAAATTCAGATACGGTTGCACGTGCATGAACGTCTCCTTGGCTGTTGGGATGTGATGTTGGGGCCGTGTCGTTGGATGGCAAGGCGGTTCCATCGCTTGACAGGAAAGGTTGATATCAACATAATCGACGTATGTCAAATCGCGCCGAAGCGTCGTTCGCTTTTACGCATCATGTCCGCGATCATTGCCTGTGCCTGCATGTGCAGCGGGCGGCGCGGGCGCTGGCGCGACGTTTCGATGACGCACTGCGCCCGGCCGGGCTGACCCAGGGGCAATTTTCGCTGCTGACATCGCTCAACCGCGCCGAGCCGCCGACCATGGGTGCGGTAGCGAACTTGCTCGCGCTCGACCGCACGACGCTCACCGCCAACCTCAAGCCGCTCGAACGCCGCCGCCTGGTGAAGGTGGTTGTCGATCCGGACGATAGGCGGAGCCGCCGGCTCATTCTCACGGCCGCAGGCCGCGCTTCGCTCGCCGCCGCCGCGCCGATCTGGAAACGTGAGCATGCGCGGGTCGAGCGGCTCCTGCACGCCGCGGGCGCCGATATCATGTGCGCCGGTCTGCGCGAACTGTCCTGACATCTCGGGTTCGCTGCGCGACACATCTGGCGCCGTGCGGCTTCCGACATCCCAGCGTATAATGCGTCCGGTATGTCGTTTCTACGCATCTATTTCCGGGTACTCGACCTGCTCGCGCCGGAGGCGCGGCCTGCGGGCCTGCTCGCGCTCGCCAACATCGCGCTGGCGGTCGCGCAGTTCGTCGAACCGGTGCTGTTCGGCCACATCATCGATGCTTTGTCCGGAGCGCTGCCGGCTAGCGCAGGACCCGCGATCGGCGCACTGGCCCCGCTGATCGGCGCATGGGTCGCCTTCGGCTTGTTCATCATCGCCGCCTCGACGCTGGTCGCCTGGTTTGCCGATCGCCTCGCGCATCGCCGCCGCAACTTGGTGCTCGCCGACTTTTTCGAGCATGTGCTGCAATTGCCGCTCGGCTATCACGCCGGCGCGCATTCGGGCCGGCAGCTCAAGATCATGCTCACCGGCACCGACACGCTCTGGTGGCTGTGGGTGCAATTCTTCCGCGAGCATTTCGCGGCCTTCGTGTTTATTGTCGTGCTGCTGCCGACCACGCTGGTGCTGAATTGGCGGCTGGCGCTGCCGCTGTTGGTTCTGTGCGTGGCCTTCACGATTCTGACCGTCATCGTGATGCGCCGCGCCGAGGCGATGCAGCGCGCGGTGGAGCGGCACTATTCGGATCTCGCCGAAACCGCGGCTGACGCACTCGGCAATGTGGCGGTGGTGCAGAGTTTCGCGCGCGTCGAGCTGGAAGTGTCGGCGCTCAAGGGCCTAGTGAATTCGCTGTTGCGCGCGCAAATGCCGGTTCTGTCGTGGTGGGCGGTGGCGGCCGTGCTCACCCGTAGCGCCACCACGCTGACGCTGCTCGCGATCCTTCTGGTCGGCACCTATCTGAAGCTCGTCGGGCTCGCCTCGGTGGGCGCGATCGTGAGCTTCATGGCGATCGCTTCACTCCTGATCGGCCGGCTCGAACAGGTGGTCGGATTCGCCAACCGATTGTTCATGGATGCGCCGAAACTCGCGGATTTCTTTGCGGTGATGGACACCGTGCCGGCGGTGCGCAACCGGCCCGATGCGGTCGATCCCGGACGGCTGCGCGGTCTCGTCGAATTCAACAGCGTCTCGTTTTCCTATGACGGCAAGCGCTCCGCTGTCGCCGACTTGAGCTTCACGGCTTTGCCGGGTGAGCGCGTGGCGTTGGTCGGGCCGACCGGCAGCGGCAAGTCGACGGCGCTCGCGCTTCTGCACCGCACGTTCGATCCGCAAGGCGGCGTGATCAGCGCCGACGGCATGGACATCCGCGCGCTCATGCTCACCGGGCTGCGCCGCAATATCGGCGTCGTATTTCAGGAGACGCTGCTGTTCAACCGCTCGATCGCGGAGAATTTGCGGGTCGGTAAACCGGACGCCACCGAGGCCGATATGCGCGCGGCGGCGGCGCGCGCCCAGGCGCTCGATTTCATCGATCGCAATCCGGAAGGCTTCAATGCGCCGATCGGCGAGCGAGGGAGGCTGCTCTCCGGCGGCGAGCGCCAGCGGCTCGCCATCGCCCGTGCGCTGCTCAAAGACCCGCCAATTCTCATTCTTGACGAAGCCACCAGCGCGCTCGACCCGGTGACCGAGGCGCGCGTCACCGCGGCGCTCGACGAGGTGATGAAAGGCCGCACCACGTTCGTCATCGCGCACCGGCTTGCCACCATCCGCAACGCGACGCGCATCTTGGTATTCGACAACGGCCGGATCATCGAGGCCGGAACCTACGACGAGCTGGTGCACCGCGGCGGCTTCTTCGCCGACCTCGTGAAGGCGCAGTTTGGGGTGGAAGACGTCCGGCGGGCGGTTACTGAAAAGGAGCGGCCGCCGGTCGAGACCTAGTCCGGATTGAGCCAACGGGTCCCGCCCGAAGTGGCGGGCCCGATGACAAGCTCCGCGAAATCCGGGCACAGCATTTGAGCTCGCAGGCCGCTCCCGGGTTTCGCTGCGCTCAACCCGGGCTACAAATCAGCGCAGCCGCTCCAGGATGCCGACGTAGTTGGCGACGGCGGCGCCGCCCATGTTGAAAATGCCGCCGAGCCTGGCGCCCTTGATCTGCATGCCGCCGGCGCTATCGGTGAGCTGCATCGCGGCGATGGCGTGCATCGAAACGCCGGTGGCGCCGATCGGATGGCCCTTGGCTTTGAGGCCGCCGGACGGGTTGATCGGCAGCTTGCCGTCTTTGTTGACGATGCCTCCCTCGATTACACGCGCGCCTTGGCCTTGCGGCGCAAGCCCGATCGCTTCGTAGACCAGGAGTTCGGCGATGGTGAAACAGTCGTGCACCTCGGCGAACGACATGTCGGAAAGCTTGACGCCGGCTTGCTCCAAAGCGCGCTGCCAGGCCAGCGCCGGGCCTTCGAACTTGAGAATGTCGCGGCGCGACATCGGCAGATAATCCTGCACATGTTGCGCGGCGCGGAACACGATCGCCTTGTTCATCGTCAAGGCGGTCTCGACGTCGGTCAGCACCACGGCCGCGGCGCCATCGGAGACGAGCGAGCAGTCGGTGCGCTTGAGCGGACCGGCGACGCGCGGATTCTTCTCGCTCTCCTGGCGGCAGAAATCGTAGCCGAAATCCTTGCGCATCTGCGCATAGGGATTGTCGACGCCGTTCTTGTGATTCTTCGCCGCGATGCGCGCGAGCGCGTCCGATTGGTCGCCCCAGCGCTGGAAATAAAGGCTCGCGATCTTGCCGAAAATGCCGGCGAAGCCGCCGTCAATATCGGCCTCTTCGCGCACGTACGACGCTTTCAGGAGATTGCGTCCGATCTCCGGGCCCGGCGTGGTGGTCATCTGCTCGACGCCCACCACCAGCACGATGCGCGCGCTGCGCGCGGCAATCGACTTCAAGCCTTGGTGAACGGCGGCGGAGCCGGTGGCGCAGGCGTTTTCCACCCGCGTCGCCCGCTTGAAGCGGAAATCGGGCGAGGCCTGCAGCACCAAAGAAGCGGTAAAATCCTGCGGCGAAAAGCCCGCATTGAAGTGGCCGAGCACGATCTCATCGACATCTTTTGGCTCGATGCCGGCGTCGGCCAGTGCCTCGCCGGCCACTTTCACGATCAGGCTTTCCACGGATTCGCCGGCAAGCTTACCGAAGGGGGTGTGTGCCCAACCCACGATGCAGGCTGTCATGTCGCTCTCCTTGCCGAATTTCGGACGTTTTTGCTTGGCTGTTGTGTTCTGCGGCTACTTTGATTTAGCCGATGCGGCCTCGAATGTGAAATTCGCCGGGAATGCGAAATTCACTGCGTGGGATTTCGCTTTGCCTTCGAGCGTCCCTTCGGTTTAGATAAGGTGCCACATCCGCTTCGGGAACCTTTCGTGAACCCATCGCGGCCTAATCGGTCACTCCGGCTTGCCTACACCACGGCGGGCCCGGTGACCTCCGAAGGGGCCGGCAACGGAACGGACCGCGACACGTGCAGCATGTGAAATCTTTTCGGGCGTTGGCGTTAGGCATCGCGTTTGGTTCGGCTTTCGCCGCCAATCTTGCCGCGACGCCCGCCCACGCCGGCGCCTCGATTCTGATCGAGGCCGATACCGGCAAAGTCCTGCGCGCGGAGAATGCCACCTATCCGTGGTATCCGGCCTCCACCACCAAGCTGATGACGCTCTACGTCACGCTGCAAGCGGTGAAGCAGGGCCGCGTCAATTTCGACACGCTGTTCACCGTGTCGCGCAATGCGCTGGCCCAGTCTCCGACCAAGATGGGCTACGCCGTCGGCACGCAGGTGACCGTCGACAATGCGCTCAAGATGATGATGGTGAAGTCGGCAAACGACATGGCCGTGTTGCTCGCCGAAGGTGTCGACGGGTCGGTTGAGAATTTCGCCGACGACATGACCCGAACGGCGCACCGCCTCGGCATGACGCAATCGAATTTCGTCAATCCCAACGGATTGCCGGCCGACGGGCAGATCGTTTCGGCGCGGGATATGGCGATCCTGGCGCGGGCGCTGATTCGCGACTTTCCGGAATACAACTTTTATTGGCACATTCCGGCGATCAAATACGGCCGGCGCATCGTGCGTAACTACAACACGCTGCTCGGCCGCTATCCGGGCGCCGACGGCATGAAGACCGGCTTCATCTGCGCGTCGGGATTCAACCTCGTCGCCACTGCCACGCGCAACGGCCGGCAGTTGATCGCCGTGGTGCTTGGGTCGCCGTCCGGCGGCGCGCGTGCCGTGAAGGCGGCGGAATTGCTCGAAGGCGGCTTCACACAGAATCCGCTGTCGTGGCTGACGCCGGCGCTCGGGACGGTCGACAACCTCACGCCGGTCAACGCCGACCCGCCCAATTTGCACGATCAGACGTGCGGCCCGCATCGCAAGCGGCCGGCCGCGGAAGACGAAGATGCCGACGCCGGCGGCGAGCTGAGCGCTGGCGTCAATACGCCGTTCTCGGCGCTGCTTTCCAGCTTGCGCGCACCGACACCCAAGGGCGCCGCGCTCCTTTCGGATTTCGGCTCGATCACGCCGACGATCGTTTACACCGGGCCGACACGCACGCCGGAGCAACTGGCGCGGCTCAATGTCATTGCCGATGAGCCCGGCGGCGCGCCGCGCCACGGCAAGAAGAAGGGCGGCAGAGCGGTCGCGGGAAAGCCGGCAGACGCGGCCAGCGATGGCGCGTCCGCGGCGAAGCCATCCGCCCACTGGACGCCGACCTCGTCCTCGTCGCTGGTGGCAAACCCGCCGGCAGGACTGGAAACCAAGGCGGCGGCGGACAAGCCGAAGAAAAAGCCACAGAAGGCGGCGACGACCGCTAGGCCCGCAGCGGCGCCGGCACAATAGGGGCCTCTCGTCCCGCTCGCGATCGTGCCATGCTGGGCTCCGGCCCGTTCTGGATTGCTTCGCTCCGCTCGCAATGGCGTTGTGCGATCTACGCCGCTTGCATCAGCGGCGCGTCGGTTACGTCCTGCAAGGCCTCGAAGCTGAGACCCGGCACCATTTCGCGCAACGCGAACGCCTCGCCCATGACATCAAGCACCGCGAGATTGGTGTAGACGCGCGTCGCCACGCCGACCGCCGTGAGCGGATAGCTGCAGCGGCGCAGCAATTTGCTCTCGCCGTCCTTGGTCGTGTGATCCATCAACAGCCACACGCTCTTGGCGCCGACGGCGAGATCCATGGCGCCGCCGACCGACGGCATGTCGGTCGCCGATTTCGACCAATTGGCAAAATCGCCGTTCACCGCGACCTGAAACGCGCCGAGCACGCACAGATCGAGATGGCCGCCGCGGATCATCGCGAAACTGTCGGCGTGGTGGACATAAGAGCCGCCGGGAACCAGCGAGACGTATTTCTTGCTGGCATTGATCAGCCAGCGATTGATTTTGTCGGGCGGCGGCTCCGGTCCCATGCCGAGGATGCCGTTCTCCGACTGGATCACGATTTCGCGCTCGGGCGGAATGTGGTTTGCCACCAGGACTGGAATGCCGATGCCGAGATTGACATAAAAGCCTTCCGGAATATCGCGCGCCGCCCGCGCGGCAATTTCTTCGCGCGTCCAAGGCTTACAGTTCGTCAACCCGCCGAGCTTTGCCTTCACATTCATGGGCGCTTCTCTTTAGGTCTTCGTTTTGTTCAGGTCGCGGTTCGCTTCAGGTCACCGTCGGCTCGCCATAGGGAACGTGCACGACGCGATCGACATAGATGCCGGGCGTGTGGATCCGTTCCGGATCGAGCTCGCCCAAGGCGACGATGTGCTGAGCCTGCGCGATGGTCAATGCCGCGGCGGTCGCCATCACCGGGTTGAAGTTCCGCGCCGAGGATTTGTAGGTCAGATTGCCCCAGCGATCCGCTTCCCAGGCTTCGATCAGCGCGACGTCGCCGTGGAAAGCTTCTTCCAGCACGTAGCGGCGGCCGCGGAATTCCCGCACCTCTTTTCCTTCCGCCAGCAGCGTGCCGACCGAGGTCGGCGTATAGAAGGCCGGAATGCCGGCCCCGGCCGCGCGCATGCGCTCGGCCATCGTGCCTTGCGGCATCACTTCGAGCTCGATCTTGCCCGCGCGGTAAAGGCTCTCGAACACCACCGGATCAGTGGTGCGCGGATAGGAGCAAACGATTTTGCGCACGCGGCCGACTTCCATCAACTTCGCCAAGCCGACATGACCGACGCCGGCATTGTTGGCGACCACGGTCAAATCCTTGGCGCCCTGCTCGATCAAGGCCTCGATCAGCGCATTGGGCTGACCGATGCTGCCGAAGCCGCCGATCAGCACGACCGCGCCGTCGCCGATCCCCGCCATCGCCTCCGCCATGCTGTGCACGATCTTGTTGATCATGGCTGTTTTGTCTGATCCGCTCGTCCCCGCGAAGGCGGCGACCCGGAGCCGACTATATCCAGTCTCTCGCTCTCCTGGATTCCCGCTTACGCGGGAATGAGCGGAGTGGGTCACCCTACTTCGCGCATGCGCGCGCCGTCGGCGAAGGCCGGGATGAGCTCGCGCGCGAAGCGGCGCAGGCTTTCGTGTGCGAGCCCGCCGCCATTGAGCAGCACATATTCAACGCCGAGCTTCTGCAGCTTTTCCAGCTTGAGCGCGATCTCGTCCGGCGTGCCGTAGAGGGCCGCTTCCTCGCTCGCCTCGCGGGTGTCGGAGAAAGCCATGATGCTCGCCTTGCTCTGCGTGCCGTCGGCAGTTTTCGATAGGGCGGCGAAATGACGTTGCGCGGCGAGCCGCTGCTCGAGGGCTGCTTCCTTGTCGGCCTTGTCCTTGGCGACATAGAAGGCGCGCGCGACGCCGACATCGAGCGGATCGAAAACGCGGCCGCGCTTCTCGACCTCGGCCTTGAACCCGGCGACGCGCTCGCCGATGGCGTCGAGCGAGGCGAATTGGTCGAGCAACAGATTGTAGCCGCGCTCGGCCACCTGGCGGATCGAATTCGGGCTGCCGGCGGCCATCCACATCGGCGGATGCGGTTTTTGCGCGGTCGGCGGCTCGACGATGATGTCGGTGAAGTTCCAGTATTTGCCCTGATGCGAAAAGCGGTCTTGCGACGTCCAGGATTTGACCACGACGTCGAGGCATTCGTTGAAGCGCGCATCGGCTTCTTCGATCGGGATGCAGAAGCCGTGGAATTCGTTGTGGCGATAGCCCTTGCCGACGCCGAAATCGAGCCGCCCGCCGGACAAAAGATCGATCGTCGCAGCCTGCTCGGCGAGCAGCACCGGGCTGTGCCAGGGCAGGACCACGACGGCGGTGCCAAGCCGCAGCGTGCGGGTTTTTGCCGCGAGCCAGGTCAACAAAGAGAGGCTGGCGGAAACCTGCCCGGCGCCGGTGAAATGATGTTCGACCAGAAAAGTCGAGTAATAGCCGAGCGCCTCGGCTTCGATGTTGTAGTCGACGAATTGTTTGTAGCCGAGGCCTGAATCGACGTCGGGCGCGCCGCGGCGCGCGGTGGCGCTGCCGAATAGACCAAAGCGCATCAAATGGCTCCACTGTTCTGCCGGCGACAATGTAGCCGGAAAGAGGCCAACAAAAACAAGTCATCAAAAGGTCGGAGGCCGACGGTGCAGCGTCGGGCAGGGGTGGGCAACATTGCGTAATGGGCGGCGAGTTCGAAGTGGGCTGAATGTTGGTCCCGCTCTGCCGGTCTACGAAACGGCAGGACCTTACTTGGCGCCTGCCGCGGCCTGCGCCAAACCCGCAAGGGCGCCGGCGAGGCCGTTCACCGCCGCGGCGGCCGCGCCGTCGATACCGTGCCGTTTGGCGAGCCAATGCGGATCGTTGTAGGAGAGCCACGTTTGCCCGGCGGCGTCCTGCCAGACCAAGACTTTGAGCGGCAGGTCGATGCCGATGGTCTGGACCGCCTGCATCAGCGGCGTACCGCCCTTGGCGTTGCCGAAGATCAGAAGATCGGTCGGGCTGAGCGACAGGCCGACTGCGGTCGCGCCGGCCGCATGATCGACATGCGCAAATACGGTCAAGCCCTTGCCTTTGACCTCGGCCTCGAGCCTGTCCATCGTCTCCCCAGGCCCGTAGCTGCTGCGTATGGTTATCAATCCGTCTGCGGCCATGGCGTGCGTTCTCCCTATCGGCAATCGTTGCTATCAACGCGATGAAACGTCCGGCGTTCAAACAGCGAGATGGAAATAGCCACTGCAGAGCCGGATGACTTTATCTTCGAATCGTCATCCCGCTCTAGCCATTGTTTGCGCACGATCTTTTCCGAAAACCGGGTCCCACTTCTCGGGATCATGCTTTAATGTATCAGAATTGCGTCGGATGAATCCGCGGCACTCCTCATGGGCGATATGAAACGCGCGCGTGCGGTCAAGACGGCGGGCCACTGGGACAGCGCCGGCGCGGTCGATCAGGTTTTGCTCGACGCGCATGAGCGGCATCGTCGCCGAATCGTCCTGACCGGAGAGCGGGGCACGACCTTTCTGCTCGACCTGCCCAACGCGGCCGCTCTGCGTGACGGCGATGGTCTCGTGCTCGACGACGGTGGCATTGTGCGCATCGTTGGCCGGCCGGAGCCGCTGATCGAAATCACCGCCGCCGACAGCCATGAATTGGCGCGCCTCGCCTGGCATATCGGCAACCGGCACATCGACGTGCAGATCGTCGGCGACCGGCTGCGCATTCGCCGCGATCATGTGATCGAGGACATGCTGCACGGGCTCGGCGCGCGGCTTTCGCCGGTGGATGCGGCATTCGATCCGGAGCAGGGGGCATACGGTCAGCATGCACACGGCCATGAGCACGATCACGGACACGGCCATGCGCACGCCCCGGGTAACGAGCGCGACCACGACCATGGCTAAAGCATTGGTCCGCTCGTCGTCGCGAAAGCGGGGACCCAGGCGGGAGAAGCGGCTGGGTTCCCGCCTTCGCGGGACTAAGTGGATGGAATCGAGCGCGCTTTATCGCCTCATGGCTTGGCTGTCGCCGGCCTACCCGGTCGGTGCGTTCTCTTATTCGAGCGGCATCGAGTGGGCAGTCGAGGCCGGCGATATCAAGGACGCCGAGACGCTGCGGCAATGGCTTGCGGCGATGCTCGCAGCGGGCGGCGGCTTTTGCGACGCGGTTTTGTTTGTTTATGCGCACCGCGCCACCGCCAACTTGGATGACGCAGCGCTCCGAAACGTTGCCACGCTCGCCGCGGCGCTTGTTCCATCGAAGGAGCGTTTCCTGGAAACGACGGCACAGGGCCGCGCCTTCCTCGACGCCACAAAGGCGGCCTGGCCTTGTCCGGCGCTGATGCGCTTGCAGGATGCTTGGCCTGGCGCAGCGGCGTTGCCGGTTGCGGTCGGGGTTGCGTGCGCCGGGCACGACATCGCCTGCGAACCGGCGCTCGGCGCTTTTCTCCATGCGCTGACGGCCAATTGGATCTCGGCCGGCGTGCGGCTCGTTCCGCTCGGCCAGACCGACGGTCAGCGCGTGCTCGCCGCGCTCGAAGCCGTCGTCGCGGCGACGGCGGCACGCGCGCTGGCGACGCCGTTGGAAGAGATCGGCAGCGCGACGTTCCGCGCCGACCTCGCGAGCATGCGGCACGAGACGCAATACACGCGCTTGTTCAGGTCTTAGCCAGCAAGCGTTCAGGCTGCTGCTTTGTCGGCGTTCTCCGCAGCACGATGTCGCTTCAGCTTGGCCGAAAGCCCATGGCTTTGCCTAGCTTGACGGTCCGCACTAAGTTCGGCGAAAAATTGGAGTTGGCTTCATGGCTTCCTCGTATCACGGTCCGTTGCGGGTGGGGGTCGGCGGCCCGGTTGGCTCGGGCAAGACCGCGCTGATGGACGCGCTGTGCAAGCGGCTGCGCGACCGCTATGAGATCGCCGCCATCACCAACGACATCTACACCAAATGGGATGCCGAATATCTGGTGCGCTCCGGCGCGCTTAAGCCCGAGCGCATCGCCGGCGTCGAAACCGGCGGCTGCCCGCACACGGCGATCCGCGAGGACGCCTCCGCCAATCTCGCGGCCATCGCCGACATGCGGCAGAAATTCCCGGCGCTCGATCTGGTGCTGATCGAGTCGGGCGGCGACAATCTTGCAGCAACTTTTTCGCCGGAACTCGCCGATCTGACGATCTACGTCATCGATGTCGCCGCCGGCGACAAGATTCCTTCCAAGGGCGGACCCGGCATCACGCGCTCCGATCTTTTGGTGATCAACAAGATCGATCTCGCGCCGTATGTCGGCGCTTCGCTGGAAACGATGGACCGCGAGTCCAAGCGCATGCGCGGCACGCGACCGTTCCTTTTCACCAACCTGCGCGCCGGTGAGGGCGTCAACGCGATCGCGCGCTTCATCGAGGAGAAGGGCGGGCTGGGGGTGGGGTAGCAATCTCCGCTCGTTCCCGCGAAAGCGGGACCCGACTGCTGGATTCCCGCTTTCGCGGGAATGAGCGGTTCTCCGCCAGGCCTATCCTCGTCCCGTATGTTTGCGCGCCGCTTCCAGGTGGCCGTAGCTCTGCACCGGCGCGCACATCAGGAAGCGATAGCCCTCGCTGACGACGCGCTCGACATTGCCTTGTTCGACATGCGGATGGCCGACCACGACATTGTGCTTCTTGCAAGTGTCGACCACGCGCTTCATCCATTCGAGCACGACCTTGTGCTCGTATTGGCGTGGGTAGCCGAGCTCCTGCGAGAGGTCGCCTTCGCCGATCAGAATGGCGCCGACGCCCGGCACATTGGTGAGAATGTCGTCGAGATTGTCCACGCCGCGCGTGTCCTCGATTTGCAGGATGCAGAAAATCTCGCCTTGTGGATTAAGCGGCCATACGTCGGCCTTCTGGTAGTATTCCTGCTGGGTCAGTCCCCAATAGCGCACTGCGGTTGTCGGGCCGTCGCCGCGGATGCCGGCGGGCTCATAGTGCGGCGCGGTCTTGAGCCGCGGATAGCGGCAGGCGCCGACCGCATTGGCGGCTTCCTCGACCGTTGAGATATGCGGGAACACGATACCGTAACAGCCCATGTCGAGCGCCTGTTTGGCCTGCCACTGCGCCATTTCGACCCCGTTGACCGGCACGCGCGCGAGCGGCGTCACGGCCGGCGCGAGCGAGCCGGATTTGGCGATCTGTGCGCGGTTGAGCATGAATTGCAGGCAGTCGCGCAACAACCGCCCGTCCCAGGGCTGATGTTCCATCTCGAACACGCAACCGTCGAATTTCGAGGTCGCCAGCGCCACAGCGCTCGAAACTTCGGCGGGCGAAAAGCAGGTCAGCGCATGCTGCCCGGATTCGAGCGCGCGGATGACGCCGTTGAGGCGCGGAAGTTCAGCCATTCCCCAGTCTCCCTGTCACCGATTGGGCTGCATCCTAGATGGTAGCTCGCGTCATTGCGAGGAGCAGAGCGACGAAGCAATCCAGGCTCGTGCCGCGGAGCTGGATTGCTTCGCTTCGCTCGCAATGACGGGTTTGACAATCGCGCCCCGGCCCTTAGCATCGCTGGCCCAACTCCTTCAGCGACTTGCCTCAATGATCATCGATTGCCACGGCCATTACACCACCGAACCCAAAGACCTCCATCGCTTCCGCAAGGAACAGACCGCAGCCGCCAACGCCAAGGACAAGGCGGCATTGCCGTCGCGCGCCTCGCTGAAGATGTCGGACGACGAAATTCGCGAAAGCATCGAGCAGAATCAGCTCAAGCTGCAGCGCGAGCGCGGCACCGACCTGACCATCTTTTCGCCGCGCGCCTCCGGGATGGGTCATCATGTCGGCGACGAGAGCATCAGCCTCGAATGGTCGCAGATCTGCAACGACCTCATTCACCGCGTCTGTGCGCTCTATCCGAAGAACTTCATCGGCGTGTGCCAGTTGCCGCAATCGCCGGGCGTGCCACCGAAAAACTCAGCGGCCGAGCTCGATCGCTGCGTCAAGGAGCTCGGCTTCATCGGCTGCAATCTCAACCCGGACCCATCCGGCGGCTATTTCAATTCGCCGCCGCTGACCGACAAGTGGTGGTATCCGTTCTACGAGAAGATGATCGAGCTCGACGTGCCGGCGATGATCCATGTGTCGGGCTGCTGCAATCCGGCCATGCACACGACCGGATCGTACTATCTGAACGCCGACACTATGGCGTTCATGCAGCTCATCCTGTCGGATGTGTTCAAGGACTTTCCGACCCTGAAGCTGATCATTCCGCACGGCGGCGGCGCCGTGCCGTTCCATTGGGGCCGCTTCCGCGGGCTTGCGCTCAATAGCGGCCGGCCGGAGCTCGACGAGATTATCAAGAATAATATTTTCTTCGACACGTGCGTCTATCACCAGCCGGGCATCAACCTGCTGACCGAAGTGGTGCCGGTCGAGAATATTCTGTTCGCGTCCGAGATGGTCGGCGCGGTCAAGGGCGTCGATCCAAAGACCGGCTTCAACTTCGACGACACCAAACGCTACATCGACAATGCGCCGCGCCTGAGCGGTGCAGATCGCGCCAACATTTTCGAGGGCAATGCGCGCCGGGTCTACGGCCGGCTCGGGGCTGCGCTAAAGGCAGCCGGGTGAGGTGTCCATGGCGTCATGGCAGGGCTTGTCCCGGCCATCCACGTCTTATCTATGCCATCAGATCTATGCCATCAGACGTGGATTCCCGCGTGCGCGGGAATGAGTGGTATCGTTGGAGGATCGCACCGCATTGCCAAAGCTTCGGCGCAAGCGCGCAAGGCAAAAGCCCCAGCTCGTCAGGTTCGGTCATCGGGAAATCGAGACCCTCGGCCTGAGCCAAGGTTTCTGGACCGATCTCTATCATCGGGCGATGACGGTCTACTGGCCGGTCTTTTTCGGCAGCGCCGCCGTGTTGTTTGTCACGCTCAACGCCGTGTTCGGCTTTCTATATTGGCTCGGCCACGAGCCGATCGCCAATGCGGAAGGCAATGGGCCGCTCGCCTACTTCTATTTCTCCATCGAAACGCTGGCGACGGTCGGCTACGGCGACATGCATCCGCAGACCAATTACGGGCATCTGATCGCGACCGTCGAGATTTTCACCGGCATGTCGTTTCTGGCGGTGATGACCGGGCTCATTTTCGCCCGCTTCTCGCGGCCGCGCGCCCGCTTTGTGTTTGCCGATATCGCCGTCATCACGCGTCATGAGGGGCGCCAAGCGTTGATGATCCGCACCGCCAATGCACGACACAATACGATCTCGCGGGCAAACGCGCGGCTGTGGCTCATTCGCGCCGAGCGCAGCAAGGAAGGCGATCAGCTCCGCCGCTTCTACGAGCTCAAGCTCGATCGCAGCGAGCATCCTATGTTCGTACTGAGCTGGATGCTGTTTCACATCATCGACAAGGAGAGCCCGCTCCACGGCGCGACGGCCGCCGATCTCGAGGAAGGCGACGCGCTCTTGGTGCTCAATGTCGGCGGCCTCGACGACAGTTCCGCGCAGCAGCTTTATGCCCGGCACGTCTATTCCTGGCGCGATATCCGCTGGCAGCATCGTTACAAGGACATCACCAGTGTTTCGCCGCAGGGGCGTTTTTTGCTCGACTACACCAAATTCAACGACGTGGTGGCGGAGGAGGAGTAGCGACCGTCATTCCGGGGCGAGCGAATCGAGGAGCCCGGAATCCATAACCACCATCAGCGAATACGGAATCCGGGTTCGCCGCCAACCCAAGTCGGCTGTTGCCGACTTGGAGTTTAAAGCACCGATCTCGGGAACACCCGAGATCGGTGGCGCCCCGGAACGACGGCGCTGGTATCACCCGTGTTCCTTCTTGCACGGCCGAGGCGTTGGCCCATTTTGTTGAGAAAGCACCGCCAGCCGCGTAGTCCTAATAGGTTCCGGCTTAGCAAACCCCCGGCGCAAGGAGCCACCATGTCCATCCGCCCCGTCAAACGCATTGTTTCATCGAAGCCTACGATCGAGGGCGCCGGCGTGCATCTGCGCCGCGCTTTCGGTTTCGGCGACACCACCGAATTCGATCCGTTCCTGCTGCTGGACGACTTCCGCAACGACCGGCCGGCCGAATATTTGGCCGGCTTCCCGTGGCATCCGCATCGCGGCATCGAGACCATCACCTATGTGCTGGCCGGCAATGTCGAGCATGGCGACAGCCTCGGCAATCGCGGCAATCTCGGCGCCGGCGACGTGCAATGGATGACCGCCGGACGCGGCATCCTGCATCAGGAAATGCCGCAGGGCGACGCGCAGGGGCGCATGCACGGCTTTCAACTCTGGGCCAACTTGCCGTCGTCGCTGAAGATGACGGCGCCGCGCTATCAGGACATCAAGGCTGCCGAAGTGCCCGAAGTGATCGACGACGACGGCACGCGCGTGCGCGTGGTTTGCGGCGATTTCTGGGGCAAGCGCGGCCCGGTCGAGGGCGTCGCCGCCGACCCGCGTTATCTCGACGTCTGGGTGCCGCCGGGTAAGCGCAAGACACTGAAGGTCGAGGTCGAGCGCCATGCCTTCGCCTATGTGTTCGAGGGCTCAGGCAATTTCCGCGCCGCGTCGCAGCCCTTCGGCGTGCTGACCGAGAAAACCGACGGCGTGAACGAGATCCTGGTGCGCGAGCAGACCGGCAACCGTTCGCTGGTGCTGTTCGACTCCGGCGACGAGATCACCGTGCAGGCCGGGGACGAGGGCATTCGCTTCATTCTCGTGTCCGGCAAGCCGATCAAGGAGCCGGTCGCCTGGTACGGCCCGATCGTGATGAACTCGCAGGCGGAGCTGCAGCAGGCCTTTACGGAGCTGAAGCAAGGGACGTTTATTCAGTAGTTGCGGCAGCCCTCTTCACCTCTCCCCGATGGGGAGAGGTCGGCCGCGTAGCGGCCGGGAGAGAGGGGGTAAGCCTTGCGTCAGCGCCCCGCTCACCCCAACCCGCTCCCCGTTGGGGAGAGGGGGCTCGCATAAGCTGGCTGAGGCTCAAGGCACTACGCCGGCTGCGCAGCCGCAATGCGTCTGATCAGCCCGCGCTGCGGGTCATAACCGAGCACGGCGAGCAGAAAGAACAGCACGGTCGTGCCGGTCACGACCAGCGCGGCCACGACGTTGAGCTCGCCGTAAAGCGCAAAGCGGATCAGCTCGACCGCATGGGTGAAGGGATTGACGAGCGAGACGTAATAAAGAACCTCCGAGCCGCCTTCGCGTAGCCGCCATAGCGGATAGAGCGCCGACGAGAAGAAGAACATCGGGAACATGACGAAATTCATCGCGCCGGCGAAATTCTCGACTTGCCGGATATAGACCGACAGGAATAGCCAGAGCGCGCCCAGCATCAGCCCGGAAACGATCAGCGCCGGCAAAACGAAAAGCCAGTCGAGCGGATCGAAGGTGACGTCGAAGGCGATGCAGACCGCGAGAAACACATAGCAGGTGATCACCGCCAGCGCCGTGCCGGCCAGAAGCTTGCAGGCGAGCAGGAGCCAGCGCGGCAGCGGGGCGGTGAGCAGAAGCCGCATTACGCCCATCTCGCGGTCATAGACCATCGACAGCGACGATTGCATGCCGTGGAACAGAAGGATCATGCCGAGCAGGCCCGGCACGATGTAGACTTGATAGGTGACGTAGGTCTTGTAGGGCGGGATGATCGAGACGCCGAACACGTTATAGAAGCCGGCCGCGAATACGGCGAGCCAGATCAGCGGGCGGACCAGCGCCGACAGCAGCCGGCCGCGTTGCTGCACGAATTTGAGCAGCTCCCGCATGGTGACAGCGCGCAGGGCGCGCAGGATGTGGGCGAGGGGCATCCTCGAGGCTCCTGTGCCGCTCGTCTCCGCGAAAGCGGGGACCCAGGTTCTGGATTCCCGCTTGCGCGGGAATGAGCGGAGTATAGCGCAGCTTCACTTATTCAACCGGCAGGGCAACTCTTGCTCGTCGTCGCCGAGCGTGTCGAGCGTGTTGGTGCGATGCAAAAACCCTCGACCGGGGCATCGGCGACGACTTCGTAAGCCGCTGCCAGCAGCACCGCTTGCCGCACTTGATGGTCCCAGCGGCGCACGCTGACCGCCAAGCCTTTGGCGCCGTCGAAATTGCCGTCGCCCAGAATGAACGCACGCTGCTTGCTGAAATCGGCGGATTCGGTCCGCAGTGACGATTGCACGATCATCCTGACCGCCATCCAGGCCGACCAATCGGGCCCTTCCATGTGCCGGGCGCCGGACTTTTTCTCGAAGCGAGAATTGACCTGCGGCGCGCCGTGCCGTTCCCAGGTCCAGTGCCACGCCACCGGTTCGAGATCGATGCTGCCGATGACCGGGCGCGGGCGGCTCAGACGATAGGGGACGGTGCGGGCAAAATCGAACGCTTCGTCGGCGACGAACGCCGCATCGAAATCGCGATTGATGGCGCTGAGTAACGTCGGATCGTTTAGCTCGCGCTCGCGCGGATCGGTGCCGGGCTTGAAGTGCTGATTGGCCACGATCTTCGCGCCGAATTTCTGCGCCGAGCGGGTGAAGGCTGCGGTCATCGCCGCGTCGGCAGGCGAAGGGCCTTCGAGCACCAGGAGGTCGCGCCATTTGCGCGAGACAACGAATTGCGCAAGCCCGTCCATGAGCTGCGCGCGGCTCGGATGGACATGGACCAATTCGGGCGCGCACAGATCGCGGCGCAACGAATCCTCCGGCTCGGAAACATTGAACAAAAGCACATCGCGGCCGCGCACGGCTTCGGCGATCGGTTTGAAGCTCTCCGCCGGCGCGTCGATCAGAAAAAAGTGCGTGCCGGCATCGATCGCCGTGCGTACTGCCGCTGTCACCTCGGCCGCAGACTTCACCGTGATGCGCTGCAAGCGGAACTCGACCTTCAGTACGCGCGCGAGCGGTGCCGCATCGTCGAGGCCGAGTTCCGCGCCGGTCAATGGATACGCGCGAGTCTTGAGAACGATGCGCTCATAGGCGCGCACCGGCGCGTAGCGCGGATCGTCTTCGATCTCGACGAAGGCGATATTGATGTGCGGCTTTGTCGATGGCGTATCCTGCGCGAATGCGCTGACGACGGAGCCAGCGAGCCCAAGCAAACAAACAAATGCGAAGCCGAGCGGTAGACTGCTCCCCTCGCCCTTGTGGGGAGCGGCTGAAGGTGGGGGGCGTGAGGATGTCCGCGAGCATCGAATGGCGGAGAGCGGCCTCCCGACCACCCTCCCTATCCGCCCCCACAAGGGGGGAGGGTTTAGTGCGAGCGCCCGTTGCAACACGTTAATCATCGACCGTGATGCCATAAGGAATGCGCCCGACTGGCACCGAGATTTTCGCCTTCCGCGTCTTGGTATCGATGACGGTGATGTCATCGCCGAAGCCGTTGGCGACATAGAGCGTGTTCTCGTCGCGCGAAAGGGTGAGGCCCCACGGCCTTTTGCCGACCAGGATGTAGCCCAAGACTTTGCGGGCCGGGACGTCGACCACGGCCACATGCGCGGCATGGCCGAGCGCCACGTAGGCTGTTTTGCCGTCCTTGGTCATCACGAGCCCAACCGGCGTCACATCGGATTTGCGCATGCCCGGCGGCGGAAACGGTATCTTGCCGGTGATGACGAATGTGGCGCGATCGACGATATCGACCTCGCCGGCAAGCTCCGCCGTCACCCATAGTTCCTTGCCGTCCGGCGCGCCGCGATCCGCCGCGGCCGCAAGCCGGCGACCACGTCGCGCACGATCTTGCCGCTGTCCGCTGCCACCTCATGCAGCAGATCGCCGGCCTCGGACGTAACATAGATCGTCTTGCCGTCTTCTGAGACCAGCACGCCCTCCGGCTCGGCGCCGGTCGGCACCTCCTGAACGATGGTGTCTCGCTCCAGGTCGATCACGGCAAGCGAGGAGCCTTCCTCCTGGGAGACATAAAGGCGGCTGCGTTTCTCGTCGATGCCGAAGGCTTCCGGGCTTGGCCCGGTCTTGAGCCTGCCGACCACCTCGAGCTTGGCCATGTCCACAACGTCGATCACGTCGTCGTCGCCGCAGGCGACGTAAAGCTTTGAATGATCGGCGTTGAAATGCAGGTCGCGCGGCCGGCGCGCGGTTTTGATCTCCTTGACGATCTTGTAGGTCGCCGGATCGATCACGACGATGTTGTTGGTCTTCTCGTTGCTGACGAAAATCAGCCCAGTGTCCTTGGCCGCGGCCGAGGTCCAGGCCAGCGCGCAGAGAAGAACGAGAGCCGATCGGCGGATGCGCGCGAGGTTCCCCCGCCGTTTGCTGGGAGGGGTTCCCTGGCCCTGCCCCGCAAGGGGGGAGGGCTCAGGCCGACGCTGTGGTGTTGCCCCGTACCGGCTCATTACAATGTGCTCTAAGTCTTAGAGGCCAGCCCAGGCAAGGGGGAGGAATGACAACCGGCGAAGGCGCCCCGGCGCTGCTCCTCGACAATGTGGTCAAGACCTACGGCACGACGCGCGCCGTGGATGGCGTCTCGCTGCGGGCAATGGCCGGCGATTTCGTCGCGCTGCTCGGTCCGAACGGGGCCGGCAAAACCACGTTATTCCAGCTTCTTTCCGGGCTGTTCGTGCCGGATTCCGGCCGTATCGCGGTGATGGGTCACGACATGCGGCGCGACCCGGTGCCGGCGCTGGCGCAGCTCGGGATCGTCTTCCAGCAGCCCACGCTCGATCTTGAGCTGACGGTGATGGGCAATTTGCTGTTTCACGCCGGCCTGCACGGCATCCCGCGCGCGGTCGCCAAGGGGCGTATTGAGAAGGAACTGGCGCGGCTTGGCCTTTCGGCCGACGTGCACCGCAAGACCGCGCAATTGAGCGGCGGCAATCGCCGGCGCGTCGAGCTTGCGCGTGCGCTGTTGCACGAGCCGCGCCTGTTGCTGATGGACGAGCCGACTGTGGGGCTAGACCCGGCGAGCCGAGGCGACCTCCTCAAGCTCATTCTCGAATTGCGCGCCGAGCGCTCCGTCGCGGTGTTATGGGCGACGCATCTGTGCGACGAGGTAACGGATGCCGACCGTGTGATCGTGCTTCATCGCGGCAAGGTGCTGGCCGATACCACGCCGGCCGCCTTGGTCGCGAGCGCGGGAGCCGCGACCGTCGAGCAGGCGTTCCTTAAACTGACCGGGCCGCAGTAAGGCGGCGGCTCTCTCAGAACGTATTGTCCTGGGTGATGCGCCGGTACAGCGTCGGCAGGATCTCCGCGAGATAGCCCATCTCCTCGGTCGCGTGCTGATGCAGCCGCCGCGCCAGCTCTTCGTTGACGTTGCTCTGGCGCATGGCGCGGATCTGCTCGTCGGAGAATTTCACGTTCGGATCGCGGCTTTCGATCTCGCCGAGCCAGAAGCGGCTGCGCATCTCGCAGCCATAATCGGTGTCGCGGACGAAATGCACCATGCGGCCGAAATTGACCGGATGTTCCAGATCGCCGATGCGCGCGCACACCGCAACGACGCCGGCCTCGCGATAACGGCGTGCGTCGAACATCTCCGCCGGATCGTGAAAGTTGATGCGCAGCTTGAACAACGGCCCGCTCGGGCCGGCGAGATATTCATGCACCAGATGAGAGGCGCCGATATAGTTGCCGTCGTGGCGGTTTTCCCAATCGCTGAAGACGTGGTCACGGGGATGCCAGAGTTTGTATTGCTCGGTGCCGCCGAGCCAGGAGAACCACCAATGCACCATCTTGGCGCGGCATCCGGGCATGCGCGTCAGCGCGGCGACGAGCCGTTTGCCGTCGGCAAGATCCCGATAGCCGGATTCGAACGGCAAATAGCCAGGGTTGAGCAGATCGTCGGCCTTGCTGAGCTCCATATGTGCCTCCAACCTTTCGTCGGTCGAACCTTTTATCTGTAGTGGACGCGCGGCATTTAGGAATCGCGCATCGCTTTCAGGTGATACATCAATTTGGCCCGCAGCGCCGCCTGCGCGTCGGCTCTCCATTTGCGGAAGCCTTCGCCCGACTTGAAGCCGAGCTTCTTGTCGGCGACGAGCTTCTGCAAATACGGCGACGGTCCCGGCCGGCTGTCGATCGCCGGCAGCACGGTGTCGTGGATCGCGAGCGTCAAATCGGTTCCTACCAGATCGGCATTTTCCAGCGGGCCCAGGACCGGCAAGCGGCGGCCGAACGAGGCCTTCACCACGGAGTCCACCGTCTCGGCATCGCAGATGCCTTGCTCGACCAGGGAAATCGCCTCGCGCCAGAGCGCATGCTGCAGGCGATTGCCGATGAAACCCGGCACGTCTTTTTTGACGTGCGCCGGCGTCTTGCCGGAAGCCTCGTGCAGCTTCATCGTCCAGGCGACCGTTTCCGCCGAAGTCCATTGCGTTTCGATCACTTCCACAAGCGGCACGAGAAAGGGCGGATTCCACCAATGCGTCCCGAGCGCGCGCTCGCGCCGGGTGAGCTCCCGCATGATCGCGGTGATCGGAATGACCGAGGTGTTGCTGGCGAGGATTGTGTCGGGACTGACGTGGTGCTCGATCTCGGCGAAAAGCTTCTGCTTGAGCGGAAGATCCTCCAGCACCGCCTCGACCACGTAGTCGGCGTCGCGCACGGCCCCGGCGAGATCGGCGCAGGTGCGCACGTTTTCGACGGCGCCTTCGTCCTCGCCGAGATCGCGCAGATTGGCGGCAATGCGTGATTTCGCCGTATCGAGGTTCCGCGCGAACGAGTCGGTGATGGTCACGTCATGGCCGGCGACCGCGAATACCTGCGCGATGCCGTGGCCCATGAGGCCGGCGCCGATGACGGCAATTTTTGCGTTGCTCATTAAATTTCTCTCGTTTCCCGGACGCGCCGCAGCACGGAGTGATGCAGCGCTGATCCGGGAACGTGACTACTCAGCGTTTCTAACGGTCCCGGTTCTGCAGCGCACCGCTTCGCGCTGCGCCCGGGACACACTCGTGGTCAGCCCGCGGTGTAGCCGCCGTCGGCGTAAAGGATGTGCCCGGTGTAGAAGTCGGACGCCTTGGAGGCGAGGAAGAGAAGCGGGCCGGCGAGATCGGACGGCTCGCCGAGGCGGCCCTTCGGCACGCGCGTGAGAAAGCCCTTGCGCACCGTGTTGGCGCGCTCGGTGTCCTCGAACATCCACTGTGTTAGCGGCGAGCGGAAGACCGTCGGGCCGAGCGCGTTCACCGTGATACCGGTTTCGCCCCATTCGCAGCCGAGGGCCTTGGTGATGCCGTCCACAGCCGATTTGGAAGCGCAGTACGCCGTATAGCCCGCGGGATGGCCGAGCAGGCCGCGCGCCGACGACATCAAAATCACTTTGCCGCCGTCGCCTTGCTTGATCATTTGCCGGCCGGCCGCGCGCGCCATCAGCCAGGATTGCGTCACATTGGCGTCGATGATTTCGAGGAAATCGGCCGCCGGCTGATCGACGATCTTGGAAACCTTGTTGAGGCCGGAGGCGACGACCAGGATGTCGACGCGGCCGAACCGATCGACGGCGGCTTTGACGATGACATCGCAGTTCGCTTCCGAGCTCGGCCGCTTGGCGATGATCTCGACCTTGCCGCCGAGCGCGGTGCAGGCGTCCGCGACTTTTTTCAGTTCGGCGGCGTTGCCGGCGGAAAGCACGACATTGGCGCCGGCGCCGGCCAGCACCTTGGCGGCCAGCGCGCCGAACGCGCCGGATGCGCCGGTCACGATAGCGGTCTTGCCGCGCACATCAAACAGCGACAGCGGATTTTTCAGGAAGTCTTCGGACATGGGAGCCTCCACGCGGTCATTCCGGGACGGCGCATCGCGCCGGGCCCGGAATCCATATTCACAGGCGAGGGTTATCGATTCCGGGCTCGCGAGCTTCGCTCGCGCCCCGGAATGACGGGTTGATCGTTTGCGTCTTCATTTCGCCGGCGCGATGGCGACCAGGATCGAGCACACTTCGTTGCCGCGGTTGATGATCTCGCGGTTCTCGTTCGGGCCGATGAAGCAGGAATCGTGTTGCTTCAGCACCGTCTCCTTGCCGTCGACGATCACCGTCAATTCGCCTTCGAGCACGAAATAGACCTTCTCGGGCGGCGAAGCGTCAGGCCCGGCGCCGCCGCCAGGCAGGAAGTGCGACACCCCGACAATCAGGCTCTTGGTGCCGCCGGCTTCTGCGCCGAACACGCGGAGCGTCGAGCAGGCGCGATGATTGGGCGCGTCATAGCCCTTGATCTCGGAGAAGCGTTTGACTTGCATCAGAACTTCTCCCCCTTCTCGATCCGGTAGGCGCCCTTCGGATCGGTGATGGCGACGAGGCGGATGATGCAGCCGTCGCCGCGGTCCCAGTTCCAGGGGAAGAAGGCAAAGGTGCAGCGCCGGCCGGTGACCTTGTCGATGTCGCCGCCGACATTCTCGATGCCAAGGATCCCGTTCTTGAACAGGATGCGGTGCACCGGCTCCCACTCGGGGAAATCGTCTTTCCAGTCGCGGCCGCCCGACCACTTTTTGTATTCTTCGGCGAGATGCGGATGCAGCGGCCCATTGCGTTGCGGGCCGATGGCGGTGGCGAGCGGATGATCGTTGGCTTGCGTGTCGTGGCCGACGACCTTGACCTTCTTTTCGACGAACCATTCGCCGGCCGACGACACGAAGCCGGGCGCGTAGCAGAAATAATCCTCGCTGTCCTCGTACTTCTTGTGCCAGCCGGTATTGACGATCACGACGTCGCGCGGCCGCACCACCTTGCCGGCGGCTTTTTCCAGATCGTCATAGGTGATCGGCTCCCACTTCTTCTTGGGGATCGACACGACGATGCCGGAGCCGAAAAAGTGCGGCAGCGGCACCTCGTCGATGAACGGCGTGCCCTGCACGACATGCGCCGGCGCGTCGATATGGGTGGTGTTGTGCATGCTGGTCGTGATGCGCTGCGACAGCACGCCCGACTTCGCCATGTAGTGGATGCGCTCGATCTTGACGTCTTCGAAATACGGCCAGTTCGGCGACTGGTATCCGAAGCGATGAGACAGATTGTAGAAGGAGAGTCCCATCGCGTTGTTCTCGTTTTCCTCAAACAAGACACCGCGAATTTTCTTCGCCACGCTAACCCCTCCGCGTTTCCTCCGGTCCCGCCGGCTTCAGCGGCGTTCGGACCCGACTGAACCATGTACCATGATATGGTACATCTGTATCGAATTCCGGTTGGCAGGACAAGCCGTCCCCGCGAGGGATGCCGTCCGGGGAGGGTTCAGGCGGCGTCGGCCAAGAGATGCCGCTCGAGCGCCTCCTTGGTGGCCTGCAGGCGGGCCACGATCGTGCGCTGGTGCTTGTAAAATCGCTGCGCTGGCACTGGAACCGAGATGGCGACGGCGTTGCCGACCGGGTCCCGGGTGACGACGCCTGCGGCACAAACCCCGAGCGCGTGCTCCTCGCGATCGATGGCGACCCCGGTTTTGCGCACGGTCTTCAAGTCGCGCAGCAGATCCTCAAGGCGCGTCAGCGTCCGCGGCGTGCGCTGCTCGTAGCTGGTGCCGATCAGCTTTGCGATCGCGGTGTCGTCGAGGGTGGCGAGGTAGGCCTTGCCGTTGGCGGTGCAGTAGAGCGGAAAGGTCTCGCCGACCGCCGACACCATGCGCAGACGCTGCGAGCCGATCACCTGGTCGATGAAAACCAGGTGATCCTTCTTCACCACCGAAAGATCGACCGTCTCCTTGAGTTCGCTGGAGAGCCGCGTGAGGTAGGGCCGCACGATCCCTACGAAATCGGTGCGGGCGGAAGCGGCAAGCCGCAGGATCGTCGGCCCGAGGCGCACCCGGCCGGTGGGCGAAGCGGCAATCAGGAATTTCTCGGCCTCGAGCGCGGCCACGATGCGTTGCACCGTGGAGCGCGCGAGATTGACGCGCTGCGCGATCTGGCCGAGGCTCAAGCCCGCCGCTTCATCTTCCAGCGCGCGCAGGATGGCGGCGGCGCGCGCGATCACCTGCACCTGGCTTGGCGACTGAACCTGGCTTTGCGACTGAGTGCGCGAATGGGATTTCGCCGCGCTCTTGTCGTTTGTTCGTCCACCGACCGCGTTCATTCCGTCCCCGCCGCTATCCCCGCCTAGGCGCGCATTCTTGCTGCCTGAACCCTTCTTTGATACAGGATCGCCGCGATGCGGTACAGCAGTTGCCGTAAAGTTGAGCGCACGCCGGGAGCAGCACGATGCGCAAAATTGCCCTTGAAGAGCATTTTTTAAGTCCTGGTTTTGAGGATTATTGGCTGCCCACCATGGGCGGTGTCGATCAGAAAGCGGTGAGCGGGCTGCTCGCGCGCCTCAAAGATTTCGGCGATATGCGGCTTAAGGCCATGGACAGCGGCGGCATCGTGAGCGCTGTGCTGTCGATCTCCGGGCCCGGCGTGCAGGTCGAGCGCGATGCCGCGACGGCCCGGCGTCGCGCCGCCGAGGCCAACGATTTTCTGGCCGGGGAGGTCGCCAAGCGGCCCGATCGCTATTCCGGCTTTGGGCACATGCCCATGCAGGACGCGCGCGCCGCCGCCGACGAGCTGGAACGCTGCGTCCGCGACCTGAAATTCTGCGGCGCAATGATCAACGGCCACACGAACGGTGAGTATCTCGATCACCCGTCACTGCATCCGTTCTGGGAACGCGCCGAGGCGCTGCAAGCGACCATCTACATTCATCCGACCGATCCGGTTTCACCTTCTCCAGCGCTTGCTGGTGTCGACGGCTTGCGCCGCGCCACTTGGGAATGGGGCTTTGAGACCGGCTCGCATGCGCTGCGGCTCGTTTTCTCCGGCCTGTTCGATCGTTTCCCGCGGGCAAAAGTGGCACTCGGCCATCTCGGCGAAACGCTGCCGTACCTGCTGTGGCGGTTCGACAGCCGCGCCGCGCTCTACGGCGTGAAGCTTGGCAAAAAGCCGTCCGACTACATCAAGCAGAATTTCGTTGTGACCACATCCGGCATGAGTTCGGCTGAGCCGCTCAATTGTGCGCTCGCCGCGCTCGGCAACGATCGCGTCATGTTCGCCGCGGACTATCCGTTCGAGCAGTCGGCGGAAGCCGGCGAGTTTCTCGACCAGACGCCGCTCTCCGAGCCGGTGCGCGAAGGCATCGGGTTCAGGAATGCGGTGCGTGAATTCAAGCTGGCGGCGCCGTGATCGATGCTCCCGGCGTCATTCCGGGACGGCCGAAGGCCGGGCCCGGAATCCATAGCCACGGGTCGGCAAGAACGGGTACCGAGCGCTATCAGCACCGAATGTGATTATGGATTCCGGTCGCCTCGCTTCGCTCGGCCCCGGAATGACGATTCGTGCCTAAGCCAGCGGATCGGCCGGTAGTCCGAGCCGGAACTTGCCGTGGTTCTCATAAGCGGTGTCGCTCATCACCTGATGAATGCCGGCGGTATTGAGGTCGCGCAACAGCCGCCCGAGCACGTGCGGATGGTGCAGGCCGGTGGCGCCGGAGAAATGAAAGGCCATGGTGACGGTCGCGATCGCCACGTCGGTGGCATGCACGGCGATGGCGCGCACGTCGGCGATGTCGGCGCCATCGGGCAGTGAGCCCGCCTTCACCTTCTCCCACAATTGCCCGTAGCGCTCATGCAGGAGCGCGCGTGCGGCGCGGAGCTTCAAGTCGGCTTCGGCGATCTGGCGATGCACGACATGGCGTTCGTCGAGCTTTGACGAGCGGAAGGTGCCGCGCGTCGTTGTCGCGATCTTGATCAATTCGTCGAGCGCGCGCCGCGCCGCGCCGATGGCGACGCTGCCATGCTCCTTCGCCACATAGCTGAACGGCGGCAGCAGATACGACAAGCCGCCGCGCCGGGGTTGCGGCTTGAGCAAGTCCCAGACGAAGCTGAAATGCTCGGGCAGAAAATAGTTCTCGACAGAACAGTCGCAGCTGCCGGTGCCGCGCAGCCCGGTGACGCCGCCCCAATTGTCGTAGAGCGTCACGTCCTTGGCCGGCAGTGCCGAGAACATGACGATCGGGCGGCCGTCGTTTTCCGCCTCGGTGCCCTCGACGACCGTGCCGCCGACGAACCAGTCAGAGTGCCGGATGCCGCTGTTGAAGCGCCAGCGGCCGCTGAGGCGAAAGCCGCCGGGCTCGCGCGCCGCCCGCCCGGCCGGGAAAAAGGAAATCGCGGCGGTCGGGATCTGGCCGCCGGCGAACACCGTATCGAGGCCGGCCTGCGGCAGGAAGGTGCCGAGCGAGGCGATGCCGGTCGCGCCCACCATGGTGCACCAGCCGCTCGTGAGGTCGTGATAGGCGAGCCCTTCCAGCACCAGCATTTCGGTGATCGGATCGGCCTCGGCGCCGCCGACCGTCGCGGGCAATTTCAGCCGGAACAGGCCCGCTTCGCGCAACGCCGCCACCGCCTCCGGCGCGAGCGTTCCAAGCTCTTCGCTTTTCGCTCCGGACGCCTGCAGTATCGGTCCGACGCGCTCGACCTGTTCGAGCAAGAATTTTTGCTTGGCGTCGCGATCCCTCGGAAACTCCTTGATCATCCGTTCCCCCTTGGCGCCCCCGGTGCCGCTGTTCTAGCGGGCGTTGTTGTTAGTTGATGCCAACAATAGCCGCTTGCCGACGCCCGTACAATTTGTCACCGCGGCGGCCTATCCGAGGGCACTTGCGCCAGGTCCCGTTGCGGGTAGTAACTACCAACCTCGAAGCCCCATCCCGACTGGTCCCTTCATCAGTTCCTCCATGACCGCAAAAATCCTCATTCTCGATCCGCATGCCGAAATCTATCGCGACCGTCTGCGCGCGGACTTTCCGGCGCTGCAATTTTCGCTCGCGCACAAGGCCAGCGAATTGCCGGCCGACCTTTCCGATATCGACGTGCTGATCTCATTCGGCATCGAGCTGAAAGACGAATTCTATCAACGCGCGGCGCGGCTGACATGGGTGCAATGCCTGGCGACCGGCGTCGATCACATTCTGCGCTGCCCGTCGCTCAGGCCGGAGACGCTGCTCACCAGCGGGCGCGGCATTCACGGCGCGCCGATGCGCGAGACCATCGTGTTTCTCATGATGGGCGTTGCGCGCGAGGCGCGGCGGCTTGCCGAGGCGCAGAAGGCCCATGTCTGGGACCGCCGCTACTGGAACCTGTTTTGCGGCAAGACCGCGGTGATCGTCGGCGTCGGCGTGATTGGGATTGCGACCGCGAAATTACTCAAGGCGTTCGAGATGCATGTCGTCGGCGTCACGCGCACGCCGCGCGCGATCGAAGGTTTCGACGAAATCATGCCGACCGATCGGCTCAAAGAAGCAGCAGCGCGCGCGGACTATGTGATCAACATCCTGCCGGCGACGAAGGACAATCTGCTGCTGTTCGATCGCGCGATCTTTGCGGCAATGAAGCCCGCGGCCTATTACATCAGCGCCGGCCGCGGTCAGACCGTCGACGAACCGGCACTGGTCGAGGCGCTGCGCGAACGCCGGATCGCCGGCGCGGGCCTCGACGTTTTTCAAACCGAGCCGCTGCCGCCCGACAGTCCGTTCTGGGATTTGCCGAACGCTTTTATCCTCCCGCATCTCGGCGGCTATACCAGCGAGTATGAGGATCTGATCATGCCGCTGATCGCCGAGAATATGCGGCTCTTCCTCGCCGGCCGGCAGGGCGAAATGCAGAATATCATCAAGCGCTGAGGCGGCGCTCCCTTGTGCGGCTCGGACCCGCTGTGGCGCTTGGCCTAAAGCGTTGCGGCAACGCGCAAAAAGCCCGTTTCGTCGATGACTGCCGGTATGGAACAGATTGCGTCTATTAAGCGTGCGCAATACTCTCGCAATCTCGGCGGCTGCGTTGGGGGCGGGTTTGGAAGACGCCGAAATCGAGCGGCTGCTCGGAGGGCCTCCGCGCCTTTCCCTTCAAGGTATTGTGAGCCATCCGCGCTTTGCGGAGGCCCGCAGGGTCTATCTCGACCATTTTCTCCGCGTGTACGGCGACGATCCCTTTCTGGTTCGTCTGCTGATCGAGACGAGCCGATTTGCCGTTTACATGATCGCAGTCGTCCTCGAAGCCGCGCAAGATCCGGCTCACCGGGACACTTGGTTCACGATTGGCCGGCTCAAGCAGCAGATGACGGCCTTTGGCATGGCGAGCGAGCGCCAGGTGGACCGGCTCATCGGCCGTTTGCGTCAAGTCGGTTTCATGGAGCTACGGCCATCAGAACATGATGGTCGCGTGCGGATTCTGGCGCCCGCCGAGAAATTGCGCGCGCACGATCGCGACTGGCTGGCAGCCCATCATGTTGGTCTCACCGTGCTTTATCCGGAACATGACTACGACTTGGTCATGCGCCGCGATCCGGAATTTCAGATCGTCCATCGCCGCACCTGTGCAGCCTTCCTGCCCCTCGGGATGAAGGTGATGCAGTCGGTCCCGGAAACGATGCTGTTCTTCGACTACGTTGCCGGCCACACGATCATTGCCGCGCTTCTTCAGGCCGCGATGGCGCAGCCGGATCATCGCCACGCCGCCGTGCCCTATGCCGACGTCGGAGAGCGCTTCGGCGTGTCACGCACGCATGTCCGCAAGCTCCTCGTTGCCGCCCAGGATGCCGGTCTGGTCAAGCTGCATGGCCGCGGCGGCCGCCGCGTCGAGATCCTGCCGCGGCTGTGGTCAAGCTACGATCGCGGTGTCGCGGGCGGTATGTATCTTCACGATATTATTTATTTGGTCGCCAGCCGAGCGTATCTGGCGCAGTGCGCAGCGCCGCGCGCACGTGCGGCCGCCGCGCTTGGCTAGCCGGACCCTTCAGGGCCGCTGGGCGGCAAGATAGGCGGCGATTGCGATCATCTCCGCGTCGTCGAGTACGGCAACCTGCCGCATTGGATCGACGTGCGCACCCGTGCGTGCGCCGACCTTGATGTCGTTCAATTGGCGGAACAGATAGCTCGGCGAACGGCCGATCAAGTGCGGAACATCGCCGCTACCCCTGAGATCGCTACCATGGCAGGTGCCGCATGGGGTCATCTTTTCGCCGCTGGTCACCAGTGCCTTGCCAGCGGCAATGCTGCCTCGCGGCACGTGGGCGATAAATCCGAAGCGGGAGTCGCGAAGCTCGGCCCGTTCCGGCGCCTTCGGCAGTTCGATGATACGGTTGCCCAAAGGCTCCTCGCCGGCATTCTCGATGGCAAAGCGCATATAGGTCGGACTAACGCGTGTCTTGGGTACCGTGTCGACCTCCACCACGTCGGTCCAGTCGGCGACCGCCTTGAGTGCCGCGTAATATTCCGCCGCTATCCGGATTTCATCGTCGGTGATTGCCTTCACGAACGGGATCATGGAGATGGCACGCGCGCCGCGGCGGTTTCCGTTCCTGAATTCTTCAAATTGCTCTCGAATGTAAGCGACCGTCAGCCCCGCCACGTCGGACGATTCAGGATGTCCGGCACCATTCGAGATGTGGCACTTGGCGCAGGCTGACACCTCCGGGCGGCGGCCGCGCGCGACCACTTCGGGCATTGCCGGATGATCCTCGGGAAACCAGTCGGGCGGATCGTAATTGTCCTCGATCTGCGCCTGCGTGAATGTCTTGCTGCTGCCGGGCAGCCCTTTTAATACGACGGCGTCCCAGCCGGCGTTCGGCGATTTTACCGGATACGCCCATTCGGGCAGTTCCACTGCGAGACAAAGCGCGCAGGTGGCGATCGCGGCAAGGGCGCCGCCTATTGCCGACGCGAACCGGGATCGCAACGAAGCGGCGATCGAGCGCAATGATCGATGAAGATCTGGCAAAACATCGATTGAATAGCAGCAGTCGCGATCGCTGTAACGGCCTCAAACAGGTATGCGACAAGTGTTCCAGGGAAAAACCCGCCGCAGCCCCGCGTCGTGCAAGTTGCGAGCGACAGGCTTTTTATTTCTGTCGCTCGCCACCGCGCCGCAGGCTTCCCAACCTACGCCGCGATCCTTTGCCGCGAACGCAAGCCGCGCGCTTCCAAAATCGGCAGTACGTGATCGCGGAAATAGGGGAATTCTTTCACATAATCGACGAACGAAAGCGTCGTGCCCTTGAAGCCCGCTTGGTGCAGTTGCGAGATGCCGTCGGCGACTTGCTCGGGCGTGCCGACCAGCGGGAAGCCGCCATGACCGGCAGCCATGCGATCGCGGATCAGCGCCAAGAGATCGTGCGGGAATGATTGGGCGTTGGCGAATTGCAGCGCGATCAGATTATCGACCGCCCCCCAATCGGCGTTCGCGTTGGCGAAATACTGCCAATAGTCCTTCGCCTCCTGTTCGGTCGGCCGGCAAACCACATGCGAGAAGGTCAGCACCTCGACCGAGCGGCCGACCGATTTGGCCTGATCCTTGAGCTCTTCAATTTCCGGCTTGGAGCGCGACAGATCGATCGCCGGCGTAAAGAGAAAATTGGCATTGCGTACCGCGAACTGGCGCCCTTCACCGGAGCCTGCGGCATTGATGATGGGCAACCGCTCGCGGTGCCAGGGTTTCGGATTGCCGTAGCAATTCTTGACCTTGAAGAACTCGCCGTCCCAATCGAACTTGCCTTCGCTGGTCCAGATCTTGTTGACGAGATCGAACCATTCCTGCGCATAGCGATAGCGGCGCTCGTGCTCGCCCGGCAGGTCGAGGCCGAGCGCCTCGTATTCCGGCTTGTTCCAGCCGGCGACGATGTTGAGGCCGGCGCGGCCGTGGCTGATCTCGTCGATCGTCGCCAGTTGCTTGGCGGCCACGACCGGATGATTGGCGGCCACGTGAATTGTCGCGAACACGGTTATTTGCTTGGTCTTGGCGAGCAGCGCGGCTGCCCAGGTCATCGTTTCCAGAACGGTGCCGTGGAAGTCGGTGTCGCCGCCGTAACCGATCCAGCGCGCGATCGGCAGCATGAAGTCGATGCCTGCGTCGTCAAGGAGGCGACCGAGCTGTTCGTTATTCTCCCACGTCGCCGCCCAGCGTTCCGGCAACTTGGTCACCGTCATGCCGCCGGAGCAGTTCGACGCGAACGTGCCCAGCAGGAAATCTTCCGTTTGCAAAATTTTGCGCATAGTCTTTCCCCTCTCTCTCTGTGTCGCAAACAACCGGACCAGGAACCCTCAATGGCGTCCAACAAGAGCCGACAGCCGTTGTCTCGCCAGGCTTCGGCGCCGCACTATTGGCATCTTGCGGAAGACAGCATCGGCGTGGCGATGACCGATCTGGAATATGCGATCCTGCGCGTGTTCGAGGCGTTCGGACGCTGGCAGTCGGAATGCCTGACCGCGGTTTCGGGCGCGAGAATCACCGGCCCGGAGAACGTGCTGCTTCATGTCATCGGCATGAAGGGACGGGCCAAGACGATCCACGACGTGATGCTTCTGACCAACCGCCAGGACACGCAGAACGTGCAGTACGGCCTGCGCAAGCTGATCAAGCTCGGCTTCGTGAAAAAGCAGGGGACGGCGCGCGCCGGAATCTTCTATCAAACGACCGAGAAGGGCAACAAAATCTGCAAGGACTACGCGGACCTGCGCGCGAAGCTGTTGCTGCGCGCGGCAAAGGGGCTGCCCCGATTCGAGTCCGAGTCGAAAAGATGTTGCCTGCATCTCGAGGCCATCGAAAAAATCTATGCCATCGTCGGCCGCGAAGCGGCGACGTTCTTTCGACGTTAGCCCCGGGGTAACGCTGGCCGCTCAAGACGGCGAAGCCGCTCGCCGCTCTCCGCGTGCAACAGTTTCAAATCAGGGTTTCAATTGAAAGTCAATTTAATCGTCAATGTGACTATATTCCTGGACGATCAAGTAGGCGGCGTGCCGTTGGCATCGAGGACTTCGCCGGCGAGATAAAGCGAGCCGGTGATGAGCACGCGCGGCGCCGGCGCGAGTTCAAGCTTGCCGATGGTGGCAAGCGCGCTTTCGACATCGTCGCGCGCGAGCGCCGGAATGCCGATGCCGCGCGCGATGTCGGCGAGCGCCTGTGGTGGGAGCGCTTTGTCCTGATGGATCGGCACCGTGATGACGCGGCGGGCGAGCCCGGTGAAATTGCGCAAAAAGCCCTCGGCGTCCTTGGTCGAAAGCATGCCGACGATCAGGATGAGCGGCCGCGACACGCGCTCTTCCAGATCGGCGAGCGCGGCCGCAATCGCCCGGCCGCCGTCGGCGTTATGGCCGCCGTCGAGCCAGAGTTCGCTCTCCGCCGGCAGCAACGGCGCCAGACGGCCCTGCGACAGCCGCTGCATGCGCGCCGGCCAGTCGACCCGGAGCATGCCTTGCTCGAAGGCGGCGGCCGGCAGCTTCAGGCCGCCGACACGCAGCGTCGCGATGGCCGTGCCGGCATTCTCGAATTGGTGGCGCCCATAAAGCCGCGGTGCCGGCAGATCGAGCAGGCCGTCGTCGTCCTGATAGACCAGCCGGCCGCGTTCTTCGGTGGCCGTCCAGTTTTCGCCGGCGATCGATAGCGGCGCCTTCACCCGGGCGGCTTGCCGTTCGATTACCGCGATCGCGTCGCGTGTTTGACTTGCGATCACGGCCGGAACGCCCGGCTTGAGAATGCCGGCCTTCTCCGCCGCGATCGACTCGATCGTGTCGCCGAGGAAATCGCGATGGTCGAGCGAGACGCGGGTGATCACGCTGGCCAGCGGCTTGTCTACGACATTGGTGGCGTCGAGACGCCCGCCAAGCCCGACCTCAAGCAGAAGAAAATCGGCCGGATGCCGCGTGAAGAGCAGAAGCGCTGCCGCCGTCTCGATCTCGAACACGGTGATCGGCACGTCGCCGTTCTTGGCTTCGCACTCGGACAGCACGTCGGCAAGTTCGTCATCCTCGACGAACTTGCCGCCGCTGGTGCGCGCAATACGGAAGCGTTCGTTGAGCCGGACCAGATTGGGCGAGGTATAGACATGCGCGCCTTTGCCGGCGGCTTCGAGGATGGCGCGTGCGAAAGCAACCGTCGAGCCCTTACCGTTGGTCCCGGCCACATGGATCACCGGCGGCAGATGCCGCTCCGGATGGCCGAGCGCGGCCAGCAGGCGCTGGATGCGCCCGAGCGACAGATCGATGCGCTTGGGATGCAGCGCCAGCAATCGCGCGTGGATGGCGCCGATCGACGAACCGCCGGGATGCGGTGCGTTCACGCAGGCGCCGGCAGGCTGATGCGCGGCTTGGCCGCTTCGGCCGGCGCCTTCAGCAGCAGCCGGCAGAGCCGCGCGATGGTGGCGCGCAGATCGCGGCGATGCACGACCATATCGACCATGCCGTGGTCGCGCAGATACTCCGCGCGCTGAAAGCCTTCCGGCAATTTCTCGCGGATCGTCTGCTCGATCACACGCGGGCCGGCGAAGCCGATCAGTGCGCCGGGTTCGGCGATCTGCACGTCGCCGAGCATGGCGTAGGAGGCGGTCACGCCGCCGGTCGTCGGGTTGGTGAGCACCACGATGTAGGGCCTGCGCGCTTCCTGCAGCCTCTGCACCGCGATGGTGGTGCGCGGCATCTGCATCAGCGACAGGATACCCTCCTGCATGCGCGCGCCGCCGGAGGCCGCAAATAGAACGAATGGGCAGTCCTTCTCCACCGCGGTGGCGAGCCCCTTGATCACCGCCTCGCCCGCCGCCATGCCGAGCGAGCCGCCCATGAAATCGAAATCCTGCACGCCGACGACGACGCCCAGGCCGTCGAGTTTGCCGTAGCCGAGCTTGATCGCGTCGTTGAGCCCGGTCTTGCTGCGCGCGTCCTTGAGCCGATCGATATAGCGCCGCTCGTCGCGAAATTTCAGCGGATCGAGCGCCACCTCGGGCAGTGCAATGTCGAACCAGGTCTCGTTGTCGAACATCGACTTGAGACGGGCCGTTGCGGTCATGCGCATGTGGTAGTTGGATCCCGGGATGACGAAGAGGTTCGCTTCGACATCCTTGTAAAAGACGAGCTGCCCGGTCTCCGGACATTTGATCCAGAGATTCTCCGGCACCTCGCGCCGGAGCATGCCGCGGATCTTGGGCCGTACGACGTTCGAAATCCAATTCATCGCATCACTTCAGCACTTGAAACTGTCGGCGATTGGACCTGTCGGCACTTGAACCTCCAAACCCGACAAGCACCACGCCGCCATGCGCGGGTTTCTTGCCGCTTCTATATCGCACCTTTGCGCACTCCGGCTACCATACCGCGGATCGCGCCGGCCGTCAGGTTTGGGACGCGCAACACTGTTTTGTATTCTACGCGGATACTTTATGTGGGGCGCTGATGTGGCCGCCCCAAGATATGGAATAGAAAAAGTGCATAGCCGGCGACTGACTTCCTTAGCGCTATTCATGCTCGTAGTTGCAACATTCGGGCTCAGCGGATGCGGCCAGGGGCCGAAGGGCGACCCGGGCCAGCCTGGCCTGCAGGGGCCGAAAGGGGATCCGGGTGTCGCCGGTCCGCCGGGTCCGGTCGGTCCTGCCGGGCCGCAAGGTCAACAGGGGCCACCGAGTCCGAGCCTGCGGGTCGTGCGCAACAACTGCCTGAGCGGAGAATGTACCGCCTCGTGCCGCGGCGATGAAGTGCTGGTCAGCGCCTATTGCGGGCCGTCGCACAACCAGGCGACCTTCCTCGACGAGCGGCAGGCCTCGTGCGGTATCGAAGTGACCTCCGCCAATGCGCCGCTGGTCGCGGTCTGCGTGCAGGCGCCGCAATGACGAGCGCGATCGGCCAATTCGGCATGGAGTGCGAAGGCGAGGAGTGAGGCGGTCGCACTCACCGGGTGACCAAAGCCACGCCGACCGCGACGAGGACGGCGGCCGCGCCTTTCTGCAGCACATCGCGCAACGATAAAGTCTCGCGGCCAAATTGCGGGAACAAAACACTGAGCACGACGCCGAACACGAACACGAACAGCGTGGTCGTCGAGCTGATCGCTTGCACGATGGAGAGCGGCGCAAACATCAGCGCGTAGCGATTCCCCAAGCCGCCGCCGAGATTGATGAGCTCGTTCGATCCGTTGACGGTCAACAGCGCGGCCGCGTTCGAGCGGAACAGATCGATAAGCTGCCGGCGGTAGCTACCGACACACAACAGCGCCACGCCGAAGATCGCTTCGCCGACGAACATCCAGAACGTGGTCGTCCAGAACGCGATCTCGATGGCGAACAGCTTGAAGATCAAGCTGGAGACCGCCGCCGCCAATCCGCAGCACAGCATCAGCAGCACAAGGCGCAGCTTGAACCGATGCGCCTGGTGCCCGAAGCGCAGCGAAACGATCAGCGTGCCGGCCACGATCAAGAGACCGCCTGTCACCTGCAAGCGCGAAAGCCGCTCGCCGAGCACAAAGTACGCAAGCAGGTAGCCGAACAACGGCACCGTCTGGAAAAACGGCGCCACCACCGAAGCCTCGTCGGATTGCAAGGCGTGCAGATAAAACAGCGTCGCGCCCATATAGAGAACGCCCGAAAGGACGATCAGCGCGACGCTCGTGGCGCTCGGCTCAAAGACCGTGGGCTCGTAATAGGCGATGAAAGGCAGGGTCAATAGCCCGATGAGCGCGGTGAAAAGCAGGAGCACCGCGACATCGTTGTGCTTGAAATAGCGCTCAACCAGATATTTGTCGAAATGCGTGGAGATGGCCCAGAGGACCGGACCGGAGAATGCAAAAAAGAGCCAAGCCATGAGTCAGTTCTGCCAATGCGGGCGGACAACCGCAAACCGGAAGGGCGCGTCAACGGGCGGGAATGCGTCAACGGCAAGAGTTGCGGCACCAATTTGCAAGGAGAGGCGGCAATAGGGCCGGGGCGCGGCGGACGTTAACTTTTTGGGCGATCCCCGGCTTCGGGCGCGCCCATGACCGGCCGCCAGCGGGACGCAATTTCGCCTCTCTCGGCTCTACAGTACGCCCTTTCGACCCGGGCAACCGGGTCGTTCTTCCTTATGCGCAGTAAGCCAAGCGTAAGGAAACTGTGTGCATGATCGGACGATGGCGCGTGATTGCGTGAATGGGTTTCCCAGGCGTCGAGCAGGCTAGTCGGAAGCTGGAAATGAAGAGGGCATTGGCCGCGAGCTTTGTGTTGGCTGCGCTGGTGACGGCGCAGGGCGCCGCCGCGGCCGACCTGTCGCTGGCGCCGCTCTACAAGGCGCCGCCGGCGCCGGTGGCGCTGCCCTATGACTGGAGCGGCTTCTATCTCGGCGTCAATGGCGGCGGCGGCTGGGGCCGCTCCAATTGGAGCGCCAACAATACCGGGTTCGGCGTCAACGGCGGCCAGGCTGGCGGCACGTTCGGCTACAACCGGCAGTTCGGCAACTTCGTGTTCGGCGTCGAGGGCGACATCGACTGGTCCGGCCTGAACGGTACCGGCAGCAGCGCCGGATGTCCGGGCGGCTGCTCCACCAGCGAGACCTGGCTCTCCACCGTACGCGGGCGCATCGGCTATTCGTTCGACCGGGTGATGCCCTACGCCACCGGCGGCCTTGCCGTCGGCGACATTCGCGCGTCCATGCCAGGCTTTGCCGGCGGCACGTCGACCAATGCGGGCTGGGCGCTCGGCGGCGGCGTGGAATTGGCGCTGCCCGGCAACTGGAGCGCGAAGGCGGAGTATCTGCGGGTCGACCTCGGCAGCTTCAACTGCACCGGCTGCACGCCCACGCCGGCCGGCAACGTCTCGCTTCAGGAAAACGTGTTTCGGGCCGGTGTGAACTATCATTTCGGCTGGGGGAAATAGCGGATCGTCCTCGCGGGGTGCTGCTTTGCCTTTACGAATCGATTTTAATTTTAGGCAAACCAGCAATTCGTCCGCAGGAGTGTGCTGCTATTAGCGCGTGTATTCGCCCGCGCAAGGGTGTGGTGGGGACACAATGCCGACCGTAATGGTTTCCCATGTCGTCCTCGACGTGCCGACCCTGTTTGCGGTGACGCTCTTCATCACCATCATCGGCGGCCTGTTGCTGCTGTTCGCCTTTTTGCAGAATCGCAACACGCCGGCCTTGGCACTGTGGGGCATCGGGTATCTCGTCGGCGCGGCCGGCGCCGCGTTGCTCTCCGGGCAAGCGTCGGCTGTCCCCAACGTCTGGGCGGTTGGCGCCGCCAACGCCTTGCTGTGCACCGCCTATGGCTTCATGTGGTGCGGCGCGCGGAGCTTCGAAGGCCGGCGCGTCAGCCTGATCGGGCTGGCGATAGGCCCGGCGCTATGGATCGTCGCGTTCCAGTTCGATGGCTTCGCGCAATCGCTGCAGGAGCGCGTCAGCGTGGTTGCGGCGATCAGCGCCAGCTATGCGCTGCTCGCGGCGCGCGAATTGTGGTACGCGCGCGACCGCGACCTCATCTCGCGCTGGCCGACCTTGGTGCTGGTGATCGGGCATGCGGGTTTTCTTCTGGCGCGCATTCCCTACGCGCAGGACTTGGCCGCTTCGGTCAACAGTGGCCACGCGCACGGCCCGGTGGCAACCGTGATGGCGTTCGAGGCGCTGTTCGTCGCCTTCTGCCTGCCGTTCCTACGGGTCGCCATGTCGAAGGAACGTGCCGAACTCGAGCAGCGGCTGGCGGCGGAGACCGATCCGCTGACCGGCGTGCCCAACCGGCGCGCGTTTTTCGATCGCGGCAATCCACTGCTCGAGCGCTTCATCGCCGAACGCCAGCCGGCGGCGCTGTTGCTGTTCGATCTCGACCGCTTCAAGGACATCAACGATACGGCCGGCCACCAGGCCGGCGACCAGGTCCTGCGGGCCTTCTGCGATCTCATCGGTACGTCAGTCCGCCCCGGCGATCTGTTCGGCCGGCTCGGCGGCGAGGAATTCGCCTACCTGATGGCGAATGTGTCGGTAACGCAGGCCTTGCAGACCGCGGAGCGGCTGCGGCTCCAATTCGCGGCGCTGCAGTTTGCCGACCTCGCGATCGCGCCGACGGTCAGCGTCGGCGTCGCCATGGCGAGCGAGGCGGGCCGCAACTTGTCGGCGCTGCTGGCGCTTGCCGACCGGGCGCTTTATCGCGCCAAGGCCGATGGCCGCAATCGCGTCGCGCCGGCGCCGTTCATCCGGCTCGAGGCCAAAGGCGGCGAAGCCGTTCGCCGCCAGGTTGACCGGCCTCCGTCTGTAGTAACGCCCGTCGCCGGCTAGCACTCTCCCCCTCCCCCGTTGCGCCGGGGCGGATAAGATGCCCGGCGAACACCGGGTGGGTGGTGAATGTCGGAAACCGCAAGTGGTACCGCGCCGCGCGCGACGCCTCATCCCTACGAGCCCATACGCGCGCTGCTGCAGGCCGGCAAGAACGACGAGGCGATCGTCAAACTATGCGCCCTCGTCGTCATGCGGCCGCAGGATTGGGCCGCCAAGCATTTGTTGTTCGATGCCTTCTTTCAGAAGCGCGAATGGGCGCCGGCCTTGGCGCTGATCGAAGAGCTCAATCGGCAACGCCCCGACGACCCGCGCCTGCAGAAGGCGCTGGTCGTGACGCTGTCGAACATGAAGCGTTACAACGAGGCAATCGCGCAGGCGCATCGCTACATCGTGCGCTTTGGCGAGGATCTGACGATCATCGACACGCTCAAGGTCGCGCATTTCTATACCGGCAAGCTTTCCGACGCGGTGAATTACGGCCAGCGCGGCCTCGAGCTGCGCGATGCGGAAGCTTCCGCGCTGCCGCCGGCCGGCAAGCTCACCGAACCCGAACGGCCGCCCGCCGGGAAAAACGTCATCTCGTTTTCGCTGTGGGGCACGGCGCCGTTTTACAGCTATGGCGCCATGATCAATCTCGTAGAGAGCCGCACGATCTATCCCGGCTGGACCTGCCGGTTTTATGTGGACGCCACGGTGCCGCGCGCCTGCGTCGATTTTCTCGCCGACAATGGCGGCGACGTGCGGCGGATGGAGGACGAATACCCCGGCGTCGGCTTGTTTCAGCGCTTTCTTGTCATGAACGATCAAAGCGTCGGGCGCTTTCTGGTCCGCGATTGCGACGCGCGGCTCTCGGCCGCGGAGGCGGAGCTGGTGCGGCAGTGGATCGATGCGGGCTACCCGTTCCATATCGTGCGCGACCATGTGCTGCACAACGAGCTGATGATCGGCTGCTTGTGGGCTGGCCGCACCGATTGCGGCATCGACATCGTCGATCTGATGCGGCGCTATTTCGCGGCCGGCCCGAACGCGAAATACGGGCACGACCAGCGCATGCTCGGCCTCATGCCGTGGCCGCTGATCCGCAACCGCTGCCCGGTGCACGACGGCTGCCCGGCGTAAACACGGTGGCGCTGACCGACCCGAAGAGCCAATTCGGCGCCGGCCACCAGAATATCGCCGCCGTGCGCGCCGAGGCCGAACGGCTGGGGATTCCAAGGGTGTTGTAGGAGTGTAGCCTGGATTGAGCCGACGGGTCCCGCCCGAAGTGGCCGGCCCGATGACAAGCTCAGCAATCCGGGAGCGGCAGTTCTGCCGAAACGCCCGCCCTGGGTTTCGCTTCGCTCAACCCAGGCTACAAGGCTCGCCATTCACCCCGCCGTCCGCGAGTGTTTCGACGTCGCTATGTGTGCAGATGCACGAGGCTTTGCAGGTTCTGCTGCAAGAAGGTCGCGCTCACGCCCGGAATGGCGATGCTGTCGCCGTGACCAAGGTCAAGCACTGCGTTGCCATGCACGTCCGGCGTGACCGCCGCCGCCAATTCCTGCACGTTCTGAATATTGACGAAGTGGTCGAGCTCGATCGTGTCGTGCTGCGGATTGAAGTTGACGATCGTATCGGCGCCGACGCCGGGCTGGAATACGAAATTGTCTTTGCCTGGACCGCCAATGCTGACGGAGATCTCCCGAACCGCTGTGGCTCCATGCTCGTCGGCGATCTTCACGTCATACGATTGGGTCAAAGTTTGACCAGATGACAAATTCACATTGCTGAAATCAAAACTCCATTCCACCGAACCCCTGCCGTCGTTTTCAGTCAGTGAATCGAGGCTGAAGGTTCCGAGATAATCCGCTCGATCAGCGGCGAAGCTAGCGGTGTGAGTATCGCCAGTATTCTCGTCTTGGAACGCGATGCTGCCATCCACCTCGCCGCTCACGGGCGTGGCCGCGACGCTGTTTGTCTGGGCCCCAGTGATCGACAGTATCGCGTTAAACGTTAGCTCCGTGCCGCCGTGGCCGTCGTCGCTTAGGACAAGATTGTCCGCGCTATAATCGCCGTTCAATCCGATTGCGACAAACGGCCCACCGAAGCCGTCGCTGACCTTGAAGGAATCGCCGAATTTGAAGAATGTGGTCTCCGACGGTCCCGAAGCATTGAACTCCAGACTTGCGAAATCGATGGTGTCCCCGGAAGAAAAGCCGTAGATCGTGTCGGTGCCATACGAAAAGCCTGTCCCCTTTAGCACTAGCGCGCTTACTTGGTTCGGGGCGTCGTCAGCAAAGGCGATTTGCAGCCCAAACGCCGTTGTTAAGATCAACGTGCCGCCGGCAATCGTCGCGCTGCCGCCGCTTACCGCGCCTTCCAAGTCGATGATGCTGTGTGCGCCAGCGATGACCGATCCCTGAACGTTGTCGATGGCGCTGTCCACAATCAATTCGCCGCCATGGATCGCCTTCAGCACGCCGTCGTTAATGATTGTATTTGCGCCGGTATCAACGATGAGCGGACTGCAGGCGATGTCGGCCTCGATCGTGCCGCCCTTTTCATTTTTCAGAACTAACGCATCACTGCCGTCGCCGATTTGACCTGCGCCCGCGATCGTGTTGTCGACATTGTCAAGGGTATTTGGAATATCCGTCAGATGGCCAATATTGCCAACCACCAGCACGTTCGCGCCGACGATTTCGTCGCCGGGACCGGCCAATGTGATGGCGCCACCTCCGGTCAGTGTAACACTTCCGTAAATTTGGAGCTCGGCCGACCCGGGCGCTAGCGCGACTTTGCCGACGTTGTCGATCCCGCCAACGAGTTCGAGCGCGGTGCCGTCGCTCACCCGCACGAAGCCTTTATTCGTTAGGTTTTCAAAAATGCTCACGGAGCCGCCGTCGTCGTCACTCGCGACGGTCGCGATCGCTCCACAGTTGGCGGTGGTGAGGGTGCCGCCGTTGATCGTGGCGTCGTCCAACAGGACGGTAGCGCCGTTGGTCGCTGCGACCGTGCCGTTGATATTGTAGATCAGCGTGTGGTCGATCAACACTTCGCTGTACGCACCATCCGCTTTGATGAATCCGCCGTCGATTTTGTCTTGCAGCAGCGCGACCAGCCCGCCGTCGAGCGCCGCGATAGCACCGTTCGTATTGTCGATGCCCGATGCATAAACAATCAAGGTGCTGTCGGAACCGTCAGCCTCGAGCGTGCCGCCAAGCACATTCGCAAACTCGATCCCAACGATTCCGCTTTGAAGCGCGGCAATCGTTCCGCCTGCATTCTGCACGTTGCTAAACGCAATCAGCAGCGTCGCGTCGGCCCCCAGAGCTTCGAACGTTCCTTGGTTGGTAACACCGATAAAGCTGAATTGATCTACGAACTGGAACGGGCCGAAATCGGGGCCCAAAGTGATGGGATTGGCCCCGGCAAGTGTAATCGTCACACTGCCGTCGCCGTCCGACGGCTCCGGCGGCACGTATGCCGACATGCCGGTGACGATGATAAGTGCCAGGCCGCTGATGTCGGCCTGGACGGTTCCTCCGGCGTCGTTCTTGAATGCCAGTGCGCCGTCGCCTCGGCCGATGGCGCCGGCCCCTGAAATCGTGTTGTTCTGATTTTCCAGAGTGACCGTCGTAAAGCCCTGGCCGATCTGACCGGGAATCGCTGCAACAGTGCCGCCTTCGAGAACAATGTTGCCGCCACCCGAAAGGACCGCGTGCGGCTGGTTGAAAAAGAGAAACGCGTTATCGCCAGTCGAGCTAAGTTCGATCTGGCCGACGTTTTGTATGTTCTGGGCGCTGACAAGCGCCAACGCGCCATTGTCATTGACGACGATGGTGCCGACGTTAGTGACGGCATTCTCGTCGATCAGCATCGTGCCGTCGTGGCCGACCGTAATCGCGCCCTGATTGAGAAAACTCCCATTCGCGAGGGTTACCGAACCATCGTGCACGCTGAGAGACGCCCCGCTACCGAACGTCGCCGGGCCGTTGATGACCAGCGCCGGCGGATCGCCATCGACGGTGATCGCGCCAAGATCAACGAGGCCGCCCGACGTCAGTTGGCCGAGGGTGACTTCAAGTGTCGCGCCCTTATCGACCGTGAGAAAGGCAATAGCCGTGTTGCCGGGAATATCGAAGATCGACGTGCCCGACTGGATTTCGACCGTGTCGACCGGAACATTCGGTGGTGCGCCTTGATTCCAGGGCGGCAAGTTTTCCCAGTTACCGTTGCCGTTCCAGATGAAAACGGTCGTCGGTGGCGGCGTATTGGGCGGCGGCGTGTTGTTGTTTGGAATCTCCCCTGCCATGACCGGGATGGGCGAGAGATTTGGCCCGCCCGGCGGATTGAACGTGAATGGACCGCTGCTGTCTGTTGGCGCACCGTGGTCGAACAGCGGACGACCGGATTCGTCCTGAAACTGCTGCTGTTGAAACAACTGGCTCGGATTGTCGCCGCTGCCCGGGGTCGCCGGGACTGACTCCGGATTGACCGTACCGGCCTGATAGGCGCTGACGATTTGGCCGAGATCGTCATAGAAGTGTCGGTCGTCGAAAATCTTGGAGTTGCTGATCTTTTCGAGCCGCACATGCGGCGCCAAGCCGGAGCCTTGCGGCTCCAGGTAGGCGATGTATTCCGAGCTATCCAGCAGATAGAACACCTGGCCGAAGGTCGGCGAGCTCGGATCCTGATCGATAAAGGCGATGCGGCCGAGATGGTGACTGCCGTCGATATCCTCGTGCAGGAACACCGACCAGACATGCCCGAGATTCGAATTGATGACGGTGGGTTCGGCGCGGAACAGGCCGACCGTGCCGCGAATGCCCATCGTCGCGACCGGCGTGTTGATCTTCATGCCCTCGCCGGTATGGGCGACTTGTCCGGCGACGAAAGCGAAGGTGCCTTCCACCAGGCTGAAGATCGCGCCGTTCGATGCGCTGTTGGCCTCGAAATTATATTCGTTGAGCGCCATCCGCGTGTTGTTCACGAGGTCAAGCGCGGTGCCGTCCGGGAAGGCGATGCCGCACGAGGAGTTGGCGGCGGTCTCGACGACGTCGGTCTTGTAGACCGGATCGCCGACATGCAGCGGCCCGGCAACGCCGTTATGGATCAGCGTGACGTGGCCGACGACCTTTTCGACCTTGCCGATGGCTTCCGGCGGCAATGTCGTCTTGGCCTGGGCGTATTGTCCGGGCGTCGGCGAGCCGGCCAGGAGGTCGACCAGGTCGCCGGCCAGATGCGCGCCGTTCGGCGCGACCAGGTCGGGATGCTTTTCGGTGGCGAAATAGCCGGTGACGACGAGACGGTGGCCGTCTTGTCCGGTCAGGACCAGATCTGGGCCCGAGCGTGCAAAGTGTCCGCGGAACAAAAGCTCGGCGTCGGAAATATCAATTCAGTCGGCGTGTGATGCATCCACATGATCGGTGGACACACCTATCCCGTATCCTCCCTCCGTAGAGGACCTGTAAACCATTTCGCGCTCCCGCCGCGCCCCCATCCGAGCGCGAACGATTAGCCGACCCCGCTTCAGGCGTGCGCGCCGTCACCCTTGCGCTGGGCCCCAATGCTCGGTGCGCAGCCGCACCATGCGATATTCCGGCGGCTATCGCAAGATCATCGTAAATCGAGGGTGAATAGGTTTGCTAAAGTCCAGTATTATTGCAGGTTCAGTGGCTTGGCCGGCCAAGGGGGCGCCGGCAACCTACCGTTGGCCATTCCGGCCACAATGACTTCATAGTTGCAGAATCGAGGAAATGCCGATGACCGAGCGGTCGAGCGCGCTACTGACCGACCTGTATCAAATCAACATGATGCAGGCTTACCTAGACCGGGGGGCGACGGACACGGCCGTCTTCGAACTGTTCGCCCGCAATCTGCCGCCCCGGCGCGGCTTCCTGGTCGCCGCCGGGCTGGAGCAGGCGCTGCAATTCCTTGAAACGCTTCAGATTTCCCCGGCCGAGATCGAATGGCTCAAGATCACCGGGCGGTTTCGACCGAACCTGATCGACCATCTTTCCTCCCTGCGCTTCACCGGGGACGTGCATGCCGTGCCGGAGGGAACGGTCTTTTTCGCCAACGAGCCGATCCTGCGCGTGACGGCGCCGCTGCCGCAGGCGCAGTTCGTCGAATCGCGGCTGATCAACATTGTCCACTATCAGAACTCTGATCGCCGCCAAGGCTGCGCGCATGTTGCTGGCGGCGCCCAACAAGGTGCTGGTCGATTTCGGCTTCCGCCGCGCCCACGGCGCCGAAGCCGGCCTGATGGCGGCGCGCGCCAGCTACCTCACCGGCTTTGCCGGCACCGCGACCGTGCTGGCCGGACAGGAATTCGGCATTCCGATCTACGGCACCATGGCGCATTCCTTCATCGAGTCGTTCGACGACGAGAGCGCGGCCTTCGCGGCCTTTGCCCGGTCGCGGCCGGACAATCTGGTGCTGCTGATCGACACTTATGATGTCGAGGCGGCGGCGCGAAAGGTGGTGGCGCTGGCGCCCAAGCTTCAGCGGGCCGGCATCACCATTCGCGGCGTGCGTCTTGATTCCGGCGATCTGATCGCGCTGTCGCGCAGCGTGCGCGCCATTCTCGATGCCGGCGGACTGCAGGCGGTGACCATCTTCGCAAGCGGTGGGCTCGATGAAGATGACCTCGCGGTGTTTGCGAAAGAGAATGCGCCGATCGACGGACTTGGCATCGGCACCGCCATGACGACCTCGTCCGACGTGCCGGCGCTCGACGTCGTCTATAAACTGCAGGAATATGCTGGCGTGCCGCGGCGCAAGCGCTCGGCGAACAAAGCCACCTGGCCGGGCCGCAAGCAGGTCTGGCGGCGCTACGGCGCCGACGGCCGCATGGCTGGGGATCTTCTCTCGCTCGAAGCGCCGCCGCGAGAGAGTGCACCGGAGGAAAACGGCGAGCCGCTCGTGCGGCTTGTCATGCAAAACGGAAAGCGGCTCGCGCCGTCGCCGTCGCTCGACGACATACGACGGCACAGCAAGCGCGAGTTCGAACGCCTGCCGGCGCCGTTGCAGCGGCTCGATCCCGGTGCCGCTTATCCCGTTGAAGTGGCGCAAGTCCTGCGCGATCTCGCCGACGAAGTGGACCGCCGTCTCCTCGGGCAGCAGGCAAAATGAAGGCCCGTCGCCGCCAGCCGCTTAGGATTAATTTCGCTTCGCGAAAGAGGGGGCTCGCTTGCAGTCGGCAGGCGAGGTGAAAATGGGCGAGATGTTATCAAGTTACGGCAGTGCAACGTGCCCTGTTTGCAACGCACAAAATGATTGACTCCGGCAAAAAGACGGCGGAGATTACAGAAATGTAAAAGGCCGGTATCCGAATGCGTCATCAAGCTGTCATTCCCCCCTCGAGCCTACCTTCGCTGATGATGCCCTGCCCGGTTTGTGCAGGCCGGATGGTCTACAGCACCAAACGTCCGTCCTCTTCCGAGCTTGAAGATACGGTCTATGCGTGCCGCAGTTGCGGCGCCGAGCTGATCCGCACCTCGGTTCGCCAAGCGCCTCGCGCGGCACAAATCAAGAGCGCGGAAGCGGCATAAGGCCAACATCGTCATTCCGGGGCGCGACGAAGTCGCGAGTCTGGAACCTATAACCACAGTCGTGTGAGAGCGGGTTCTGCAGACTATTCTGCAAACTCTGGGAGTATGGATTCCGGGCTCGCGCTTTCAGCGCGCCCCGGAATGACGCGTGAGACTTACGCCAATCCCATTTGCCGCAGCCGGGCGCGGCCGACAATTCCGTGCGGATTGGCCATGGTCTCGAACAGTTCGAAGTGATTGTAGCCCTCGGCGACGATCAGCTCGGCGCTATTTCCTTTGGCTTTGAGCGCAGCGAAGAAGTCGCGCGACTGCCGCTGGAATTCCGGCGTCTCGCAAGTGCCGTAAGCGATCACGACCGGCATGGTGATGCCGTCGATGTGGCGCTGCGGGCTCAATGCGTCTTCCATCGCATCGGTGAATTTGACGTAGGCCGAGCGAGCCGAGCGCCGCACCGGCTCAAGATCGTACATGCCGCCGACCAGCAGCGCGCCTTTGCAGAAATCCGCCGGCAGATTTTCCTCGCGCCAGCCGCGTGACAGCGCGCAGGCCGCAAGATGCGCACCGGACGAATGCGCCGACACATAAAAGCGGTTGCGGTCACCGCCAAAGCTTTCGGCGTTGCGCCAGGCCCAGGCGATGGCGCGCGCCACCTGCTCGGCCATCGGCATGAGATCGCCGCCCGACTGGCCGGCATTGATGAAATCGATGAGCACCGCGTGCGCGCCGGCGCCGACCATCGCTTCGGCAGTGAACGCGGTTTGCGCCGCGCTGCCGCGGAGCCAAGCTCCGCCATGGACGAAGACATTGACGGGCGCGCCTTGTTGCTTTCCTCCCCCGCTTGCGGGGGAGGGTAGAGCGGGGGTGCGAGCACGATAGATGTCGAGCCTTTCATCCTCGCTTGGCCCATAGGCGACGCGCTGCGGGGCACCCAGAATCGAGCGCGCCGTCTCGCTCGCGGCAGCGATCCGGCCGAGGATCACATCCATGTTCGGCGCATAGGCCGCCTGATTGTAGGCGTCGTCGAGCGTCTTCTGGTCCATGTCGCGCCAGACCAGCGGACCGCGCGCGGAGGTGGGCTGTTGCATGTTGACCTTGTACTCCCTCTCCCCGCGTGCGGGGAGAGGGTCGGGGTGAGGGGGCCTATCCGCCGCATGCAGATTGGCGGACAAGCCCCCTCACCGCCGCGCTCCGTGCGGCGACCTCTCGCCGCGTAACGGGGGGACGTTGGCTACCCCAAATTCAGCGCCTTGAAGAAGTCGTTGCCCTTGTCGTCGATCACGATGAAGGCCGGGAAATCCACACCTCGATGCGCCAGATCGCTTCCATCTGCCGTTTCGTCACATTTGCTGATCCAGCAACTCGCTCATTGCGCCGAGCAACTGCGTGATAGTGAAGGGCTTGGCGAGAAAAGCAAGCGGCTCATCAACAGGAAGATTGCGATCGATCATTTCTTCCGCGAAACCCGAAATGAGTAAAACGCTTAGCTTTGGCGAGCGGCGTCGAATCTCCTTTAGCAGGGTCACCCCGTCCATTGCCGGCATCACCACATTGGATATCACAAGGTCGACGCGCCCTCCCTCGTTATCGAATGCTTCAATCGCTTCAAGACCGTTTCCAGCCTGAAGCACGTGGTATCCGAATGACTCTAGGCCGCGCGTTACAAGGGAACGTATTCGCTCTTCATCATCAACAACCAAAATTGTCCGTCGGCTTACCGGTGAATTTGCCTTTCGCCTTAAGGTCACTGTGGTTGGTTGCTTCGGTACGGAAACTTTTGCCGGCTGTTCGACAAATCGGCTCCCTACAGCGCGGAAAAAGCATTCGGAAAGTGGCGCCATGATTTGGTGAAGATTGAACATCAATATAGCCATTGCTCTGTTTGACAATCCCGTAAACAGTAGAAAGCCCCAAACCAGTGCCCTTACCGACTTCCTTGGTTGAAAAGAATGGCTCAAATATCTTGTCGATGATATCCTTTGGAATTCCGACACCGTTGTCCGTTACCTCGACCAGAACATAATCCTTGATGGGTGCACTCGCGTAAGGGGCGGCAGCAAATACGTTTGCGGAAAGATTCGCCGTTCGCAAAAATAGCTTCCCTCCGTGAGGCATCGCGTCTCGTGAATTGACAACCAGGTTCACAATCACTTGCTCAAACTGAGAGATGTCTATTTTGACCGGCCACAACTCGCGATCATTTTCCAAATCAAGTGAAATTGCTGTGCCAATCAAGCGCCGCAGAAGCATTGCCAAATCAACAATGACCTCCCCGAGGTCAATAACCTGAGGTCTCATCGTCTGCCGCCGAGAGAATGCCAACAGGTGCCTAACCAAACTGGCGCCGCGATTGGCATTCTGTTTTATCGTCATGATGTCCTGAAAAGCAGCATCCTCCGGTTTATGTGCACTGAGCAAGAAGTCAGTTGCCATTGTTATCGAAGTAAGCAGATTGTTGAAGTCATGTGCGATGCCTCCGGCAAGTTGGCCCACAAGGGCCATCCTTTGAGCCTGAAGGAGTTCGCGCAAAGCCTTTCCGCTAGCCAGCTTCTCAAGGTCAGCCCTTGGATGGCTTTCGTAGAGATCAGGACGAACCTCGGCAAGTATCTGAATCGCTATGTCTATCGGCGGAGCATCACACCAGTTCGGATCGCAAGCTTATCCGCGAGCGCTGGGCTAAATTCCATTACCTGGGATCGATCAACACCGTGCCATATCGGAAGTATGACTTTTCTTCCGTCGACTTCTTTTGCTACTAGAGCTCGAAGCTCGTATTCAGGCCACGGTTTGCGAATAAATGTTGGGCTAATGACAACCAAGCCGTATCGGGCATGCGCCAAGCCCTTATCGATTGATCGCGACAGGCTATCTCCGAGGCGGAGTGTCGTTTCATCGTACCAGGCAGAAACTCCAAGGCTTCGAAGTGCATCTGCCAAAGGACGGACGAATTTTTCCTTATCTTCGGACGCATGGCTGATAAAGACGTCCCAGGTGTTCAAATCCTTTTGCTCGGGAGCCATGACCGCACCTATTCGGATAAGGTAATAGCTACCCCAAATTCAGCGCCTTGAAGAAGTCGTTGCCCTTGTCGTCGATCACGATGAAGGCCGGGAAATCCACCACCTCGATGCGCCAGATCGCTTCCATGCCGAGCTCGGGATATTCGATACACTCGACCTTCTTGATGCAGTGCTCGGCGAGGTTGGCGGCGGTGCCGCCGATCGAGGCGAGATAGAAGCCGCCATATTTCTTACAAGCGTCGCGCACGCTGGCGGCGCGATTGCCCTTCGCCAGCATCACCATCGAGCCGCCGGCGGCCTGGAAATCGGCGACGAAGGAATCCATGCGGCCGGCTGTAGTCGGCCCGAAGGCACCCGAGGCGTAGCCCTCCGGCGTCTTGGCCGGGCCGGCATAATAGACCGGATGGTTCTTGAAATAGTCGGGCAGCGGTTCGCCGCGCTCGAGCCGGTCGCGGAGCTTGGCGTGCGCGGCGTCGCGCGCGACGATCATCGGGCCCGAAAGCGACAGCCGCGTCTTGATCGGGAATTTGGCGAGCTCTCCCAATATCTCTTTCATCGGCTTGTTGAGGTCGACCTTCACCACTTCGCCGCCGAGCTTCGAAGCGTCGATCTCCGGCAGATATTTCGCCGGATTGTGTTCGAGCTCTTCCAGGAACACACCGTCGCGCGTGATCTTGCCAAGCGCCTGGCGGTCGGCCGAGCACGAGACGCCGAGCCCGATCGGCAGCGAGGCGCCGTGGCGCGGCAGCCGGATCACGCGCACGTCGTGGCAGAAATATTTGCCGCCGAATTGCGCGCCGACGCCGAGCGACTGCGTCATTTTCTGGATCTCCTGCTCCATCTCCTTGTCACGGAAGGCGTGGCCGTCTTCCGAGCCGTGGTCCGGCAGCGTGTCGTAATATTTGCAGGAGGCGAGCTTGACGGTTTTCATCGTCATCTCGGCCGACGTGCCGCCGATGACGATGGCGAGGTGATAAGGCGGGCAGGCGGCGGTGCCGAGCGTCAACACTTTCTCTTTCAGGAAGGCGAGCATTCTTTCGCGTGAAAGTATCGACGGCGTCGCCTGGAACAGAAACGCCTTGTTGGCGGAGCCGCCGCCCTTGGCGATGAACAAGAACTTGTAGGCTAAGTCGGCATCGCCCGCGCCTTCGGCATAGAGCTCCACCTGCGCCGGCATGTTGGAGCGGGTGTTCTTCTCCTCGAACATCGAGAGCGGCGCGAGCTGCGAGTAGCGCAGATTGCGTTTCAGGTAAGCGTCGCGCGCGCCCTCGGCGAGCGCGGCTTCATCGCCGCCATCGGTCCAGATGAGCCGGCCCTTCTTGCCCATGATGATGGCGGTGCCGGTGTCCTGGCACATCGGCAGCACGCCGCCGGCGGCGATGTTGGCGTTCTTGAGAAAATCGTAGGCGACGAACTTGTCGTTATCCGAAGCCTCTGGGTCCTCGACGATAGCTTTAAGGCTCGCGAGATGCGCCGGGCGAAGGAGATGATTGTTGTCGGTGAAGGCGGCTTCGGCGAGCGCGCGCAAAGCTTCGCGCTGCACCACCAGCACCTCTTCGCCGAGCACGCGCTCGACCCGCAGCCCCTCGGCGGAGATTTTGCGGTAGGGCGTCTGGTCCTTGCCGAGCGGGAATAGCGGCGTGTGCCTATAGGGCGGCAGCGGATGGGCGGTGAGGGGGGCGTTCATCAGGGGTGCCAACGTGGATGGTGATCGCCTTCAAATAGCGCCCCCGGAGGCTTTCTGCCAGCCGATTGGTCTTTCTCTAAGGATGCCTCTCCGGGGCGGCTAAAGCATCCGCGCCAGCACGCGCTTGTGCAGCGCGGACTCTGCGTCGCCCAGCCGCGCCAGGACGGAAAAGTGGTCCTCTCCGGGCACATCGGCCGTCTCGACTTTGACTGCGGCTCCGCGGAGCAGGGCGGCATAGCCGTCCATCAGCTCGTGCAAGAGGCCCGACTCCTTCGCGCCCGTGATGAGCAGGCCCGGTGGCATGCCGGGGCGGATCATGTTGACGGGACTCCAAGTCGTGTAGTCACCGATCGCGAACTTGGTCTGCTGCTGAAAGCCGGTGTCGGCGAACGGCTCAATATCGTAGAAGCCGCTGACGCCGATGAAGCCGTTCAGCATATCGGCCGGCAGGTGGGGATCGAAGTCCGGCCAGTTGGTGGAAGCCATCGCCGCGGCCAACTGTCCGGCTGCCGAATGTCCCAGCACATACATTCCGCCGGTGCCGGCACCGGTCGCGTCGCGGTTTTCGTGCATGAAGGCGACGGCGCGCCGACAATCGCCGACGATGTCGCTCAAGCCCACCGCCGGCGCCAGCCGATAGTTGGGACAGGCAACATGCACGCCGGCCGCCGTGAAGGCTGGCACCAAAAAGTGCATCATCCACTTGTCGAACAAAAACCAGAGCCCGCCATGGATGGCGATGAGGATCGGCGCGTCGGGCGGCGCGTTCAGCGCCGGGAAGAAATCGATCTCGTTGCGCTCGTCAGGACCATAAGCAAGCTCCAGCCGTGGCGCGGAGAGCGCCCGGCTGCGCTCGCGGAAAAACGCCTCCCAGTGGGCAACGACGGCGGCGTCGATATTGTTGGCGTAACCGGCATCGAATTCGGCCGGGGTCTTGTAGCCCTTATAGGTCAGCATTTTGAACCATCCGGCCCGATCGTGCGTATCACCACCGTATTGATTGGCGTGTGATGATAACATCGCGCCGTGAGGAAGCGGCGGCTTGGCGGGCCAGGGGCGGCGGCCGGGCCGGTGTTACGGGCAACAATCTGAGGGGCAAAATATGGCTGACCGGCAATGGTACACGGGTCGCGACGGCAAGCAGGAAGGCCCGTTTTCGGACCAGCGGCTGCGCGAACTGATCGCAAGCGGCATGGTGCGCGGCGACACGCTGGTCTGGTCCGCGGGCATGACCAACTGGGCCAAAGCCTCGGAAATACCGGGGCTCATGCCGCCGCAGCGCGTGCCGTCGGTGGCGCCTGGAGCAGCCGCCGGATCGGGAGCGCCGATCGGTCCGCTGTCGCTCGATGTCGGCGTCTGGGCGCTGTTCTGGCGCGCAATGATTCTCGGGTTCTCGGAGCTGGCGGTGATCCCGCTGCCGTGGATCGCGCCGATTTTCATACGCTGGTTCGTCGAGCGGATCCAATTGCCAGGCGGATGGCGCGTCGGTTTCGTCGGCAAGGCAGAAGATATCTGGTGGGTCCTCATTCTCTACGCGCTGTGCGCGGTGGCAGGCGTGGCCTACAGCCCCCTGCAGCTCCTGGGGATTCCGCTTCAGGCCTTTTTGGCGTTGCTGATCGTGCGCTGGCTTTGCACCAATCTCACCTGGGAGGGGCAAACGGAGCCGTTGCAATTCACCGGCGGATATTGGCCGATGCTGGGATGGAGCGTGCTGCTGCCTCTATCCGTCATCACCATCATCGGCTGGGCCTGGGTCGCCACTGCCTGGGCGCGCTGGATGTGCCGAAACGTGCAGGGCTCCTCGCGCGAGCTTGTTTTCACCGCCAGCGGCTGGGGTTATCTGTGGCGCGCGCTGGTGGTCGCCGTCACCGCCATCTTTCTCATTCCGATTCCATGGACCGTGCGCTGGTTCACGCGCTGGCTGGTTTCACAAACTGCGCTGGTCGAGCGCGGCCAAGTGTAGTTGGGCTGCACGGCTTGCGCTCTCGCGTGACTTCCACTTAGCCGGATCATCGTCTTCTATTGGTGGAGCATGATCTTTTCGGAAAACCGGCTTCCACTTTTCCGGATCATGCTCTAATCGGAGCCGATGCCTGCACGCCCCGTTCGCGTCGGCCGCTCGGCGACAGGGCTCGGCCTGTTCGCCACCAAAGCGATCGCACGCAGAGCACCCATCGTCAGCTATCGCGGTCCGCGCATTCCCACGGCGGAAGCGCATGAGCGCGAGCGCCGGTTCGGCGCCAAATACATGTTCGAGCTTAACCGCACCTGGACCATCGACGGCTCGCCGCGTTGGAATCTCGGCCGCTATGCCAATCACAGCTGCCGGCCGAATGCGGAGCCGGTCGCGCGCAAAGGCCGGGTGGTGCTCGTGGCTTTGCGCGTGATCCTGCCGGGCGAGGAAATCACCTTCGATTACGGCGACGAGTATTTCGATCTGTTCTTCAAAAGATCCGGCTGTCGGTGTGCTGCCTGCCGCGGGAAGGCGGCGCGTCGCCGGGGCTTTGCGCGTCGGCGCTGACCCTCGCTCGCCCAATCTGATTGCGCAGCACCACGCAGGCGCCGCCGGCGGCGATCAGCTTGTTGCATAACGTGTCGAGCGGCGCGCGGTTGTCGTCGCCGATGCGGATGATGGTGCGCGACACCGATCCCATGCCCGGAAGCCGCCCATGCAGCACGATCGGCTCGCGGTCGCCGATCAAGGAGGCATACTGCCGCTGCAGCAAGCGATAGGTCTCCCAGGCGCGGCTCTCGGACCAGTTGGAGGTGAGCTGGGCGCCCCAGCGCGGCACATGCGCGGCGATCTGCTGCGCCTTGTCTTTCGGCGCCAGGATCAGGTTGGCGAGCCTGGTGCAGGGAACGCCTTGCGGAATCGTCGTCTCGGCTCTCGGCGGCGGCGAGGGCGAGGCCCATTCGTCGACGGTCCAGCCGGTGATGATGGCGACATAGTTGCGTGTTTCGCTGGGCAGCGCCCGTTTGCCGGCAAGCCACGCGCTCACGCGCCCGGGCCCGGCATTGTAGCCGGCGGCCGCGAGCCCGAGATTGCCGAACTGCGCCATCAGGTCGTGCAGATAGCTTGCCGAGTGATGCAGCGCCTGGATGGGATCAAACGGATCGGCAAGGCCGCGCGCGTCCGCCGTTCGCGGCATGAATTGCGCGATCCCTTGCGCGCCTTTGTTGCTCACGGCGAAGGCGTTGAAACGGCTCTCCTGCCAGATCACCTTCGCGAAGAATTCGACCGGCAGTCCGTTCTCCGCGGCCGATTGTTCGATCGTGCGGCAGATATCGTCGGCCGTCGGAGGGTTGCCGACTTGCGCATTGCGCGCGGCCGGCGACGATTGCGCAGCCGTCTCGCGCGGGCGGGTCGCGAAGGTCGGTTCTGCCGTCGATGCCGCGAAGGTCGGCTCGCCGCTCGATGCCCCCGCGCTTGTTGCATCAGACGAAGCCGCGCTCGCCTGCGCATGCGCTCCCGCGCTCCAGCAGGCGAGGCCACAGATCAGCAACGGTCCGGCCAATCGGGTCATGCGGACCTAACGCTTTGCGTGTGTTACCGGTGCTCCGTCGGCCGCCCGGATTGCAGCAAAGTTAAAATTCTGCCGCCGCCCGGACGCTTCTTGCGCAGGCCGCGGTCGCAAGGCGATCACGCTTCGAACGCGGTCTTATGTACAACGCGGTCTTGTGTACGGATCTGCCGTTTATCTACCGTGACGGTATGACACTTACTTTTCGTCTATTTTTCGTCCTTGAAGGGATCTTCCGTGGTCCATTTCCCGGTCGGATTTGATTCCTTGACGTTCGCCGCTTTCTTCATCGCCGTCGGCGTGATGGTGTCATAGGCATGACCGGCCTTGTCGGTCACCCGCGTGGTGGCCTCGATGATGGGCCATTTGCCTGAGAAATCGCAGGTATAGGGCGCGGCCCGCAGGCCGCCGAGATTGACCCATTGGGCGGGGAAGCGGTTGCCCGAGCAAATTACGTCGCCGGCCTGCTTCTTGGCAGCGCTCAGTGCGGCGGCAACTTCCTGTTTCAGCGCCGCCGATTGGGCGATCAGCGCATCGAGGTCGCTGAGCGGAAGGGAGCCGCCTTGCCCGAGTTTGTCGGCGTCGAACGCCAGCGCCGGCGAGGCGGCAAGAAGCGCTACGGAAAGCAAACAGACGCGGGTCATTTGCTTAGCTCCTGACTTCAGTCGTTCGCCGGCCTGCCGGCGCGGGATCGCTCGGTTATGGCCTAGCCGCCGATGCCCTTCCCCTTCAGCGCTACGCCGATCTCGTCGAGTACCTTCGGATCTTCGATGGTCGCCGGCATGGTCCAGCTTTCGCCGTCGGCGATTTTCTTGATCGTGCCGCGCAGGATCTTCCCCGAGCGCGTCTTCGGCAGCCGCCCGACGGTGATGGCGAG
>CAVREN010000037.1:0-72213 GCA_963720115.1 uncultured Alphaproteobacteria bacterium
GCAACGACGCTCAACAACCTCGGCAACATCCGACCGTATCACTCGCGTTGGAGGTATTTTAGCCTTCTCCGCGGTCTATCCTCGCGATTATAGACCGCAGGATTGGTGGCAGGAAAATCGACGTGAACTCTGTGGCGGAGTGGTGCAAGATACTAGCGTTCCATAGCGAGCCCCGAGCAGTTGCGCCGCGGAGGCTCATCCTCAACAGTCCGTCTCAGCGGCTTTTTGAAGTTCTAAGCGCGATGATCGCCAAGCGCCGCAATGCCGAGGCCCGCGTCGGAAGGTCGGGTTCGTTACGCCGATATGCGTCGAGCATCGCAAGCAGAGGGTCGTGACAGCGGACGAAGATAGTCGTTCCCGGCCCCTTAGCCGGACGGCCCCGCCTTTTCGTTGGCATTCTCTCACGTCTCATAGCTTTCAAGTGCAACATACGTCACGAAGTAGTCGCTTCAACGCCGCTCTGGTGTTGATCAAATAAACACCCGCGCAAGCTGCGAATGTCAACATCGGTCTGGTCGTTAAGACCCTGGAAGTCGAGATTCTCAAGGAGGCGCTCGAACACACCACGGGCTCAAAAAAAACAACTGCGGCTGTGGCGGAAGTGATCGGTGTCTCCCGCGCGAACCTCTCGGAGCGCCTGCACGAGCGGCCGCAGCAGCCGGTCGGTCGGCCGCCATTGCCGGACGATGAGCTTGTGGCACAGATCAAGGCGGGGATCGCCGAATTGCCGACCTACGGCTACCGGCGGGTCCACGCCATTCTCAAGCGTCGGCGCTGGCCGCGGGCTTAAAGCCTGCCAATCACAAGCGGGTCTACCGGGTGATGAAGGTCCATGGCCTGCTGCTCGATCGCCATGCAGGCGGCGTCGAGCGGCGGCATAACGGCCGTATCGCGGCCATAAGCTGTACTTGCTAATGACTAAAGCCTCGGCGGCGTTCTACCGGGGCTTTTTTGGGAAAGACCGCCTCAATCAGCGGATTCCGCCAGTATCCGCGAATGCACTGATGTCCGCGGTCGCCGTAGCGGTTCTCCTGGCTGCCTCGACTGCGCTGGTTACGAACTGTTTCCAGTACGCCTCAGCGGCTCTTTGAAGTTTTAAGCGCGATGATCGCCAAGCGCCGCAATGCCGAGGCCCGCGTCGGAAGGTCGGGTTCGTTACGCCGATATGCGTCGAGCATCGCAAGCAGAGGGTCGTGACAACGAACGCCGATAGTCGTTCCCGGCCCTTTAGCCGGACGGCCCCGCCTTTTCGTTGGCATTCTCTCACGTCTCATAGCTTTCAAGTGCAACCGCCGCCCTGGTGTTGATCAAATAAACACCCGCGCAAGCTGCGAATGTCAACATCGGTCTGGTCGTTATGCGCCGCGCTTTCTTCCTTGTTAGCAGACAGGTCACCGATCGCCGGCCACCTTCCTCATTTCAGGCGGCAAAGATCGTCCGGTCCGGCGTAGCTTCCGATATCCGCCGGTAGCGCGCTACTACGGTCACGTCGATTGCTTCGTCGCAGCTCGCAAAAGGCGCCAAAGACAACGGAGAAATCGATGTCGGTTGTGGATCTTGGCTGAGCGAAACCTGTCCATCCTAACGCGGTTCCCCCCCGCTAACACTGATAAGGCAAAAGCGGCTGCTCGCTTGCGCGCCTCGTTCGGTGCGACCTTGTCAGGCTAACGCGCCACGGCGGTTTCGGCAGGACGGCCCTCTGGGTGATTGCACGTTTTAGATGGCGCTCTCGGTGATCAGATGTTACGTTGCTACCCCACTAAACAGCTAGCTCGGGCTGTTCCCAACAGGTAAGCCGCACTTCCTCTTTACCCCAAAACCGACTTCAAGTCGTAATTTGAAATTTGGTCATTCCGTCGCTTCCCCTACCGGCTCTTTTTGCGACTGACTGAGAAGGTATCATATCAAGATCCCATTGGCAGAAGTGGGACGTACCCTGACGCCGCCGGCTGGAATTTGTCTTGCTAATACGTGTGGGCTTGCTACCCTACATTAGTGAACGCGCGAATTTTAGTTTCGCGCTGCAACTATTTCGCAAGACAACAAAATGATTGCCGGCTTTGATCACCGCTTGTGGCGGTGCACATCGACTGGCCGCCGATATCCGGCAACCTCACGGACTGAGAGGTGGCAATCCGTGACACGAAAGAAAAACCGCCATCGGAGGAAATAATGGTCAGCGTAAATGTGAATGGACAGGAGCGCACATTCGACGGCGATCCGTCGATGCCGCTCATGTGGTACTTGCGCGATGAGCTAGGGCTTACTGGAACAAAATTCGGTTGCGGCGTCGCGCTTTGCGGAGCCTGCACCGTGCACCTCAACGGCGAGGCGATCCGATCTTGCGGCATCGTCATGTCCGATGTCGCCGGCAAGTCGGTGGTCACGATCGAAGGTCTCGACCCTAAAGGTGAGCACCCGGTACAGGTCGCCTGGCGCAATCTGAGCGTTCCGCAATGCGGTTATTGCCAGACCGGTCAGATCATGCAGGCGGCCGCGCTACTGGCGAAAACACCGGCGCCGACCGATAAGCAAATCGACGACGCCATGCTTGGCAACATCTGCCGATGCGGTTGCTATCAGCGCATCCATACGGCCGTACGCGCCGCCTCAAAGGGGGCCTGACATGACCTACCATCGTAACCAGCAAAACGTCGTCATCGCCAATGTCAGCCGCCGTGGACTGCTCAAGGGCGTCGCCGGCACCGGCGTATTCGTGCTCGCCGCGCAATTCCCGGCCGTGCGCTCCGCCATGGCCTACGCCACCGGCGCCGACAAGATGCCGCATGGCGTGGTGACCAATCCGCACATCTTCGTCTCGATCGACAAGGACGGTATCGTCACCATCGTTGCGCATCGGGCTGAAATGGGTAACGGCGCCGCGCGCACCACTCTGCCGATGATCGTCGCCGACGAGCTCGATGCCGATTGGGCGCGCGTGCGCGTGGTCCAGTCGCCGGGCGACGAAGAGACCTACGGCAACCAGGATACCGACGGCTCGCGCAGCGTGCGCCACTTCATCCAGCCCATGCGGCAGGTTGGCGCCGGTGCACGCAAGATGCTCGAGACCGCCGCCGCCAAGCGCTGGGGCGTTGACGCCAACGAGGTCCAGGCGCGCTTCCACGAAGTCGTGCACACGCCGTCGGGCAAGAAGCTCGGCTATGGCGAACTTGCGGCCGATGCCGCGGCTTTGCCGGCGCCGGCGCTTGACACGTTGCAGCTCAAGAAGCCGACCGCGTTCCGCTATATCGGCAAGGGCAACGTCACTATCGTCGACCTGTTCGATATCACGACCGGCAAGGCGACCTATGGCCAGGACGTTAAGCTCCCCGGCATGCTGTTCGCCGTCATTGCCCGGCCGCCCGTGGTTCAGGGCAAGGTCGCTTCCTACGACGACAGCGCGACCATGAAAGTGCCTGGTGTCGTCAAGGTGGTGAAGATCGACGGCACGCCGCCGCCCGCGGCTTTTGCTCCGCTTGGCGGCGTCGCGGTGATCGCCAAGAACACTTGGGCGGCGCTCAAAGGACGCGATGCGCTCAAGATCACCTGGGACGACGGGCCGAATGCTTCGTTCGACTCCGCATCCTACAAGGCGATGCTCGAAGACGCCGTGCGCAAGCCCGGCAAGATCGAGCGCAGTGAGGGTGACGCGGACGCGGCGCTCAAGTCGGCCGCCAAGGTCATCTCGGCCGAATATTATTCGCCGCATCTTGCGCATGCGACCATGGAGCCACCCTCGGCCACGGCCCGCATGGCCGACGGCAAGCTCGAGATCTGGACCTCGGTGCAATCGCCAGGCGGCGCCCGCGACGATTGCGCCAAGCGGATGGGTCTCGATCCGAAGAACGTGACCTTGCACAACATGCTGCTCGGCGGCGGTTTCGGCCGCAAGTCGAAATGGGACTTCGCCATCGAGGCGGCGCTTCTGACCAAGGCCATGGACGGCGCGCCGGTGAAGGTGGTGTGGACGCGCGAGGACGACATCCGGCACGGCTTCTATCACACTGTGACGGCGGAGCGCCTCGAAGCAGGCCTCGACAAGGACAACAAAGTCGTGGCCTGGCGTCACCGCAGCGCGGCGCCGAGCCTGTTCGCGAACTTCATGCCGGATCCGAAATATCCGCAGTTCATCGAGCTCGGCATGGGCTTCGTCGACACGCCGTTCAACGTGCCGAATGTCCGGCTGGAGAGCGGTGAGGCGCAGTCGCACCTGCGGGTCGGCTGGTTCCGCTCGGTCAACAACGTGGCGCATGCCTGGGCGATCCAGTCGTTCATTGCCGAGATCGCAAAAGAACTCGGCCGCGATCCCAAGGACATGCTGCTGGAGCTGATTGGTCCGGCGCGGATCGTGGAGGCGCCTGAAAAAGCCACCACGCCGTGGTGGGACTACGGCGAGCCGCATGATGTGTATCCGGTGGATACTGCAAGGTTGCGGCGGGTGACTGAGCTCGTCGCCGAGAAAGCCGGTTGGGGCAAGAAGCTTCCGCCCGGTCACGGCCTGGGTATCGCGGCGCATCGTAGCTTCGTTAGCTACATCGCGACCGTGGTCGAGGTCGCCGTGGACAACAAGGGCAACCTCACGGTGCCGCAGGTCGATACTGCGATCGATTGCGGCTTCTACGCCAATCCCGAGCGCATCCGCTCGCAAATCGAAGGCGCGGCCGTCATGGGTCTGTCGCTCGCCAAGTACGGCGAGATTACGCTCAAGAACGGCCGCGTCGAACAGAGCAACTTCAACGACTATCCGGTCGTTCGGCACGATGAATCGCCGACCGTGACCAACACGCACATCGTTGAGAACAGCATCGATGTGCCGTCGAGCGGTGTCGGCGAGCCGGGCGTGCCGCCGTTTGCGCCCGCGCTCTGCAACGCCATCTTTGCGGCGACCGGCAAACGCATCCGCCGGCTGCCGATCGGCAATCAGTTGGCGTGACGCTACCCGCCGCTTGCGCGGCGCGAAAAATTACCGGAACTCGGGTCTCCCGAGTTCCGGTTTCTTATTTTTGATCATCGATCGGACGATTGAGCTTAGGCGAACGAAAGTTCGCTTCTTCGGATCAATCCTTCTTGCCGACGAAGCTGCAGCCGCCTTGATCGAGCTCGGGCGCCAGGCGTCTTCAACCGGGATGGTTTTCGCCAGCTTGTAATAGTCCCACTTGCCCTTGCTTTCGTCGGGCTTCTTCACCTGCCACAGATACATCGGTTTCGTCACGCGTTAGAACAAGTGCCATTCCAGATTGCCAACACTGGCCGCTGCGTTATGATGGCTCGGCTGCGCGTGATTTTGTTTAGCATGCGACGACCGGCCCTGTAGCGACCAGCGTCAGGCAGGGTTTGCCTTAAGGCACACGCAGTGGCGAATTTCGTTGGCTGCCGAATTCGGCAAAGTCACGAAGCCGAAAAGCGGCAGTCCGTGGCCTTAAACAAAAGCCATGGAGGGAATGCCGCCGTCTGAACCGGCGCTCGAAAGGTCATCTTCGCGGCGACCGGAAAGCGCATCCGCCGGCCGCCGATCCCAACGCAAATTCCGCTACCGACATAAGAAACAAAGAACTCGGGATGCCTGAGAGCATTGGGAACGAATGTTCCCGATGTCTAAACGACACGAGTCCCAAATGGGACCATGAGCCAGGAGGAGACCTCAATGCAGAGCAAGTCAGTCAAATCGACTTATCGAGGCCTGCTAGCCGGCGCGTGCTTTGCGGCCTTATTGGTCGCAGGGGCCGCCGGCTCGGCCTTCGGAGCGGACTACGCGCCGGTGACCGACGCGCGCCTTGCGAATCCGGAACCTGAAAACTGGCTGATGACCCGCGGCAACTACAAGGGTTGGAGCTACAGCGCGCTCGACCAGATCAACACCCGCAACGTCAAGAATCTCGTGCCGGTGTGGAGCATGTCGACTGGGGTCGACTCCGGTCACGAATCGCCTCCGATCGTCAACAACGGCGTCATGTTCATCACGACGCCGTACAGCCAGGTGATCGCGCTCAATGCGGCGACCGGCGATCTCCTGTGGCGCTACAAGCGCGCGCTGCCGGAAGGCTTCAGCGCATTGCACAACACCAATCGCGGCGTGGCGCTATACGGCGACAAGGTCTATTTCGCGCCGCTCGACGCCGTCCTGGTCGCCCTCGATGCCCAGACCGGCAAAGTCGCCTGGGAAGCCAAGATCGAGGATTGGAAGCAGGGCTACTACACGACAATGGCCCCGCTTGTCGTCAAAGGCAAAGTGCTGATCGGCGTCGCCGGCGGCGAGTTCGGCGTGCGCGGCTTCGTGCAGGCCTTTGATGCGCAGACCGGCAAGTCGGCGTGGAAGACCTATACGATTCCGGCGCCCGGCGAGCCCGGCAGCGATACCTGGAAGAAACCCGACACGTGGAAGACCGGCGGTGCATCCACCTGGATGACCGGCAATTACGATCCCGACACCAACACGGTCTATTGGGGCACCGGCAACGCGTCGCCGTGGTTCGGCGATCAGCGGCCGGGCGACAATCTGTACACGTCGTCGACGGTGGCGCTCGACGGCGACACCGGCAAGATCAAGGGCCATTTCCAGTACCATCAGAATGAATCGTGGGACTGGGATGAAATGAATGCCCCGATGCTGCTGGATTTCCAGGCCAACGGCGCTACCACCAAAGGCCTGCTCAAGCCGGCGCGCAACGGCTACCTGTATTGGCTCAAGCGCGACACCGACGGCAGCATCGCGTATCTCAGATCGCAGGCCTTCGTGCCGCAAAATGTCTTTACCAGCATCGACAAGGAAACCGGGCGGCCTGAAGTCGACCTGGCGCACAAGCCGGCCACCGGCAAGTCGGCCCAGTTCTGCCCCGGCCTTTGGGGCGGCAAGGATTGGCCGTACGAGGCCTATAATCCCAAGACCGGGCTTGTTTACATTCCGTCGAACGAGAACCACTGCAACACGCTCGAAGGTAAAGTCGAAGAGCGCGTTCCCGGACAGTGGTGGACCGGCGTCGCCATCCCGGATCTGCACTTCTCCGTCGACACCAAGGCGCCTTTCTATGGTGAGATCCAGGCGCTGGACGTGAATTCGGGCAAGCGCGCTTGGCGGACCTTGTATCCGAGCTCGATGATGTGGGGATCGCTGCTGACCACCGGCGGCGGACTTGTCTTCGGCGGCGGCACCAACGACCGCCTGTTCCGCGCCTATGACGCGAATTCGGGCGAGGAGCTTTGGCACTTCCGCACCAACTCGGGCGTCATCGCGCCGCCTTCGACCTTCGAGGTCAACGGCGTTCAATATATCGCAGTGCAATCCGGCTATGGCGTCGACCCTGCCTTCCAGCAAGGGCTGATGGCCGAGTTGGTCGGTTGGCAGAAGGACGTGCCGCAAGGCGGCGTGGTCTGGGTATTCGCAGTTTCCAAGTGAATGCCTGAGGCTGACGTCTGCAAATCTTCGTGGAGCTGGCCGCTCGTGCGCGGCTAGCTCCCGATTCAATCCGCTTTTTGCTCATTGGTCTTCAGCGTTTGGGTCTTCAGCGATGCTGTTCGTGCATGCTCGAACAAACTCGGTCGTCGTGCGGTCTTACGCACCACTCCTGGCTCTGATAATCGCGCCGGGCTCGCGTTCGTCGCGACCAGCCCCGTCAGGTCTCGCAGGTGTGCGCGTCTCCGGCTGGCCCCGGGGATCAGCGCCGGGCGTCCCAGCATGCTGCTTTCCCGCTGCTACGTCACTGCGAGTGCTCTCGCCCGAGCGCTGTGGCGGCACCGGCGATACCAAAGCTCTCCGCTGCTTGAGTGCGTCAAGCGTGCCGGGCGGATAAACGCGTGGAGATCGTCCGACGAGCTTCATCATTTGCTCAAGTTCGGCAGCGTTCGTCCCCGAGCGTCCAGGGTGCTGCCCCAGCCGGTATTCGGCCACATCAACGGCTAGTTCTCTGTTTTTCGCTTGGATCGCGTAGATCTCAAGTGGACAGCTGACGCAGGTTCTTCGCTCATTCGGTCGGTCTTACCTTCGCTAAGAACTTCTCGAACGCGGCACGACCTTCCTTGCCGGTCTGCTCTTCGACCTTCTGGAGGATCTCATCGACGGAGCGCGGCTTGGATCCGTCCCGGTGGGAAACGTCGGCTTGCACCCTCACGATCTTAGACAAGCCAACGAGCGCGGTGAAATACGCTAGCGGGTATGGTCTCAAAGACCCAATCGAAGATGGTGTATCCCTTCTCGTCATAGTGGCGCTGGAAGTCGCCGAGAAATTTGCCGCTAAGCACCTGCACATTGCTGTTTCGCCGGACAACTACGGGATTGTTGATCCCATCCTGTAGCGGCGGCTTAATCTCGACGGCGGTCTTTTTAGAGCCCTTGCGGGATCTCCTCGGCCGCTCAATCCGAAAAGCTAACCGGCTTGCGGGATCAACCAGTCCATAGCGCGGCGCCGAGTTGCGAAAGTAGTTGGCGATGTAAAGCCGCAGCGCCGACGCCAATGGACACTTCGGGTCCTTCGCAGCAACAACGCCCTCAATGAACGCTTTCGCTGTCAATCCGCACTCGGCCGCAATCTCTCGTAGCCAGCCCCAATACGCTGGCTCTAGCCGGACAGAGGTCGGATGACCGTTGATGATTATCCTTCTGGGTTGAACGTGAGACGGCATCAGAACAAGCTTGGCACGGCCATTGGCGACAGCAGGGACCGGCGGACCGCGCCGGCGCCAGCCAACCCGAGGAAGTGGAGCATGCCGCGCCGGTTCATTTTTGGTCGACCTTCGCCGCTTGCGCTTTTGCAATAGCTATATCGCGTGTGCATCAGGGCGGCGGTGGGTTTAAGGGGTGAGGTGCGATGGACCTAGATGTGCTCTCGACACCTGGGCACCTGATCAGTCTCGCGGCGCGCGGGTTCGCCCGCCTCAGCGAAGCGCGGCTCAAGCCGCTTGGCTTCGGCGTTGGACATCTGCCAGTGCTGGTCGCGCTTCAGGATGGCCGCGCAAGCACGCAACGTGATCTCGCCCGCTTCGCCAAGATCGAGCAGCCGCCGATGGCACAGATGCTCGCCCGCATGGAGCGGGACGGGCTGATTCAGCGCGCGCCTGACCCGGCCGATGGGCGCAGCAGCCGCATCACACTGACGGAGGTCGCAGAAGCGCGCCTGCCGGACGCAGTTGCTGCCTTACTTCGGGGTAATCATGAGGTACTGCGCGACTTCACGGACGAGGAGGCCGGGCTGCTCGTTGCCCTGCTAACGCGCCTGATCGCAAACCTCGATCGGGTTGCGAGCGTCGAAGCGTCGCCCGGCACGCCAATTTCTGAGAAGGGGGACTGACCGGACCGTCCGTCGGAGGCTGATTGAGTCCGAACCCTGGCTATGCGGCGATAGCGCATAGCCCTACTTTACAAGCCTGGCGCCGGCTGCGGCCGGCATGATAAAGGAAGCGGCGTTATCGGCGCGCTGATGGCTCGTTCAGCCCTCAAGAATGCGCTCCTGCTGGGCAAGGCTTTGTTGAGCGGCCTGCTCTCTTGCTCTGCGTGGCGCGGCAGCAGTGGGTAGAGCTAAGTTTTTATCTGCGGCTGATCGTGGAGGACCACGTTCAACAAGGAACTGTGGACTTCAATGTGGCCGTTGTAATCAATAAGACCCAATTCCCGGAATTTGTTCATGAAAAAGCTCACGCGAGATCGCGTCGTGCCGATCATCTCCGCCAGGGTCTCCTGGCTGATTTTCGCTATGATTGGCTCTGGCCGACCTACCTTGCCAAAATTCGCCAGAAGCAGAAGCATGCGTGCCAGCCGCTTCTCGCTCGAATTGAACAATTGATCAACCAGGTCCTCCTCGACACGACTGTTGCGAGCCAAGAGGTGCGCGATGAATAGCTCGGCAAATGCTGGCTCTTTGTGGATCACGCGGGTGATGTCTGCCTTCGCTATTCGCACGATCACGCATTCCGTCACGGCGGAGACGGTTGACAGACGCCGCGGCTGTCCGGTCAAGCACCCTTCCCCAAAGAAATCGCCGGTACCCAGAAGTGCGACCACGGCTTCCTTGCCCTGCTCGGAGACGACAGTCTTCTTGACCTTGCCGCTCTGAATGTAGAAAACAGAATCCGCGGATTCGCCCTGGGTGTAGACATTTTGATCCTTCCGGTAATCGGAAATGGCTCGCCCCCCGTTCACTTTCGACAGAAATGCTTTGGGATCGAACGGGAGCTTTCTTTCGCGTTTCATAACAGGCCTCCCTTCGCAGGAGCTCATTTGAAAACGCAGGCCATTTTACAGCATCGCCTCAAGAATGGACAATCCGCTGGCCGCAGCACAACCCTTAGCAAGGGAGCGCTTGGCGCGGCTGTCTGCCGCGCCCCTCAGCACCTGTTCGAGGCGCCGACTGTAAATTAGCACGTTTTTCGACTGGTTCAGAGCACTGGTTCAGAGCAATACAATCGCGGGTGTGAGCGATATTGCTCAGATTCCGGACGGACAAAAGCGTCAAGTCAAATAATCGATACGCCATCCCAAAGCGTTCGGTCTTCAATTCAAGCTGTACCGGAACCCATCCGGGTGTCTGTGGCCTCGCTCCGAAACAGGTCGGGCGAAAGGAAATACCATGCAACTACCTTCAATCCTTCAAGGAGAATTGCTGAAGCGTCTGCTGCAAGGCGCAGCCGTCGGTGCCGTCGCAACGATCTTTGTTGGCTTTAGCTGGGGCGGCTGGTCGCTCGGCAGCACTGCCCAAAGACTTGCGGCTGACCAAGCTAGCACCGCAGTCGTGGCAGTCCTCACGCCGATCTGCGTGGAGAAGTTCCTGCAGAACAGCGATGCGCAAGCAAATCTGGCAGCCCTGCGAGAAATCTCTACCAACTGGCAACAGGGCCAGTACTTGGAGAAGGGCGGTTGGGCGACACGGCCGGGGGCTACCTCCTCCGACTACGAGCTAGCCAGGGCGTGTGCGGCGAAATTGATCGAAGCAAAAGCTGCGTCCCAATGAGGTCGATCGCGCCCCGCGGCAGCGTTCATACCGGCAAAATGTTCTAAGCCCAAAACAGCGACAGCGCGGTCAGCGCGAAAAGTCGATTCGTTTGCGTTGCCTCCTGCGGTTTAGAGGAAGTCAGGCATATTCTTATTGCGCGCCCAGCCGTCTAGTGACCGGCCGCGGCCCGCGACGCTGCGGTTAGGCTACCGAGTGGACCTGCCATCTCAGATAATTTCAATGATTGTGCGCGCTCGCAGCGCCTAAAAAGCCATCGAGCCTTCAGCTCAGTTCCAAAATTGACCGCCGTAATTTGCGAAATCGCCTCAGGGCTTTTCTACTTCTTTTCCAGCAATCTCAGGCAACCGTACCGCATCCGCCACGACCGATGTTGACTTGTCCTTAGCAGTCGCGCGCGCTACCCCTGAGTTGCCACGATGTATGTTAGGTTCATGTTTGCTCAGTTGCGCTATATGTGACCGGTGCGGATGACCGGGTGCTTTGTTAGCTGTGGTGACAGTTAAGATTACGCTGAGCATCGCCACACTTATGACGAAAGCTGAAAAAAGACTTGCCAAATATCCCAGCAAGAGGATCATTTCCTGGGCCTGCTGTAGCTAGTTTGTCGAGTTTCTCGCCACAGCAATGTGTAAATTTGCTGGCCCCGCTGAAAGGGCCTGTTGGGCGTTTGCGCCGTTCGGCATGTACATTCAGAGGATAGTACAGAACAAGCTAGTGGCCGTGTCTGAGCAAAATGGCTCACTTCACAGTGGCTATGGCGCCAAATGCAAGCAAACCCGCGGGCGACAGCGAGCTGAATCGGTTAGGCCAATGAGTTTACTTGCCGGGGCCTGTTCGTAAGCCTCCCCATGGATCAATCTTTTTATTGTTGCCGTTTGGTGTGCGCTTCATCAGCGCTTTGTATGCCTTATCATTAGCCTTCTCGTCCGCTTTCTTGCGCTCCTCTTCGGCCTTCTGGCGCGAAGACTCGGGAAACGGTTGCGCATAAGACAGCTGCGTCAGCAACGCCAAAAGAACCACAGATACGGCAAATTTTCTCGTTCTGTCGAGTCTTGAAGGCATTCCGTCGGCTATCCCAAGTTTGCACCAACTGCCGAAGCGTTCCGCCCTATAAAGGGCGCGCTAGTGCTACTTCTTTGAGCTCCGGCAGCTTAGCGATGTTTGCCGCGATCCGCCTGGCCTCGTCGCGGGTGAGCAGGTTGGCCGCCGAAATAGACATAAGCGAGCGCCTGGCCGTTCTTGTCCTTCACGATTGCTCCATCGTTTAACGTCGCCGGCCAGTTTTCGTCGACATAGATCCTGTAATCGTCGGTCATCGGCACGCCCCTACCGCGGCCGACATTTGAGCCTTCCGCCGCGGCCACTCAAATCGCGATCGACTTTCAAACCGGCGACACGCTCGGCCCAGTCTCGCGTTGTGGCATAGGCGCGGTGGCCGGCGCGGAAATGCATCCATTTGCCAGCGGGCGTTAACGCGTTGCAGTAGTAGACGGTCGGGTTCCAGACGAACTGGGAAATCTACCGCGGGAACAGACTGGTTGAGCGACACTGTCCGGCCCTGTCGGCGGTTAGTCGAAGTGAACACGCCGGCTAATAAGTTTTGTTCGACGCCTCGATAAGACATAGCGCACAGCGCTGCCGATGCTACAGATAATCACAGCGCCAGCAGCCGCGATGGGCGTCGCTATCGTCCAATCGGGAAGAGCTAGAGTGGCGGTAAAGAGAAGGACGAACGCGACCCACAGCACTGCGACCACGCAGGCTGCGCGATAAAGTCCATCTCCAAGACGAGCCGCCATTTTCTTCTGGCCGTCGAGCCCGCTAGCTCAAGGCGGGCGGTGTAGGAATGACCTAAATCACGTTGAGGGCTAGTTTTACAGCCTACTTCGCGATTAACGTTAAACGCGCCGCTCAGCTGCGGCCGTCACGGTCGAGCTATAACTGCGCCGATGGCGCCACGGAGACTTAGGCGAAATGAAATGCACAGGCTCGGGCCCTGCTTGACCGCGTTGCGTGTTCTTTCGAAAGCGACGGGTCGTCGTCGCGATGCTCTGATTGAACAATACATCGATGAATATCTGAGAACAGAAGGATTTACCCGCTCAGGGCGCTAGCCACATAAGTGAAATCTGAAATCGCGTTTTCGGTTCCCGCCGCCGGGTCCGGAATGGACCCTCCTGACAAACATCTGTCGCGCACGTGGAAACGCATCGGCCCGGCGAGCGTTACGGGTGTGCAGGACTGGCTTCACGTCGTTCGCTCGGTCTTGCTTTGGCCCCACACTCCGGCCCCGACTACCAGGTCGGGGCCTCTTTTCGTTACCATATTAGTCGATTGGCGGGACGCTAAATCGACACCGCGCCGGGCTGATCGCCTGCATCTATATACGTGTAGGGAATGCCCGGAATGCCCCCAGTCTGTCGAATCGGAGCTTGCGCGAAATGGACATCTACAATCTCACCCAAGTCGACACGACAATGGACGGCGTAAGAGGCGTGCTCCTTCAGGGCTTCAACATTATTGGCATTCACGGTCGTCCACTCGTAACCCTCTCGTTCGAGACTCAAGCCGAGGCCGAATCCGCGCACACGGCCATGCAGGCGATCGTGGCCACGGCGAAGCTGATCGTTCCTCACATCCAGTAGATGGCCGCTGAAGTCGTCCTAAACGCGGAGCCATGCCCGATTGCCGCTTCCCACCGCTCTGGTCGTAGCCGAAAAATGACCGACCGACATATGCGGGAAATCATCCGTAAATTGCCGCCAGCAGAGCGAGCAAGATTGCTGGAGATCGTCAATAAGTGGTCGAAAATCAAATGAACGAAGTGCAGGGGATGGCGCACCATTCGGTGAATGGTCTGAGCCAAGCCTACCGGTACTTGTGGCAAGGACTGATCGAGAAGCGCCGGATGGAGCTTTCTCACCTTTTTTGAAGCAGCTAAGAGCTGCCGGTGGGCGCGGGCGCGATGTTCGCGAATTGAATATCCGCGTCACCCTCGATCGCCTTGTGAGGGGCGGCTACTTGGTGGGTCGCCCGATAGGTCGGGACTCGGTCCAATATCGGATCACACAGCGGGGCCAAGACGCCATAGTTGAGCACGATTTGTGACTGTGCCCCCCGCCGCGGCGCCATGGAATCTCTGAGGTTGAACGAGATGAAGCCGAGGGAGCGACCCCCGGCTTCTCCGCCTAGCGGTGGACGGGTCCTTTGACAGCACATTGGGGAGGCGACCCCGTGCATCAAGATCGTCCGCACCGATGGCGAGGCTCCTCGATCTTACAAGCTGCGCGTCCCTACGTCCCGACCTTAACGTGAGCTCGGACTGGCGCGCACCAAGGATGGTGACCAGACTTGCACGCCTTGTTCATAACCGCCAAGGCGCTGCCGCCGGCGAGGACAAATGCCACAGTGAGTGCGATCACCAGTGATGTCTTCATGGCGAAACTCTCTTGCTTCTCGCCCCACTTCCCAAGTTAATCGACACGCGCATGAACGCGCGGTGAATACCGACCGCCCGCCTGGCGGACCGCGGGCATCAGTTTTGCTCCAGGGATGGCAAGGGGGTTGGTGCTCTAGACGGAGTGTTCCAAAATGACACTTTCAGTAGACGGCCATCCTTTTGGTGTCTCACGTCGGGTCACGTATCTATCGGCCAGTTCGCCAGCCAGACCGGCCGCGAGTGCAAGCGAGGCGAAGAGACTAGATGATCCGTGGGCCAACCAGATGGAAGGGCAAGTAGCCGAGCTAAAAAGGCGCATCCCTATCCTGAAACGCCTGATCGCCGATTGCGATCGTATGGCAGCCGATCTCGACCAGGAGGTCCGGAACGAGGAGGACCGTGTCAGGATCCATGATCGCGCACATTTCGCTTATTCGACCTACGCGAAGGCGGCGACTTTGAGACGCGATAACCTAAGACGCTCCGCCGAAGAACTTAAGGCCCACCTTGCTAAAGCCAAAAAGGCGCTCATCGAGCTTGGCGAGGCCACTTTAGACACTTGAGGCCCAGAACAATCCTCGCTGAAAACGTAGGGTCGAGCCGCCTTCATGTTGGCGAACATGCTCACTGCCGAACTGGGAGGTCGCAAGATCATGACGCCGCGATCAAGGCACCAGTTTGTAGCCACCCGCTTCAGTGACCAGGGTGGTGACGAGCTGATCGTATTGGACGTCGAGTTCGCGTCCGATCGCCCGGAGTTCGCCGGGACGATGACGATAACCTGGTCGTTGTCAGCAAAGGCCGACGGCACAGATGTCAACGTCGTCGCGGAACGCGTGCCCGCCGGCATCAGCCGAGCGGATCACGAACTGGGCATGTCATCAACATTGGCCAAGTTGGCTGCGTTCCTGGAGTAGCGCCGAGTTATGGAGCTCACGATGCTCGCCGACGTTCGGATCCGGGTCGAGAAACACCTGCCTGCGGAATGCTCGAAATTCACCTGGCGCCACCTTGCCGGGCTGCTCAAACGCGCCGCTGAGGGCCAGCAAGACGTCGCCGAGGTGTCGATGGCGCTGCGGATCGTGCTGCAGCTCGAGGGCGTCACGTGCCGATAGAGCAGCCTCGTCGCTTCCCGCCGCCTTGGACAGCCGAGGAGACGGGTCCGCTTTCATCAAGTCTTCCACGATCAGGCGGCGACGGGCAGTTTCGTTGCGCGTCCCGGCAGATGTCCCGGCTTCTGTGCCATTGGCGCCGGTTTGGCCATTGGCGCCGGTCTGGCGCCGCTCAGCGTTCTGAGGGCTACCCCCGTCGATGCCGCTCCGCCGATCACAGAAAATCATGTGTACGGGCACCTTTGCGACGACCAACGTCCTGGGGACCATTCGGCAGGTGACCGGTCACACTAGCTTGAATGCTATCGCCTCGCGAACGCGCAGCTTAAGCGCAAGCAGTTGCCGGAAGAAGATTAACAGGTCGCTTGCTGGGTTGACCCTACAGCACGTCCTATTTAGCAATTACCTTATTGCTTATCGTGGCTCTCTCTCGAGCCGCTGCGATCCAGGTATTTGCAATGGGATAGGCACTGCGAGTGAGCGCATCCTAGTCATCTTAGCGCTCGCCATCCTGACGCCGCCGGCGCAAGCCCGTCAGACGGAGCGAGCGCGTACTCAGTTTGAGTGCGCAACCACCAAAGTCATCATGACCAATAAGGCTGGACAGACGGGCTCGGTCAAGGTTGAAGAGCACATGACCTTCTGGATCGATGACACTGCAAAAACGTTTATTTTTTCTGATGGCCAACGGCTGCGAATTAGTCGCTTCGACAAATCTTGGATTAGTGCAAGTAGCGAAGATATCCAGTACGAGTTCAATCGGGCCGACCGTACGCTTACTTACGCCGGCTCGACGACCAAGGATAACGTCACAACGACTATTGTAGGCTCCGGCCTCTGTGAAGATGCGTCGACTGAAAAAACCTAAGTGATAGCGAAACTCAGGCACGCCTGCGACTACGCGCTTGCCAATCGAGGCCACGACCGCGAGCGCTGCAGGCTTACCTTGGGCATAGCAACATTCAGCACACAGTTCGCTATGCCGAGCTGTCTCCGACGCGGCTGAAGAATTTCTGGCGAGAATGAACATTAGCCGAAGTGCGCGTGAGAAGAAGTATACTTATTATTAAAAATCTACGCCCGCTTTCAGCGAGGGAAAGATGGGCAAGTACGCGATAGTGGTTGCGTTATTGGTTGGCCTCAGTAATTCGGCCTTCGCACGTGACGACGGCCGTTATGCCAATGGCCCGCTTAAGCATTGGTTTGACAATCTGACTAGTAGCAACGGCAATTGCTGCTCGTTCGCCGATGGCCTTTCAATCAGCGACGTTGATTGGGAGACGAAGGACGGTCACTACCGCGTGCTGTTACACGGCGAATGGATCAATGTGCCGAACTCAGCAGTTGTAACCGAGCCGAACCGCTATGGTCCGGCGGTCGTCTGGCCCTACATGGATACCGACGGCAACATTTACATTCGATGTTTCTTGCCTGGAAGCGGCGCATAAACGCGCCCGCCGGCTGAGGCCGCGATACGCCCGCGCCGCTGGCGTACGGCATGGCCGGCTCAAGATTTGATTTCGCCAGGGTCGGTTTATCGAGTGCGATATGTGACCTGCTTCTGAACTGGTGGCGACGGGTCAGACGTCATGCGACGAGCATCCCTAAAAAACGTGAACCAGTACCAGACTAGGCTACTGCTTCAGTTGGGTCTTTCATCTGCTTCTCCCGATCGTGTCGTCGCGGTGAAAATACCTAATCCCACGAACGCCAAACGCCACGACCTGGTAACCTTGCGCCGCGGGGTAACTCCTACCCACCGGCGTGGGCCGTCGCTTAGACCGGAAGTAGGTCGAGCGGCGGCAGCAGTATTGAACGAAGTCGGCGCAGTACCGGCGACAGCCTGGTGCGGGCCGCGAATAAACTGCAAAAGTGAGCAATCTAGCTCAGCTTTTCGCGGGTACTCGGTTTCAAATTTAGTACAACAGGTGTCCCCATCCCCCCGACACCCCGACACCTGTGAGGCCGCCCGATTTCTAGTAGGCGTTAGGGCGGCCTCTCCGGGGCTGTCTTTTCAAGCTTTCAAGCAAGCCAGGAGAACGTGATGAAAAAGACAAGCGTGATCGGAGCAACCCTGCTGGGAGCCGCGGTGCTGTTGGCGACACCTGTATCGCTTCACCAGTCCCGGGACACGGGTCTGTCGTTGTCCGTGGACAAGGCGCAGGCCGTCATCGGGCGGCCACTGTCAGCCGGGAGCGTTGCTGGTGTTCACCGGAGGGCCAACAGGCGTGCCTACCGGCATGGATACTAACAGCCAGCGTCTCGCCTCCGTCACGGCCGCCGCCCCAAGCGTGACCAGCTGCCAGACTTGAACAACCTCACCTGCCCCGAATGCGGCAAGTCAGGCTTCCGCTGGTGGATGATGTACCACTGGCGCTCCACTGACCGGAGGCGTTGCGCTGCGTGCTATAAGCGTGCCCGTCGCAAGAGCAAACGCTTAACTTAAAGCAACGCGTGTGAGACTTGCATAGCGGTGTTTACAACGACCCGGATCGACGCTCGCTTTTGTTCGCCTGCTTGTCGGCAATCGGCTTATAGAGGCCGGCGATCTGCGGCGCTGTTGCGCCCATAGCGCGGTCAGCCGCGTAGCGATCGATGCCGCATCGCCATTTACAACGCCAACGCCCGCGAGCAACAGCGTGAGCACCGTTCGGTACTGCCGAAGAAACCATGCGTGATCTGTGGTGAGCTATTCACGCCGAAGCGCAGCGACGCGATCTATTGCTCGGCTGCCTTGCAAGCAGCGTGGCTATCGCCGCAAGCAAACGCGCGCGCGGGCGGGCAAGCGCCATGAATCACAATACCCCGCGACGCGGTGACCTGCAGCAACAGATGCCGCCAGAAACTTCACCGCCAGCGGGCACGATAATTGGATTTGACTCGCTCACTGTTTTCGCTCCAACGCTGTGCATCGGCATCCCAAACGCAATCCGTGAACAGGCGATTCAGATCGGGGAAATCTTGATCACCGTTGCTGAAGAAGCCCAAGCGTTCGCAATCTTCCTCGCCCGGCCATTTCCCATTCCACACCTGCCACCGCGCATCATTCGGGTCGAAGTGCGAGCACCCCAACGCCTGCCAACCGCAATGCGAGCAGCGTTCAATATCGCAGCCCGTGCGCTATCGGATTCACCTGGTCCGGGCCTCACGTTTGGCAACGGTTGGCAATTACGGGGTTATTGAATCGCGATTCGGACGCGTTCGGCGACGGTTTTTCAGGCGCGGCCGCTCTGTGGATAAGATTGCACTGACCGGCCTCCGCGTCTGGCACTTAGCTTTCATTTTTGAATATCCGCTGTTCGGTCGCTTTCCGGGCAAGAACGGCCCTGCGCAACATGACGCGAATGACCCATTCCATTGATACGTTTTGTCAAGCGCTGAAGCGCCGCTATGCCAAATGTGTTTTCCAGATCGATAGACATCGCGTAGAATAAGTGGGTGTTTGTCGCGGCCCTTCCGAAAACTACGTCCGCCCGCCGGGACCGGGTGTGGTGAACTGTTTGATAGGGCTTTTCTCCCCGTCGCTGACGCCGTCGCTCCCCATCGAAGTCACCGTGTAGTAATAAGTCGTCTGCGGCTTCAGGTCGTCCACGCGCACGCGGAAAATCGTCTGCGGATGGTCCCGGTTGAGGCGGATGGGAGATTTCGTCGTCTGGCTCAGATGCATTGGATCCGTGCCGTAATGAATAACGGCGAAATGATCATCCGACCCTCCGGGGTTGTTGGTGGTCCATCGGATAATGGCGATGTCGTCGTGCGCGAATTCGAGCGCCGGCCCCTGGACGATCTCAACGTGCGCGGCTCGCTTTGCAGGAGGAAGAATGCGACCGGGCGGCGAGTAGTTCTGAGCGATGGTCGGATCTGGGCAAAGGAGACCGCCAAGGGTTGTGGCGATCGCCAGTTGGAGCAGCAATTTATCCATAGGCTCGACCTCCAACTGCTGCACTGAAGAACCACCCGACCCTACAGCATGTTTCGCTATGGAATTTTATGCGGTGACGGCAGCGGCGCGACACCGCAGATCGCCGAGGCGCAGGATGGAAGCGGGTCCGGTGTCGGTATGAGGAGCTCGTTGCCTTGGGTCGATGCCGAGCCACCCGTCTTGCACACGCCCGTATAGGTGTCGCTGTTGGGATAAGGAGTGGTGAAACCGTCCGTCAGCGTCTGCAAGAACGCCACGATCTGGTCCTCCTCCTGATCCGTCAAGCCGAGGTTGCCGGTCGTCATGTCGATGTTGTTTGGGACTTCGGGCATCGGCCAGCAGTCCACTTTCTCGGTCGTTCCCGGCGGGCAGTGCCCTGATGTGACGTTGTACGCATAGACGTCGCGCGTGTTGTAGAAATGGACGAGTTGCTTCAGGCTCTTGATATAGCCGTTGTGAAAGAACTCCTTCTGGAAATAGGGTCCGGGCGCCTCGGTGGTGGGACATTGTTTCGGCGTCATCGCCACATCGCGAGCTGTCGACGTCTGCATCTGGCCGTCGGACGTCGACGCACGCGATATCCATGTCGCGTTCGGGTTGGGCGCGGAGCCGGGGCCGCTTCTGAGGAAATTGCCCAATCCCAGATCTCTGTAGCCGAAGCCCAAGGGATTGGGGGTGAAGCCGAGCGCATCGGGCTTGTTCTGATAGAAGAGAGCCAGTCTGGGGTTCAGGGGCAGGCCCTCATTGGCATAGCCGAAGCAAGTGAACAACGGCGCCTGGTTGGTGGCCGCGCTGGTATCGATCCCCGTCGTCGTAGAGTGCTTTGAATCCGACCCGGTCCCTGGCGTCTGAGTGCTCCCTCTTCCGTCGAGGTGGCATGTATTGCAGGCAGCCTTGCCGTCGAACAGCTTATAACCAGCCATCTCGTCCGATGTCAGGGTCGCTTTGCCCGCCAGGAACGCATCGAATTTCGATGAAAAGGGGCTGACGTCGTCTGTGTGTTCGAGGGCGGAGATCGACTGCCCCCAGTGATTATAAATATCATTTGCTTTGGTGCGATCGTTCGGACTGAGCGCGATTGGCGTGGCAGTTGGAAAATTCCCGCCCGGAGTGGAGCAAGTTTTCTCAGTATCGGCAGGCCAATTGATCTCGAAGTCCGAGCCCCAGACCTGCTCGAAGAGTGATTTGTACTGCGCTTGGAATATCCGCCACGCGATGCACGCTATGTCGGCGAAGCCCATTTCCTGGGTATCGACCGGCGGATGCTGCGCCTGTTCGGCGTCCGGACTCTGCAGTTTGTACCCCGTCGCGCGCGCATCCCAGAACGCGCCGCCGACGAACGCCTGGAGCGTTGCGTTGAAGTGCAATACGGGGAATTGCGGTGCATAGGTGTATCGCTGCGCGGTCCGCTTGCCAGCTCGAAAGTGGAATGTTCCGGGATAAGCGACGATTGTTAGATTGACGGACGGGATCGGCCCGCTAAAGCCGGCATACGGCATGTGGCAGGAAGCGCAGGCCACATTTCTCAAGGGGGACATGTTCTGATCGTAGTTCAGAGAGTCCGCCGAGAATCCGTACCGCCTCATATCCAGAACCTTGAATGGTGGGAGGGTTACCCACGCCCTGAGTGTTACTATAAGTCAGAGGTGGCAAGGCCTGCGCCTGCGCGAGATAACGACTGAAGATGGTTCGGACTTCGGACCGAACTCGTGAGATCTCCGCGTCCAGATCGGGCGGAAGAATGCCAGGAGGATACGGGTTGTAGACTGGTGGGCCCGCTGGTTTTCCAGATTGTGCTGTGGTTGGCTGTTGAGCCGACACGGCGTAGCCGATCGTTGCGAGTAGCACTGCGCTACAAATAAACACCAACATTGCCACCGGACGCTGCCCGACGATTCGCGCGCGCCGGCTCAAAGGCTCGATCTGCCTGAGGAGTTGATAGAAATGGGACAACATCGGCGACCCCCCGCCCTCGATGTCGAGGCCCGCCCCGGGGTAGACGTGGGTTTATACCGCGGCCTTGCAAGAGGGCTGTATACCAACCCGTCGAAGGGAGAAAAGGTTGCTCAATTTTGTGGACCGAGATGGGGCAACAGCCAAGTGCTGCTCGGACATACCAAGCTCGACACGACAGCGCGCTACACGCAGGTTGCCACCACTACGATCCGCAACGTCACCAGCCCGCTCGATCATCTCATCGGCAAGATCAAGAAGGACGAGCCGCCCGCCTGACGCGCGGCGCGCGTGCCGCGCCCGGCGCTGGAGGTTGCGGATATCTTCCGCGACCATGGCCCGGCATGGCGCAGTGCCAATGCCGGCCATGTCAGCCTCGGCCAACTCAAGGTGATGGCGGCGATCGAGAGCTGCCGCACCGCGGCGCTCGGCGGCCATGTCGCGCGCTGTGAGGACTGCGCCTATACGACTATCGCTTCGCAAATAGCGGTGTGGTGTTGCGCCGCGTTCATTCGGCGTTTTTCAGGAAGAGCCCCACGACGTGGTGCTACGCTTCATCCGAAAGTCGCCAACGAAGTCGCGGCCTTCCAGGTCCATCCCACGCAAACGCTCACCCTCGAGCCCAACTGCTGCACCACCGTCGCTTCCACGCCGGCAGCTTACGCGAGATGGCGTGACATTTGTTTACATGGGGGAGGCGGTAGCGGTTGTCGCACCGCAGAAGCTGGAAGCGACGAGGCAGCACTTGCTTTGTAAGACGTTGGCGACTCTCAATTGCAAGGTGCTTCTCGGGAGAGAGGGCTTTGTCGATTGATGACGCAACACCAGGCTTCTGATGCCAGCGCCTAAGGTGACTTTGCCAAGATAGGAACTTGAGGCGGCTTGCCAAGCTCCTCTGCTGTGCTCCACCGGTATCGGCTCCTGTTTGCGCAGCTTAGGCGTCAGGCAAGGTTCAAGTGTGATGCCGCAACACCCTTTGGTGTAAAATTTGGTACTCGATCTCTCAGACAGTGTCCGATCTCGGCAACATCTGCGATCGCTCGATCCGCGCTTTCGCGGTCAAGCCCCGCGCCTTCGGCGCGCCGCTAAGCGGTTTCGGGGCTTGACCGCTCAGCACAGTCGAGCAAATTGCTGCCCGTGCCGAGATGCCCACCCGACAATGGGGTGCACTCTTTTGCGGACAATGTCTGACAGGTGGGGTGCTTAGGGAGCACAAGACGCGAGCCGCAGACGACGTGGCGCCAAGGCGGCCGCTCCGCATGCCCCGCTGGCAAATGACGCATCAGCGCCTGCACGTCGGCCAGCGTGCTCAGCTTCATCACCCCTGGGATTGTCAGTGGTTGGGGCAACGGCCGTGTCCAGTCGACACGCGCCATTAGTGCCGCGGGCCGTTTTTGTCGAGCGTTACACTCGCGATCGGCGAAATGGCCGGCGGCTCATCAATGCCGCCGCTCGGATTACACAGTTCGCACGGCATGCCGGCGCCGCAGTCGCAGGCATCGGCCCGCTGGCTGTTGCCCCGCCAGGGGCGATCGGGATGGTTCTCGCAGACCCAGCCGGTATTGTCGCAGACCAAGCACGCCATGCGCTATAAATAGACGCTCGACCGCTTCATTGCGAATCCAGGGGGCAGCGCTCGCGCTAACATGTGGCGGCCAAAAAGAGCCCCTGGGTATGCCGAAGATACCGAGGGCTATCGATCGCATCCATCGTGAAACCAAGGGGCATGTGTCGGGCCGCACACCATGTGCCGGTCGATCAAACCGATCGCATGCGTGGCCACGGGCTCACGCTCGGGGCCGTCGACCAGGCGAACCGTATCACCAAGGATGCGGTCGTAAGCTGGAAGTGGACAAGGCCAACGATTTGGTCGACAAGCCAGCGTTCGCTTTCGAGATCAAATCTGTCACCCTCCACGTCAATCCCGAGACCAAGCGACAGCGCCGGTTCTGATAGCAATGCAGATCAACACTCGCGACTTGCCCAAATCGTGGTGTTGGATGATTTAGTGGCGGTCGTCGGCGACCATATGTGGGCTGCAAAGTGCGGGCTCGCGGCGCTCGACATCACTTGGAATGACGGGCCGAATGCCGAGGTGTCCTCCGAGTTGATCTGGTCGAGGCTGCGCAGCGCCAGCTTGCGCGACGGTGCAGTTGCGAAGGAGGTTGGCGATGTGAAGAAGGCGCTCGGCTCCAGCGGCGAGGCTTCGAGCGAGGTTGTCACCGCGGCCTTTGAGATGCCGATGTTGGCTCACGCTTGTGTGGAGCCCTTGAACTGCACGGTGCATGTCACGCCGACTTCGGCTGAGGCTTGGATCGGTACTCAGGTCATGGAGCGGGTCCACGTCGCCGTGGCCAATGCCGCAGGCCTGCCGGAAAGCCAGGTTACCGTGCACAACCATTTGCTCGGCGGGGGCTTCGGTCGAAAGCTGGAGCCGGATATGGCGTACACCGCCGCACGCATCGCCAAGCAGGTCGAGGGACCTGTCAAGTTGGTGTGGACCCGCGAGGAAGACATCCGTCACGACTTCTATCGACCGGCCTACCGCGATCTCCTCTGGGCGCGTTTGGAGGGCGACCGCATCATCGGCTGGAAGCACAGAGTATCAGGCTCGTCCGTGAATGCTCGATTTCTGCCCACCGTTTTTCAGAAAGGTGTAGATCCTGATGGCGTTGCCTCCGCCCGGGATATCCCGTACGACATCCCGAACTTGCGCGTGGAGTTCAATCGGGAAGAGCCACCCGGTGTCAACACCGGCTTCTGGCGCGGCGTCGGCTCAAACAACAATGTGTTCGCCATTGAGAGCTTCATCGAGGAGCTGGCACACAAGGCAGGCAAGGACTCGGTCGCATTTCGGCGCGCCCATCTGGACAAGACTCCCCCGTTTGCAAGCAGCGCTCGACCTCGTGCGCGAGAAGTCAGGCTGGAGCACACCCCTGCCGGCGCGCGTTGGCCGCGGCGTCAGCGTCCAGCCGTCGTTCGGCAGTTTCATCGCCACGGTCGTCGAGGCGGAGGTCGACGAGAAAGGCGAGATTAATCTGCGCCGTGTGACCTCGGCGGTCGATACCGGCATCCCGGTCAATCCCGATACGATCATAGCGCAGCTGCAAGGCGGGCTGATCTTCGAGCTCACGGCTGCTCTTTACGACGAGGTCACCATCGACAAGGGACGGGTCCAACAATCCAATTTCAACGACTACCGCATGCTGCGCATCGATGAAGTTCCGAACATCGAAGTGCACGTCATCAAGAGCGGCGAGGATCCGGGCGGCATCGTCGTCATTCGCTCGATGCGGCATCCAGTTAGTCCAGACCTAGCGTAGGATGTTTCCTTGAGGCAGGACAACCGGACCACTTCGCATCCGTATTTTGCTGTCATGGAACTTTTCAACCCGGCTGGCGTTTAAGTTTGATGAAGCGACTCTTTCGAAGGCTTTTGCAGATCGGTTCCGGAGATTTGCTGCCGAATGCCGAAACATCGCGAAATCTACTCATAATCCGCAACAAAGAGCAGTTTGGAACGGTCTGTCCAAACGATGGTTGCGATGTGCTGCGTTGGTCGACGGACCAAGGTATTCGATGACCGAGGCGTGCGGATCACTTAGCTGCGTCCATTTCGCGAGTTCCGAATCGGGGGCAATGCCGAGCCAAATGCTACGCCTTTGAAGAACTACCTGCTCATAGCCGCCGTAGGCTCGCCTCCGTGCAACGAATCATCCCAATAAAATTTGTTTGCACTATCGCCATTCTAACGGCGACAGCTTTAGCTTCAAATGCCGAGACTGTTCCAGTGCCACGCGAGCGCCCTCCCTTTCCGGAGGACCATTCCTCAGCGCCAAAGATCGGATCAGAACGTTCGCCGTGTCAGTTGCGGCTAGCGGAAATTGCTGAATTCAAACCTGAACCGCCGATAACGGGTCCCGGCGAATGTTCAGCTACCGACGTCGTCAATGTTACCGCAGTGCTCCTGCCCGACAAGCATTGGGTGGCTTTCTCTCCGGCCGTAACGCTGCAGTGTTCGATGGCAGAAGCAGTCGCGCACTGGATTCGCGATGATGTAACGCCGACGATCGGCGCTCTTGGCACGTCGTTGCGCGGTATTGAAACTATTGATTCATTTGATTGCCGCACCTTCAATGGAATCAGCGGTGCCAAATTAAGCGAGCACGGCCGCGCCAACGCTTTAGACGTGCGTTCGCTGAAACTATCGAACGGCGCCCTCATCGAGCTGACAAATGCGACGGTTAGCAAACCTTTGCGCGAACAGTTACGGCAAACAGCATGTACTCGCTTCTCGACCGTACTCGGCAACGGCGCCGACGCGTATCATGAAAGCCATGTCCATATCGATCTGATGCAGCGGAATAACAACTATAGAATTTGCCAGTGGAACATCCTTGATCCGAACGAAACCGCCGCACTCGCCGCGAAGAAATCCGCAGTTTTGGCGATGCCCAGCCGAGCGGCAACCGAGCCCAACGGGGTTCCGGTGCCGCGGCCACGCCCAGCTATTAACACGGATGCAGCAGCCGTTCCGCAAGAAAGCGTTGTTAAGAGCCCTAAGGAGGGAATGATGCGAACGGCAATCGCCCGTTCCCTTGGGGTACCCATGGCCACTTCGGCTGCGGCCTATGCGGAAGAGCAGATCGTCACAGTCGGGCCATGGACTATCGGCACCTCTTACGAAGCCGAAAAGTTCGACGGTTGCTCCATGAGCCGCTCAACTGAGGGGATTGATATAACGTTTCTTCGAACTCCGGATGGCTTGCTGCTGTTTCTCCAAGCTCAAAAATGGAAGCTAGAACGTGGTAAGGCGTATACCATTCGCCTAATCGCCGGATCACAATCCGTCGAAGCGAAGGCGTTGGCTGAATCAAAAGCTGTGACGATCGCGCTGGTAGACCGCTCTCTCAATGAAAGATTGAGAACCGCTGATGTCCTTGAAGTGCGAGGAGAAGGAGCGACGCTGCGGGTGCCATTAGACGGGAGCACAGCGGCCCTCGCGCGTCTGGACGCATGCATTGACAAGAATAGCCGAACGGGGGTCGAGACTAACCCATTCGTCTCGCCTACAAATCGCGCAAAGCGTGACATACGACGCACGCGCGATCGGCCCTTTTGGGGACTCTCCTTCTTCCGATGAAGCGTGGAACAATGGCACCAATTGCATCCACCGAGGCGCTCTTCCCATTGGCGATGTCAGCTGGCTGCGCCTGGGACGGAACAAATCAGCCGTAATTAGTTTGTGTTTTACGGCTTGGGGGGAGTATTTTGAAGGATGATGCGCAAAATCCTGTTCGCGGCGACCTGGGGAATTGTTTTCCTGTTCGGCGCCGATCACGCTTCCGCTGAGCACCTTTCGTCGCCATTCTCGAAGTTTTGCGAGGCCGAAAACGTCAACGGTGCTGGCACTTCGACTGCGGATGGTCCAACCGAACCGGGAGCCGAAAAAGCTCAATCCAAGCCTAACCGCTCCGCTGAGGACGTGGCGTTATCCGAACGATTGCAGTCCCTAATCGAGAACAAACTCCAACAGTACGTGCCGCGCCTGCATGATCGAACCGCTGTCGAGGCGTTTTACCGTGGGCGTGATTTTGTACCGCTTTGGGTGAATGCTGCCGGAGCGCTCCCAAGCACGCGTAAGGCCGTAGACTTCTTGCATGGTGTTGCTGCTGATGGCCTTGATCCAAAGGATTATCCGACGCCGACTTTTGCTGATCGTGATCCAACACGGTTGGCGGCGGATGAACTTACGCTGACGAATTCGATCGCGACTTTCGTGCGACATGCCAGCACAGGCCGAATCGCGTTCAGCCGAGTGAGCGGCTCGATTTACTTCGATCTCAATCCGCCCGATCTGCAGCAAGTGCTGGAGAAAATTGCCAGCAGCCACGATATTGCTGCTACCTTGGATTCCTTTAATCCACAGCAGCCGCAATACAAAGAGCTTAAGGCTGCGCTTGCCCGTGCCAGAAAAACAGGGGACGCGAATGTAGTTATTCCCGCGCGCGCGCACCAAAACGGAGGCAGTCAGAGCAAGGTTGCTGGCGCGAGGATTGATGCCATCCTTGCCAATATGGAGCGCTGGCGTTGGCTCCCGCGAGATTTGGGTACTGCCTACGTGATGGTGAATATCCCTGATTACACCTTGATGGTTATGAATGGTGGAAAGGTTGCGTGGTCAACGCGCATTGTCGTCGGTCAGCCTGGGAAACACGCGACACCGCTGCTGGCAGAGACCATGAAGTACATCACGCTCAATCCGACGTGGAACGTGCCGCCTTCTATTATCCGAAATGAATATCTCCCGGCGCTCGCGCGAGATCCAACCGCGCTCGCGCGGATCGGCCTGAGAATTGGCCGCAACAGCGATGGTTCTGTACGAATATATCAACCACCCAGCGAGCGTAATGCGCTTGGCCGCGTGCGCTTCAACTTTCCAAATCAATTTCTCGTTTATCAGCACGACACGCCAGACAAATATTTGTTTAGCAAGCCTGAACGCGCCTACAGTCATGGCTGCATGCGCGTGGAATATCCGGATAAATACGCCGAGACCCTTCTTTCGACCTCTCAACCCGAGGAGGGGTATACCGTTCAGCGCATTCGTTCGCTCTACGGCAGGGGCGAGCGGAATATTAATTTGAAGAACCCCATCCCGGTTTACCTCACCTACCAGACAGTATTCTTTGATGAAGGGGGACAGGTACAGACGCGCCCAGACATTTACGGGCTGGACAAAAATGTCACGGCCCTATTGAGGGGTGAGCCTGCAGTTGCTCACATCCCGGTTGCCAGAAATTACGGAGGCGATAGTCCCGTTAGAGCTCATGCGCTCTCTCGCCACAGATATGAAGTCGTAGAGCAACCGTACAGTTGGGATCGGACCGGGGACCCGTACTTCGCGGGTAGCGGAGGTTCAAACTATTACGGATATGACAGACGCGGATCTTGGTAGAGGCTGTATGCGCGTCTGTCGAAGAAAGCGTGCTAGTGACATGGGCTTGAAAATACATCATCGCCCGGCTCACTGTTGAACCGCTCCCATGAGCGTGGCATATTTTGAGGAACAACGACGAGAGATGATTGCGGCGATCAGAGTGATCGCAGAGCACCTTGTCGCCGAGATTGGCAAGACCGCGCTAGACGATTGCGTCCTCAGGGCGATGGCCAAAGTGCCGCGGCACGAGTTTGTGCCGCTTGAGGTCCAGCCGTACGCTTACCTGAACAGACCTCTGCCGATTGGCTTCGACAAGACGATTTCGCAGCCGTTCATGGTTGCGGTGATGACGGACATGCTCGAGCTCAAACCCGACGATGCGGTCCTCGAAATTGGCACCGGCCTGGGCTATCAGTCCGCAGTGCTCGCCGAGCTTGCGGGCAGCGTGTATACCGTCGAAATCATCGACGAGCTCGCGCAACGAGCAATGCAGCGGCTCAAACGAGAAGGCTATACCAACATCGAGGTTCGCGTCGGCAACGGTTATTTCGGCTGGCCCGAGCACGCACCGTTCGACAAGGTTATCGTTACGGCGGCGCCCGATCTCATTCCGCCTCCGCTAATCAATCAGCTCAAATCTGGCGGACGGATGGTGATCCCGGTGGGACTGCCCGACGCCCAACAGCTTCTCGTCATCAACAAGGACATCAACGGCAAGGTCAGGACAAAGGAAATCATGCCGGTATTGTTCTCGTTGCTCGAGGGACCCGACGAGCCTGCATTCCGCGCATCTTGACCACGATGGTCGCTGACATTTCCGGACGACAAAGTCACGGTCTTATCGGGCAAGAATTCAGCAGGTGTGATCGCAATGTACTGGACTGGCACCGAGTATTCATCTCGTTTTTCCCGACCGAGCCTCGGAGTCGCGTGGAACTGTTCAACGAACTCGTGTGTAACGTAACGCAGGCGGCAATCTGCGGTGAACACTAGGAAGGTAAGCGGAATGCGGCGTTTTCGGCAATAGTGTTCTTACGCTAGATTTGGCGGGAGCTGGTGGCCTTTCCGGCGGCAGAGGGGTTCGCTCCCCCGCTGCGACAGGGTCGAGTTCACGGGGCACCAGCATGGCGAATTTGCCAGGATGACGGACGCGTCCAGCGATGTGGCCCGCCTGATCGCCGGCTCCCCAATAGATATCTGCGCGCGCAGGACCTACGATGGCCGAGCCGGTATCCTGAGCGATCATCAGACGATCAAAACTCGCAGTCCGCCTCTCATTGGTGACAGGCAGTCCGGTCTGAATGAAAAATGGCGTGCCGTACACATGCATCGAGTTGTCGACAGCAATCGAGCGCCCCGGTGTAAGATGCACGCCCTGAGCGCCGACGGCTTCGCCTTCATCAGATAACCCGGCGATGCGGAAAAACACGAACGATCGGTTTTGGCGTCGCACTTCCTCAGCGCTCTGTGGATTGGCGCGCATCCACTCACGGATGCGCTCCACCGACATCTCCTCGCGCGGGATGAGTTTTCGCTCGATGAGAGTGCGGCCGACCGGAACGTATGGGTATCCGTTATGGGCATCGTAGGTGATGCGCAACATTATTCCGTCTTCCAGGCGCACGCGCGCCGAGCCCTGGATCTGAATCAACAGAGCGTCCGTCGGATCCTTGATCCAGCAGATCTCAAGATGCTGGCCATCCAAGGCGCCGTCGAGAATCTCGCCACGATCGGAGTAGGGCACCAGGTCACCGTTGGGTGTACGCCGTAACGACTGCCCCCTATTAGGAAAGCCGGAGCCGGTGCTGTTTAGGGGCGGCACAAGATCCCGAGGGCGGCGATAGATCGGCACTTTGAAGATTCCCGTGGGGAACCGCGAGCCATCGACGATCGGCTCGTAGTACGCGGTCAAAAAACCGGCGCTGTCGCCTAGCTTGGTTATGCGCAGGGGGCGGAAATTACGTTCGAAGAACGTCCTTGCCTGATCTGCCGCGAGTTGACCGACGGCAACCGCCTGACGACAGATGTGCGTCAAGGCGGAGTACATCGGGCGCATCTCTGCCTTCAGCGGAATGGTCCGAAGTAAAGGGCGGCAGCTCGTTAGGAACGTGGCAAACGCTGCGGCATGGTCGTCCGTTGCCCACCCCTCGAGTGCGTTCCAATCCGTCGGCTCGAGTGCCGAATCGGGAAGCCTCAGCGGTTCCACTGAGGGCTGCGGTATGTTGCCCGGCGCGAACGAATGACCCGCGAACTGGGCTCTTGGACGCGCTGCGCCATGACCACTGGCAACGAGCAACGGCGCAACAAGGGCGACCGACACAAACGCATATCGCAAAAGGCGATACATGGGCATCGTCGGAGTATTCGAGACGCGCATAGCGTTTAGCGATGAAGGATCTGGCTCATCTTGCTAGAGTTTAAGCTGGATTAAACGCGGTGCAAGCGTCCGAGGAGTTAGCGCCTACGAGCAACATGGCATATCCGTGTCAGACCGTTGGCACACGAGATGACTAGCAGCGAAGCGATTCGTTGGGTTAATTAGTTGATTGCGAGAGGTACGTTCGGTTAACCGCACATTGAGGACTCAGGACGGACATCGCGAGGTCGCAGATGTGCCACTGACGGACATTTGTTTTGTATCGAGTGCAGGTCGGAACTCCCTACGAAGCGTGTCCAAACCTCAAAGTCGGACTATTTTCAAAAGGACGACTTAAATGCGTTCGTGCGTCGTACGCGGGTTTTCGCGCGGTCAAGTTTATCACGGCAGATAGTCCGCTATGCGATGCGCCCTCGTGCATCTCGCGCTCTTCCTCGACGATCAACAAATCGCGAAAGTCAGAGAAGGCTCCCTCGAGTAACGCTCGCGTATACAGATTTTCGATCTGCTTTGGCCCTCCGGTGCCATATTCAAGTTGCTTTGGCGTGTAGCCCTGTATGATCAATAGCCCACCGGGCCTAAGCGACGTAAATTGAAATGGGCTGGGCCGAAAAACGCGAATATTCATGGCGGATCGGCAGTCATCCGGGGAATCCCGGTTAAGCTGTGCAGCGGAGTATGTCATGAACGTGATGCGCTGCTATTTCTGCGCGATGATCGCTCTCCTGTTTTCGGTAACCTGCTCCGAGGCGCAGTTGCCTCCACACGCCTGTACCCAATCTCAATCCGAGCAGTTCGCTTGTGCTGCCCCCGCTTCAGCAAGCCCCGAAGCCATCACAGCAAATGAGCACGGGCTTGAACTCGATCCGCGATATGTTTGCCGCACTACGGGCCTGCTGGATGCCGCCATCGAAGGATGAGGCGCGCCATGGGATTGAGGCGTTGAAGCGCTGTATCCCGTTACACTTCAGCGCAGGGATGGCCGGAGCAGTGGCCGGACGCCCGATCGCAATTCGCTTCGTCGATGACCGTACCATCGACAAGCAACAATGAAATGATGGTTTGGTGCCAAATCGCGTACCCAGTATCTGGGCAGACAGATGCTGCCCGCTTAAAATCCTTTGGAAGCATCGTACCGAAGCAAAGTTTACGGCGGTATAATGACAGGTAGTCCAAACCCGATCGGTACGAGTATACTACGGATCATTTGGTAGTCTCCTCTATGAAGTTAGTGGTGGATGGTCGACTCCTACAGCCGATTAAAGAAGCGGACATTCGTCAGCGCGACCATCCACTCCGTCATGCTTGAATTTGATATTCATTGGGCAGGTCGGAGGTGTCGAAATCTCGCTCGTTGGTGTCGAGATTTTCGAGATTGAAAAACAGGCACTCATCATGGACGAAGAGTGGGCCAGCGTGCCACGTCCCGACGTGAAGCTTGATCAGGCGATCGCCCGGAATTCGAAACGCCGCAATCCGATCGAGTTCCGGTCTCGTGCCGTCGGCAGGATCGTTTGGTGGAGCGACCCCAATGAACCATTCCTTGCCCTGCATCGACCCGAGGCACTGACTGACGCGCCGATGACGCGCCATGTCGGCAAATACAAGTCGCCGTTTCTTCAGCTTCATGATCCACAATCGCGGCGTGCCATTGGTGAGTATCAATTTGGGCTCTTCGACGCCGGTTTCAGCGCTAGACGTGCGCGGCGAGATAATTTCGCCATACGGCGCAAACGCCTTCCGCTCCAAAGTTTGAGCGGGGAGCTTAATCGCCGTGCGTGTGGTCATGGTCATCCGCCTTTTGGCGCCACTGCGTAGGAGCCTGAGCCCACAAACGTCTCATGACAATATGATTAAAGGCGACTCCGCGGTGTCGGTTTCGATCCGGAGAGCGCAATCCCCCTTAGCGTGCCCCAAAACGAGCCTAACTAACCGAATGATACGCAAAAGCAATTTTCAGAAGATATTCCGGAGGTACGCAAAAACTATATGTAACCCCGCCAGCAATTTTCGATCTAATGGCCGGCAGGAAACGACGGAAAGGGGTTTGTCATGAAAGAGGGTGTCAATCGGCAGATCCTGCTGGTCGAGAAGCCGTCGGGCAAGCTCGGACTCGAGCATTTCCGCCTCGTCGAAGGCGCGATGCCCAAGCCGAGCGACGGCGAAGTCCTCGTGCGCGTGCGCTACATATCGCTGGACGCTGCTAACCGTGCCTGGATGCATGGAGCGACTTATCGAGCGGCGGTGGAGCCCAACGCCGTCATGGCAGGCGGAAGCATCGCCGAGGTGATCGAGTCGAAGGCACCGGAGTTCGCGCCCGGTGATCTCGTATTCTCCGATACCGGCTGGCAGGATTACGCGGTCCTCCCCGGCAAGCAACTCGCCAAGGTTCCACGGGTGGAGCCGATGACGCATCTTCTGAGCGTTTACGGAATTGCCGGCCTGACTGCCTATTTCGGTCTTTTGGATATCGCGCGTCCGCAGTCGGGCGAAACCGTCATCGTCTCGGCCGCCGCCGGCTCAGTCGGCTCGATCGTTGGTCAGCTCGCCAAGATCAAAGGAAGCCGCGTCGTCGGAATCGCGGGCGGTCCAGAGAAATGCCGTTGGCTAACTGCGCATCTCGGTTTCGACGCCGCGGTCGACTACAAGGCGGGCGGCGTGTTCAAGGCACTGCGCGCCGCAGCGCCGAAGGGCGTCGACGTTTATTTCGACAACGTCGGCGGCGATGTTTTCGAGGCCTGCCTCGCCCAGATGAATGTGCGCGGACGGATCGCATGCTGCGGTGCGGTCTCGCAATATGACGGCGCGCCGTCGGCGACCGGGCCGCGCGGCGTGCCGGGATTGATCGTGGTCAAGCGCCTTAGGGTCCAAGGCTTCATCGTGACGGACTATTTCGACCAGCGCGATCACGCCATTGCCGATCTGCGCGCTTGGGTCGAGGCCGGCAAGCTGAAAGTCGAGGAGGACGTTATTGAGGGCCTTGAGAACACACCCGCCGCCCTGATCGGACTTCTGGCCGGCGAGAACCGCGGCAAGCGCATGGTGAAGGTCTGAAAGCCAGTTCGTGAGCGGTTCAATGCGCACTGTAAATTGTCCAAGTGACGACAGTTCGCCCCGCGGACTTGGGGCAGACGTTTTGTGCACGATGGAGGAAGCAACGGCCTCCTTCGTTGCGTGCGCCACGTCATTCCCATTTGGGTAGAGAAGCCGCGTCATTTAGCGGCCGTTTCAAGAACTGCGGACAAAGTCGAAGCGTTCTCCAGACGCTTTTCGAGCACCGGGTACACGCTTTCCATCGCATCGCAGCGAATGCTTTGAAGCCGGGCGAAGGACGATTGCGGGCCTTGAATGAGGCCATCCGCATCGAGCAGCAAGCGGTCGAATAACCCTCCATTTGTGTGCCCATCCCGTCGTAGATCGCTCCGTACGATGCGGACCGCGTCGGTGAGGGGGCGAGCAAGAACGCCAGCACCCATAAGCTTGAGAAAGGCTTCCACATGCGCAGGGTTGATCGCCGCATGCGGTGTATCGACTTCGGCCCGTTCTGCAGCACGTAACCAATACTCCACCGCTTGCTTGCTAATCGGCGGCAGCCTCGGATTCTCTTCGAACAGAAGATCGTGCCTGCGAGCAGAAGCGAGCAGGAAATCCAGCGATCTCACCGGCGCAATGTTTGGGTTATGGGGGGTTATCGAGCGCGCCGGATCTTCTTCCAGCGGCGAGGTGCTCTGGCTGTGCGTGTGTAACGGCTGTGGAATCGAGCGCCGCGTGCGCAGCTCACAATTGATGTGGGGGAGATCACTCTCATGCGGATGCAACCGCGGTGGGAAGCTGCGCCGTGCGTAACCTCTGCGCCGCCACCTCGGCAGCAGCCGTATACAACGACAATCCCGGAAATGAACCGCACCTTTCACCGAGCCCGTTTTCGCGCGCGCGGCCCATTAGAATGATATTCCTCGAAGAGGGTCAGCTAAGAGGGTTAGTTAAATATTAAATTATTGATATTAATGAAGAATTTATTTTTTCGTTTCACGCGCGAAGCAACAAGCGCGCTTTGGAGAACTTCCTTCTCCGCGAGTTCAAGAGCGGGCGCCCTGATTGATGTGTTTCATTTCCGGGATCGCTTGTTGGTCTGTGCCTTCAACACTGCCCGCATATGCCGCATCTCCACACAGACCACCGGCAAGCTGTCTCCTGCCAGCGCATTCAACAGCACGCAAAATGCTCCGTGCTCTGATGCTTGAGGCCGCCCATCGACTCAGCCAGCCTCCGCGTACTAGTCCCAGATAAGATTCATCCAAGCGCTGCCGACGCCAGATAGGCAGGCCCGTATTTCCCCCCTATTTCCGACGTTGGCCGCTAACTGGGACATTCGCGGATGCGGCCTAATGAACGCGATTGACCTCATTTTGTGACTTCGGGGATTAATCGCCTATGCCTCTATTCGTAACCCGGGCTCTTCCAGTGTGCTAAGTTGCCTCGTCCCAAGCCTAGGGGGAGCCAATGAGACGGCGCTCCGGAGCAGGCGGCGAACCAATTAAAACGCGACGCCGCAAGGCGGCAACGCTAAAGCGCGGGGAGGCTTTCGCACAATCCTCGGCGTGCCACTTCTTCGAGAGAGCATCCCAATCGGCGTGCTTCTCCTGCAGCGCGCCGCTGTACGACCGTTCACCGCGAAGCAAATCAAGCTGGTCGAAACCTTTGCTGACCAAGCGGTAATTGCCATCGAGAACACGCGGCTGTTCGAGGCGGAGCAGCAGCGCACGCGCGAGCTTTCAGAATCACTGGAACAGCAGACGGCTACGTCTGAGGTTCTCCACGCTATCAGTGCGTCGCCTGGCGAGCTTGAGCCAGTGTTCGCGGCGATGCTGGCGAAGGCAACCGAGCTATGCGAAGCGAGCTACGGCGCCTTGTGGCTCCGCGAGGGCGATGGTTATCGCACCGCCGCTCTCCACGGCGCTCTACCACCGGCATACGTCGAACAATGGCGAAGCGGAATCTTGCACCATCCACGCCCCGAAGTTCCGTTGTCGCGCGCGGTCCAGACGCGGAAGCCTGTCCACATCGCAGACCTGCGTGCCGATCCGGCCTATCTGAGCGGCGACATGCTCCCAGTGAGCGGCGCGGATATCGCTGGCATAAGGACGTTAACAGTAATCCCGATGCTCAAGGAGGGCAAAGCGATTGGCGCCATAGCCATCTATCGGAAAGAAGTGCGGCCATTCACCGACAAGCAGATCGAACTTGTCGCGAACTTCGCCGCCCAAGCCGTGATCGCCATTGAAAATGCGCGCTTGCTGACTGAGTTGCGCCAGCGCACGACCGACCTTAGTGAATCGCTGGAGCAGCAAACGGCTACGTCTGAGGTGCTGCAAGTCATCAGCAGCTCTCCCGGCGACCTTCAGCCGGTGTTTGCAAGCATGCTGGAGAATGCCGTCCGCATCTGCGATGCCAAATTTGGCAATATCTATCGCTGGGACGGCGACGCCTTGCACCTCATGGCGTCACACGACACCCCTGCCGCGCTCGCCGAGGCGCGCGGGCGTTCACCAAACCGTCCGGGTCCGGAAACGCCTACCGGCCGCATGATCGCGACCAAAACGTTCGTTCACGTCGCCGATTTGACTGCAGAGCACGCTTATGCTGCACGCGATCCGTGGATCGTTGACGGCGTCGAACTTGCCAGCGTCCGGACGCTGCTCGTTGTGCCAATGCTGAAGGAGAACGAGCTGGTCGGCGCCGTCATTATTTACCGCCAGGAAGTTCGTCCCTTCACCGAGAAGCAGATCGCGTTGGTGCAGAACTTCGCCGCGCAGGCGGTCATCGCCATCGAAAATGCGCGACTGCTGAATGAGCTGCGCCAGCGCACGACCGACCTCACCGAGCGCACCGCCAACCTCACCGAAGCACTGGAACAGCAGACCGCTACCGCCGATGTCCTCAAGGTCATCAGCCGCTCGACGTTCGATCTGCAAACGGTGCTCAACACGCTCCTCGAATTGGCGGCTCGCTTATGCGAGGCCGACAAGGGTCAAATCCTCCGACCGACCGGGAAGGATGCAAGCTACTACGGAGCAGCAAGCTACCGTCACACGCCTGCGTACGATGAACACATGAAGCCTCAAACATTTGCACCGGGACGCGGCGGCGTAGTCGGCCGAGTTCTGTTGAAGGGTAAGTCCGTTCAAATTCCGGATGTTCTTGCTGATCCGGAATATACCTTCCGTGAAGCCGCGAGACTCGGCGACTTTCGCACAATCCTCGGCGTGCCGCTTCTTCGAGAGGCGATTCCGCTTGGCGTGCTCACCCTGCAACGCGCTGCCGTACGGCCGTTCACTGAGAAGCAGATCAAGCTGGTCGAGACTTTCGCCGACCAGGCAGTGATCGCAATCGAGAACGTGCGGCTGTTCGACGACGTGCAGGCACGGACGCGCGAGCTTCAAGAAACGCTCGAATATCAGACAGCGGCTAGTGACGTCCTCAATGTTATCTCCCGGTCACCCTCAAATATCGAACCGGTACTCGACACAATCGCGGAGACAGCGCAACGACTGTGCCACTCTGAGCAAGCTTATATCATGAGGCTTGAGGGCGGGCTGTATCACCTAGCCGCAGCTAAAGATGCCCGGGCCGAACGAATAAAATACCTCAAGGATAATCCAATTATTCCGAATAGAGGTTCTGTCACAGGCCGCGTCGCAGTTGAACGGCGTGTAGTTCATATAACGGATGCTCAGGCAGATCCCGAATATACGCTGAATATGGCTGGTGACCCCGGTTATCGCACGATCTCGGCGTCCCATTGCTGCGCGAGGGAGACACGATTGGTGTCATAATATTGACGCGTGGGATCGTGCAGCCGTTTACGGAAAAGCAGGTCGAACTCGTCACGACCTTCGCCGACCCAGGCGGTGATCGCCATTGAGAACACCCGGCTGTTCGAGGCGGAGCAGCAGCGCACGCGGGAGCTTTCTGAATCACTGCAGCAGCAGACCGCCACCGCCGAGGTGCTCAAGGTCATTAGCCGTTCGACGTTCGATCTCCAAGCCGTGTTTGCCATGCTCGTCGAGTCAGCGGCCCGACTATGCCGCGCCGACAAAGCAACAATCCTGCGGCTGAAGGACAAACAGCTCCCTGTCGTCGCAACCTACGGCTTATCTGATGACTTTAAAGAGTATATTCGGGCGCATCCACCGAGACTCGATCGATCACCGGTGTCTGGCCGAACCCTGCTCGAAGGACGAACGGTGCAGGTCACCGACGTGATGAGCGATCCGGAATATCAATTCAAAGAAGCCGCGCACGTTGGCGGCTGGCGTACGGGCCTCGGCGTCCCCCTCATGCTAGAGGATACTCCGATCGGGGTGTTGTTCGTGACGAGAGATAGGGTTGAGCCATTCAATCAACAGCAAATCGAGCTGATTACTACCTTTGCTGACCAGGCGGTGATCGCGATTGAGAACACCCGACTGTTCGAGGAGGTTCAGGCGCGAACCCAAGAGCTTGCGCAATCCGTCGAAGAGCTGCGAGCGCTTGGCGAGGTGTCGCAAGCCGTAAACTCGACGCTCGATCTCCAGACCGTGCTCTCTACCATCGTCGCCAAAGCGGTGCAGCTTTCTGGCACGGAGGCTGGCGCGATCTATGTCTTCGACGAGGTGCAACGGGAACTTCACCTGCGTGCCACATACGGTATGGATCAGGAGTTAATTGACACGTTCGCTCGTCAGCGCATTGGCCTTGATGAAACGACCGTTGCTCAGGCCCTCGCACAACGCGAGCCGGTCCAAATCGGAGACCTAAAGAGCGGGTTCTTGATCTCGTGAGCGATCCCGGCGGTCAGTTGACCAAGTGAGGCCAGCTTTTGCGTCTGGACAAGGCGATCCTGTGTGGTCCGCAAATCTTCCAGCGAAGTCTCAACGTTCTGGAACAAGCGCGCGTTCTCGATCGCCACCGCCGATTGCGCGTCAAACGCACCTTCAGCAAGCGCCTTGATTTGTGAGTACCGCCTTAGGTGAGCTTGCCGCCTTGTCCGATAACTCCAGCCAAAATAACTTTGATGTTGGGGTCTGTAGCGCACATAGCCTGATCAAAGAATACTGCGGCCTCCGTTCGCGTCGCTTGATCTCCCCGCACCAAGCCTGGAAGAACGGCAGTAGGGTTACGTCCGTCCTCGGATGTCAGTGATAAACGTCGCTGTGCGTGGCAGAATAACTCGGACCTCCGTGAACTCGCCGGGAAGGGTTTCGACCTCAATCGAGCCAGTATGTTGCTTCACGATGATGTCGTGAGTGATGGACAGGCCAAGGCCAGTGCCCTCTCCAGCGGGCTTTGTCGTGAAGAAGGGATTGAACATCTTTTCCTTTACCTCAGGCGGAATGCCGATGCCGCTGCAGGGCGGGTCAACCGCACTGTGCGTCGAACCATTCGCCGCGAAAGTCTTGATCAGGTCAATTGTGTTCTGCGGGAAGGTGCCGGGCGACGCTACCAACACTGCGCGAAAACCAGCACGCAAAATGATTTCGTATAGGGCCGAGGATGGTCCCTGCCGTCGCCAGTACCTCGCTTAGCGGACCAAAAGCGGACATCGCCGGAGGTCCCCGTTGTGCCAATGAACGAAATCGCTCGCGCGATAGGGGTGCTCGGGGTTAGGCCGAGCCCACAGGATTAGTTTCGGAGTGCGGTTCGATCTGAGACCTTGTCGCGGATCGCGAGGGAGTCGTCTCGATAATCGACCATCGAGCTATCAGGTCGCTGCAAGTGCCGTAATGCCCGCTCGCAGATCGATCTTCTGTTGTTGTTCTCAATCATGATTGAGCCCACCGACAGCGCCGACGAGAAAAATATCTTGACCAACAGCTCGAAACAGGTCGGCTTGATTTGCTGCTGACATTTTTGGTCGCGAGAAATTGATGCACGCCATGCCGCTGAACATTGGCCAACGGATTGTTCGCCCAGAGGTTGCTAGACGTGTCAATTTTGCCACACGTAAGTCATTGAATTCACAGATGGTGCAAAACATCAAATCCCCATTCAGCAATCCTTGTGCCACGACGCCAAAGTTGTACGGCCATTCACGGCCGACAGGCCTCGAAAATTATCTGATCTGCGAATTGGGTGCCTTGCTCAATTCCCTATAGAGCGTGCCGCACCCTTCGCGTACCCCTCACCGCGATTTCTTTCATTGAAGGCTTTCGGACGCCGGCCCCGGTGCAAGCCGCATCGTCGCCATGGGCCGGCATCCGAAACCCTCAACAAACGCAGACATGGCGCGCCAGCTGGCGGTAGCTGCGGCAGCCGCTGCTGCGCGGAGAGGAGATCGTGGGCCTGCTCGTAGTTCGCCGTCGTACGCGCCAGAGCCGTCGCCACTCGATTAGAACGTCGAACTTAGCTATTGCTTGGTTAGAGGTTTTGTGCCGAGGAAGCGCACATGAAATATGGCTTTGTTACTGTTTTGACGGGCGCGATTTTCTTTTCGGTGGCCGCGCCGGCGACCGAGTTAACTCAGGTGGAGAGAGTTCAGGAAGCGCTGGACACGTGGCTTGCAACGCGAGCACCGATCGAAAAGGTCACCGGCATCGCGGCGTACGTAAGCTTCGGAGCGGCTGGGCCAGCGATCGAAGCCTTCGCCGGCAAAGTGAGCCGCGATCCTGATGCAGCACCCGTCGATCAGTACACCCTGTACCAGATGGGAAGCACGTCAAAATCGTTCACCGTAGCCGTGATGCTCCAGCTCGAAGCCGCAGGAAAGCTTTCAATTGGTGACACGCTCAGCAAGTGGCTGCCTGAATACCCGGCGTGGAAGGACGTTACGATCAAGCGCCTCCTAAACATGACAAGTGGCATTCCCAATTATTCCGAGACTGAATGGATGTCCCGAGCGTGGACAAATGAGCCGACGCGGGCTTTCACTCTCAAAGAGCTAGCGGACGCCGTATATCCAAGTGATGCCAACAAACTGCCGGTCAACAATGGCTATTATTATTCGAACACTAACTACATTCTTGCCGCCATGATTGCCGAGAAAGCCGCGGGCAAGTCTTTCAGCAGACTTGTCCATGAGGTGGTTATCGAGCCGCACGGCCTCACCTCGACGTTCTACGAACCGAGCAAATACCCGGAATCAGTTATTAGGCGTCTGTCGCACGGCTACTTCGAGAACCAAGCCTGCGCTGCTTATCAACCTCACTGCAAAGAAACGTGGAATGCGCCGATCATCGGGCGAGATATGCGGGATGTTAGCGTCTCCTGGATACAATCCGCCGGCGGAGCGGTCGCCAACGCCCCCAATGTGGATCGCTGGATGCGAGCTGTCTTCGGCGGGAGGGTTGTTCCACCGAAGCAGCAACAAGAATGGACTGAGCTAGTCTCCACCAAAACAGGGGAGCCGATCGCGACGCTGTCCGCGGATGACCCGGCTGGCTTTGGCCTCGGGATAGCCTGCAAGATTTTCGGCTCTCTTGGCGCTCAATGGTTTTATCAAGGCGAAAGTCTCGGCTACCGGACACTGTACTTGTGGATTGCTGAGCAGGATCTGATGATTACGGTGCAGACCAATTCCCAGCCACCTGAAGGCACCGATAAGTTGGGCGAGGCCGTCAATACCTTGTACGAGATCGTCAGGAAGCTGAAGGCCAACTAGGCTGCGAACTCGCATAGGTCCACACGTTCGGACTGCACCCACGCTGGAGTTGCCATGTGGTTTCGCCTACTCGCCCTCGCTTTGCTTCTGCTACCCGCCCCGGCCCTGGCTGACGTCAAAGAGAAAGTCGCGACCCTCGCTCCGTCGGGGTTGGTGCTCGTGGTGGACGGGAAGGGCAACGAGCTGGTGGCCCAGAACGTTGACGAGCCCTTCGTTCCAGCCTCAGTTACCAAGATCGTGACGGCGTGGCTGGCACTGGAGGTATTAGGTGGCAACTATCGCTTCGAGACTCGCTTCTATCTCGACGACAAACGCGTGCTCTACGTGCGCGGAGGCGGCGATCCTTATCTGGTTTCAGAGGAACTGGCGCTGCTCGCGACCGATCTAGTCGCAGCTGTTGGCAAGAAGCCGATCACCGACATGGTGCTCGATGCGAGTTACTACCCTTCGAACCTCCAGATTCCCGGCATCGAGGATACCGGCGAGGCTTATAATGCGCTGAACTCCGCGCTGGCGGTGAATTTCAACACCATCTCCGCCGTGCGCAGCGGCAATAAGGTGAGCTCCGCCGAAAAGCAGACCCCGATCACCCCGCTTGCGATCGCCCAGTTCCGGGCGCGAGGCCCAAAAGGGAGCGGCCGCATCAGCCTGAGCCAGGACCCCGCGGTAAGCCTGCAATATGCCGGCGAGCTGATTGCTGCGTTCATCGAACGGGCCGGCGGCAGCGTGAAGGGCGTAATCTCGACGGGAACAGTGCCCGAGGGACTAAAGCCGGTCTACGTTCACCGACAGTCGCGTACCCTTTCGAAGATCCTCGCCGAGATGCTCCGCGCCTCGAACAACTACATCGCTAACCAGGTCTTCCTGGAGATTGGCGGGCACCGCCTGGGCGGGCCAGTTAGCCTCGAGAAGTCGCTTAAGATCGCGAACGAGAAGCTCGCCGCGCATGGCCTCGCCACAGCCATTCATCTCGAGGAGGGCTCGGGCATCAGCCGCGACAACCGCTTCACCGCCCGCGGCCTCGCCAAAGTGCTGGGGCTCTTTGCGCCCCACGCCGGCCTGCTCCACGGCCACGACGGCGGCATGAACAAGACTGGCACCATGGACGGGATCCGCACGCTCGCGGGCTATGCCGACACCTCCAGCCATGGCCGGGTGCGTTTCGTGATCTCGCTCACGAGCAATGACGACAAGATGCGGTTCCGGCTGCTCCACGCTATCGAGTCCGGACTGTAGCCGGCGTTTGGCACAAAAATACGCAACGCCGCATTGGTCGGGACAATAGCCACCGACATGCAGACATCGCGTGAAGTCCCGGACGTGCCCGGAAGTCAAGTCCGTTCATTCGCGGCCTTTGAACTATCCGGTTGCTACACTAAAATTTTGGCAGGCTCGGCGCCGCGAATCGGATGGCGACGAGCTGCGCAATATGTTTACCCGCGCGGCTCAGTCGGGTCTCTGGTTTATCGCGGGAAGCTTTGCCCAGTGCCGGATATACTCGAAGTACCTTGCGTTGCAGATTAAAGCCTCGGAGATAGGCCTCTTAATGCGTTATCGCCCCCGACCTTGATCAGTCTTTATTCGGCCTCTCAGTGCCGGGTGAGGGAATGTTACATCAGATCCACAGCCTATCCATTCACATCAACCCGTTCGCAGCTGAAAATGTGAGAAGTCGCCGAGGCAACGCCAATTCGAGTGCACTATGTCGACAGAAAATTGGAATGACAGGAATCAGCGTCGCGGCGCAGCGGTCCTTCTTGAAGTTCTCAGGAGCGAGGGCGCCCGATACGTCTTTGGCAACCCGGGAACAACCGAGCTGCCTTTGATCGATGCGTTCGTCGATGCCGCGGATATTCACTATGTCTTGGCGCTGCAAGAGGCCAGTGCGGTTGCTATGGCGGACGGCTACGCACAGGCTGCTTCCCGACCGGGCGTGCTTAATCTCCATACGACGGGTGGACTCGGCCACGGCTTGGGTAATCTCCTGAACGCGCACGTTTCCGGAACGCCGCTGGTGGTCACCGCAGGTCAACAAGACTCGCGCCACACTCTGACGGATCCGCTCCTCTATGGAGATCTCGTCAGCATCGCCACGCCTGCGGTGAAGTGGGCGCAGGAGGTGACGCATCCCGACCAGATTCCCATTCTGGTTCGTCGCGCATTTCATGACTGTCAAACAGCGCCCACCGGACCCGTGTTCCTGTCGCTCCCCATGGATATCATGGAGGAGATGACAGCCGTCGACATCGGTGAGGTTTCAACCATCGATCGCGCCGCGGTCGCGGGCTCGCTCGATCGCCTTGCTGAGTATCTTGCTGCCGTTTCGCCCGGCAAGCTTGCAATCATTGCAGGCGATGAGATTTCAACGAGTAATGCCGCCGCCGAAACTGTTTTACTTGCCGACTCTCTGGGCGCACCAGTCTATGGGTCATCCTGGCCGGCGCACATTCCGTTTCCTACCGCGCATCCACTATGGATGGGCAATCTTCCCACCAAGGCGACCGAGATATCTCAAAAGCTGCAAGCCTATGACGCAATCTTCGCGCTCGGCGGCAAGTCGCTGATCACCATCCTATACACGGAAGGTTCAGCGGTTCCGCCCGGCATGCAGATTTTCCAGCTATCCGCCGACGCCCGCGACCTCGGGCGCACCTATTCAACAAAGCTGGCCCTCGTGGGCGACATCAGGGCGTCACTGCGCGCGCTCTTGCCGCTTCTGACCCGCAAACTTGCGGATAGGAGAGAGGTATACGCTGCTCTGCGCAAAGCAGCCGAGCGCGAACAGGAGGCCCGCCGCGCCCAGCTGAAGGCTGCAGCCGACGCAGAGTTCGACAAGCCAGTGACTACACCGCTGGTTGCCGGTCGCGAGATGGCGCGCGCCATCGGCCCCGAAGTCGCAATCGTCGACGAGGCCCCGGCAACGTTGGGTGCCCTGCGCGCGTTTCTGAGCACCGAGAGCACGCGCCAGTATTCCTTTGCACGCGGCGGAGCGCTCGGCTGGGGTATGCCGGCTGCGGTTGGCTTCTCACTCGGCATCGACCGAGCACCAGTGGTCTCGATCGTCGGCGATGGCGCAGCGCTGTACTCTCCGCAGGCGCTGTGGACAGCGGCTCACGAACGCCTTCCGGTAACGTTTGTCGTGATCAACAACCGGGAATACAACATCCTGAAAAGGTTCATGAGATCACAGCCACATTATGCGTCGACGCGGGCCAATCGTTTCATCGCCATGGACATCCTTGACCCGGCCATTGATTTTCTGGCGCTTGCCGCCTCTATGGGCCTCCCCGCCCGCAGAATTGATCGAGCAGCGGAGATTGCGCCGGCTCTTGAGGCGGCTATTTTGTCCGGCGCTCCTAATCTGATCGAAATTCCGATCAGCCCTTCTTGAGCAGCAGCGCGCTTTCTGTGCTGGCCACCGGCTAGTGATCAAACTCCTTTAGGGCCGCTATTACCCGACCAGCAGGTATCATTGCAGCTGCCCTGTGATTATTACGGCGCCACGAAAGTCCGATCGCCAGCAGCCACGGCTGAAGCTATTGCCGGCGGCTTCGGCGTGGTTTCAGACGGCGACTCTCGGCCCCTCTTGGCCTGTTCGGCACGCGTCTAAGGATCTTCGCTCCAATCTTTGCCCTCACCTCGATGGCGAAGGCGGTCGTAGTTGTACCCCTCTTGAACAATTACATGCAGGTTATTTCTTTTGGCACGGTCTGCTTCGGTTTCAGTTGCGACCCAAACGCAGCATCTTGATTGCCGCCGCGGCCGCCCCGAAACCGTTGTCGACATTCACTACCGTCACCCCGGGCGCACAGCTTGCGAGCGCCGCGTTCAGCGCCACCGCACCTCCAGCCGCGACGCCGTATCCGACCGAGGTCGGTACTGCTATCACGGGAGCTTCGACCAGACCGCCGACAACGCTGAACAACGCGCCCTCCATACCGGCGACAGCGATCACGACGCGGCAGCACGACAACTCGTCACGCCGCTCGATCAATCGCCACAGGCCCGCGACGCCTACATCGGCAATTATTGTCGCCGCGTGACCCGCAAAGGACAGCGTCCGGCAGGCTTCGAGCGCTATCGGCATGTCCGATGTACCTGCCGCGACAATGCCGACTCCAGTGTCTGCGCACGGCTTAGACCCACCGAAAATCGCCGTACGAGAGACAGTGTCGTGATCGAGGTTCTGCTGGACGTCGTGGGGCAACGCCATGAATAATTGAGTATCGAGGCGTGTTAGAAGAAGTCTCGAGTTCCGCGCACGCGCGGCCGCGATGATACCCGCAATTTGCATGGGACTCTTGTGAGAACACAGAACGGCCTCAGGGAAGCCAGTGCGCGCCTCACGGTCCCAATCGATCCACGCGTCCATTGTCAGCTCTGGACAAACATGGCACCCCGCCGATATTCGCGGACGCCATCGAATTGTCGTCCCTCGGTGCGGCACATGGCATTTGCAGCCTCGGTAATGGAGATGAGTGCGGCGGCGTCGTCCGTACCAAGCTCGATCACCACGCCTCGCCGCATTATTCGGCACCGCAACGTTGCCCCCTTGGGCGTCATTTCGGCAAGCCGCGCTTCGACACGCTCTACAAAGGCAAGGTCGTCTGGGTCAATGCGGATGCCCGTCTCGACGCGACTGGACAGACAGGGTTGTGCCGGCAATTCGGCGATATCCCGGAGGCCAAGCGCGCGGGCGAGCGAACGGACCATCGCCTTGGTCATCCCCGCTTCGATGAAAGGATGAACCACGTTGCGCTCTTTGGCGGCGATGAGACCGGGTCGATAGTCGTCGAGATCGTCGAGATTGGCGCCGGAGGCGATTCGATGCGGCGTCAGAGACCGAATGCGTTCATAGAGATTGGTCTTGCAGAAATAACATCGGTCGGCGGGGTTGTCGCGATAGCGGACGTCCTCGAACTCGCCGGTGCCCGTGATCGTCAGTGACCATCCTTCGACGGCTGCCAGCTGGCGAACGCGCTGCGTCGCTGCCGCTGGCACGGCAGGAGATACAGCGTGGATCATGGTCACTGGACCAGGAGCGCGCCGATGGGCGAAGGTGGCCAAGCTCATGCTATCCACTCCACCGCTCACCGCAACTGCGAGAGGAAACAGCAGGTCGAGCGCCTTTCCTAGCGCCAGACCTTCCGCATCAGCAGTCATTTGGCCTCGTCCTCAATCTTCTGCTTGTGCCGCCGGCGCTCCGCTAAGTTGGCGCCTCGAACCTCGTCGCTCTCGACCTTGTGTGTGGCCCCGACCCCGGGCCGGAACACCGTTTTGACGCCGACCTCGTCGACCTTTGTGACTTGGCGACGCAGGATAATACGTGATCGCTCGTCGACGCGCAGCCCTATAGTAGATGTTTCCTCGAAACAACGGCTGGCCACCAGGTCGGTGGCGTCGGGCCGAGCGACTACTCGGAAGGACTGCACGGGCCTTCCCTTCTTACCCCAACACTGCTCGATGGTGACGTCGAGCACACCAGGCACATCTCGCAACCGGTCAGCGGCTACGCCGATTTCTTCACCCGTCATGTCGTCGATTTCAAAGCAGACTAACGTGACACGGTCTTCCGCAGGAGCGCTCGCATACTCGAAGACCAGCGCCCTGAGAATATTTGGCACAGTTGGCAAATCGCGTGCGCCCGCACCCGAGCCGGAACTGCGGAGACGTCCAGCAGGCCCTTGTAATCTTTCTCCGACAAGATGCCGGAGGATTGCTGCACCGGTGGGCGTGACCCGTTCACCGGGGATCCCATCGTCGTGCCATTCGAATCCTTCCAGAATCATCGCCGTCGCAGGCGCGGGAACGGGCAAGGCACCATGTGCGGTTCGCACGGTGCCACCGCCGCGCGGCAGTGATGATACACTCCACCGTGCACCGACAAGTGCCGCCGCTATGCTGCCGGCAGCGACGACGTCGAGGAGCGAATCCCAATCTGCGATCTCATGGAAGTGCACATGATCGATAGCGACTCGATGAATCCTCGCTTCCGCCTCGGCAAGAATCCGAAGGATGGCTATGGCCTGGGTGGCGGTTCCATCCGTCAGCTGCGCAGCACCGATGCGGGCTGCAAGCGCAGCAAACGTAGTTTCCTTGGCTGAGCCTGCACTCCGATCGGCAACGAGCCCAAAGCGGAAAGCACGGATGCCTCCGTTACCCACCTCCTCTAGACGTGGCTCCCCGATCCCAGGCGGAAGTACCGCAGCGGCATCACCCAGAACGCGTGATCGCAAATCAGGCAAAGCGTCGAGCATCGCGCCGACGAACATGTCGCCTGCCACACCGCCTACGGCATCGAGATGGATGGAAACCATGAACTAGGTTCGCTGATATACGGGGATTACGTATGGGCCCTCCGGAATGACCGCGACCGCCGGGTCACCATGGCGCGCTATGCTGTCGGCGACCGCATGGTCGACCGAATCGACCATCTCGACGGCAGTGATCCGCCCTTCCTCTTGATCAAGGCCTGTGGTGTAAAGCTGGATGCGTCCCAAGCGCATAGTCTTCAACTGCATCTCGGTCTGCCACTCGTCGATGTCGGCCAGTGATTTTACATTCAGCGTCGTAAGAAACCGGTCACCGCCGAGCTCGACCAGGAGCGTCTGAGCGGCTCGGAACTCGCGCGAGCCGAACCCCTCCGAGCAAGCCGAGGCAACAATGATTGTGCCGCCTGGCTCCAGGATATCGATCGGTGTCACCATAGCTTTGATCGTCTGATAGTAGGTCTTATCGAGTGGATAGCCAGCCGACGACGTGACAATCGTCTTAAATCGGCGGGGAACGCCGATCCGCGTCGACGCCGCTACGAAGTCGACGGCGGCTAGATGGCTAGCGATGATTTCGCCGAAGGTGGCGAAAACCAGATCGCGGTCTTCGTCTATGACCACGTTGAAGGCATAGATTTCGCCGACCATGCGAACAATCTCAAGCTGTTCCTCATGCAACGGGTTGCCGACCAGATTGCACTGGACAGCCAACGGATCCTCCATGAATCGCGCAGAGTGAAAGGTCCGAATGGTCGCTTGACCGGCGACGCCCGGAGCCACGACTTTGCGGCCGCCCGACCAGCCGGCCATGAAGTGTGGCTCTACTAACCCGGTCACGATTTTTAGATCGGCCTCCATGAACCGGCGGTCGATCGAAACCGGCGTGCCGCGCGTGGCGGTGTGTCCGAGATCCACATGATCGGCATCATTTCGGGCAAAATGATTGCCCACCCGCACATGCTCGAGCACCCATGGATCACCTACGAGCTCGGCCAGCTCATTGCCTTCGTTCGGACGGTGCAGCCCTGTGGCTACCAGCACAGTGATTCGATCGGAAGGAATACCGTTCCGTGTCAGAGTTTCGATCATCGGACGCAGGAATAAGCGATTGGGTACCGGGCGCGTGATGTCGCAGATCAGGATGCAGGCGCTCTTTCGGCCACGCGCAAGATCCCGAAGTGGCATCCCGCCGATCGGCGCTTCGAAGGCCTGACGGATCGCCGCTGACGCATCGGGCAGTTTTGGCAGCGCAGATTTGCGAATGACGGTCGGCTCGGCCGCTGCTGGCAGCGATATGGGTAAGGTACCACGGCCGAACGCGACCTCAATCGTTCTATTTCCGGTCACAGGCATCCGAACCTCCTAGGCAATTGATATGACTCGCCCGGCAAGTGTGCCGATTGATCCTGGTGCACATGCAGTCTGGTGTTCATCATCTGGACGACCCCGGAATATAGATTGCTCGAAAGTCGTTGAGGTTTGTTCCAGTGGGGCCCGTTACCACCTGGTCGCCGAGCCGTCCAAACAATCCGCCGGCATCATTGTCCACCAGCACTAGGTGGGGATCGAGCCCCTTCTGACGCGCCCGCGCTATCGTATCTGGTAGAACGATCGCACCTGCCGCATCCGGGGCCCCGTCTATGCCATCTGTGTCACAGGCGATGGCAGAAATGTCGTATCGACCAGCCAGCGCAATGGCCAATGACAACGCAAATTCTCGATTGCGACCGCCGGTGCCCGTTCCTCGGACCGTGACTGTGGTTTCGCCGCCCGACAACAATACGCATGGAGGTTCGACCGGTATTTTCGAACTGGCCGCGGACAGGGCTATCCCCGCCATTACTCGGCCAACTTCGCGCGCTTCGCCTTCAATCGAATCTCCAAGAATGACAGCGTGCACTCCGACGGCGCGCGCCTTCTCCGCAGCAGCATGCAGCGCGTCGACGGGCCGCGAGACAAATTGAAATGTGCTGCGCGATAATCGCACGTCGCCTGCTTTCGGAGTTTCGCTTGCTGCATCGCTCAGCCATTGGCGCGTTGCTTCTGATATGGCGATGCCATAACGCTCAATAACGGCAAGCGCATCGGCACTGGTCGTTGGATCGGCCACCGTGGGGCCCGATGCAATGACGGACGGATCGTCTCCCGGCACATCTGAAATAGCGAGCGCATAAACCCACGCTGGCCACGCAGCCGCGGCCAATCGCCCGCCTTTGATCGCCGACAAATGCTTTCGTACGCAATTGATCTCGGCAATCGTCGCGCCCGATTTCAGGAGCTTTTGCGTTGCCGCCTGTTTATCCTGAAGCTTGAGGGCAGGTGCAGGAAGCGTTAAAAGTGCAGAGCCGCCACCGGAAATTAGGGCAAGGACCAGATCGTTTTCAGAAAGCCCTCGAACCGAGGAAAGGATACGTTGTGCAGCTCGCGTCCCTGCTTCATCCGGCACTGGATGCGACGCCTCCACGACCTCCACCTGACGAGTAGGTATGCTGCATCCGTGTGGGCACACCACCAATCCACGGATCGGCCCATCCCATGACGCTTCGATGGCCTTGGCCATCCCCGCCGCAGCTTTTCCCGCGCCGACGACCACCGCCTCGCCCAGCGGTTTCGACGGCAAATACCGCGGAAGGCACCGTTCAGGATCGCCACTCGCTACCGCAGCACGGAATAAATCGAGGAGGAATCGTCTCGGATCGTCATTTGGAGTCATGGTGCATTTGCCCAAGGCGCGGTTGCGATCAGCCCGCCAAGCGTCCGTGACCGTTCGCAGTAGGACCAACCGCTTTGGCCAGCACAGGTCTTGAGCCAGTGGACCATGGGCAAGATTCCTCCTGCGGCATTCCGACGGGGTTCGCACTGGCGGCCAGGAGAATGCACACACGCCGGGCTCAAGAGAGCGCACTCATTCGGAGCGCCAAAGAAATCGAGCGCGCTCCGTGCGGCGCCCCATAAAGTCAGAGGCTATAAGCTTGTTGTCTCGGCCGCAACCGACATGATGACTGCGCCCTTCGGGCGCCCTTTTTATCTTGCTCGGGCGTTTATGCTTTTGTTGCCCGATGGCGAGGACATTTCTCTATCGGTGCCCCATAAATGTCGGCATGGATAGTCTCCTCTCTTCATGTAACACCTTGATCGATGCCTTAAGGGCAAGCGCGTCGTCAAACACGCGCGCGCCCAAATATTAACGCGTTGGCTGTTGGGGCGATGCTTATAATGCCAACTCATCGAGCAGCGCCTTCGCCTCCTTGAGATCGCGGGTCTCGAACCCCTCAGTGAACCAGCCGTAAATCGGAGCGAGCAGTTCGCGTGCTTGGCGCACCTTGCCCTGGTCGCGCCAGAGGCGCGCGAGGCTCATGGAGGCGCGGAGTTCCCAGGACTTGGCTTGCTGCTTACGCGAAGTCGTAAGAGCGCGCTCGAAATAGCCTTCCGCTTTTGCTCCGTCCGGCCGTAGCGACTTCAGCGCGATTTCGCCTGCGATGCGATTGGTTTCGGCCTCGAACCATGTTTCCTTGGTTGCTTCGATCGTGCTGATTGCGTCGCCAATACAGCGCCAAGCATCGTCGAATTGGTCGAGGTCTGCGTACGAAGTCGCCAAATAGGACAAATACACGGAAGTCCAGTTATTTGCACCTGTCGCCCGAAATGCGGTTAGGCCCGATGTGATTGCTTGAACCGCGTCGGAAGGTTTGCCGATAAGGGCCGACACCCATCCCTTATTTAACGTTCCCCACGCTTTCCAAAGCGCGGCTCCCTTCTCGTCCGCCAAAGCGACGACTTCATCGGATTGCGCGAGGGCCGCCGCATAATCTCCGCAGAAAATCCGGGTCGAACCCGTAATACACAACGCAAACATCAGTGTAGCGGCGTGGCCGATCTCGCTAGCGTCCCTGAGCGCCCGGGCTGCATCGGCGAGTGCGGCCTCGGGATAGCCGAGCAACCAAGAGGCCCAAGAGAGGGATAGCAGTACCACCCCAAGGTCGTGGCCGAAACGCGTCGCCAACGGACGATGCTTTACAGGATCGTAGAGCGCAATCGCCTGATCAAGATGCACTCGACCTCGTGCAATATCACCTGCATATAGCAAGGAAGCGCCCAATAAATCGTGCCCGAACAAGAGCGGGACCGTGGCTCCTTGTTTTTCAGCAAGTGCCAAAAAATGAACAGCAAAATCACAACAAACATCGGCATTGTATGCGAGGATGTTCGCAGCCCCGAAGCTGTAGAGGACCGAGACTAACAAAAGGGGGTCTTCGGGCGGCTCTCCGTGCGCTTCTGCTTGTTCGATCAGGCGCTGTGCCTGTTCCGCAGCGGCCTTGGTTTCCGGCGCAGCAAATCCCTTTAATTGCATAAGCGGAGTTATTAGCGCTACCTGTAGCTTTAACTGTTCACTTCGTAGCGCTGGCGTGAGGGGCAAAACCGCAATCTGTGCAAGCGCGCGGGTGATCTGTTCAGCGGCTTCGGCCAACGCAGAGCGGGACAGTGATCGCCGCCCTGCTTTGCCCCATAGGCTGGCAGCCCTCTCGATCAGACCGGCCTGAGTGCAGTGATGCGCCAGCAACTCGGGCTGGTTTTCGGCAACATCCGCGAATTGGCTTTCAAGGATGTCGGCGATGCGAGCGTGGAGCGCGCGTCGCGGCTCGCGCAGCAGCGTTCCATAGGCTGCATCCTGTACCAGGGCATGCTTGAACAGATAAGTCGCGTGCGGAGCGACACCCTGTCGGAAGAGCAATCCCGCTGCAACAAGACGGTCGACCGCTGAATTGAGTTCGTTCTCTGCTTTGGGCATTACAGCAGCGAGCAGGTCGTGCGAAAACTCCCGGCCGATGGCTGCCCCAATTTGCGCCACCTCTTTGGCCGCACCGAGCCGGTCGAGCCGCGCCATTAGGGAGGCGTGCAAGCTTGCCGGGACCGCCAAAGCAGGGGCCGGAATAGCCGCAGCGCTGTGCCCCGCCGCTCCTTCGCTGCCCGCTTCCAGGATGGCTCTGGTCATCTCCTCTACAAATAATGGTATGCCATCCGTACGCTCGATTATTTCCTGCCTTATCGTGGCCGGGAGCAATTTGTTGCCAACGACCCTGTCGATCATGGTGTCCAACTCACGCCGGGTCAGACGACTAAGCGTGACCGCACTTACGTGAGGTTGCCCGATCCAGGGCGCCTCAAATTCTGGCCGGAACGTTACGACCAGCAGTACGCGCAGCGTCTCTATCCTGTCCACGATGCGACTAAACAGTTCGATGCTCGTGGGATCGCTCCAATGTGCATCCTCGAAGATCATCAGCACCGGGTTTTGACGGGACAACGTCGCGATTTGTGAAACGAGGGCTTCGAACGTTCGTTGCCTGCGCTGCTGCGGCGTCAGTTCAAGCCCAGGATAACGCCCGTCGTTCGGCAGCGACAGCATCGCCGCAAGAAGCGCCGCATCGTCAGCCGACGTGGAGCTTTGCTTGAGCAGGGTGTCAAGTTTGTCCAGTTTTGTTTGGAGGGTGTCATCGCGCGTAAAACCAGCCCCTCGTTCGATCCGACTGATGGTCGGATACAATGCGCTATCAGTGCGTTGCGGCGAGCAGAAATAGCGCAAACGAGTGTGTGATTCGGCAGCAAGGGCTTCTAGGAACGCAGCGGTCAATCGAGACTTGCCAATGCCTGGCTCGCCCGACAGAAGCACCACTTGACCCTCGCCGGTCTTTACCTTCGACCAGCGCCGCAGCAGCAGTTCGAGTTCTTCTTCCCGTCCGACAAGCTCGGTCGGGCCGCCTGCGTGGAAAGCCTCGAAGCGGCTTTCGATTGAAGAGGGTTGCAGCACTGCCCAAGCTCGTACCGGGACCGCGATGCCCTTCACGTCCTGTAATCCCTGGTCCTGAAGCTCGAACAAGTTGCCCACGAGCTTCCGGCTGCTCTCCGCAATGACCACGCTGTTCGGCTCTGCAATGCCCTGCAAGCGCGCCGCAAGGTTCGGCGTCTCGCCTACGATTGCCTGCTCCTGAGAAGCGCCTGAGCCAATCAGGTCGCCGACGACCACCAGACCCGTTGCGATGCCGACACGGGTCTGTAGGGGCGCGTGGGTCTTCAGAGCACGTACAGCAGCAACCAACTCAAGGCCCGCTCGCACAGCCCTCTCTGCGTCGTCCTCGTGGGCTTGCGGATAACCAAAATACACCAGGACCCCATCGCCCATGTATTTCGCAACAAAGCCGCCAAAACGCTGCACTGTCTCTGCTACGCATTTCTGGTAGGCAGAGATGACTTCCCGCAGGTCTTCAGGGTCCATGCGTGCCGAAAGTGCCGTGGAACCCACAAGGTCCGAGAACATAACAGTTACTTGGCGGCGTTCGGCAGTGTCCCGAGGTGGCGCATCTCCGGCCGCTCGAACGCCGAGCGCTCCTGCCGCAGTCTTCGGAGGTGCTTCGAGATTAGCTATCGCGCGCAGCAATTTGCGACGATGGCCGAGCAGAACGCCGAGCTTCTCCAGGTCCTGATCCGTGAGATCGGGCAGGACGCTGTCGTCTATTGCGTTATCGCGAAACGCGGCCTCGTACTGCTCAAGACCAAGGCTCCGCAGCCAGCTTGCCACGTCCATGACACAGCTGTCCTAGCTCAGGCTTGTGCATGATTGACCGGACTGGGCGACCTGTCCAGCGCGAGGTCAGTGAGCTGGCCACTTCTCATCCAGTGTTTGAACGCGACTGGACTCAACAAGATGCTCTATTATCGGGCTGATCACAGGGGTTAAAATGTACAAGCGCATCCTACTCGCTTATGACGGATCGGTAGAAGGCCGCACCGCACTTCGCGAGGGTGCTCTTACCAAGCGGGCTCAAAAACACCGAAGTAGCGGACATCTCGCAGAAGACATGCGGCCATCAGCAATGGGGCTTTTACGCGCTCGCGGGCAACCGATAAAGCGCGCCGTATTTTTCGCGAAGATAATCAAGATATGGCCTTATAGTCATCGCCTTACCAGTTGCGCGCTTGACGATGTCGTTCGGCACGAACTTGCTGCCATGCCGGTAAAGATTGTCGCGCAGCCAGTTATGCAGCGTGCCGAATTCGCCGCTGGCGATTTCCTGCGGGATGTCGGGATGCGCCTTGAGCGCGGCTGCATAGAACTGCGCGGATAAAATATTGCCGATCGTGTAGCTCTGGAATCGCCCGCCGATGTAACCGGAATACCAGTGCACGTCCTGCAGGCAGCCGTCGCGATCATCGGATGGCGCGATGCCAAGCTCGGCTTGCATTGCCGCACGCCAAGCCTTCGGCAGGTCCTCGACGCGGAGGTCGCCCTCGAGCAATTTCATCTCGAGATCGAAACGCAGCATGATGTGCAGATTGTAGGTCACCTCGTCCGCGTCGGTACGAATGAGCGACCGCGCCACCTTATTGATGGCGCGATGGAACGCGGCAAGTGGAACGCTTGACAACTGCTCCGCAAAGATTCTTTGCAGCAGCGGGTAAAAATGCTCCCAGAAGCCGCGGCTGTGCGCCACCACGTTCTCCCAGAGTCGCGACTGGCTCTCATGGACACCGGCGGAGACACCTTGTCCGAGCGGCGTGCCGTCGAGCGCAGCGCTGATGCCTTGCTCGTACATGGCGTGGCCAGCCTCGTGCAACGTCGAGAATAAAGCGTCGCCAAAGTCGTTCTCGCTGACCCGGGTGGTGATGCGGACGTCGTCAGCGGAAAACCGGGTGCTGAAAGGATGAAGGGTGAGATCAAGCCGGCCGCGCCGAAGATCGTAGCCCAGGCGCTCCGCAACATGCCGGGCAAAATCGAGCTGGTCTGCTTTGGCGAAGGTTTGCCGCAGACTGGAATCGTCGTCGGCGGGCTGCTCGCGGATCGCGCCCACTATCGGAACGAGCTGAGTCTTGAGTTCTTCAAACAGTTTGTGGGTCGACGCCGTGGTCATACCCTCGTCCGCGTCGTCGATGTGCGGGTCGGCGACGTGTTTGTAAGGCGCAAAGTAGGAGGAATATTCCCGGCTGAGGTCCAGTGTCCGTTCGAGATAAGGCACCATGGTCGCGAAGTCGTCTGCCGGACGCGCCCTCGTCCATGCATCGTACGAGGCGGAGCCGTGCGCGATGGCGCGCGCGATATGGTCCGGCGGTACCTTGATCTTCTTTTGATATTCACGATGTACGACACGGATCAGGCTCGCGTCGTCGGAATCGTATGGCAGGCTCTCGCCAAAGCGAACGAGCGCGTCGATCAGCGTGCCGAGCGCTGGCGCGACCGCCCGCTCGTGCGCCAGACGATGGAGTGTCGCGAGCTGACGGCCTCGGGCGCCTGCGCCGCCTTCCGGCATGTAGGTCGCCTGGTCCCAGTTCAGCATGTCACCGGCCGCATTCAGATCGCTGATTTCTCGTAACCGCAGCTTGAGCTCCACCAGCATTTGCTCGGCAGAGCGGCGGTTGCGCGCAGGCTTGGTCAGCCGCGAACGGGCTGCGGGTTTCGGTTTGTGAACCTGTCGCATGAGCCGACAGCGTTAGCGCGCCGCTACCACCATGATTTCGACCTTGTAGTCCGGCGACGCGAGTTTGGCCTCAACGGTCGCCCGCGCTGGCGTATTGCCCGGCGACACCCAGGCATCCCAGACGGTGTTCATCTCAGCGAATTGCGCCATATCGGTGATCCAGATGTTGGCCGAGAGTAGCTTCGTCTTGTTGGTTCCGGCCATAACTAGGAAGCCATCAATCTGCGACAGGATGTTGCTGGTCTGCTCGCCCATGCTTTTGCCTTTCGGGCTATCGGCAACGATGCCGGCGAGATAGACGGTGTCGCCGTGGATCACCGCCTTGCTCATACGCGGCCCGGTCTCGTGACGTTCGATCTTCATGGCTGATCCTTTCCACCAGTCATTTCTTATCGATATACAATCTGATCTGAGCATGTGCGCCAAGACTGTGTCTATCCTGACGCTGCAACGAGTCCGGTCGACACGGTCAAAGGTGCCCCCGTCGCGGGCGTTTGGTCTGACGACACAGGAAGACTTTTTGCGACTGGCAAGCTTGCGCCGCACGAATTCAGGGCCGAGCATCGCGCCGCGTTTAGAAAAGTGCGACGCAGTCAGCGCCAACAGATGCGCCGTCGCTAGCAGGCCGCCAGCGAGCAGCCACAAAGCGAGAGCCCGCCTTTAGCGGCATCGGCAGTCGGCCTATGGCGTCTTGCACGCGACCATAGCTTCCGGCCGCGTGCGGCTTGCGACGGACGGCGGCGCGAAGATCGCAAGATAGGCGTCGCTGCCCGTGAGGCGATCGAGGCTGATCTCCTGATACCCTACGGCTGCAAGCTCACAGCGCAGGAGACTTGGTGGCGTTCCATGCTCGGAGATCGGTTTGAAGGCGTCGAGAATGCCGACGCGCGCGCCAGACTTGAGCGCGGGGACGAGATTATAGAGCAGTGCGTAGGGCTGTGCGATCTCGTGATACATGTGCACCAGGATCGCAATGTCGAGCGAATCAGGTGGCAATCGTGGATCGTGCGGCTCACCAAGGCTGATCGCGACGTTTCGCAATCCGAGAGCGCGCACCCGCCTGCGCAACTCCCGTAAATACTCGGGCACGACATCTTCTGCGATAATGCGGCCGCGGGGGCCGACGATCGGGGACAGCCGTACGACATAGTAACCGCTACCCGCACCGATGTCCGCGACGGTCATCCCGGATTTGATGCCAAGAAGACGCACGAGTTGGCGTGGTTCGCCGGCTGCGTCGCGCTCTCTTTCGTCGTGCCAGATCGGGCTAACGATATTCGCAACCGGACGATCGGGGTTCGGAAAAACAACAGCCGCGCCCGAGTCCGCCATGAACTCCTGCGCAGATCCTGATACAGTGAGTGTAGCGACAAACACGGCGGCAATTGTCATTCGCATCACGTAGCCTGCGGAGCACCCGGCGCTAACGCCTGCGCGAAAATTATCGCCGGCCCAATGCCCATTTCGCAGCGCATTGCAGACTTGCTCGGACGCTGAGTACTTCTCAGATGTGCCGGGACTAGCTACCGCCATACGAATTGCCACCTGAAAAATGTCAACGTCATTCATCGAAGCGCTACGCAAAGCTCATCCGAAGATCGCGCGGCGGCGCTCGAGGCTGGCCGGGGGCCAAAGCTTGCGGGAGTCATAGTACGCGTCAAAGGAAGGAGTACCTTCGGGTAGCGTGATCCACGGGAGTTTCGAGCGGACGTAGATGTGGACGTCCGGCGTTAGCGCCGCTGGATCGTCGAGCGTGCCGACGCGGACGAAGAGCAGCTTATGAACGCCGCCGTAGACGCTCCAGACAGCTACATTGCAGGACGGGCAGCGATAGATATGGTGTGGGCGGCCGCTGTCAGTCGGCACCGCGACCGGCTCGGGATTGCCGGACAGCACGGACACCCGATCAGCCTCGATAAGAGCATTGAGTACGAAGGCGCTTCCGGTTTGCCGCTGACAATCGCGGCAATGACAGCAGTGCACGAACATCGGCCGCGAGATGAGCCGATAGCGCATCGCCACACAGCTGCATCCGCCCTCTAAATCCTCAGTCACTTGCTTCCTCCTATCACGGCCGAGAGCCTAATCGCCGGGCAAGTGAAACCAAGCGGGAGGCGACGGCTTCAACCGCTCCTCCACCAACTCCGTATCCAGTGCAACGAGGCCTGACCCAGGCGATGCGTGATGCTGCGGCCAAGGAGAGCGACATCGAGCGAATTTAAGCTTGGGCCGGGCGATCGGCCAGCCTAGCAACAGGTTCAAAGCCTCGACATCCTTTGCCAACCCGACGGTTACCATCGCGCGCTCGGCGGAGCGCATGCCGGACAAAACAACCTCCCCGTTACCTTCAGGTTATGAGGAACTCCTTAAACCAGGTCCGAATTAGAGTTAGGGTGGTTGAGGGAGAGGGTCACTCGAGGAGAGTGTCATGAGACGAGTGATCTATGCGATCTCTTCCGCAGCGATTATCTCCATGGTCGCATGCGCAACGTCAAATGCCGCACCGATAGCGCCAATTCCAACGGCCACGGTTCCTAACGCCGGTAATTAAATTCAAGTGGGTTATTACTATCATGGGAGGTACTATTCGTATCCCCGGCATGCGCATTATTATCGTCGAGGCTATTATGCTCGGGCTCGCACCTATAGCGGGCATGGGCTCTCGCTCCCGATGCTCGAGAATGTGCCCTGATGGAACCCGCCAGTACGATTGGCGGCGTGCCGGCCGGCCATTGCCTATACCGCGTACGCGCCTAGGGACTGAGACCCGACCAACGCTTCTGGCGCGTTACCGACCCTGCCAGTCGATCCGCGTCCCAGTGCCGAATGCTCTCGCGCCGCGTTGGAAGTCGGTGCTGCCATAGCAAGCCCGAATGAGGTCGGCGATTTCGACATCCGCTGCAATCGCAAGGCGTCGCAATGGACGATCCCGATAGTCCTGATGAACAGCCCCATCCGATCCTTTTGCTCGGCGAACACATGCTCGACACGCGAGCGGATTTTCGATTTCGCATTGTTGGCCCGCCGCATCGTCTCGGGCATAGCGTGGCCTTTCGGCTTCTTGCGATGGATGTAGCTGACGAAGCCATTCTTGTTCAGGAACGTCTCGTTGGCCACCGATCGGTAGGCGGTATCGGCCCACACCCCGCTCGCCGTATTGCTGCTGTCGACCAAGCCTTGGCGCAAACGACGGCCCTCATAGGCAGTCGCATCTGTGGCCGCCCATCGGCGGATGAAGCCGAAACGGCGATCGATCGAGATATGGTTCTGATAGCCAAATAGCGGGATTGCCAGATCGACTGGCGGCGTTGAGCCATCCGCGCGCGGTTTGGCCTCGGTGAATTTGACCGTCCAGCGCGCATCGCGATCCTTGTGCCGCAGCTTCGCCGGCTTGGCCTTCCAATTCGGCGGTATCCGGCCCTCTTTGATCGCCTTCTTCTCGTCGTCCGTATCGCGCTGACGCGGCGCCGCAAGCACGCCTTAGGCATGAGCGCCGTGAGATCAACGGCTTACGCCCAATCGCGCCAGTCCCCGAAGGGCGAACTCAGCCCACTGTTACTCGCGCCTCGGTTTGCGCGCCCGCGTGAGGCGGTTCGCGAGGCGGGTTTGAGGTCTGGCGGGCGTGCCGCTGACGCGCCCGCCATCGCTGCCGTGCCGCTCGTCGCCGCGCCGCCACGTCCGGTGCTTGCGGCAGTCGCTTCGTCGGGTCCGCGAACGGTCCCTCCCGCGGTTGCAGACGCGGCGGCTTCCATTGACGGCAGAAGACCACGCCCGAGAGATGCAACGCCATCAGGGCAGCACGAGCGCTTCGTGCCATCCACCACGTGGCACCGGCTGGCAACAGTTCTACCCGGACCTGTTTCTGCACTTTCGTCGCTACGCCGGCCCGTGATTTCAGCTCCACGAAGATCGGTCTACCGAGATACAAGACAAAAACGTCGGGAATACCGCTCTTGACACCGCGTTTTTTCTGAAAGATACCGCTGATGCGAGAGATCGGCTTGTTCTCAAGTGAGGTCCAGAAAGTGCAGGCGGGATCAAGGTACTTATCGAGCATGACAGATAGTTTCATCTGCTCTCGCCATTCCTGACGCCGCCTCTCCCGCCGCTGCTGAACGGCGGGTGATTTGGCCCCTGCGCTGGAAAGTATGCCCTCAATCCGGTTCGCTGCTGTCACCAGCTCCCCCATACGGTGGTGGCGCCGGTGTCGCTTGCGGGATCACGCCGGCGATAGCCACGATCTCTTTGGCGCAGAGCATCCTGGTGTGCAGCGCCGCTTCACTGTCCGGCGCGAAGGCGATGCCCGCAAGCAAGCGCGCGGCATCGGGCAGATAACGGCGCGCCAGTGCCCGCGCGCGCTCCATGCCCTCTGGCGCGGAGGTGGACGACGGCGCTGGGGCTGAAGGAACACGCTGCGGGTGGTTGGAGCGTTCAAATGGGGGCTTGGCCATATATTCATCTCCACGCGATCATAGGTCCCCGGCTCGTGTGTGGAGGCGCCTACGGCGCCTCCACACACTTCGCCGCCGACCCATGGTTGATCTTTGGGCGGCCTGAGTTCTGAGACGAAGTGCAACACCCCTGCCGATTTGATATCGCCGGTTGATCAAGGCCTTAGGGAGTGTTGCCATGCGATGCTATTCGCATTTGTCGGATGACGAAAGAGAACAGATTGGCTTGGCCAAAGCTTTAGGCCATTCGATCGGCGCGATCGCGCAAGCGATCGGCCGTCCGAAATCGACGATCTCGCGCGAACTCTCTTGCAATAAGCTGCCGAGCGGACGCTACTCGCCGCTTCACGCCGCCGGAGCCTATCAATTGCGCAGGCGGCGTGAAGCGCTGATCGAACGAGATCGCGCCCTACGAACCTTCGTTGTCGACCGCCTCGCGGAGGGCTGGACCCCGGAGCAAATTTCCGGCTGGCTGAAGGGAGGAAACGAACGTCGTCTGCGGGCCGTGAGTTGCGAGACGATCTACGCCTTCATCTATCGGGCAGCCCAAAGGGCCGAGCAGTTGTGGCGTTATCTCACGCGTCGTCACAAACGCCGCCGGCCACGCCGGTCGAGACCTTCGCAAGATACCATCAAGGATCGCGTCTCCATCCACGAACGGCCCAAGACTGTCGACGGCAGAACCGAGGGCGGCCATTGGGAGGGTGACCTCATCATTTGTAAGCGCACACGGCCTCGGCGCCTTCAACCCGAAGTGTTTGTCGTAGTTGCCGATCAACAAGATCTTGCTGGGAAATCAGCGGCACAGAGGTGCTGGTGCGAGAGCAGGATCTGGAAGGGCATCTCGGCGGGCTTGCTCCAACCCGCATACCGTAATGCCCGTGCCCATTTGCTGATCATCTTGTTGTCGACAGCATCGCCGCTCGTGCAGCGAATGATGGCAGCAAATGGGTCAGCGTTTTTGTCAAAGCGCAGATCCGCGAACTTAAATGCATGCCGCAGTAGTCTTTTGGTCCGGCGCCGCACTTTGAAATGCAAAACGATTGCGAACGTGGCCTGCAGATAATCATATACGGCGTCACGAGTGCGATTGCACGACCGCGCGGGGATTGAGGGCTTCGATTTTATCGATCGCGGCGAGCCACTCGTTGAGGCCTTGCCGGTCAGATTCCACGAGATAGTCTCTGTTGCCGGGAAACGGAATTTTTGGGGCAGAGACAAAGAGGTCAAAAACGGCTTCGAAAGGGTCGGGGACACCGTGGCAGAGACAACGTCTCGCTAATTAACCCCGCCATGGTCGCATCGATCGCCCGCGGGCGCCGTTGGCTCGATGAACTTATCACCGAGGAAAAGGCAACCACGGACAGCATCGCCAAGCGAGAGCGGTGCAGCGTCCGCAAGGTGAATATGACAATCGCGCTTGCCTTCCTCGCGCCCGATCTCTCTGCACCGGCGTCCTTGAATCTCCGAGGGCGTTTCGGCCTCTTTGTCTCTGCCAAAGCGGGGCGGTGTTCGCCCGCTTAACACGCCCGGGCTAGAAAAATGCCGGTTCGACTAACTTGAAAAACCCGTATCCGAGAATGCCCATCCAGGCCAGGTTGACAATCACTGCGGCGGCTACGACTGCTACCGGCCAAGTCTGATGAAAGAGCGACATTGGTTGGGGAATGACAAGCAGATCTGACGTTGAGGCCGGGATAGGCGCTTCGACAGCTTGTGCTTTAGCAATCACGATTGGTGATCCTTGTTATTGTTTGCACTCAAGTCCTACGTCCGCCACCTAACCGAACTGGGTGCAGGCCAGAAAAAGCCGCATAGAAAAGACCCCAGCTGGTGGGGACCTCGCTGGGGTCTTTTAGGCACGCATACCACACGAGCGCTTGGGGGTGGTCGGGGGGTGAGAAGCGCCCCGCATTTGTAATTTTGAGCCGGGCGCTTCCTTAAATCTGTATAAAACAGCTCACCCTAAATCCATGGTGGATAAGTGGAATAACTTTGCCTTCAGGCTTTCCGGCGATCACCAGCCTCAAACCTCCGCAAAAGCTCCGGCAGCTTGGCAAAGTTCACCGCAATTCGCCACGCCTCGTCACGGGTGAGCAGACTGGCCGCCGAGCGTTAGAGTGTCTGTTTTATTGGCTGCGCCGGGAGTGTCTGGCTGAGCACGCCGATGGCTACCATGACGGCAAGGGCCATAGCCAACGTAACAATCGTGAGATGAACAAGGCCGAAGCCAAAGGCGAAGCCGACGAGCATGCCGGACACTGATGCAACCATAAGAGCGATGATCATGACGTGTGCTCCACTGGGCTGACCCGGCTCCGAAATCACCGGTCGCTCAAGCACGCGCCAGAGATATTCAAAGTGCCGCGCCGATCAGTCCGACGCCGGCCAGCCATGGACGATGTAAACGCAAAAATGGGCGTGCGAGGTTGCGGCAAGGGCCGCGACTATCCAAGCGGGGGCCAAACGCCAATCCACGCAAGTACAACGCCTTCGCTCTGTAGATAGTGATGTGCGCCGGCGAATGCTAGTGGTGCGTGTTTCATGGCGAAAGATCGCGCCAATGCCCGCCGTGGGCAGGCTGACGGTCGCCGCAGCCGGTGCAGCTTGGAACGACAGCAACGCTGACCACTACCGTGCGCGGTGCGCAGAGCGTCTTCAATGGCGTGTCGACGTCAGCGGTACGAGTGTTGCAGCGTTGTTCACACCAGCGACGCCGATGCGGTTCGCGTCGAAGAACATGTGCTCGGTGCGGCAGAGCCCGATGCCCTCGGCGCCGAATCTGATCGCGGCGCGCGCGTCAGCGGGCGTGTCGGCATTGGCGCGCACCTTGAGCTTGCGCACCGCATCGGCCCACTTCATCAGGGTCCCGTACTCGCCGGTGAGTTCGGGCACGGGGGTACGGAAGTGTCCGGTTTTGATTCAGTTTGAGCCCGGCAATTTTCTAAGGCTGTATCAAACAGCTCACTCTCAGAGCAGAGGGTGGATACGAGGGGAACTTTGCCTTCAGGCCGGTCATGGCAGGCCAACTCAAGCGAACAGGAACGAGGCGAACGGCGCCTAAGTTCACAAGATACCCACATTGCAACAGAGATAGGCGCGGTGCCGACAGAGGCGAGTGCCAAAGGGCTTCGCCAGTGTCTCAATTTTGATTTGGACGTTTCACAATAACGTACAGGTACAGGCCGAATGCAACTAGGCATATTGAAAGCGCTAGTACCCATCGATATTGCAACCATCCAATCCCAAATATGCGCAGGACGAAAAGAGCCAGTCCAATGCCGACCAAAATCAGCACAGTTGGCGTTGGCCTACTCATGCCGCGAGCCGCGGCGGCACCGTTTGCATCAGCAGAGCGTCTCTCGCCCTTGGGACCTCGGGCATTGTTTCATTTCTCCCGTCTCGGGCCCGCGTTGATGTGCTCATCCCATAGCCAATATAGCGCGGCGGCGCCGATTTATGCCTGCTGAAAGAGCCATCCAGCCGTCCGGCGTGGCCGCACGGATGTGATCTCTCGGGCAAACGCGCGGCTTTGGCTTATTCGCGCCGAACCCGCAAAATAATCCACGCTGCGCCTCTCCTTCTGAATCGTGAAATGTGCGGCTGCGACCTTGTCACGCCTCGTAATCGGGGCCGGCCCGCGCAGAGCGGCTCCGGTAACTTGGCGAAGTTCACCGTCATCCGCCGCGCCTCGTCGCGCGTCAGCCGATTTGGTCGCTAAGCGGCGCGACGCAGCGATATGTCCGGAATCGGGGGAGAAGCGGATGTGCGCGGCATGCGCTTGAAACGACGTCGAGGACCCAACTGCGGCATTGGGCAGACACCCGAACCGCCCGCGCCTGAAACACAACCAAGACCCTTTTGCTAGGCTGAGCCTTTAAACGCTTCGTCTCCGGAGCAGATGGCGAACTGATTAGTGGGTGACGTCGCAACGCGCCAAAGCGACGCGTCACAATTGCCGAAGGCCGAAGCCCGGCGCGGCGACAGGGTCGCGATACAATAAGTTCGCGTGACCTTTCCGCCTAGACATCGTTCTAGAACCGCAAAGCGAAAATTTCTTTCGGCTCGCGCACTCCGCGGAGGAGGTGTGCACCGAGCGGCTCGAGCTGGATTCTGTTGCCGACCGCGGAGGCGAGCTCGGCCGAGACGAGAACCCTGCGGCCCAGTGGCTCGCACAAGGTCTCGATCCGCGCTACCTCGTTGACCGCCGGCCCGATGACCGTGAAGTCGAGGCGATCCATCGCGCCAACATTGCCATAGAGCACCTCGCCAAGGTGGAGCGCGAGATCGACCCCGGCAATCGGCTTTCCCATCCGCGCTCGATCCGCGTTAAGTCGGTCGAGGCCGCGCATTGCTTCGGTGGCGGCGGCGAGCGCGTGGCTACAGGTTTCATCGCGCGTCGCAGCAACGAAGGCAAAGCTTGCGAGCATGCCATCGCCAAGGAACTTCAGCACCTCACCACCGTGTGGACGCAGCGCGGCTGTCAGCGTCTCGAATATGTCATCGAGCATTTCAACGAGAGCCGGCCCGGGCGTCGCGTCGGCTATTGGAGTGAAGCCTCGGATATCCGCGTACCATAGGACTGCCTGGATACTCTCGACAGAACCGCGCTCGACCACACCGGCATGAACACGACGGCCGACGTCGCTACCGAGATACGCGGCAAGTAAACCAGCGGCAATCGTGTGCTCGGCGTCAGACACGATCGCAAGCGACACCGCCGGCAACACCGCCTCAATTAACCGGAGATCGTCGTTGCCAAAGCCCTCGGGGTCTTTATTGCCACAGGCCCATATCAGTAGAGACCGGGCGCGTATCCGTAGAGACGGGGCGCGTATCCGTAGTAAGCGCGCGTGTATCCGTAATTATAGGGGCGCGCGTATCCGTAATTATAGGAAGGAGCGTATCCGTAGTACGCGCGGCGCGCGTATCCGTAATTGTAGCTGGGTGCGTATCCGTAATTATAGGAAGGCACGTAGCCGTAAGTGTAGGTGGGTGCGTAGCCGTAGTTATAGCCGGGCGCATAAGCGTAATATCCATTATAGGGTGAAGCTAATGCGCTCCCGATTACAGCACCAGCCGCCAGCGCGCCAAGGCCCAAGCCCCAGCCGCCGTAACCCCACCCAGCACGATAACCCCAACCGCCACCATAACCCCAACCGCGATAACCCTGCGCCTCCGCAGTGGTCATCGTGGTCAACATGGTTGAGCCAACGAGCGTCAACGCAACGAGTCCAACCAAAATCTTTTTCATGCTTCACTCTCGATTGTTGTCCAAACCAAAATACCGTCAGACTGTAGCCATCAAATAGAGTGCGAACACTGCAAACAACCCGCTGGGTAAAAGACTGCCTTTCGTTGCGGGCAATATTTGTGAGAAGAATAAGATGAATTATCCACAACGCAGAACCTTCAACACAATGAGCGAGTGGCTCAAATCCTAGCGTCACGCGTGACGGTCCCGTCGGCAACGCCATGACCACCCGCGTCACGCGAACTCGCCCGCGACGTCGCCGAACGCTGCGGCTGCGGCCTTACTCTGTGCTGCGGCGCTTGCAACGTTGTGCGAAATTTCGCCAGTTGCCAACTCCTGGCGTGTAATGGCGTCAGCAACCTCCGAGGTATGAGCGTTGATGTCCTCCATGCAACGCGTGATCGCGCGGATGGCATTAACGGCATCGCCGGTCGAGCTTTGCACCGAAGCTATTTCCTTGGTGATTTCGCCGGTCGCCTTGCGCCGTCAGATCCCGATCCCGACCCCCGAGCGCGCGGCTCGCATATTTTCAAGCACTTAAAAAAACCCCGGTCCCCATCGCCGCTTCTAGTCTCGCCATACTGAGCGGGCGCTTAGCCGCTCAGTTGCGTGCGACGGTCGCGATGCTTATGTGTACTGTTGGCGCCGGAATGGAACGTCACTTAGGTGACGTTTTTCCGGCCCGTCTCAATCCAACGAAGCCTACGCCCTCGCGTTTGACGATGACGCGAAAGCGCGTCAGCTCACGCCGGATTGAGAGGTCGCGGATCATCCGCGCCCAGTAACTGATCTTTCCCGCCGCGCGGCGCGCCTTGCGCCGGGTTGGGGAGCGATCAAACCCCCGCTTCATCGGTGACAAAAATGGCAACCCGAAAACTAATAACAGGAGCGATCGTGGCCGCTTCTTTGCTCGCGTTCGCTCCTACTAAGGCGTCTGAGGAATCTCAAACGATGCTTGCAATGACGGCCATGAAATTTGCTGCTCCTCACCAGCTACTTTTCGATAAGCCGGTCGAAAAAAACTACTGTCAACCGGAATCCGTTTCAAAAACCAACCCGTCAAAACCGTGTCGAGTTGTTGAGTTGGATTTGGGGGCGAGCCCGCAAACGTTTTCGACCCTGCCAATATGAAACTTGCCGTTCAGCCGGAAGTTGCGACGGAATGTGCGGAAGCTTTCAGCGCCTGCCGCTGAGCTTTACTCGTATCCTGTCCCATCAACTCCAGCAGCTCGCGCAAGGGTCCGCTTAAAGGAGGTTCTTTGTCCTGCTTCCCCAAATCGACGCCTGGCGGGCGCGTGCTGAAAAGGGGTGCGTAGTCACCAAGGTCACGCCAACCACTTCATGAGTATTCCCCGGACTCGCGCCCCGTCGCCCCACACCCGGTTCTAATCTATCGAAGCTCGCCTCCAAACGCTGTAGCCGAACTGCAACGGTCCGCGATTGCATGAAGGCCAAAGGCAACAAGATCGAGAGCGAGTGGCCTCTGCAGGATAGCCCAAATGGTTCCTGTCTTTCCCTTTAGAAACCGGGCCGTCACCATGGATCGGCATTTTGTAGTCCGGAGGGCCATGATGAAAATGACGGTTTTGGCCGTGATCATCGTTTTTGGCGCTGGCTGTATATCTGAAGTGAGGGCTGCCGACCAACCACCGCGGGTCGCATTTTTCGGTTTTCAGTTGATCAACACCTCGCTTCAATCGACGACACCTGAAGAGGGGCAGCGGATTCTGGTGTTGGACGACATGTTCCAGCGAAAGCTCAATGCTTCAGGCCGCTTCCAACTAATTCCCATTCCTCCCGATCTGGATGACGCCATTGCAGGCGCGCCGATCGCCAATTGCAATGGCTGCGAGCGCGACTTTGCGCTGAGAATCGGGGCCGACTTAGCTGCTTGGGGAACGGTCCAGAAGGGATTGGAACTGAATTGGGGTGTCAACTGAATGGTGTTCGTTCCGCCCGAAAACGTAAGAACAATGTTGGTCGCAACCGAGGTTTGCAAAATGCTGACCGGCGGCGGCGGTTGCGGCGGGGCCACGGTGATTGCGCCATAAAAAGTGTGGACATTGCAGATATAATACAGTGTCGCCGGATAATTCGTGGCGGGAATCGTGACGGTGACGGTTCCCGCGTGGACGGCTTGCGCGCTGGCCCCGACGTAAAAGGAGAACGTGTCCGGGTTGGTGCAAATGTCCACCGGGTGATTGCCGGACGTGCTCATGCTGAAAATGTAGGTCGCGCCCGCGTTGAGCGTGAAGTTGAGGCTGTCGTCCACATTCGCATTCGAGGCGGTCAGCCCCGAACTGGCGCCGTTGACCACGTATTCAAATTCGCCGCCCGGTGTGGTCACCGCAAAATTCGGAGGTGAAGCTAGGACTTGAGAAACAACCGTGATATTCACCACTGCGGAAGTGGCGTACACCCCCGCCGCCGTCGCCACGGCCGTCAGCGCGTACGATCCACGGGCGGCCCGCCGGCGGCGACTCTTTAAATACGGGCCCGATTTTTGGGCAAGTCCACGACCAGGACGGACGCCGGTCGTTGGCTATAACTGGTCATTGGAGTGAGGGGACGGTTTGACCGCGCTCTGACTGTGTTTCAGAACCCAATCGGGACCGACCCCGAATGTGCGAAATGGGATTGGAATTGCTTGCAAAATGGGTGGCTGATGGGGCGCCGATCGGACCCTACCCTCGGCCTATTTCTATTGCAACATCCAAGTGATAGAGCCACCTCCAGCGGCAATTATGGACTTGACTGCGCACTGTCGACGGCTCTGGCGAGACATTCGGCACGGCGAGGCAATCGATCAAGCCAAACGGTTCGGCGATGTCCGAAACGGCGGATGTCTTCACCCAGATCAGCCGCAAGATGGCTTGTCGAGGCGCAGATGCGGGCGGATTTCGATCACATTCCAGATTGGGTCGGATGTTTAAAAGAAGCGGCGCGGCGGGCCGTCACCAGAAAGATGGTGGAAGGAGTACTACATCCTCCGCCCTTCGCATAGGCTGCGAAGGCCTCGGTCATTTCCTGTTTGATCAGCTCGCGGACGCTGTCCTGCGGCTTCTTCTCCTCGATCAGCCGGCCCGAGGGACCCATGATGCAGGCGTGCTCAGCCTCCTCCTGGGGGCTCGCGCCGATAATTTCGGGCGTCTCGCGCCGGATATCGATGGCCTCGTACCCCGCCCGTTCGAGAACCGAGCGCAGGTATTCCGGATCGGCGAAAGCCATCGGCCCCGGCGCGTGGGTAGGCTTTGGCGCGGGTGGTCCCAAATGCCGCAGCGCAACTTCGTAGGGGATCAGCCAGTGCCGGTTTTCCTCGAGCGCCGCCCAGCACGAAAGCACAGCCGCCCGCCGGGGCGGGCCGCGCCGAGCAGGTTTCGGAAAGCGGCGACTGGATCGGCAAAGAACATCACGCCAAAGCGCGACGCGATCAGGTCGAAGCGGTTGGGCTCGAAGGCATGCACCTGCGCGTTCCGCACGCAGCAGTGTGATGTTGCGCAGCCCGCTGTTCGAGATCCGCTCGCGCGCGGCGGCCAGCATCGGCTCGGAGATGTCGATCCCAACGACCTCGCCGGTGTTGCCGACCGCTTCGGCCAAGGGCACCGTCGCGGCACCGGTGCCGCAGCCGACCTCCAATACCTTTTCTCCGGCGACCGCCGACCGCGCCAGCAGCAGATCGTTGACCTTCTGCACACGCTTTTCGACAAAGCCGGCGAGTTCGACCCAGCGTGGGCCGGCAACAGTGTTCCAATATTCTTGCTGGTCGGCGTTGGCTGCCGTGTTCATGTCCGATGCCTCCCCCTCAGTCCGGCTCGATCGGCATTGTCGCGATGCTCTTCCAGGCGATCGGTGCGCCGCATTTCTCCGCCGCTTCGGCGGCGGCAACGAAGTATCCGAGGTGATGGCCAGAAAGCGCCGCCCGGTCACCTGCGCGGGCGGGCGTCGGAGACCAGCCACAGCAGCGGCGGGGCCATGATCTCCGGGCGCAGCAGCCGGGTGGCGGTTGGCGACCGCACCATCGGCGATGATCCGCGTATCGGTCACTCCGCCAGGCACCAGCACATTGGCGGTGACCCCGGTCCCGCGAGGTCGGCCGACATGATCGCGGTCGCCGCCTCGGCCGCGGCCTTGCTGGCGCCATAGAGGATGTAGCCTTCGCGCAGCATCGTGCCGAGGCTGGTGGTGACCGTGACGATCCGCCCGCGTCCGACGCGCAGCATGTGCGCAACCGCCGCCCGCGCCATCATCAGGGGCGCCGTCGCGTTGACGGCGAGAAAGCGACCCCACTGCTCTTGTGTGATTTCCCAAAAGCGGAGCGGATGGCGCGGCTGGTCGGCCCTGATCGAGCCTTGGCCGATACCCGCGTTGTTGACCAGGATGTCGATCCGCCCGGATGCGTCGAGCACCGTCGAGAGGATTGTGTCGAACGAGGCGGGGTCGCCGAGGTCAGCGCGAATGGTCTGCAATGCGCCACTGAACACCTTGGCCCCCGCCACCGTATTCAACTCGTCGAGCCAGGCCGCCTGCTTGTCGACCGCGGCCACATCGATCCCGCCTTCGAGCAGGCCAGCCTCATCGCGCGCCCGATGCCGCTCGCCGCTCCGGTCACGATCACGACCCGTCGTTCGCCCACCATGGCGTCCCTCCGGTTTGTGGATCCTGACCTGTGCGACTCACACCCGCGCGTTTGCACTACGCAATGCGCATCTGCCGCCAGATATTCTGTTCCGCCGCGAAGCGAATTCCGCCAGAATGAGGCAGCCGGAGCATCGGGGACACGGGATCGTGAAAACGCAAGGCATGACCCGCGCCGAGGTCGAAGCGGCGCTCGCCCGCGGCGGGCTCGACGTGCCGGAGCGCGAAAGAGCGGAAATCGCCGCGGCAGCCCACTTCGTCGAGGAAATGGCGGAACGGGTGCGGGGAAAGCGCACAATGAGTGCCGAACCCGCCCACATCTTCCCGCCTCCGGGAGTTTGAGGGGAAATGGTCCCGGATTTCCTGACGATTGCCGAGGCTGGCGCGCTGATTGGCAAACGCGAGCTCTCTCCGGTCGAGCTGACCGAGAGCCGTCTCTGCGCGCATCGAGCGGCTCGACGGCAAGCTCTACAGTTTCATCCGGGTGCTGCGCGCCTGGCGCCGCGGCGGCCCGCGCCGCCGAGGCCGAACTCGATGGCCGGCAATTACCGCGGCCCCGGCCGCACGGGCATCCCGATCGGCCTCAAGGACATTTACGAGACCAAAGGGGTGCCGACAACCGGCCATTCGAAGATCCTGGAGGATCGACCATGTGCCGCGGCAAGATGCGGCGTCGGTCCGGCTTCTGACCGCGGCCGGGGCGATCGTGCTCGGCAAGCTCGCCACCGATGAATTCGCGCTCGGCGGCCCGTCCTTCGATCTGCCCTGGCCGCCGGCGCGCAACCCGTGGGATACCAGCCGTTTCACCGGCGGGTCGAGCAGCGGCACCGGGGCCGCGGTCGCCGCCGGGGCTCGGCGCTCGGCGGCACCGGCAGTGACACCGGCGGCTCGATCCGCGGCCCCGCCGCGCTGTGCGGTCTCGCCGGGCTGAAGCCGAGCTACGGCCGGATCAAGCCGCGCCGGCATCCTGCCGCTGGCTTTCTCGCTCGACCATGCCGGCCCGATGGCGTGGACCGCGGAGGATTGCGCGATCATGCTGCAGGCGATGGCCGGGCATGACCCCGCCGACCCGGCGAGCGCCGACCGCCCGGTGCCCGACTACCGCGCCGCGCTGTCGGGCGACGTCAAAGGATTGCGCATCGGGTTGATCCGGCACTTTTACGAGAACGACAATCGGGCCGAGGATGCGACGCGGCAAGGCATCGCCGCTGCCGTCAAGGTATTCGAAGACCTCGGCTGCTCGGTGCGCGAGCTGCGTCTGTCGCCGCTTGCCGATTGGGCGGCCTGCGGCGTGATGATCATGCTGAGTGAGGCCCACGCGATCCATCAAGCGACGTTGCGCGACCGGTTCGGCGATTATGGCGAGATGTTCCGCGACCGCATGGCGCTCGCTGCCCTGATCAGCGGCGGCGACTACGTCCAGGCGGTGCGGCGCCGCCGCGAGCTGGCCGGTGATTTACTACGGCAATGGCCGATCTCGATCTCGCCATCACCGCCGCCGCCCCGGGCGAGGCGCCGGCGATCGACGCTGTCAGCAAGTTCTCGACTTCGAGCGCCCGATGCTGACGATGCCGTTCAACGTCACCGGCACCCCGGCGATGTCGGTGTGTTGCGGCTACAGCGAGGCGGGTTTGCCGCTCGCCTTCCAGCTCGCCGGCAAGCCGTTCGACGAGGCGACGGTGCTGCGGGCCGCGCACGCTTACGGACGGCCACGCCATGGCGCTCGGTTCGCCCTCGGCTGGACGGATAGCGGTTCGTCCGGCTTCGATGACCGAAACGTCCGTAACCGAATACGTTGAGCGCGCGCG
>CAVREN010000038.1:0-103771 GCA_963720115.1 uncultured Alphaproteobacteria bacterium
AGTGTCTTGCTGGCCGGCCAGCCGAATTGCGAGCCGCATAGTTTCTGCAACGATGGCAGATCGTGCAGCTTGGGTGGACCTTGCCGTTTATCCTCGACGCGCACGGCAAGCGCCCCCTCGAAGTCCCGAGCCGCATTGGCGATTTCTTGCGCAGTCTCGCGCCGGACAATTCGGTCCTGCGGCGCGTGCCGCATCTGAAATTGGCCGCCTGCAACTTTCGCGCTTGCGACAACTTCAAAATAGGCGAGCGGCACAAAGTTGCGGATTTCCAACTCACGCTTGCACACGATGGCCAAGGTCGGCGTCTTCACTCGGCCAACGCCGATCACTCTCCGCGCGCCCTGCCCAAGAATGACGGTCGCGCTGCGCGTCAGTGACAGGTTGTAGATCTGGTCGGCCTGTCGGCGTGCGACGGCCGCGGCGTAAAGCCGGGCATATTCGCTATTTGGTTTTGCCCGACCGAATGCATCGCGGATGGTCTGCGCGTGCTGCGCAGTGAACAGCACCCGCATCACCTGACCGCGGTACTCATAATGTTCGAGAATTTCCTGGCCGATGAGCTGACCCTCGCGGTCGCAATCGGTCGCGAGCCAAACCCGCTTGGCGGTGCGTAATGCCTCGCGAATGGCTCTGAGCTTGGCGGCCTTGTTGCCGCCCACCGCCGGGCGAGTGCCGTAAAGACCTTCGGGTCGCAGCAGGATCGGTGACCAGCGCTTCCAGGCCCGCACGACATCCTCGGGTTCGAGCAGGTCGAACAAATGACCCTCGGCCGGAAGGATGTCTCCGTAACGAGAACCGACGGCGACGCGGACGTCTTTGGCCTGGCTCGATTTTTCCGTGATGACGATCTGATCGGCCATAACGGCTCGTTTCAAAGGATCGATTCGACAGCGGAAATGTGAACATATAGTGAACGAAATCGCCTAGCAAGGGACACCTGCGTGGTCGAGGTCGCCTGGCGCGGCCAGCAATCGCACTGCGGAGGTCAGGGGTTCAAATCCGCCTCGGCTCCACCAATCATTTCAATAGCTTAGCTTCGTGATCGATTTGACAGCAAGCTGCCACGAAGAATGAGCATGCAGGACACGAACTAGTCGAATGCAGACGTGCAACGGTCAGGGCACCATCCGCGACCCCGAGACGTCTCGCGCGGAAAAGTGCGCGCGTTAGCTTGCCGACCCGCGCATAGGACTGGCGCAGCTCGACACCGACATGCGCGGCAAGCCGTACCAAGCGTTTTCGCGCTCGGTTTAACAGCTTGGCATCGGTCGGGAACATCACCGCCTTCGGCTGCACCGTCGTATCGACGACCACGCGCGCCAAGTCCTTCGGCTTCATCGCCTCAGTCCGCGTCGCCACCGCCAAGCTCTCCTGGATGAGCGCCGTGAGCTTCGCCTCGCCCATCCCTTGCCGCCACCGTGTCAGCGACGAGCGATCAAATGGCAGCCGATGTTGGAAGAACGCCTCCCCACAGAAGAATTGGAAATAGGGATTCTCGATCCAGCGGTCACATAGCGCCTCATCGCTCAAGTCGTGCATGTGCTTGAGAAGCGCCAAGCCTGCCATCAGCTGCGTCGGCAACGGCGGGCAGCCGGGGCCATCCGAATAGACCGATCCGAACTGCGCCTCCAAAAACCGCCAATCGATCGCCCGCGAAAGCTTCACCAGTGCATGCGTCAGATCAATGATCCGGGAGCGGAACAGATCCTGCTCCCCGGTCTCTTGTCGCTCCCGCGGCCGCATCGCTCACCCTCAGCCTCCGATTCGAAGGAATTGCAAAAACAATTTGCAAGAAAACCGCAGCGCCGCCGCCGAATTCCGGCAAAAACCATTACTTGGAAAGGCTCAATCACCCATCTCGTTCAACGCCTTGGAAATACTTCACGGGCGACGATTTTGCGCCCCTTGGTGTCATAGCAAGCGGCGCAATACCGCCAACCCAGAGCCCCTTGCGCTTCGAGGCTGAGATCTTGTCACGGATGGTTCGCAGAGCAACTTGCTTCATAACCGCTTGGGTTCGAGTCCTGCCGGCCCCACCACGCATTCTTGCTCTAACCGAGATTTCCTAGTTCTCGGAAACTGGCTCCGCGTCCGGAACTTAGGCTCATCGCGGCTCTTTCGGGCCGCTGCGATCTAGGTATTTGCAAATGGGATAGGCACCGCGAGTGAGCGCATCCTAGCTATTTTAGCGCACGCCATCCTGACTCCGCCAGCGCAAGCGCGTCATTTCTCAGTTCGCCTGTTACGTTGCCTGTTTTAGGCCCATACTTTGCCTGTTTCAAACGTACCATGCGCTATGGCTAAATCGCCCTTTCCCCATGCGTCGTCCGGCCTTACTCCGGTTGCCCGCGACTGCCGGGTCACCACCACCATCCCGCGAAAGTAAGGTTATCGACCCGGCAAGAGCGTGTCGCTTCCGCTGAAGTCCATGGTGAAAATCTTACCGCTGAGCAGCAACGAGATTTCGTCGCTCGGAAGCGGCTTCTGGCATTCGGATTGCGGATTGAGCCAGAAGTTCGATCCTGGCGGCAGCAATTCAAAAAGATCGCGCGCCTTGGCTCCGAGGCACGTCTCCGGCTCTTTCAGGTAGGCCGAGATGCGCTTTGGCGCGGTGAACGCCGGATGCCATTTCTTGCCTTGGAACTCGACAGTCGCGACGTTGATTTTTTCGTGGAGTTTGAGCGATCGCCGCCGCCCTGGCTCCAGTTCAGCTTCGGGAGTCAGAATGTAAAGTTCGCTTTCCAGCAGTGCGCGATAGAAATCCGGGATTTTCGCCGGATTGCCGGCGGCGGCCCGCATCAGCGTTTCCAGCGGATTGACCGGCTCGAACATTGCTAAGATCCCCTGCTCTGAATTCGCTCAGTGCTTGGCCGGTCGATCGTCCAAAACGCGGTAGATCGTATTGCGTGAAACGCCGAGGCGCCGCGCGGTCTCGCTGACGTTGTTGCCCGTTTCGGCATAAGTCGACAGCACCTGGGCGCGATGCCGATCTTGGAGGGTCGAGATGCGCTTCCCCTCGATATGAGGACCCGCAATCGAGGCGACAGCCGAATAGTCAATGACGCAATCTTCGGTCTGCAGGGTGACGCGAGACAACACATTGCGCAATTCGCGAATATTTCCGGGCCAAGCGCAATTGGCGAGGTGGTCAATTGCGGCGGGGCTAAGGGTTCGTCTCGCGTCGATGGTCGCCAGAAGGTGCGTCGCGATCGTCTCAAAATCCGATCGTTCGGCCAGTGGCGGCAACGTTACTTCGAGTGTGTTGAGGCGAAAAAACAAGTCCGAGCGAAAACGGCCTTTGGCAATGGATTCACCAATATCGGCATTGGTGGCCGATATAAGGAGCACATCGACCTTGCGCTTGGCGCCGCCGACCGGCCGCAGAGTCCAGTCATCGAGAAAGCGAAGCAATACGGCTTGCAAGGTCACCGGCATGTTGCCGATTTCGTCGAGGAAAAATGTCCCACCATCAGCTTCCCTGATCAACCCGGACGATCCGCCTTTGCGGGCGCCGGTAAATGCTCCCTCACTGTAACCGAACAGTTCGGCCTCGATCAGACTCTCCGGCAGGGCGGCGCAATTGACAGCCACGAAAGGGCCACTACGGCCGCTCGCAGCGTGCGCATGACGCGCCAGTTGCTCCTTGCCCGTGCCGGTTTCACCTCGAATCAGTATCGGCATCTTGCGCTGCGCCGCAGCCTCTGTCTGCCTGACAATGCGGGCAACGGCCGGATCGACCGAGATGAATGGAGTGGGCGAAACAGAAGGCACGGCGGCCGGCGACTTAGCGACGGCGCGCAACATTGGCGAGACGTTCGGGTGTTCAATCGTGGCGATGAAACTGCTACCGACCTCGTCCTGCAGACGTTGACGTTCACGCAACCGTCCCTCATCCATGAACGAACTAAATTCCGTCCGGAATATATCCGTGAAACTGCTGCCTGGGGTGATCGGCAAGCCATGCAACAAAAGGCGCGCCGCCTGATTGGCAGCCAGTATGTGGCCCGAATCGTCGACTGCAATGAGCCCCGCTGTCAACGTATGCAGGTACTCACCGCGATTGTGAAAGGCAATCAAGATATCGCGACGATGGCGCTCACGAAACAGCCCGTTCTCGATTTGCGTTGCCGCCATGGAAACGAGGGCAGCGGTGTGCATCTGGCGGGAGACGCAGTCCGACGAAGCATCAAGGATGCCCGCCAATGAACCATCCGGCGCAAAGATCGGGGAAGCGGCGCAAGTCAATGTACCGAAGCTCGGGAAATAATGCTCACCGCCGTGGACGACGATTGGACGCTTCATGAACGCGGACGTGCCGATCCCATTCGTGCCACAGTGCGCTTCCGACCAAAGGCTGCCTGGATGGATACTCTTGGCCTCGGGAGTGTCTGCGAAACTCTCGTCCGCGACCATATCGAGCAAGAGCCCCTCGGGCGTCGCAAAAGCGATGAGGAAATTTGAGCCCGCGATCTGATCGTGCAACGTCCGCATTTCCGCCAATGCCAGACCGCGAAGCAGGACACGTTGCTCCTGCTCAGATCGCAGAACGCCGGGGCTCGCCATATAGATTGGCGGCGGCCTCGTCGAATCAAGGCCGAGCACAACGCAACGCTGCCAGCTTTCATAGATATCAATAGCGAGAAGATTGCTCGGGACCGTGCCGGATTGCCGTAGGATGCCGTGTGCCTGGCTCGCCCGTTCCGCGACGGATAATTGCATCGGACCTCCACGAATCGCGAGGCCTGCGGCCCTCGCACGCGAATCCCCCCAATGACTTTCTTTGTGTAATTGGAGAAGCATAGCGTACTAGAAGGCGATTGCAACCCTGTCACAATGCATGTCTAGGACGTGGTTCCTTACGACGCGGTTTTGCGCTGACGGCGGCACGGGCTTTCATCAGAGAATCGAGGTTTGATTCTGGATTTCGATGAATCGCGATGCTCACGAGTCGTTGTACGAGCCGAGGCGGACCGAGCAAACATTGACGCGGGCGTTGCAAAACGCCGGTTGGTTGAGCAGTGATTCGACGACTGTTCCGTGTCGCAACAAACTGTTCAATCGTTTTGTTCACCGGCGGAACAACACCGGATTGGCCTGTTGAAAAAACCTAATCACTATCAGCGCTTTATATTGTTGGCACGTTGCTTGCTGCCATTGACGCAACGTGACTGGCCGCTCGGCAAGCATTTGACATTGGGATGAAGCATGAAGGCCTCCGTCCTCCACGCGTACGACGAGAAGCTGACAGCCAAGGAATTCGTCAAATACGAAGAAGTGGCTGATCCCAAGATTAAGCAACCATCGGATGTTATTGTGCGGATCGGGGGCGCAGGCGTGTGCCGGACCGACCTGCACATCGTCGAAGGCATCTGGCGCACCAAGGTCGAGGTCAATCTCCCTTACATCATGGGTCACGAAAACGCGGGATGGGTCGAGGAAGTTGGCAAGGGCGTCCAGGGAGTAAAGGTAGGCGACGCGGTTATCAGCCATCCCCTCGTCACCAGCGGCCACTGCCTGGCCTGCCGTCGCGGCGATGACATGCACGCCGAGGAAAGCAGCTTTCCCGGCATCAACGCGAACGGCGGCTACGCGCAATATCTGCTGACCGGCGAGCGCACACTGATTAAATTGCCGACGTCGCTGGCGCCGAAAGATGTGGCCCCTTACACCGATGCTGGCCTTACCGCATATCGCGCCGCCAAGAAGGCGTCGCGGCACCTTTTGCCGGGCGAATACGCCGTTATCATTGGAGCCGGTGGGCTCGGCCATATCGGGATCCAAGTGCTGAGCGCGCTTTGCGCCGCCGAGATCATCGTCGTCGACCGCGCCGACAAGTCCTTGGCGCTCGCCAAGGAATGCGGCGCGCACCACGTGGTCAAGGCGGGCGGCGGCGAGGTTGAAGCGGTCTTGGCGCTAACGAAGGGCAAGGGCGCCGAAGCTGTGATCGACTTCGTCGGCGAGGGCGATGCGGTCGCCAAAGGCTTGGCGATGACCCGAAACGGCGGGAGTTATTACGTCGTCGGCTACGGCGGAAAGATCGAGATTCCGACGATCGACATGATCACGTCTGAGAAGACCATCGTCGGCAATCTCGTTGGCACCTATGCCGAGTTGGTTGAGCTGATGGCGCTGGCCGATCGCGGGCTCGTAAAGCTGCACACGCGCGAATACAAGTTGAGTGCTGCAAACGACGCTTTGCACGATTTGCACCACGGCCGCATCAACGGCCGGGCGGTCCTGATCCCATGACTGACGACAGCGACGGCCCGAGCGATACGCGACGGCCGGAGCGAGAGGCGGAAGCCTCGCGAATCGCCCGCGAGAGCATGTTGGCGAGACACAAATTGATCGAAGCGACGATCGACAACAATTTGCGGCAACTGAAATTTGACAGCGCTTGGTGCGGGGCGGACATCGAGCGCGCGTGCGCCTTGCGCGACATTGAGCGAGGCGACGGCGATCCCGAGCCGTCCCAGCGTCTCGCCGAAATCGATCGCCGCATGGAGCGCCTCGAGGACGAGCGCCGCAGCCTCGTCGCCGAGCGCGAATGGCTCAACCGATCCCTGCTCGAATTCGACGAGCAGGCGGTCGCAAATCGGAGGTTTCAAATATGAACGCCGCGGGCGAGCCGATTGCTCGCGACGCTGGTCAGCTGAGCGAGGAAGATCGCTCGAAGGACGAATTTTTCGTGAGGCTGGCGCATGTCGCCGAAGCGATGATCGCCGCGCACGGCAAAGAGTTTGCGATGGGCGCGCTGATTCTGACCGCCCGCTTCATCGCAGAGGGAAAGCCGCTCACCAAACCGGGAAATACGATGAGCGACTGGATGAATGCCGCGACCTAGCGCTAATGCGGGCCGGTCCGCCACGATCGGCGGATTTCTCTCCGGAGAGGACGGCAGGTTAGTGAGTGTGAGTCGAGGCCGGATCGACGAACCGGAACCTGCAGCGCGCCGATCCATAAGAGAATTGAAACGGAGGAGAAAATAATGACCGCAAGTCTGACGCTCAACAAGATTACCGGACAGAAAGGCATCAGCATCGGCGAAGCCGCCAGTCGCGTCGCCGATCTGGGCTGGACGCCGAGCTACGTTCAGGAAGCGATGACCTTCCCGACCGACTACAAGATCTCGAGGGTTCCTCGCGATCCGATGAAACAGGTGCTGCGTTCCTACTTTCCTATGCAAGAAGAAAAGGACAATCGCGTTTACGGCGCGCTTGATGCGGCGCTGCGTGGCGACATGTTCCGCAATGTGGAGCCGCGTTGGATCGAATGGATGAAGCTGTTCCTGGCGATCATCCCGTTCCCGGAAATTTCAGCGGCGCGCTCTATGGCCATGGTCGGCCGCCTGACGCCTGGCGAAGAGCTGCGCACCGGCTTCACGATGCAGATGGTCGACGAGTTGCGCCACTCGACGATTCAGATGAATCTGAAGAAGTGGTACATGGAAAACTATATCGACCCGGCTGGGTTCGATATCACTGAAGCCGCGTTCGGCAAATGCTACGCCTCCACGATCGGGCGCCAGTTCGCAGAGGGCTTCCTGACCGGCGACGCGATCACCGCCGCCAGCATCTATCTGACTGTGGTCGCGGAAACGGCCTTCACCAACACGCTGTTCGTCGCTATGCCGTCGGAAGCCGCCCGCAACGGCGACTACGCGTTGCCGACTGTGTTCTTGTCGGTTCAGTCGGATGAGTCGCGCCATATCGGCAACGGCCATTCCATGCTGATGGCGATGCTGCACGATCCCTCGAACCATCAATTGCTGGAGCGCGATCTCAAGTATGCCTTCTGGCAGAACCACGCGATCGTCGACGCCGCTATCGGGACGTTCATCGAATACGGCACGACCAACCGCGACAAGAACAAGGAATCCTACGCGGAACTCTGGCACCGCTGGATCTACGAAGATTATTATCGCACCTATATGCTACCGCTTGAGAAATACGGCATCAAGATCCACCACGACGACGTCTCAGCGGCGTGGGATCGCATCGTCAAGAAAAATTACGTCCACTTGACCGCGCAATTCTTCTCGGTCGGCTGGTCAGTCAACTTCTGGCGCATCGAGGCCCAGACCGAGAAGGACTTCGAGTGGTTCGAGCATAAGTATCCGGGCTGGTATGCGCAGTTCGGAGATTTCTGGAAGTGGTACGCCAAGCTTTCCAAGCCGGGCGAGTTGCAAATTCTCTTCAACGGCGACGTGGGCTATGTGTATCCGCACCGCTGCTGGAGCTGCATGGTTCCGTGTCTGATCCGCGAGGACTTTTGCTGCGACGAAGTCGATGGCAAGATGTACACCTATTGCTCGGAAGGCTGCCGCTGGACGCATAAGGTGGCTTTCAACGCCGAATACGAAGGACGCCCGACACCGGCGATGGGTCGCTTCAGCGGTCGCCGCGAATGGGAAGACTGCTACCACGGATGGGATGTCGCCGACGCCATTAAGGACCTCGGCTTCGTCCGCAATGACGGCAAGACGCTCGTGCCGCAGCCGCACTTGCGCTTCGACGCAAAGGAAATGTGGACGCTTGACGACGTTCGCGGCCACACTCTCGGCAGCCCGCTGCAGGGCTTCCGCGCCTTGAAACCTGGGGCGGAGCGCGACGCGGCGATCGCGGAGTATCGCAAGGGCTTCAAGATCAATCCCTGCCACTGAGCCTTGACCGGCAAGAGGGGGCCGCTCACGCGGCCCCTTCTCCCGCCGCCAGCTCGCCGGAGAGCGAGCTGACACCGGGCCGGGTTTTTTTGACTTGTAGAGAAGTCATGTCGGAAGCCGTCCTTCACAAGGTGCGTTTTGAACCCGTCGGCATCGAGATGGATGTCGAGGAGGGAGAGACCGTGCTCAACGCGGCGTTTCGCCAAGGCATAGCCCTGATGCACGGGTGTAAGGAGGGCCAGTGCGCCTCATGCAAGTCGAGGCTTGTCAGCGGCGATATCGAGCTGCTGAAATATTCAACTTTCGCCTTGCCCGACTACGAACGGGAGACGGAGCATATTCTTCTCTGCCGGACGCTCGCCTACAGCGACATCGAAGTGGAATTGCTGAATTTCGACGAAGAGTTGTTATCCCGCGCGATCCCAGTGAAGGAATACGAAGCACGCCTAATCAATGTCAGGCCGCTGACCCACGATATTCGCTTTTTGGAAGTCGATCTCGACAAGCCGCTGAAATTCTGGGCGGGACAGTACGTCGACCTGACGATCGTCGATGCCGGGGTCACCCGTGCGTTTTCCATGGCCAATGCGCCGGCAGAGGGGGTGCATCTTTCGTTCATCATCAAGAAATATCTCGATGGGGCGTTTTCCGCACAGCTTGACGGCGACTTGCGACCGGGCGCCCTGCTGAAGGCCAAGGGGCCATATGGAACCTGCTTTCGGCGCGAGGCGCGCACTGGGCCGATGCTGCTGATCGGCGGTGGCTCAGGCATGTCGCCGCTTTGGTCGATCATTTCCGATCATGTCCACAGCGGCGAGCAGCGACCAATTCGCTTCTTCTACGGCGCGCGAACGCGCGCGGATTTGTTCATGCTAGACGAAATCGCCGCGATCGCGGCCAAATTGACCGACTTCAGGTTCATTCCCGCGCTGTCGCACGCCACTGCGGAGGACGCTTGGAAGGGTGAAACCGGTTTCGTTCACGAGGTCGTTCAGCGCCATCTGCGCGCTGAAGCGTTGAGCGGGGTTATCGACGCCTATTCCTGCGGACCCCCGCCAATGATCGACGCGGTGTTGCCTGTTCTGCAGATGAACAACGTGGATCTCGATCATATCCATTTCGACAGATTTACGGCAGCCGCGCGGTGAGGGCGGCATCGCCCCAACGCGCATCATACGAAGTCGACACTAGCGATATCAAAGGAGGAAACGATGAGCGCAGCTACACAAGAGTCGCATCCGGTCAAGTCGGGCGCCGCGGGCGCGGCGACGTTTCCCGGTTCGGACAGCCGAAAGTTCAACTATTTCGAACCCAAGGGCCGCAAGGCCACCCACTACGAGGATATGACGGTCGATGTCCAACCCGATCCGGAGCGCTACCTTCTCCAGGATTGGATCATTTCATTCCCGGACGGCACTCCGACTTATTCCAAGAACTGGACGAACGCGCTGAGTTTGAATTGGCATCAGTTCCGCGCCGTCGATCAGGAATGGGAGCGCACCCACTATCAGCGCCAGTCGACGATATGCGGCATGGTGCAGGGCGTCATCGAAAATGCGCGCAAATCCGGCGCACCGAAGCGCTTCGACAAAGCCTGGGTCAAGATCCTGCAGGACGATCTGGGCGCTTGGAAGCATGCCGAGTTTGGCCTGGGCACATCGATGATGCAGGCCCAGCGCTACGGCTACACGCAGATGATTAACACTGCGATCCTGACCAACTCGTCCTACAAGATGCGGCTGGCGCAGGACCTGACGCTGTATCTTGTCGAGATCGGTCTCGACATAGACGGGTTCGACGTGAACGCCGGCAAGAAACATTGGCTCGAGGATCCAATCTGGCAGGGCACGCGCAAGGCTACAGAAGCAATTATGGGCGCGACAGACTACCTCGAGCAATATTTCGCCACCAATCTCGTTTTCGAGCCCTTGGTCGGCGAGTTGTTCCGCAGCGGCTTCATCATGCAGGTGGCGGCTTCGCAGGGCGACTTCGCCACGCCGTCGGTCGTCTCGGCCGGCGAGGCCGACTATGAGCGCAACTTGGCCAATACCGTCGAACTGATTTACATGCTGACCCACGACAAAGAGCATGGGGACCACAACAAGGGCTTGTTCAACGGCTGGATGGCCCACCACGCTGCGCTGGCCAATGAAGCCGCCGGCAACCTGCAGCCGATCTGGTCGCAGCCGAGAGTGAAAGTCTCGAGCTTCGCGGAAGCGCAGGCTGCAGCCAAGAATCGGATCGTCGCGATTTGCAAGGAAGTCGACCTAAGGGCGCCATTATAAACGCCCCAGGAAGGTTCAATCGAGCGCTAGCCACATTATTAGTTCAGGAGGCCAAAATGTCCGAAGTCCACCACGGAAATATCTTCAAATCGATGAAAGACATCCGGTTCGAGGATACGATCTCCCACCAATGCGGGATCACGATGAACGACAGCGTCGAGGCGCGCGCCATCGCCGAGGTCATGGAGGAGAAGCCAAAGGTCATCGTCACCTATCTTCCGTCGATGATCCGGATCGACGGCGACCCCAAGCTCGTCTTCAAAATGGACGAGATTAGCGAGGCGCTCGGCCGCCCGATGACCCCGCATCTGTTCGAGATTTCGACCTCGACGCATTATGGCCGCATGGTCATGGTCGACGACAATACCGTCGTCTTGTTTGGCAACTTGGAGGAAGCGTTGGTCTATATTGAACACTGACTGTTCGAGGGCCGGCCCTGGCGCCGGCCCTTGTTCCGGCTAAGGCCGGCCGGACGATAAACTCAAGACTTGCCCGCATGACGGGATTGGGAGAATCGCCATGTACAAGACCGCAAACGATGAAGAGATATTCGTCATCGACGGGCACACCCATTTTTGGGACGGCAGCCCCGCCAACCAGAAGAATATTCATGGCAAGCAGTTCATCGAATGCTTCTATGCTTATCATTCCAATTTGAGCCCACCCTCCGAGAAGTGGACGCTGGAGAAATTCGAGAAATACGATGCCAAGACGATGCACGACGACTTGTTCGTCCATGGGTATGACGACATGGCGATATTGCAGCCGACCTATCTCGGGGATTTCTACAAGAACGGCTTCAACACCACCGAACGCAATTACGCGATGAAGAAAAGTCATCCCGATCGCTTCATTCTAAATAGCGCTTTCGATCCGCGCGATGGCTCCAAGGGTCTTGAGGCGTTGCACGCGAATTGTGAGAAGTATCATATCAAGGGCGTCAAGCTATATACAGCGGAATGGAAAGGTGAATCGAAGGGATACAAACTCTCGGACAAGGAATCCTACAAGTTCCTTGAGGCAGCGCAGAAGTACGGCATCAAGAACATTCACGTTCACAAAGGTCCAACGATTATTCCGCTAAACAAGGATGCGTTCGACGTCGGTGATATCGACGATGTCGCAACATCGTTCCAGGACCTGAACTTCATCGTTGAACATTGCGGATTACCACGACTTGACGATTTCTGCTGGATCGCCACGCAGGAAACCAACGTCTATGGTGGCCTTGCGGTCGCGCTGCCGTTCATTCATACCCGTCCCGGCTATTTCGGCCATGTTATGTCCGAATTGCTGTTCTGGATTGGGCCGGACAAGCTGTTGTATGGCAGCGACTATGGCATCTGGACTCCGAAGTGGCTGATTGATAAATTCATGGCCTTCGATATTCCGGAGGAGGAAACGAAGGAGACCGGGTCGGTTCTGACGCTTGAGACGAAGAAGAAGATACTTGGTCTCAATGCAGCTCGACTGTATGGCATAGACATCGAGGCACAGAAGAAGAAGATCAAGGCCGCGGGCGGATATGCACATCTCGCTCAGTCCGTTCACGCTCCCGAGTGAACAGCATGCCGGCCCAGACAGCCGTCGATCGCAATGCCGAGGTCTGGACGCGGTTGCAAACAGTGACCGACCCGGAGCTGGACGAGCCGGTCACTGACCTCGAATTCGTCACGCGGGCTGATGTGGACGCCAACAATTGCGTCCACATCGAGTTTCGTCTGCCGACTTATTGGTGCGCGGCGAATTTCTCGTTCTTGATGGCCGACGACATGCGCAACGCGGTCAAGGATTTGCCGTGGGTCGCCGACGTCAACGTTGTGCTCGGCGAACATATGTACGCGGATAAGATCAATGCCGGACTCGCCCAGGGTTTGACCTTCCAGGAAACGTTCGGGGCCGAGGCGGACGGGGATCTTGATGAGTTGCGGCGGACTTTTCTGTTGAAGGCGTTCCAACGCCGGCAGGCTGCGTTGCTCGCCCATCTCATCGAGGCAGGCCATGATGCCGCCAGGTTGGTCGAGATGACCCTCGACGAGCTTGTCGATTTGGAGGTTGACGACGCGGGCGCCAGGTTGCGGACGCGCTACATTGAACGGCGTCCGATCGTCGCCGATGCAATTGCGACGTCTCGCGCGTTTGTCGATGCTGACGGCGATCCGTTGCAGGCCGAAACGCTGTCGACCTATGTCCGTGCGCTGCGACGCGTCGACATCAATGCCGAATTCAACAGCGCTCTTTGTCGCGGCCTGCTGCATGCGCGCTTTGATATGGAGACGCCGCTATCGACAAGGGCCGGGCAACGTGTCGAGCCGCCATAAGTTTCCGTAACTCCCAGAGGACCTGACGATGCCTAAGATCATGCTGCACGATGCTGAGGCCAGAGAGGCCTTGGCTCGCGGCGTCGCCAAACTAACAAAAGCCGTTAGCGGCACGCTTGGTCCCAGGGGGATGAATGCGATAATGGACCGCCCGATCGGCACCCCAATCGTGTCTCGCGACGGCGTCAGCATCGCCAGCGAAATAGAGCTCGAATGCCCGTTCGAGAACATGGGCGCGCAGGTGCTTCGCGAAGTCTCCAAGCAGACCAATGAGGTGGCGGGCGACGGAACCACCACCGCCACCGTCCTCGCCAATTTCCTCGTGCAGGACGGCCACGCGCTGCTTGCCGCGGGCGCTAATCCCGTCGAATTGGTCGAAGGTCTTGAAATGGCTATCGACGAGACGATCAAGGCGCTCAAGCGCTCGGCCAGGAGCCTCGATGGCGCAAAGGACCTTCGCGCCATCGCCAGCATCGCGGCCAATGACGTCAAGCTTGGCGAGATGGTCGCGGAAGCATTCGAGCGCGCCGGCAACCACGGCATCGTCGCCGTAGAGTTCGGGGCGACCGTCGAGACGACGCTGGAAGTGATCGAAGGTATGGCATTCGAGCGCGGCTATCTCTCGCACCACATGGTCACAGACGTCGAGCGCATGCAGGTCGTTCTCGACAATCCCTACATCCTGATGACAGATCAAAAAATACAATCGATAGATGAACTGAGCGGCGTGTTCTCTCTGATCGAAAAGAGCGGCCGACCGTTACTGGTCATTGCCGAGGAAGTCGCGCCTCCGGTGATAATGATGCTGTTGTCGCGCCGTGAAAAAGACAATTTCAAGGTCGCCGCCATTTATCCGCCGGAATACGGCCATTGGCGCAAGGCGATGCTGGACGATGTCGCCGTCGCCACTGGCGGCAAGGTGATATCGCGGGACCTCGGCGGCACGGTGGAGCGGGCGCGGTTGGAAGACCTCGGCTCGGCGCGTCAGGTGCGAATCTCATCGTCGAAGACGTTGATCACGGGGGGCCACGGCAAGCCCAAGGAAATTCAGGCACGGCGTGAGCAGGTTTCCCGTCAGTTTGAAGCGGCGCCGGAAAATGTCGAGCGCGACAAGTTCCAGGAGCGCCTCGCGAAATTGTCTGGCGGCACGGCGATGATCCTGGCGGGCGGCGCAACGCCGGTCGAGCAGAAGCGGAGGGCGCAATCAATTGAGGATTCGATCAACGCAACCCGCGCCGCAATCGAGGAGGGCATTGTGCCAGGGGGCGGCGTCGCTCTAATGCGCGCTGCGCCGGAACTCGACGGTCTGATCAAGGAGTTGAAGGGCAGCGCCAAGCAGGGAGGCGAATTGGTGCAGCGCTCGCTGAGCCAACCCTTCGCCTGCATAGTCGCCAACAGCGGCCGCGATAGCGCGGCCGCGGTCGCGAAGGCCGCCAAGGCGGGCAACGGCTATGGTTTTGATGCTCGTACCGGGGAGACCGTCGACATGATCAAGGCCGGTATCATCGACCCGGTAAAGGTCAGCTACTGCGCTGTGCGCAACGCCGGCTCAGTCGCCGCATTGATCCTGACGACGCAAACGCTAATCGCCAAAAAGCCCGATGACTACGACATCACCGCCGGGCCGGCGCGTGGCGGTGGCGCTGAGCTCCTCGGACGCCCTTGAGGTCGGCCGGCGTTCCCGCAACAGCGGCGAGCGATTTGGGGACCGGGGTGGCCAAGCGTAGCGCTCAAAATAGATGCAGCGGCAGGTATTCGAGCGAGGTATTGGCGGATTAGTCTCGGCGCTGCTGCTACAACTCCAACTCGTTAAGTAACGCCTTCGCCTCCTTCAAATCGCTCGTGTCGAAGCCTTCAGTAAACCAGCCGTAAACCGGAGCGAGCAGTTCGCGCGCTTGTCGCACCTTGCCCTGGTCGCGCCAGAGGCGCACGAGGCTCATGGCGGCGCGGAGTTCCCAGGACTTTGCTTTTTGTTGGCGCGCGACGGCGAGAGCACGCTCGAAATATTCTTCGGCTTTCGCTGTATCTCGCTCCGGGAACTTAAGCTCGACTTCACCGGCAATGCGATTTACTTCAACCTCGAACCACTTCTCCTTATTTGTCTCCATCGCTGTCATCGCTTCGTCAATGCAGCGCCGAGCGTCGTCGAATTCCCCGAGCGTAGCATGAGTACCCGCAAGCACGGACAAATCTAAGGGTGCCAGGAAACTTCCTCCAGTTGCTTCGTAAGCGTTTCGCGTGGAGATCATCATGGGAAGTGAAGTCGCCGGATCACCAGTCATGGCCAAATGTCTGGCCTCTGACACGCGTGCTACCGTCTTCCAAAAGAGGCTACCTTTGTCGTCCGCCAAAGCGCTAAGCTCGCGTAAGTAATCGGCTCCTGCTGCATAATTCCCGCGAAGCATGTGCGTAAGGTCGGCTAGGGCGAGCGCGAAAATCAAAGACGTGGCATGACCGATCGCGCGTGCGTCCCTGACGGCACGATCTGCATCGCCAATCGCGGCCTCAGGATAACCAAGCATCCATAATGCAATCGCTCGCATAACCAAGACCCCCGACCACAGATCTTGGCCAAATCGCGCCGTGTGCGGCCTAATCTCTGCAGGATCGTAAAGCGCGATTGCCTGATCTAGATGCTCCTTTCCACGGGCAATGTGTCCTCCAAGCACCAAGGACCAACCCATTAAATTATGGCCGGTACATAGCGGAGCCGAAGCTCGCTGTTCCTCGGCTAGAAATAAGTAGCGGGTCGCGACATCACGGCAAGCTTCGACATTGCCTCCGACAGCGCTCGCGGTCCAATAGCCGTACAGGACTAAAAACAGAAGCAATGGGTCTTCGGGCGGCTCTCCGACTGCCTTGGCCTGCTCAATCAGCAAATTTGCTTGCTCAACAGCAGCCTTGGTTTCGGGCGCGGAATATCCTTTGATATGGATGAGTGGGGCGATGAGGGTGGTTTGAAGCTTCATCTGCGCTTGACGAAGCGCTGGCGTGCTCGGCAGGGTCTCGATTTGCGAAAGCGCTCGCGCGAGTTGTTCTGCGGCCTCTACGAGCGCTGAGCGTCCGAGTGATCGTAGACCGGTTTTTCCCCAAAATTCTGCGGCTTTCTCAATCAGCCCGGCCTCGGTGCAGTGGCGCGCCACCATCTCCGGCCGGTTCTCAGCGATTTCCAGGAATTGGTTTTCGAGCGTTCCGGCAATACGTGCGTGTAGTGCGCGGCGTGGCTCACGCAACAGCGTTCCGTAGGCAGCTTCCTGCACCAGGGCGTGCTTGAACAGATAGGTCGCATGCGGCGGGGTGCCTTGTCGAAACAGCAAACCGGCGGCAATGACGCGGTCAAGTGCCGAGTTCAACTCCACCTCTGGCTTGCGTACCACCGCAGCCAGCAGCGTATGCGAGAACTCACGACCAATCGCCGCTCCGATTTGTGCCACATCCTTGGCGGGGCCGAGCCGGTCTAGTCGTGCCATCAGCGATGCATGCAAGCTTGCCGGGACTGCCGCCGCGGGAGATGGCACCGCGGCAGTTATCTGCATGGCCGCGCCTTCGCCTTCTGCTTCCAGCACTGCCTTCGTCATCTCTTCAACAAACAGCGGGATGCCGTCGGTGCGCTCGATGATGTCCTGCCGAATATCTGCCGGAAGCGCCTGGTTGCCGATGACCCCGTCGATCATCGCGCTGACTTCGCGCTCCGCCAGCCGATTGAGGGTGAGGGCAGTCACATGGGGCCGTCCTATCCACGGCGGCTCGAACTCTGATCGAAACGTCACGATCAGCAGCACGGGGAGTTTTGGCACTGCATTAACTACATGATTGAGTAGTTCGAGGCTTGTAGGGTCGGCCCAGTGTGCATCCTCGGAGATCATCAAAACCGGATTTTGGCGCGAAACGGCCACGACTTGTGAAACAAGCGCAAAGAGTGTTCTTTGCCGGCGCTCGGGCGGTTCTAGTTCGAGTAACGGATAGCGTCCGTCGTTCGGCAATGAGAGCAACGCCGCAATGAGGGCTCGATCCGGTTGCGACGTCGTGCTCTGCTCGAGCAGCGTGTCGAGCTTGTTGAGTTTGTCGTTCGAAGTGTCATCGCGCGCAAATCCGGCGCCACGTTCCAATTGACTGATAATTGGGAAAAGCGCGCTGTCAGTGTACTGTGGCGAGCAGAAATTGCGCAGCCGCGTGTGCGGCTCGCCGGCCAGGCGTTCTAGCAGCTCTGCTGTGAGCCGCGATTTGCCAATGCCTGCTTCTCCGGAGATGAGAACAACTTGGCCTTCGCCGCTCTTGGCCTTGGACCAGCGCCGAAGCAGCAGTTCTAGCTCTTCTTCGCGCCCAACGAGTGGCATCAGGCCACTCATGTGAAGAGCTTCAAACCGGCCTTCCGCTAATGATGGTCGCAGCGCAGCCCACGCCTGCACCTGATGCGCAATACCTTTGACCTCTCGCACCCCGAGGTCTTGCAGCTCGAACAAATCACCGAGAAGCTTCCGCGTGCTTTCTGCAATGACGACGGAATTTGGTTCTGCGATCCCTTGTAGTCGAGCAGCAAGGTTCGGTGTTTCGCCGACGATGTCGCGTTCCTGTGCCTCGCCCGACCCAATAATATCGCCGACAACGACTAGCCCGGTCGCAACACCGATGCGCGTTCGCAACGAAACAGGTGCCTTGAGCGTACTCACTGCCGCAATCATCTGTAGTCCTGCCCGGACGGCCCGCTCCGCATCATCCTCATGCGCCTTGGGATAGCCGAAATACACGAGCACGCCATCGCCCATGTACTTCGCAACAAATCCGCCGAAGCGGCGCACGGTTTCTGCGACACACTTCTGATAGGCGGAAATAACATCCCGTAGGTCTTCTGGGTCCATGCGAGCCGAGAGCGCGGTCGAGCCCACGAGGTCCGAGAACATCACCGTGACTTGGCGGCGCTCAGCGACGTCCAGAGGCGGCGGCTTGGCGGAAACCGCAGGTACAACGGTCGCAACAGGTGCGTTCTTCAAAGCTTCAAGGCTGGCAATCGCACGCAGCATTTTGCGGCGGTCACCGAGAACGACTCCCAGCTTCTCTAGGTCTTGATCGGTCAGGTCGGGAAGAACCGAAAAATCAATTCGGTTTTCGGCAAAACGCTGAGCATACTCGGACATGCCGAGTTTTTCGAGCCAATCGCCAATCTGCTGCATCGGCCGCCCCCGGCTTTACCGGCAAGGCTGGTCAAGAGCTTATCAGTTCTGGCCCCGGCATTGTAGCCACTATGCCGAGCTGATGCTTAATCCGCTTCGGCTGTCGCCTCGATGGTCGCCAAATAAGGGCCGCAGCGCCGGGCCAGACCTCGAACGCATTTTGGGGATGGGGTATTATTCTAACTGGCCGGAGCTTTTTGCAGCACTAGCTCTACTCATCTGCACCAAGCACCTTGCCGGCGGGAGGTCACATGCAAGGCTCCAAAAACGACCTCGTGTTCAATCACGATCTTCTAGCTAATCCAAACGATTTGGAGTTGGTGCGCACGCTTTATCCCACATTTGCCGATGCACTTCATCATCAAGAGTTGATCGACTATTTCAAGACATTTAACGATCCGGCGGATGAGGCGAAGCGTAAGAGCACGAAACTGGGGACCTGGGCGATTTTGCTCGGCGGCGCCGCCATTGTTATCGGTGCAGTTGAGGTTGCAATCAGAGTGTTTTGGGCGATTTCGGACACGGCATCAAGTTTGCCCGCAGCGGATGTCGCTGTCTTATTGAGTGTCGGATCGATGGCTGCTCTTTTCGGTCTTGCCAGCGTATTCCTAGGAGTCTCTGGCACTTTGTTCGGATGGCGAAAGGAACAGTGGCTGATTAACCGGTTCATGGGCGAGAGGCTGCGGCAGTTTCACTTTCAATCGCTGATCGCACAGTTGCCTTTGATTGTCTCGATGGCCGACGGTGCCAGTGATGAAGAAAGGCAATCCGACCGATCAAATGGAAAAACACGCCGAGCAGACGAGCGGGAGAAATCGCTTCGCTACACCCAAGCGTTTGTCGAGGATCGCCGGCACCGATTCGTTGAGTTTAAAGCCAATTTCGACGACGAAATGCAAAGAAAAGCCAAATTCGGAGTCGCGATCGGCCCTGGCGGAGATGCTGATTGGAGCTTGTGCGCGCCGAATGGGGAATTAATGACGCCTGGAAGCAACGCACTTATAGGTTTTTTCAAAGCTTATCGGCAGCTTAGGCTGCTACACCAACTTAATTATGCCAACTATAAGCTTACTAGCGATTCTAGGATTTTTTCCAGCCTGCCCCAGCGCCAATCGCGGCTATTGACTGACGCCAACAAGCTCAGCCTGCAGTTCGTGATATTAATTCATGTTAGCGTCCTTCTGATCGTTATAGTCGCCTTTTTTGGCTGGATAAGCGGGCTGTTGCCAGATCCCCAGTGGGCCGTGGTGATCACCCCAATTTTTTTCTTCGCAATCATGGCGCTCGCGGTAGTTAGCCTCTGCGCACATGCTTTCGCGCAGGGCCTGCAGCCTGAAAGGGAGATTGAGCGGTATCAACAATATGGTTCAATTGTAAAATCGATTTTAGATCGCTTTGACGAGGCGGCAGACCCAAAGGAGAAAATCAACGTCATGTGGCAAATGGAGCGAGCGGCTTTTGACGAGATGCGGAACTTTCTCGTCACCTACTATGAACGTGCCAGCTTTGCGATGTAGCGCGGCAAAGTTATAAGGCTCGATCTCATTCAGGGCGCCGACCAAAAAGCGACGCTATGCAGGACAAGATTGTTGCTTACCATCGCGAAATCCACCGCTATTCGTACCCGTCGACATTCTGCGGGGCGGTGTTGCAGCAACCGTCCCGAAAGAACCCTCTCATGGGCTTAATGGAGCAGATTTCGATTGGCTCGCCGAGCACTGCGCGGGCCGCGGGGGGCCTCCTACCTCGTTACTACGATCGTCTCTGAGCACGATCTCTCGCTACGTCCGCTTTGCTCCCAATAAGCGAAATTTCGATAGGGAGTTAATCCCAGTTCTAGGCGTGCTAAAATGGGTCAGCCGTGGATCCACTGGGCCATTGCCAAGATAGCCGAGGTGTCGCGGCGAGAGTGCTGCGACGCAAAGCGGGAGCGGTCACATGATAAGTCGTTTGACCAGAGGTGCGATCCTGACGAGCGCTTGTGCCGTTTCAACGCTTGTATTCGGGTCGAGCACAAGCGCTGAAACGAAATTTGACGGGGCTTGGACTCTTAATCTTATCACGCACTCTGGGAGGTGCGATCCGGCGGCCCAGTTTCGGGGTCGAATAGCTAATGGGATTGTCTATTACACCGGCACTGGTGCAGACAGTTTTTCCGGCCGTGTGACCCCCAGTGGCCAAGTGAGTATCACGGCTCGCTTCGGCGCAGCTTGGGCCGTTGGATCGGGTCGCTTATCGACCAGTTCCGGCAATGGATCGTGGCATGGTCATTCGGGAGAAGAAGCCTGTTCCGGAATCTGGAGTGCTCACCGAGAATAAGAATCCGCTAGCGACAGCAGGTCGGCTTTAGCGGCAAATAAGCAAAACCAACAGCCATCTGACCTGTCGGCTTTCGCAGTCCTGCTGTGCGAGATGATTTAAGGGTTCAGTGTTCGACCGACGCGGAAACCCAAGTTGTAAAATCGAAATTCGCGAGGGCGCCACTGACGAGCAGCTGAGCGAACGGACTCTGGAAAGTCGACCCATGAGCCGCCTCGGGCGGTCCGGAAGCAAAGGCCCTCGATTGTCCATGCCCATTCCGAACCATCTCCGGGCGCGCCGATGTAATCGTTGTGGTAGCAATCCTGGACCCATTCCCAGATGTTACCCACCATGTCATAGAGACCAAACCGATTCGCGGCGAAAGAACCTACCGGGGCAGGACGCTGGAAGTCCCACTGAGAACCGCAGCCGTTACAATCGGCATTGGCATTTCCGATGTCATCACCCCAAGGATAAACTGTGTCGGTCCCGGCGCGCGCCGCGTATTCATATTCCGCCTCTGAGAGCAACCGATAGGGCTTACCTGTCATCTTGGATAGCCACGTCACGTAGCTCTGAGCATCGTCCCAAGTCACATTGACCAACGCCTGCTGGCCACGGCCAAAGTTTCCATCGTCGATATGTGGATCACAATCGCCATAGGCCGCACACGAATCCCAATTCGCGAATGTCAGCTCATACTTTGAAACAGCAAATGGCTTTCCGATTGTGACTCTGTGCTGCGGACTCTCGCCTGCTTGGTGGCTATCTTCTGTTTCAGGCGAACCCATTGTGTAGTATCCGGCCGGTACTACGATCATTTCCGGACAATCCGCTATACATTCTTTAAACACATCGCCTGGCTCGAGCGCCTGCTCCTTCGCCGCAGTCAGCACATTGGGACGAACGTGCGTCCACCAAAATGGGAGTGTGACGGTGTACCAACGCCATTGCCGCGCAAGATAAGCGTTGTTCAGCCAGCCAAGCAGGCTGGCCGCCACCGCCACGGCGAGCAGCATGACGACAGCCAGTGCGCGGCTTTTGCGCTTCCGCTCGGCGCTGTGGCTCGCCCTGATAAAAGCACGCTCAGCACCTGGGATATCTGCTGCGCGTTTGGCATCCCAATTCAGCGCCTGGGTAAGTGCAAAGCCCATGAGCAAAGCGTCATTTTTTAAGGAAGCCGGTGCGGACTGCCAACCATGGCGTGCGGCTTCGAGGCTGCTGCGCCAGGCCAAAAACTCGCGCTCCTCACCGATCCATTCGCGTAGCCTATCCCAGCGGCGGAAGATCGCCTCATGCGCGACTTCGGCGTAAGTCTCGCCGGTCTCTGGCGTAGCGGTCACCAGCAGCCGGTTGGGGTGGTCGGCAAGCTGGCTGACGAGCCGCCATTCCTCGTCCGAAAATTCCGAACGATATGCGAGACGCCGGGTCGGCTCGCCGTCCTCGCGTACGGTGGCAAGCTTCAAAGTGAAGATGCGGCGAAGCATTTCCGCAGAATTCGGATTGCGTGCCAGGAACCCATCGGCGCGATCAACGAGCACTCGTCCAAGCTCAATCGCCGGCGCCGGCAGGCGCAGCTTACCGTCACTGCGAACGACCATGTGTTGCCACATGTCTTCAAGGAGATAGGAGAGCAGCGGCAATGCACCGGCATCTTTCACCGATTCTTCGGCAGCGCGGCGGGCGATGTCGCCGGCCAGGTGCTCGGTCTCGAACCTGGCGGAGAGAAGCTCGGGCGGCCGGCTCACCACCTCGCGCAGTTGCGCCTCGCGCAACGGCGGCACCTCGATCTTCCGCGACACGTCCTGAAGCGGCTCGTCCTTCTGCAATTCGCCAAAAAAGTCGGCGCGCAGGCTCATCAACCCGCGCAGGCGCGGTTCGCCTAACCCGCCAGCGAGAATTTCCGAGAAACGGCGGCGCTCGCGTTCCACGGCGCGCACGTAAAGCTCCTCGCCCTGGTCGATATAGAGGAAGAAAGCGGGCGGCTCGGATCGTTGCAATTCGACGTACCGGCGCCCGGTCTGGTCGAGGAGATCGCGCAGCGTGAGCTTCCGCCCGAGCAGTGCTTCAACCCATTCGGCGCGCCGGGTCGGCCATTCGGTGCTGGTGCGGTCAAGTTGCCAAGTGTCGAGAAAGGCCTCGACCAGCGCACGCACCGGCTCGGTCCCGGGCCGCACGGTGAGAAAGCACCAGCGCCGGCTCTCCGCGAACACGTGCGGCCAATCCTCTGCCGCTCCGGCGTCCTCTTCGGGCCACCCTTCGCGCTTGAGCGCCGCGAGCACGCCGGCCTGCGCCACGGAAGACTTGCCGACGCCTGAATTGCCGATCAGCACCGGCAAGCGGTCCGGCGCTGAGCTGAGAGCATTGAGCGCCTCGGCGGTTTCCCGCGTCCGGCCAAAGAAATAGTCGCTGTCCTTTTCCTCCATGGCGGCAAGGCCGCGATAGGGCGACGTAAAGCGCCATAGTTCGCCGGGGCGCGATCCCTTCCCTTTTGCGGAATCGAACAGGCGGCCTAAATCCTTCTCGGCTGCCGGGTCGGGGGTGATGATCCAGTGCAACTGACGCAGGAACGGCAGGCCGGGCGCGATCTGCCCTTCGAGCAACACCACAATGAGCGGAAAATCGGACGGCGCTTTGGCCCATTTATCGAGCGCCTCATCGTATTCGAGGACTTGCCACGGGCCTACACGCTCACCGATCAGCAGAATGAAAGCGGTTGCCTCAGCGATTTCCTCGGCAAGTTGCGCCGACCAAGCACCGCCAGCCCGCATGTGCGTCGGGGCGAAGAAGACCCGTGAGGTTGAATCCTTGCGCTCGATCGCCGCCTTGAGCCGAGCCGCGACCGCCTCGTCGGTCGAGTGATAACTGAGGAACCAGCGTGGCATTCATTCTACCTCGCTGACGTGGAATGATATCAAGACGTGGAATGATATCAAATTGTCACGGATCAGTCAGCGGGCATGTTGGACGTTTTGCGAACGTTCGCCGGGCAACCACAATTCCTTCTCGCCCTTCTATAAAAAGTCAACATTGTCTCGACTGCTAAATGCACGCACCAGTTCCGGGTTGGGGTCATTCAGCGACATGCAGAACTGTCTGCGCGAAGTCTGTTTTTGCGTCAACAGCCGACATTCGATGCCCCGGATTTATGAGTACACGCCTTAAGAACTCAATCCGTTCCGATGAAAGGAATTTCGATGGAAAACTACTTTGGCAAACTACCTTGCTTACGCATTTTAGCGAGTCAGATGTGCGGCGATCAGGTATCGCATCTTTGCTCCTGACGGACTCAACCTCTCGCGCGGTTAAACGCTGCGGGCAACTGGTGCGCGCCGGGGTGGCGAGCGCATCGGCGGCGTTACGGAACGCGCGATCGAGCTTGGCGGTGATGATGACGTCGCCCTTCCCGGCCGTCTCCAGCAGCCGCCTGCCCTCCGGACGCTCGGCACGCTTTGAGGCGACGCCGGCCACGTATATACGATTGTAGTGGCATGAGTTCTGGCCCCTAGCAATCAAAAACGACGTATTATCAATAGGTTATCCAGTAGATGTATGTCGTGGCGGGGTATCAAAACCTGCGAACGTCACCCGCCGGCTTGTGGGTCACATGGCTACGCAAACCGCGCAGTTGGTCGGCGCGCTACCCGGCTATACTGGATTCAGGGATGACAGGATTGATTCGCTTGGCCAGCCATTCCCTCTGGCTGGAGTAGCGTCATGCGTGAGCAACAAGACGTCAATTGAGAAGTGAATCGGATGCGCCAGCAGTGCCGCCAAGAACATCGCGCAAGCGAGCACGAACTGCTGCAGCGGATTAAGGTGCTCTGGGCAGCCGATATAGCTCTTGCAAAAGCGCAAGCGGCGAAGGTCGACCAAAAATGAACCGGCGCGGCGTGCTCCACTTCCTCGGGTTGGCTGGCGCCGGCGCGGTCCGCCGGTCCCGCTGTCGCTAATGGCCGTGCCAAGCTTGTTCTGATGCCGTCTCGCGTTCAACCCAGAAGGATAATCATCAACGGCCATCCGACCTCAATCCGGCTAGAGCCAGCGTATTGGGGCTGGCTTCGAGAGATTGCGGCCGAGTGCGGAATGACAGCTAAAGCGTTCATTGAGGGCGTTGTTGCTGCGAAGGATCCGAAGTGTCCATTGGCGTCGGCGCTGCGGCTTTACATCGCCAACTACTTTCGCAGCTCGGCGCCGCGCTATGGGCTGGTTGATCCCGCAAGCCGGTTAGCTTTTCGGATTGAGCGCCCGAGCGGGTCCCGCAACGGCTCCAAAAAGACTGAAGCCGCTGAAATGGCACGCAAACGCAAGGAGCTAACCGTCGAGATTTAACCGCCGGTACAGGATGGGATTGTATCCACGTTTAACAATCCCGTAGTTGTCCGCCAAGCCAGCAATGTGAAGGTGCTCAGCGGCAAGTTCTTAGGTGACCTGCAGCGGCATTATGACGAGGAGGGCTACAAGATCTTCCAGTGGGTCTACGAGAACCATCCGTTGCAATACTTTCTGGCCCTAGTCGGGCTCTCGAAGATCGTAAGGGTAGAAGCCGACGTTACCCACCGGGATGGATCCAAGCCGAAAAGCATTGATGAGATTCTTGAGCGTGTTGAACAGCAGACCGGCAAGGAAGGTCGTGCCGCGTTCGAGAAGTTCTTAGCGAAGGTAAGACCGACGGAATGAGCGAAGAACCTGCGTCAGTTGTCCACTTAAGATCAGACGAGCTTGATCACCTGCTCGAGCTCGACGGCGCTGAGTTTGGGCACGACGGAAGAGGCAGATGGATAATCCTGTCGAACGCCGGGCACTGGCGGGGCGCTGGCGTACATCTACCGTGTGCCTCGCGCCTCTCTTGGTGAGTCTCCGTCCGGGTCTTGAGCCACGCGTCGACCCGCTTCGGCAACGCCTTGCTTCCGGCTTGCTTGGCCCGGTGTAGCTTCTCCCGGAGATGGTCGGGCGCGAGTGCTGGCGAACACGCCAGCTAGACGAGGTCGCCCGCCTTGCCTCGGCCCGCTCCCAAGCACTGTGTCGGGGCTTTTCTTTTCGTTAATCTTGCGCAGTGGCTCGGCCAATCGCGAATGCCATGGAAGCGCAGCTATTTGCCCGATGTGAGACGCACAACAGCCCAGCCGATGAAAGCGACGCCTAAGGCGGCAACTAGCAGCGAGGCAAGTTCGACCACGGACACAGGGTGCATGTTCCCCTCGGAGGAAGATGCTGCAAAGTATCGAGCTAAGCCGGCAGTTCACTTGATCTCGATCAATATGAACCCAGCAACCTCACCTACGTTTTCCCTCTGTGTTATTCTGAACTCAGAGGTCGAGCGATGCCAACAAGAACCTTATGTCCTAAATGCCATGGCCAGAGGACAATCGCCTGCCCTGTCTGTAGCGGTTCTGGCGGCAGGTGCTTCGCGGGCGTCATCATCGGTATCTGCGAACAGTGCCATGGAAGCGGCCGATGTCGCTGCGACGTTTGCGGTGGCGCAGCAGAAGTTGAACCGGACACACTTCGAGGATTGACTGCCGAGCAGCACTCCACCCGATGAGAGTTACGGCGATCCGATTAGTGGGGCTGTTCGCGGAGCCATTCGTCGTTACCGAGTGCTCGGAGAACGGCGAGTGAACTAGGTCTGCAAGGATGTGATCTAAATCAAATCTGGCCGGAACGCAGGCCGAACTGATGTGGAACGCGTGCGCAACATCAAACCTTGTAGAAGTTGCGCTGGTCGGCGTAGAGCGGGTCGTCGGTTTCCTCGTGGGACCAGTCGTTGTTCATTTCGGCACGGCGCTAGATTGGCGCGATTTCGCAAACTACCCGGATCAGCAGTTGTGCTAGGTCATCCTGCGGAGCAGTGAGCGAACGTGTTCCTTCGCGACGCTCCAATCCTCGCCTTCGCGCCCTTCGGCCTCTTCGTTGTGAATAGCTACGCGCAGCCGCTCAAGCCCACGTTCCTTCCCGCCGCTCTCAATCTGCAGATAGCGATCAATATTCCTCTCGATCAACAAGACGCGATTTGGATTGCGCGTCTTAGCTAAGACGCGCAATGCGTCCATGTATGTTCTGAACGGGGATCCCATCTTGCCTTGGCAAGCCGGTGAACAAGTTGTCAGTTGACTACCACAGACCAAGTGTCAGGGCAGACTTGGCGCCTCAGTACGTTAATGTTGATCTAAAGATTGGGCCTTCCCGGTCGGCGTAGAGCGGGTCGTCGGTCTCTTCGTGGGACCGGTCGTCGGCGCTCATCGGTATTTGCTCAGAGTGCGGAAGCCTACTTTATCATTTATGATGAAGTGACTGTGTCTTTACACCCGTGGGAAGAACTCAAGTGACGGTTACTGATTGGATTTCGGCAGTTGCGACGGCAGTTATTGCCCTGTTCACGATTGCCCTTTTCTGGGTTGGTTGGCGACAGCGTGCCGACACCAAAATTCTCCAGCGTGCCTATCTGAGCGTCGAGCCCCTGGGCATTGCGCCAAGCACTACCGGCGATCTGATCGGCCACGTCGCCTTCAAGAACGTTGGCAAACTTCCCGCCACCAAGTTCGTCAGTGTCGTTAAGAAGGTCGAGGTCCGCCACGCCGAGTGGGTCACGCCTATCCTTTCTGATAATGACCTGCCCAGGACAACCCCCGGCCTGGTCCCGATTGGCGCAGAGGTCCCTCAAGGAAGCGAGGGAATTACACTAAACGCAGTCAACCAAGCCAACGTTAGTGGCGCCAAGTATCTCTATGTGTAGGGGAGAGCTAGTTTCAATGATGGGTTTGGTGGCGAGCGCCACGTCAACTTCTGTCACCGATATCCCTGGGCGATGGCCACCAGTAGCGGGAGCATCTCCAAGGAGTTCGCTCGCTATCACAACGACGGCAATAACGCAGATTAATGCCCGACAAACGACCCGATATCCCGGCGGACCTCGAACGAAGCCTAATGATCAAGGCTGGTTATCGCTGTGCCATCTGCAAGGAGACATCGGGACTGCAGATTGATCACATTGTTGAATGGCCCAAGGTGCGTAAACACGAGTTTAATAACATGATCGTGCTCTGCGCGGTCTGCCACGCGCGGAAGAAGAACACCAGCGACCCACGTCACATCAATCGAGCTAGCCTTGAGCAAGTCAAGTCGAAGTTGATGATGTTGAATGGGCGCTTCTCAGACCTGGAGCGCTGGATCATAGAGACGTTTCAGAAGAAGCTGGCAGAAGATGCAGAGGCCATCCCTGCAGTTGCAATCTCCGAGCGATTGTCTTTACTATTTAAGTACCTCATCGACGATGGGATCGTGACACCCGAGTATTCCCAGGCCCTTATTACCCCTCTGCGTTACCCGACGATCCAGTCCTCTCAGACGACACCTTGAAGCTAACACTGACGCCAAAGGGCCGCGAGTTCATTCAGGGCCTGCCAACCGCAGCATAAGTTGTTGATCGCCAGAAGGGCAAACACGTTATGACAATTGCATTGGATGTTCTTACGAAAATGCTTGGGCTCCTGCAGACCCCCTCCATACAGGCAGCAAAAGAGTGGGCCGCCGAAACTCGCCAATTGATTGCCGCCGGACAACCCGGTGGCGCGGCCGCAATAACTGCAGCCCAACGGAAATTCCAGGCTGAATTTGTCCCGACCAAATTCAACCACACAATTGTCAGTTCGATACCTGATCTGTTGAAGTCGATTGAACAACTCGGCTGAGGGCGAAGGACCCATACCCTTCGAATTTCCACACAATTTGCGAAGCACCAATGCGCCGTCAGCAGGGCGCGATTTTGAGGGTGCCCCCACCCCTCAAGCAGATCTGAAGCAAAGCACCACATCGCCGACGTGATCTAACAAACAACGAAAAACGAAACAGATATCTAACAACAAATAACGTCATGCTGAGCAGATAAACGTCGCAAGCGAGAGTGTGATCTGATAAAGTAAAGCGAGCCACCACAGCATGCCGAGTTGTGGTGGCTCTAACCCAAACCACGAGGTGATCAGTGATGGTCGAGGCTACGCCATCCTACGCCGAGAGAATGAAAGCAGCTAGAGCCGCGGCACGAGCCAAACGTGAAAAGTAGAAGGCCGCTTGGCATCGCCAGCTAGAACTTACCGTCGAGGTCCGTAGGCTTTCGCTGGAGGCAGTCAAGGCTGGGATCAGGGGTCGAGGAGATGAGGTCGGGCTTTACTCAGTGGCGCAACTCCGCGCCCAAGCAGACGCCATGATCGGTCCTTGGTTGGTCGCGCAAGCCAGGGCCAGGATCGCTGAACGAAACTTGAAAGTTACGTGCAACCCACAAAGCCCTGTGTAGCAGGCACTTCCGTTGCACATAACTCATGCACACAACCAAGCTCGAATGAGGAAGCGGTTATGGCAGTGAAGGGCTACGCTCGGGTATCGACAGATGGACAAACACTGGAGGCTCAACATGAACTCCTGCGGGATGCCGGAGCTTCGCTCGTGTTCAGTGAGAAGCAATCGGGAGCGAAGACCGACCGGGCTGCGCTGGCGAGGATGGTGGGCTCCCTAGCCCTTGGCGATGTGGTGCTGGTGAGCAAGCTCGATCGCCTAGCACGCTCAACGCGGGACCTCCTGAACACCCTCGACGAAATCGCGAAGGCTGGCGCAACGTTCAAATCATTAGGTGATCCTTGGGCGGATACGACCACGCCACATGGGCGCTTGATGCTCTTGGTCCTTAGTGGCCTCGCGGAATTCGAGCGCCATCTGATCCTCACTCGGACTGAGGAGGGCCGGGTTCGTGCGAAAGCTCGGGGCGTTCGGTTCGGCCGGAAGCCCAAGCTCACCAAGCATCAGCTGGCGGAAGCCCTAGCCCGGATCGCCTCCGGGGAAACGCTGACCGCAATCGCAAGGTCCTACAACGTCAGCCACATGACGATTAGTAGGCTAGCACTACTTTGGCAGATTTTTAGCGGCACGGGATTCCCAAATCAGTTTTTCAATGATTCATGGGTGGTCGGCTTTTGGAGGGCCGACCATGGTAGGCACAACGTCGAATTGGGAAGACGAGCTTCGAGGATGGCTCAAGCCGTTCTTGGATCGCCTGGGCCATAAATCGCGGCGGCGAATGTGTCCGCTTTATGTGGCAGGGCTGATCGGACCCGGCGATCGCAAGAGCGTTCAGCCAATGGCGGAGCGGCTTGCGCCTGGCGATTACGACCAGCTGCATCATTTTGTTGCGGCTGGCGTCTGGGACGCGGCGCCATTGGAGACAGAGCTGCTCATTCAAGCGGATCGGCTCGTTGGTGGCAGCGACGCCGTGTTGGTAATCGACGATACGGCGGTGCCGAAGAAGGGCACGCACTCGGTCGGCGTCGCTGCGCAATACGCTTCAGCGCTAGGCAAGACCGCCAACTGCCAGACTCTGGTGTCACTGACGCTCGCCCGCGGCGAAGTTCCGGTGATGGTGGCATTGCGGCTTTTCCTTCCAGACAGTTGGGTCAACGATCGGCGGCGGCTGAAGCGAGCTGGTGTTCCGGCCGAATATCGAACTTCACGGACAAAGCCCGAGATCGCACTGGCGGAGATTGATCGCTTGATATCGATCGGCGTGCGCTTCCGCTGTGTGCTGGCGGATGCCGGTTACGGTCTCAGTGCGCCTTTCCGTCAAGGGCTGACGGCCCGCAAGCTTGCCTGGGCGGTTGGCATCCCTCGTCACCTCAAGGTGTACCCTGTTGGGGTACAGCTCATTTGGCCAGTTACCAAAGTTCGAGGCCGGCCACGTAAACGGCACGTGCCGGATAGTCTATCGACAGCAGCTGAAGACATGTTGGCCAGTGCGCAGTGGAGAACTGTGAGTTGGCGCAGCGGTACGAAGGGTCGGCTCAAAGCCCGGTTTGCCGCCGTCCGTGTGCGTACTGCCGACGGTCCTCCCCAGCGGATATGGGACAAGGGGCAGCAGCATCTTCCAGGGGACGAGGCTTGGCTGATCGGCGAGCACCGCGCGTCGGGAGAGAAGAAATACTATCTCGCCAACTTGGCCGCCGGAATGGACCTCCGCAGCTTAGCTGCGACGATCAAGGCACGATGGATTTGCGAGCAGGCCCATCAACAGTTGAAGGAGGAACTCGGGCTCGACCACTTCGAGGGAAGGTCTTGGCACGGCCTTCATCGTCATGCGCTGATGGCGATGATTGCTTACGCGTTCCTCCAACATCGCCGGCTCAAAAAAGTGAGGCGGGGAAAAAAGAATCAACGGCCCGCCCCCTCAACCGACGTTGCCGGCGGTTCGCCACGCCATCGTCGACCTCATCATGCGATCAAGTCCTCAGCGATGTCCGTACTGCCGATCCTGGATCAGCGAGGAAAAGCAGCGTGAGTAAATCTGCCAAAGTAGTGCTAGCTGGTGTGACCTTTATGCAATAGGGGCGGACAAACTCTGCGCCGGTAACAAAGTACTCTCGCGTTGAAGTTAGCTTTCGCTATCCTGGCGCAATTCTGAATTTCTCCCTCTTCTGTTGATGGAAGAACTTTGAAGTCCCGGCACCTCGTCGGGACTTTTCTTGCGCCCGTTTGGTGGGTCCCATGATTACACGCAAGTGGGGCCCTCTCACGATTTAGCTTGACTGCTCAGCCGATCACGTCAGCGCAGTCCATCGGGACAGCGCGGCTAGCAGCCGGTTCCTGTTGGGCTTTCTGAGGCTCCGCTGGTAGTTGCAGCACCGTTGCCTGCTGGCCTTCTACCAGGGTTGTCAGAAGAACGATTTCGCCGTTTGGGAATTCCAGCGCATCGTGATGGGTGGCCCGCCTGTCCTTGTTGATCTGTCTGAAGATCGCAGTCCTGTAGCTGATCACCTTTTCGTTCCATGGGCGCAGCCAGTTGGACCATTGCCTAACTTCGTTCGCGAAGGACAACTCAGTGCCCGGAAGCAGACAAACTGCCATTCCCATATCTTCGGGTGCGCAGAAGCCCCCTGTGCCCAAATTGAACATGTGGGTGGTTAGCTTATCGCCGACCTTCGCAGGCCGAGACCTAACAGCATGAAGGCTGAAGTCGCACATCGAGTGTACTCCTCTCCGGTGCCCCAGCCGAATGTAAGCTTAGTCCTTTTCTTGGCCGGGCACTATCGGGCGAGCTGACTGCGCGGTAGCTCAACTTCCGTTGCTTCGATCAGCTTCAGCCGCCACAGCGCTAGCGCTCGCTGCCGTATTCCGCTTTCAAACTTTGGACGATGAAGCGGCTACCACATTGTAAGCCGCCATAGGTCGCCTAATCCCCTTCAACTCGAACTCACCGACGGGCTCGACCTTCACGGCATGCTCGACCTTCATCAACACTCGCGGGCTGATGAGGATTTGACCCGGCTTGGCTTCATCGCAAAGCCGAGAGGCGACATTGGATACCGTCCCGATGGCGGCATAATCGAAGCGCCCCTCAAACCCAATGGTCCCGAGCGTAGCGAAGCCATGCGCTATGCCGATGCCGAAGCCAATCTCATGCCCGAGGCGGCTCCACGTCGCCGTCAACGATCCAAGAGCATCACGCAATTCAAGTGCCATCAGCACAGCCTGGAGCGCCGGGTTCTCCACTGGCATCGGGTCGTTGAAGACCACCATCACGCCGTCACCAGCGTATCGTTCGAGCGTGCCGCTGTATCTGATGACGAGTTCGCCGATAGCCGCATGGTAGTCGCGCAGCAAGGCCATCACGTCTTCCGCATCGGCGCTCTCAGTGAACCCGGTGAAGCCGCGTAGATCGCAGAAGAGCGCGGTAATCTCGCCACGGTGGCTCTCAAGCTGTTTCTCCGCGCCTGATGCAACGATCAGATCAGCCACCTGCGGAGGCAGAAACCGCCGCAGTCTGCTCATGCGCTCGATTTCGTCTACTTGGTCGCTGACGCGCTGTTCGAGTTGTTGGTTTAACTTGGCGAGCTCCTGGGACTGTGCTTCCAACTGGCCCGTTCGTTCGCGAAGCTCGCGGAGCAAGCGCGCATTCTCGATGGCTATAACCGCATGCCTCCAGTGCCTCAGTGAGGTCGCTCGTGCGCTGGCGCGGTTCGCGGTTTCGGTCGAGCCGAGGCGAGAATGTAGGCTCGACCAAAAATGAAACGGGCCCCGATGTGTTCAGCGACCGGAGCCCATTCCATGTTCAGACGAAGCCAGAAGGCATCCGTTTCATAAGCCGTTATCGTAAATAAAAAGTTAACTCCTTTGCGCTGCAAATCGGTCGCTCTCGAAGATCGCCTCGGCTCGGTCTGGAGTTCTTTTGCGATGATCCGGGAGCCGCCAATACGGCATTGATGACCCTTCGCCTCGACAAGGGTTTGTGTGGTTTTCCAGAAACCCGCACAACCTTTCGCCGCACCCGTCCGGGATACCGTTCGGTGTCTGAGGACCTAAGGTTTTTGTTAACTGATTCGGTGCGTAGCTTCGGAGGAATACGCGACACAGAGTAATCGTACGATGGCACGCGCATCGATCTGCATCATTTGCGTCATTGGGCTGGCAGCGGTGCTAGCCGTCATCGCCACCGGTATTTCGACGAGCTGGCAGCGGGAGCACAGGACGAGCCAATTGCGTGAAGTGCGCCCGTTCGAGCGGGGCCTCAACATCCCGAGCCGTTTGGCGAGCGCCCAGGTGAGTCCGTGAGGCCCCACTCACCAAGTTCGGCGGCTCGACGCTGACGGCACAGAATGTTCCTTATGGCTAACATCAAAGATTTAGCCAATTACATCGGCGCGATGCGCTCGCGATGCGCTCTGCTTCCAACAGCTCGCCTCCCGCCTCATTGAATTTTTTGTCGGCGCTTCTTTGCTGCCGTGTGTGGCCGCATGGGTGAAACTCTGCACTTGACTCTCCGCCTCGCCAGGGGGGGTATGTTGGACTGACCCCCCCTGCTTGTTGGTGTAAGCACGCCGCTTTGGCGGCTCAATCTTTGGTTCAGTTCGCGAACCTAGGACGGGGCGACAAGTGACAGGTGCGAGCACGATGAAAAACTGTCCCGATTGCGGCGTGCCTGTCGGCGAGAAGCACAAGGACGGCTGCGACGTAGAACGCTGTCCGCATTGCGGCGGGCAGGCGCTTGGCTGCGTCGGGTTCGATCCGAATGATCCGCGCCCCGAACCGTGGACGGGCAAGTGGCCGGGCGAGGCTGACTGTGAACGCCTTGCATTCTTCGTCAACGGCGACCGCTCGCTGCCCGACCTGAACCGCTTGTTCGCCGAATGCCGCTGGAACCCGGAGCAACAACGGTGGGAGCATGACCCAGCCCCCGCAGGGTGGCGAAGGGGGCACTGACTTTCGGGGATGGTGACCGGTCAAAAGGTCTCCCCCCCCTGGGGCACCCTAGAGCCGCAGCCGCAGCCGCGGCCGCCCATGCGTCGGGAGTTTATCGGAGTCCGGCAAATTGCGGCTCTGGTCCGGAGTTTTATCAACTGCGCGCATGGTGCTTGCGATATATACGATTGTAGTGGCATGAGTTCCGGGCCCTGGCAGTCAGAAAACCACATGTTATCAATAGGTTATTCAGTAAATGTGTGTCCTGGCGGGGTAAAACCTCCCCGGCTATACTGGATTCAGGGATGACAGGATTGATTCGCTTGGCCAGCCATTCCCTCTGGCTGGAGTAGCGTCATGCGTGAGCAACAGGACGTCAATTGAGAAGAATGGCCGTGCCAAGCTTGTTCTGATGCCGTCTCACGTTCAACCCAGAAGAATAATCATCAACGGTCATCCGACCTCTGTCCGGCTAGAGCCAGCGTATTGGGGCTGGCTACGAGAGATTGCGGCCGAGTGCGGATTGACAGCGAAAGCGTTCATTGAGGGCGTTGTTGCGGCGAAGGACCCGAAGTGTCCATTGGCGTCGGCGCTGCGGCTTTACATCGCCAACTACTTCCGCAACTCGGCGCCGCGCTATGGGCTGGTTGATCCCGCAAGCCGGTTAGCTTTTCGGATTGAGCGGCCGAGGAGATCCCGCAAGGGCTCTAAAAAGACCGCCGTCGAGATTAAGCCGCCGCTACAGGATGGGATCAACAATCCCGTAGTTGTCCGGCGAAACAGCAATGTGCAGGTGCTTAGCGGCAAATTTCTCGGCGACTTCCAGCGCCACTATGACGAGAAGGGATACACCATCTTCGATTGGGCTCTTGAGACCAACCCGCTAGCGTATTTCACCGCGCTCGTTGGCTTGTCTAAGATCGTGAGGGTGCAAGCCGACGTTTCCCACCGGGACGGATCCAAGCCGCGCTCCGTCGATGAGATCCTCCAGAAGGTCGAAGAGCAGACCGGCAAGAAAGGTCGTGCCGCGTTCGAGAAGTTCTTAGCGAAGGTAAGACCGACCGAATGAGCGAAGAACCTGCGTCAGCTGTCCACTTGAGATCTACGCGATCCAAGCGAAAAACAGAGAACTAGCCGTTGATGCGGCCGAATACCGGCTGGGGCAGCACCCTGGACGCTCGGGGACGAACGCTGCCGAACTTGAGCAAATGATGAAGCTCGTCGGACGATCTCCACGCGTTTATCCGCCCGGCACGCTTGACGCACTCAAGCAGCGGAGAGCTTTGGTATCGCCGGTGCCGCCACAGCGCTCGGGCGAGAGCACTCGCAGTGACGTGGCAGCGGGAAAGCAGCATGCTGGGACGCCCGGCGCTGATCCCCGGGGCCAGCCGGAGACGCGCACACCTGCGAGACCTGACGCCGTAGCAGCGGGAAAGCAGCATGCTGGGACGCCCGGCGCTGATCCCCGGGGCCAGCCGGAGACGCGCACACCTGCGAGACCTGACGCCGGCGCCGATGATCGGCATAGCGGCATCGACGGGGGTAGCCCTCAGAACGCTGAGCGGCGCCAAACCGGGCGCCGCTTACCATTGTATCGGCTGCCCAGAGCACCTTAATCCGCTGCAGCAGTTCGTGCTCACTTGCGCGATGTTCTTGGCGGCACTGTTGGCGCATCCGATTCACTTCTCAATTGACGTCTTGTTGCTCACGCATGACGAAGAGCTATATCGGCTCCTAGAGCACCTTAATCCTGCTGCAGCAGTTCGTGCTCACTTGCGCGATGTTCTTGGCCTCAGGCATGACGCTACTCCAGCCAGAGGGGATGGCTGGCCAGTAGTGGCATGAGCTGCGCAGTTCGTGCTCACTTGCGCGATGTTCTTGGCCTCAGGCATGACGCTACTCCAGCCAGAGGGGATGGCTGGCCAGTTAGTGGCATGAGCTGCAGCAGTTCGTGCTCACTTGCGCGATGTTCTTGGCCTCACGCATGACGCTACTCCAGCCAGAGGGAATGGCTGGCCAAGCGAATCAATCCTGTCATCCCTGAATCCAGTATAGCCGGGCAGCTGCGTAGCGGGAGGTTTTACCCCGCCAGGACACACATTTACTGAATAACCTATTGATAACATGTGGTTTTCTGACTGCCAGGGCCCGGAACTCATGCCACTACAATCGTATATATCGCAAGCACCATGCGCGCAGTTGATAAAACTCCGGACCAGAGCCGAGTCAGAGACCAAAAAGCATGAGGCCGCCAAGCGCCCATTCGATCACGTGGTGCGGATCAGGGATACCCGCTTCCAACTTCAAGCCGCAGTGGACACCTCTTCTCTTTCCATCCAGGATGTTTTCAAGGAAATGGTCGATGATGAAGTGCGCAATGATCTGATTTTCGATGATGTCTTGCATGCGCTGGAAGCTGGCCGCTCACCTGTCGTTATAACCGAACGTACCGCCCACTTGGAGACCATTGCAAAGCGTCTCGAGCGTTTCGCGAGGCATGTGATCGTATTGCGCGGTGGGCAAAGCGAGAAGCAGCGCCGCGACATCGCCGCGCGGCTCGCAGCAATTCCCCAGGCCGAGGAACGTGTCATAGTCGCGACCGGACGCTACCTCGGTGAGGGGTTCGATGATTCCCGCCTCGATACCCTTTTTCTTACCATGCCGATTGCATGGAAAGGCACACTTGCCCAGTATGCCGGCCGATTGCACCGTCTCAACGACGCCAAGCGCGAGGTGATCATATATGATTATGTCGACATGAGAGTGCCGGTTCTGGCCCGCATGGCTGCGAAACGCCGCATTGGCTATCAGTCAATTGGTTACAAGATATTGGGTGCGCGCGATTTGTTTTCCGGCCAGGTGGTCACATCGAGCGCACTCGCTGCGCGATAGTCAAGCGATCAAATCGTTAGAAGAGTGCGGGCGGAATTGCAGGAGGCCGCCAAGCCGGATAATTACTTTTCAGCCTGTCCGACGCCAAGGGCGCGGATTTTGTGAGTGGATATCGCCAGCTCCGAAAGGAACGAGGCCAACTCCCGGCTATCATTGCAATGATTCGCGGAGGCGCCTCGATGAGCCGAACCCAGCCAAAATCCTCGCCGACGGATGAGCATGCGAGACGGATCGCGCAGGCGATCGCCAAGGGTCGACCGTCCCCGTTCAATGATGCCTTCGATCGGTACTGCGAAAGCTCCCCACGCGAAATCTTTGCCGCCTTCACGGGCGCGGCTCGCCACATGCCTCCGGCTGGCCAGGATGAGCCGCTTGCGATCGGTTATCTGTTTCTGCTGCAGCGGCTGCTCGAGCATCTACGTTATCGCACCGATCGCGGCTACGCGGACGCAGCCAAACTGATCGCGGATTTTCAGGCCGACGTCGTCGCGCAGGTCGAGGCCGGAAACGTCGACGGCCGCATGCTTGCCTTTGTGGGAGGAGCCCTGCACCAGTCGAAAATCCCGGCTTCGCCTGAGCTTGCCGCCGCGTCGGCAAGGCAGCCCGTCGACCCGGACGAGGACGGACCGCTTCCGACCGACGTCCACGCCGCTCTCGCCGGCATCCTCGAAGCCTGCGACGGCGATCCGTTCCTGGCCGTGGGCTCGCTGATCGAAAGCGGTCATGCCATGCCGGCGGAAACCCGCAGCGCCTTGGCCGTGGGCCTGGCGCTTGCTGGCATCCCCGAGGCGCGTGGCGCCGCGGTTCTGTTCCTGCTCGACCCAAATTCGACTGTGCGCCGGGCGGTTGCCGGCGCGCTTGCGCAGGTCGCCGCCTCGCTGACGCCGACAGGTGTCCGGCGGCTGATCGCAATGCGCAATTGGCGACCCGAGAACGAGCGAGCCGAAGTCGACGCGGTCATACGCAAGGCGCGGGCGGCTGGGATCGAGTGCGCGCCATGGGAGGCTGGCAGCATCGAGGCAATCGTCGCCACCGCCGTCGACGGTGCCACAGCGCAGGGATTCCTGCTGATATCCCCGGCCGGACGGAAAAAGCGGATATCGTCGGTCCTGACCAAAGGCGGGATAGCGGATGCCTGGAGCGGCGAGCCGGAATCGCGCCGCAAGATCGAGACGAGTTCTCGCCGCCGCCGGGATGGATACCCCTACGCTTACCGTATCCCGATCATATCTCGATCGCATCGTGGCGCACGAACTGGCGCTCATTATCGAGAAACGGGAAGCGCCGCCGTTCGGCCTACTCCAGGTCGCCGAAACTATCGGCGGTGCCGATTGGCAACCCGCGCGCATGGCCTTTGGTGAAACGCTCGCCGGGCTGATCGCCGAGGTCCCCAAGGCGATGTGTGAGCCCGCCACGCTCGCATCGGTGCTGCGGAAAAGCAACGAACTTGCCGAGCTGCAGGCCGTCGCACAATCCTGGTTCGAGGACGACCCGCAGGTCGCTCAAGCGGTGGAGCGCGCCCGCGGCCGTGATCGTGCTAAACTTGTTACGTATCTATTGCAGAGCGTCATTGCGCGACATCGTGACAGATGGGCTGACATTGTTTTGCGCACGGCCCTATGGATGCGCGAGGCTCCACCGGAGGCCGACCTATGCTGGCGCGAGCTCGCGATCGTTGCAAAAGCGCTCGTCGACGGACAGGATGTGACGGAGATCGGATTGATGCGCGATATCGCATTGCGGACGATCGCGGTCCTCAGGGACGCTGGGCCGATGTGAGAGATCCGCAGACGCGTTTTGCGCCGCCTATTCGCCGAAGTGGGGCGTGGCAGATGAGATGGCGCTCCCAATAGAATCGATCGCAATAAATTATATAGCAATTTCAATTACATATGAGTTCGCAGTTTTATTCTGAGCGGCGCGCCAGCTAACAAAATCAAGGACTTATGCATTAGCTGCATCAGGGGCAGCAATTAGCGACAGTTCGCCTACTTATTCGGAGAGCTTTTACCTCAGCGCTCACCTCTGTCGACCGCACACACACTCATCAGCGCGGGTGCCATTCCGAGCCCCTGTTCGGCCCCCTCGCCAAGGGACAAAGACCGCCACCGCGACAAGCCGCAAATTCGGGAGAGAATCCGACGAAAAATCGCGCGCTGGGCGCTCGTAAATAAGGGACACCGTCCACACCGCGTACGTGATCAAGATGAGCCGCGATTGTAGCTCGAGGTCACCGCACGAAACAAAATTTTCCTCGCAAAGAGGTTCGCGGTCACTTGTCTCAGGGGAGTTTGTCAGCCACCGGATCCCGAAAATCACCTCGCCGAACGGCTTCCAGGTGGTACGAGGCGAAATCGCCACTCTAACGACATCTATTAGCTAAACGATCATGCGAACCGCCACCGCGGTTTGATTCCATCCCAGTCCTGACGCAAGCATGACGACAAGGTCGCCTCGTTTAATTCTACCGAGCTCAATAGCGTCGTCCAACGCCATCGGGTGAGAAAAAACTGGTCCTGCAACGGCGAGCCCAGATCCACGTTGCGAGACACAACGCGGCAGAAATGCCGATGGCAAGAAGGACCTGCAGGTTGTGATCCATGATAATCTCCAGCCCCTTCGACTGGCACTTGGAGGTTCGGCTCCGAAGATTTGTTGACGCGTTTGCTGGCCAGGTTGATTGCGCAGATGCGGCCGCTCGTTCATAGCCGCTATACTTTCCGTTATCGCTCACTTGAGGGTTTTCATTTATTGCACGCGCGTATCATGCGATACCGTTGTAGTTTGCTGCCATACCCACCTGGTTTAGGGCGGCACCAAAAAATAGCGACGAAGGCCATGATTAGCGCGAAGGAACCCGGCGCTCAGATTCGCAGCTAATTCGGCACGTTATGCGTGCGCGACGCCTTTGCTGGGCGGCCCAATGACAACGGACAGTAATCCATGGTTTAGCTATCTGTCCTCTCAGACGGCTGTTGTCTCCCGCCTTTCCCGCCCATTGTGTTGGTTGTTGATGGGTCAGTGGACCTCGCGTCGCCCCCGGCGCGCCGTCCCCCTACCTCCCACCGGCGCCGGGGCTAACGTTACAGCAGCGACCAACGCTGACGGATCGTCCGGCGTTGCAAGCTAGATCAAATCAGCTTGCAGTGAGACGCTGAGCTCAATCGATGGAGACCGCCATGCAGCATCGCAGTTACAAAGACATCATTCGAGCAAAGCAAATTCGGCCATTTTTGGAGTCGCCTTCAACCCTGTAACTTCGAAGTGGTCATCGTTCCGTGAGACCACAATGGAGGTCTTATCCGAGCATAGGTCCGAATCAGAGGCTCATGCGGCTTGTCGCAGCTACGAAGCCGCGCTCTGGCGTCGTATGAACGCGCGGCCGTTGGCCGATTTGGCGCACCGCGCCATTTGACTCACTGGGCACCGCTGACCATGTTCTCCGCGTATGAGCACGGCCGGAACGCGGCAAAACACGCTAAACACATTCAGGCTTGTCCGTTCGACACCGGCACTACTGAATGGCGCGAGTGGTGTGCCGGCTTTCACGGCTTATCGCAAGAAGGACGGTGGCATCGAGCAAAGCAACTTCCACGAATACACACCGATCCGCTTGGCTGACGTGCCACCAATCATACATCTCTATGTCTTCGCAATTACGGATCGTAAATCCGGCACGCAGCTCCCGTTCGGGATAGCCTTCGATATTACGGAAAAAAGCAGGCTCAGGACGCGCTCCTAGAGACGCGAACCGAGCTTGCGCTCTTCGCGCGCATGAACCAGTTGGTTGCCATGACAGGATCGATCGCGCACGAAATCAAACAAGTGCTGGCTAGAAAGCACAAATGCCGACGTTGAAGAAACGCGGGCAGTCCTTCAGGCGATCGTTCGTGACGGTCACCACGACGGTGTCGTTAATGGTATCCGTACGATGTTCAAGGGTAACGCGGCGACGCGTGTCTGGGGCGATTTGAACAAGATGGCAATCGATGCCGCTAATGGATGCCGCCATTAAGGGTCCTTCGAGGAAATACCCCTCAGCACGCGCTTTGCGGATTGCTCTCCTAAATACACTTGAAGGGGCTGAACGGTGATTGTTTCTTAGTTAGAATTACATCCAAGGACTGTTATAAGGGTTCTTGAATTGGCAAGTGCGAGTAGCCCCACAGCGAGTGTGGTAATACCCGCCTCAAATTTGGCCAATCTTACTGCTGCGCGTACCGCCAGGGGGATGACCAATCTGAAATCCGGCCTTAATTGATGTCACCGATTACCCAGTTCGGGACCAGCAGGGCAAGTTGACTGCAATCGTCGGCATTTCCAAGCCGGCTGTAAAGACCTCCAAAGTGGAGGCGAAGCCGATTGCGGAAGTACCGGGTCAGCTCCCCAACCTGGGTTTCCAACGCCTGCGATTCTTCTACAGACAAATAGGCAATAACGTTGATCGGCCGGTTCGCGGCTTCGCTTTGGCGACCCTTCTGTATGGATTGGCCTTGGCAGCACGGCTCCTACTCGACCAAATAATGCCCTGACGCTTGCCCTTCATCACTTTTTTCCAGCCGTCTTGGCGTCAGCCTCCACCTGCGGCCTGTGGCCGACCCTCGTATTGCTGTTTGCCTCAGCGGTAACCGGCGCAGTATAGGCTGCGCCGGACAACAGCCTCCCCGAATTCCAAATCCTCGCCGCTGCTCTATTCGTGATAATCGCTGGTATGGCGATCGCACCGGCGATTTATGCGGACAGTATCCATCGTAGTCTCAAACTCAAAGATGAACGGCTCACACTCCTGAACAGAGAACTAAAGCACCGTATCAAGAACCTTTTCGCTGTGACCGGTTCGATTTGCGTCCAAACGATCAAGAGCGACATCCCCCGCGAAGACCTCGCCAAAGCAATTATCGGCCGCATTCAAGCAGCTGCTTCTGCTCAGGACTTGATAAGCGCTACAACGGCTGAGGGCTCCGACTTGCGCGCGTTGGTAGAAGCCATCGTCAAGCCCGTGTCGCCCGACTTATCACGCTTAGAAATAGACGGTCCGCACGCAGCTCGGCAGCAATGGCGTTCCAAATTGACAGTCACCGGGCTAATTCTCTCCTTTGATAACCCGCATGGACCGACGTCAGCGGGTAACGTGCGCCCACCCACCGAAGAGGCGGCGGAACTTCGGACGTTGGTTGCCGATCATCGGATGCTTCGAAGCAGATCGCGCGCTTGGCGCAGTATGGCTTGCGTTTGCCGACGTTCCTCAATGCGTTCACGCGTATATCGCCCATGCTTAAGCGCGTTCTTGTTCCCCCTCGGTGCCCCCGATCCAGGAGCCCCGCCATGCATCCGACAGCGCTTCCTTCCACTAACGGCCGGCGAGTTACAGGGCTTCCCAGATCGCGTCTTTGCTCCACACCGCGGGCTCGAGCGCATCGGGCCCGTATTGCGCGGATGATTAGAGGTCACTTGTTTTTCTCCAGCGGGAACTTCCCATGCCGCTTCATGTTGTTTGCAGCGGTCTGATGGCCATTTATTCTCATGTGTTTAAACCCGCGCTTTCGGCGTTTTGAGGTCTTTGCTAGCTGCGTGGGACTATCTGCGCTTGCCCGGCCATCTTCAGCGACCGTCATATGTCGTACCGTAAGCTTTTGTTCGCCACCGTTCTGGTGCCGGTCAAATGCTTCCGCCAACGCCATGGATGTCCGCGCCAACCTGCTCACCGCACGGTCGGCTTTCTCTTCCTCTTCATTGTATTGCAGGAATTGGGCTTGGTTGATGCGACTGACGTTAAACAACAGTGCCAAGTGCACCGCCACCATATGAGCGCCGAGCAGCGCACCAATCGGATCCCGCGGTCGGATGCCCCTAACGAATGAGATCGCGAATTTAATAACCTCTGAATCAAAATTGTTCCCCTTGATACCCAACTTGGCAATCTGGCGGATGAGCGGGATAACGAAATCACGATCGGATGATCCGAATTCTGGCATAACGCGAAGAGCATCTTGCTCGTCGATGAACACGTAGGCGTTGGATCTGGTCCGATACACCTGAAACTTCAGGCCGTCGCTTGTTTTGTTGTCTACTATTGCGCCAGTAGGTACTGTGTCTTCTGTTGGTATTTCCATAACCAATCTCCTCTCGAGTGTTGTGGTCCGGACTCGGGCAGGAAAAAGAGGATCGCGCTGTGATTGAACCGCTTTAAAGTTCCTCACTGGGCCGACCTGCCGGTCACGGCGCCCTATAAGTTGTACCCCACGGCTAGAATTGTTTTATGCGTGATCGTCGTGATGATGCGGCGATCTTTTTCGCGGTCTTGCCGAGCGGGGTAGAACGCCAAAACTTTCGGCATTGCCGTGCTCGGAATTCGACACTCAATGACCGCCGTGGGCCGACCTTGGGTGAATTCGATTCGCATCGCGATCTGTCTCAACGCATGCCCGAACTGGTCGCGTAAATTGCGAGCGGGCCCAAAGCCTAGATCGAGCAAATACTCCGCTAGCCTTCGCCTCGCGGCGGCGTCGATCATTTCGTCCAGCACGCGCCCAAATTCGATCCCCTTGTGCGCCTCTAGCGCACGATAGCGGCGGACGGCTTCCGGTGCGCTACGCGCGGTCTCCGCTGTATTCGCGGCGATGACCAAATTTGCAGCGTCTTTCGCTGTCATTCGCGCAGCCGAGGTGCCGCGCCCGTGGGTCGCGATGAGTTCCGGCCTCGCGGACCGCCCGCGCGACCGCCGCAACGCGCTCCTGATCGATGCCTTCGCAGGAAGCGATGGCCCGCACTAATTCGCTAAGGACAGCCAAGCCATCGGAAAATATCCCAGATGGGCCACGTGATCAAGGCCAATTGTAAGTCTTACTGATGGGCTCAAATCTTGCTAATTCTGCATAAAAGCGCACTGGGCCGACGTCGATTGACGCGATGGAGATCGGTCGAACTCTGCGCATCGCTGCCAGTGTGCTTGACAAACGCCGACCTGACGAACTCCTTGGTTATAATGAGAATGGCGTTCCAAAAAGGATTGGCGATACTTCCGCCCCCGGTAGTGATGTTGGGGCAAGCGCCGGGAGGGGAGCGGATTGCACGAGGCGGTAGCGCCGCAGGACTGGTTAAGTCTTCTCGGGCCCGGATCAAGTTTTCGGGATTAAAATTACATTCCAGCACCCGATCCCGACGCCGCTACCGTGGACGTCGTCAGCTTCCGCAGGTCGGCGGCCAACGTATCGAAAGACGGCTCAACTTCGCCAACTTGGGCTTGCCGAAGAATTTCCCGATGCTCGGCCTCGGTCGAGCGGCCGTGCGGGGCGCGCGCGGCGCCGCGCCTTCAGGTAGCCGAAATTGAACTAGTCGCTCGCTTCAACTAATTTGAAAGGAATAGATGATTCGCTTCGGTCGCGATTTGGCGACGGAGGCGGGCATGGCGGGAAAGGACATTTCGGTAAAGAAGTATGTGGTGCGGTTGAGCGCGGGGGAACGCGAGCATTTGCAAGCGCTGATCCGCAAAGGAAAGAGCCCGGCGAAGCGGCTGTTGAAGGCGCGCATTCTGTTGAAGGCCGATGTCTCGGAGGCCGGCGAAGGCTGGAGCGACAGCCGGATCATCCAGGCCTTGGACACCAGTGCGTCCATGATCTACCGGGTACGCAAGCAACTGGTGGAAGAGGGCTTCGAAGCGGTGTTGAGCCGCAAACGGCGCATGACACCGCCCGTTGCTGCGATTTTCGACGGCGAGAAGGAAGCCAAGCTGATCGCCCTGGCGTGCTCCAAGCCGCCGAAGGGGCGCGCCCGCTGGACGTTGCGCCTGCTGGAGAGCAAGGTCGTGGAACTCGGCATTGTCGAGCGCGCAAGCGACTCAACGATCGGGCGCACACTCAAAAAAACTGTCTCAAGCCGCATCGCAGGCAATGCTGGGTCATCCCGCCGAAGGCCAACAGCGCCTTCGTAGCCGCCATGGAAGATGTGCTGGCCGTCTACACGCGGCCGCACAATCCCGATTACCCGCTGGTGTGCCTGGACGAGACCTCGAAGCAACTCGTTGCCGAGATGCGCACGCCAATCCCGATGAAACGAGGACGTACAGCCCGCATCGACTACGAGTACGAGCGTAACGGCACCGCCAACCTATTCATGCTGTTCGCGCCGCTCGAAGGCTGGCGCCACGTCGAGGTGACGGATCGCCACACGGCCGTGGACTACGCTCACGTCTTGAAAGATTTGGCCGATCGCCACTTCCCACACGCCAAGACTATCGTGTTGGTCCAGGACAATCTCAACATCCACAGCAAGGCGTCACTCTACGAAGCCTTTCCGGCCGCCGAAGCCAGACGACTGGTCGAGCGCTTCGAATGGCACTACACGCCCAAGCACGGCAGTTGGCTCGATCTGGCGGAATCCGAACTCGGTGTCCTCTCCGCTCAGTGTCTCGATCGCCGCATCGCCGACAAACAGACCCTCATCGAGGAAATCGCCGCTTGGGAACACGACCGAAATGCCAATCACACAAAGGCAGACTGGCAATTCACAACCCAATCCGCTCGTGTCAAACTTAAATACCTATACCCTTCGATCTAGCTGAATCAGCCGACTAGTGGTCAGAATCCAACATTGGGTACCGCGCGGACGACCACTAACCAATTGATTTGATTCACGGCAACGGGAATCGAATTGTCGGACTTTCACCACTAGTTCCCACGCGTCCCTATTCGATACCGCAACGAGAATGTCGATCGAACTCAACCATGCGCTTACGATTGCGTGTATCTTGCCCTGGCAATCGAGAACAAATGCCAATTTGTTACAGCAGACGAAACCTACGGAAGCTTTATCGGCATGGAGAACGGAAAGTTCGCGACGTGGCGGTCTCATTGATCGAAGCGGTGAGAAGAGGCCATGAGAAAAAGCAACTTTGCCTGCGGCTCCAGCGATCCTGGGCTCTTGCCGGTCAATGAGTTGCCTCCGGACTGGACAACACGCGTGACGCATACGCAAGCCATCGGCAATCAATGGCTCGATTCGACAGCAGAGACGCTGCTCTTCGTTCCATCCGTTATCTTGCCGATCGCAAACATGCCCGACCTCAATATGCTGATCAATCGGGTTGCGGAAGCCCATCAATTAGGATCGCTGATATCACTTAGTTTACGCTCGATTCGAGACTGTTCAGACTCTGAATTATTATCCGGACTTAAGGACCGGCCACTTCCTCGCGTACCGCGCAGGTGCCGAACTTGCCTTGTTCGTTGGCGAGCGCTTCGCCCGTGTTAACCGTCTCGATCAGGTTTGCCGGCGCCCCTTAAGTTGACGAAGGTGCCCATCGGGGCGAGCGGGAAGGCGATGCCTTGGTTCGCGCGAACCCGCTTTCGATGGACTAGCGGATCCTGCGCGAGTCTCGCCCGCTGCAGCGGCTCAGCGAGGCGCTGATTATCCAGGAGATGAAGGAAGAACTCGAACCACTTCGATTGCTCAATGCGTTCACGCCTATAACCCGTTCCAGAGCATCCCATACATCAGACAAAGGCTACTGTGCATGGGGTTGTTTTTCAATTTTTTTTCGTCAACGCGCTACTTCAGGAAAACGAGCAGATTAGGGTCGCGACGGGCGCTTGGGACGGTGCGGGGTCAGCTCATCAAACGGCGGAGGTTCAGGGGTCAGACACTACGGTTCTCAACAGCCAATTGTCGGCTTTGGCACGGTGCGTGAGAGACGTGGCGCTTTCAACGATCGAGTCAGCTATGACGTTGGCAAATCCTGCTGCAGTTCGCAGAGCGTTCGAGAGCGCAGGATTCGAAATACTTGAGGAGGACGGCGCAGGACCGGGCGCGCGACTAAAACATCCCGTCTCGGGTAGAGCCAAACCTGCTTCCGTTTTCTGGACTGCGCCGACGACGTGCGTTTGCGAGCCGACTTTGTCGGCCCTTCCGGCGCACAGCAGCAAAGGGCAGTCGACCGTGCCGTTGCTTAGGGTTCAAATGGGGTGTTATAGGCTTAGCTTTGGGGCTGCCTCGAAACTGTAGGGGATCGCTCACCCCCCAAGGAAGGGTGAGGCCAGCTGCTTGCAGTAACCCTTGGCCAAAAAAAGGCCTCCGAGGCCTGCGCTGCGGGCCAAGCTCATCTTTAACAGCCGGCGACGGCGATCGCTGCCATGGGCAGCAAGGCCAGGGCGAAGGCGCTGATGCCCCGCGGCCGGCGCCCCCCGCTTGCTCGCAGCCCGCACTCATCGAACGTCGTGCGGGCACCGTCGGCAGTCCTGCTCACAACTTTACAAGTTTGCGCCCGGTCACCGCTTCGAGGTTCTGGAAGTAGATCTTTTTCCGGTCCGCCGGCGACAAGTCGAGGGAATCGAGGATCCGCAGCGTCTCGCGCGGATACATGGTGCCGCCTTCCGGATCGAATGGGCAGTCGGAGGCGAACACGACCTTGTCGCGCGGAAAGAATTCCAGGCCGGCCTTGGTCGCCGGTTCCGCGGTAAAGACAGCGGTGTCCGCCCAGAAATCCTGTTTGAAGTAATCGAGCACGCGCTTCTTCAGGCTCTTGCGCAAGCTCACGATAGTCGGTGTCGGAGGTGCGCGATCCCATGACGTCGTTGCCGGGCCCGATGCGGCCTTCCAGCATCGGCACGATGCCGCCGAAATGGTGGGTGATGATTTTCAGGCCGGGATGGTCGTCCATGATTTTCGAGTAGACAAGGCGGATCATCGCCGTCGCGGTTTCGTAGGACCAGCCGAACGTCCACCAGATCTCGTAGAGCGATTTTTGCTCGGAAATATAGTCCGGCACCTCGGCGCCGCGCACCGGATGCAGCCAGATCGGAATGCCGAGCGCGCTCATCTTGGCGAAGAACGGCCGGTATTCCGGGCGGTCGAGCGGCTTGCCGGCGACATTGGTGTAGATCTGCACGCCAAGCGCGCCGAGCTCGTTGACCGCGCGTTGCGCCTCGCCGACGCCGGCGTCGCTCGCCGCAAGCGAGACCTGCGCCACGAAGCCCGGGAAATGATCCTTGTCCTTGGCAACGATCTCGGCCAGCCCGTCATTGATCAGGCGGCAGAGCTCGTCGATCTGCCCGGGCGTCTTGGCGATCAATTCGATCGGCGGCTGCGAGTAGCTGAGGATTTGCTGATAGTCCTTGTGGCCGTCGACGATCCTCTTGCGCACGTCGAGGTCGTAAAGCGCCGGCAGCGAGCGCACGCGCTTGCCCATGTCCCTGTAGTCGGCCGCGACGTCGTCGAGCTTGTCGAAGAATCGCTTCGGGAAAAAATGCGTATAGGCGTCAATGCGCATGGGCGCTTCTCCTCCGCCGGGCACGCTTTTATCGGAAATCCACGCCGCCTTGAATGCGCTCTATCCGGGCGCGGCGTTGTGGCGCGCGGAACCGCGCGATCTACATGGTGCTGTCCGCCTGTTCGGTTTCCGCTTGTTCGTTTGCTGCGTGTCTAAGACGCGCGACCACCTCGGCCGGGATCGGCTGCTTTTGGATATGCCGCGGATCGCCGGCATCGCGTTTCGCCCAGACCCGCGTCTCGAAGCCCTCGACCGCAAGCGCGCCGCCTTTGCTGATCCGGTGCTCGAGCTTGAGGGTCGATTCGCCGCATTCTACGAGCTTGGTTTCGATCGAGATGTCGTCGCCGAAGCGGGTCGGCTGGCGAAAACGCGCGCGCGTCTCCACCACCGGATGTCCGGCGAAATCGTAGGCCTTGAGGTACGCGATCTTGTTCATGCCCAGCGCGCGCTCGATGAGCGCAGTGGTGCTGGTATCGAAGATCTCGAAATAGCGCGGATAGAAGATGATCCCGGCGGGATCGCAATCGCACCATTCGATGCGCGTCGTGCGGACGTTGCGGAGCATGTCGGCGCCCGACTATCGGGGCGCCATGCGGAGCGCGGCGTCGAGCCGCACGACCACGCCATTGAGATAGCGGTTCTCGATCATGTGGTGGGCGAGCGAGGCGAATTGCGACGGATCGCCGAGCTTTTTCGGGAAGGGCAGGGAAGCCGCAAGGCTGTTCTGGGCCTCTTGCGTAAGCCCGAGCAGCATCGGCGTCAGGAATATTCCCGGAGCAATGGCGTTGACCCGAATGCCGTATTGGGCGAATTCGCGCGCTGCCGGCAGCACGAGGCCGACCACGCCGCCCTTGGACGACGCATAGGCCGCCTGGCCGATCTGGCCCTCATAGGCCGCGACCGAGGCGGTGCAGATGATAATGCCGCGCTCGCCGTCGGTCAGCGGCTCGAGCGGCATCATGGCGGCGGCCGCAAGCCGCATCGCGTTGAACGTGCCGATCAGATTGATGCGGATGACGCGCTCGTAGTCGGCGAGCGGCTGCGGCCCTTCCTTGCCGACGATGCGCTTGGCTGTGCCGACGCCCGCGCAATTGACCAGGATGCGCGCCGGACCGTGATCGGCGGCGGCCTTGGCGATCGCCGCCTCGGTGGAAGCGCTATCGCTCACGTCGCAGGCGATCGCGATGCCGTTGATGTCGATCGCCACCTCGGCGGCGGCTTTGGTATTGACGTCGAGAATGGCGACCTTCGCGCCGGCCGCGGCCAGCATGCGCGCCGTGGCGGCGCCGAGCCCCGAGCCCCCGCCGGTGACGAGAGCCGCCTGTCCACGAATATCCATGATCAACTCGCTTGTGCTGTGGGAATTCTCAATCTGCCGCGACGATGACATTGGCCGATGGCGGGTCGGCGTAAAGTTCTTCGACCAAGGCGGCGCGATGCGCAAGCACCGCGCGCTGGTTGATCGATCCTTTGTCGGTTACTTCGCCGACGTCAAGCGAGGGCGGTTCGGCAAGCAGAATGGCGCGGCCGATGCGCGCCGACGTGCCGCGGCTCGGGTCCGAAAGCGCATCGAGACATCGCTCGAACGCCTTGCGCACCTGCGGGTGCGCCAGAACGGCGGCCGCCGCTGCATCGGGCGGCAGGTCCGGCGCAAGCTTACGACAGGCCTCCACGTCGGGGATGATCAGCGCGGCGAGTTCGTCGCGGTCGGGACCGGCCAGCACCACGTCGCGCACGAGCGGCGCACATTGCGTGATGAAGGCCATGCGCAACGGCCCGACGCTCACCCATGTGCCGGTGGCGAGCTTGAAATCCTCGGCAATCCGGCCGTCGAACAAAAGCCCTTTGGCCGGCTCGGCGGCATCGGCGAATTTGAGCGCATCGCCGATCTTGTAGAAACCTTCTTCGTCGAAGGCCGCCGCCGTGAGCGCCGGCGCGCGCCAATAGCCGGGCGTGATGTTCGGCCCCCTCATCCGCGTTTCGAGCTTGCCTTCATTCGGCACGAGCTTGAGTTCGAGGCCGGGGAGCGGCAGGCCGATATTGCCGATCTGCTCGCTTTCCCAGCTGCAGGCGAGTGCGGCGGGAGCGGTTTCGGTCGAGCCGAGGCTCGTCAGAAACATGATGCGCTCGCCGACGGTCTTGACCGCGAGTTCCTGGAACGCGTCGTGCACATGCTGCGACAGGCCGGCGCCGGCGTAGAACATCAGCTTGAGACGGCTGAAGAACGTTTCGCGCAACGCCCGATCCTCGGACAGATGCGGCAACAGCATCTCGAAGCCCTTCGGCACGTTGAAATAGATGGTCGGGGCGATATCGCGCAGATTGCGCGCGGTCGCCTCGATGGCGCCGGGCATCGGCTTTCCTTCATCGATATAGAGCGAGCCGCCGCGGTCGAGCACCAGGCCGAAATTGTGATTGCTGCCGTAGGTATGATTCCACGGCAGCCAGTCGACCAGAACCGGCGGCTCGCCGTCGCCCAGAAAGGCGAGGCCGCCGCGGATCATCGCTTGATTGGCGCACAGCATCTGCTGCGTGTTGATGACGCCTTTGGGCTGGCCGGTCGAGCCGGAAGTGAACAGGATCTTGGCCACGGTCGCGGGCCCGACCTTCGCATGCGCCGCTTCGACGGCGGGCGTCGGGCGCGCGTCGAGCAGTTCCGCGAAAGGCGTCATCGGCCGGTCGCTGGCCGGATTGGCGGTGACCGCCACTTCGACGTCCTGCGGCACGGTCGCCGCGATGGCGGGCGCGAATGCCGCTCGCGTCGGCGGCGAAGACGAGACCCGGCGTCAAAATCTCGATGATCGCCTTCAGCTTCTTGAAGTCGCGCGAGACCAGCGAATAGGGCACCGAGATCGGCGCGTAGGGCACGCCCGACATGCATGGCCGCCAAGCCAAGCAGCGCGTGCTCGATGTCGTTGCCTGAAAGGATGGCGATCGGCCGCTCGGGCGAAAGCTCACGCTCCAACAGAGCCGCAGCAATGGCGCGGACGCTCGCGAACGCTTGCCGATAGGTCACGCTGCGCCAGGCACCGGTGCGGTCGCGCTGCGCAAGGAAAATGCGTTCGGGCGCGGCTTCAGCCCAATGCGCCAGCCGCTCGGTGAGCGTTTCCGGATAAGGCTCGAGTGCGCGCGGCGAGCGCAGCAGGATCGTGCCGTCCGGCTTGCGCTCGACCTCGACGCTCGCCGGCCCGAGCCGCACCGGCCGCAGCGGCGCTAGTTCTTCCGATCGACTCTTTGCCGGCGCAGTCGACATGGATCAGACCTGCTATCCGCGCACGACCTTGGGGCCGCGCTTTTCCAGAAACGCCTTCAGACGCTTCTTTGCTTCTTCCTCGCCCTGAGCGATCGCCGCCGTCAGTGCTTCGGTGGCGAAGCCTGCGGCCGGATCGCTGCGGGCAATGCGCGGCAGCATGTGCGTGACGGCGAAGTTCGTGAACGGCGCATTGCCGGCGATGCGCTCGGCGAGTTCGATCGCTTTGGCCAAGCCGGCGCCGTCATCGACGAGATATTGCGACAGTCCGATCGCCTGGCCTTCCTCGGCGTTGAGCGTGCGTCCGGTCAGCATCATGTCCATCATGCGGGCAACGCCAAGCAGCGGCGGAAGCCGCACCGAGCCGCCGCCGCCGACAAAAATGCCGCGGCTTCCCTCAGGAAGCGCGTAGTACGCCGAGCGTTCCGCCACGCGGATATGCACGGCGGCGGCAAGCTCCAATCCGCCGCCGACCACCGCGCCGTGCAGCACGGCGACGACCGGCACTTTGCCGAACTCGATGCGTTCGAACGCGCGATGCCAGGAGCTCGAATGTGCGACGCCGCCGAACACGTCGCGCTCTTCAAGCTCGGTGAGGTCGAGACCGGCGCTGAAATGCTCGCCGTCGCCGGCCAGCACGACGGCGCGAATTTCGGGTGGCAAGGCGTCGAAGAACGCCACCATGCCCTGCACGAGCGTGTCGTTCAGAGCGTTACGCTTCTCGGCCCGATGCAGCCGCAGGATCGCGACCGGGCCGCGCAGCTCGGCGCAGAGCGAGGATGGAAGGTTGATGGCGCTCAAATCGGAACCCACAGTCGATTGCTGAACCCGTCCTTGTGGCGGTGCTCCAGCTTGCCACAGTTCGAGGTGCGGAGAAATGTCAGGCCAAGACTTGTTGTTTATCAAGACTTGTTGTCTATCAAGACTTGTTGTTTATCAAGACTTGTTGCTTCATGAAGACTTCGACAAGTCCCGTGCACCACCGCCTCGTTATTTCGCCACCAGCGGACAGCCGCCCTCGTTGAGCGGACGGAAAGCATGATCCGCATCGATCGTCGCCGTCACCTTGAAGACATCCCAGGTGCTCTTCGATTCGGCCGGCGACTTAACTTGCAGCAGATACATATCGTGCATCGCACGCCCGTCTTCGCGGATGGTGACGTGGCCGAATAGCGGATCGTCGATCGGCGTCGCCTTCATGGCGGCGACGACCGCACGCCCGTCGGCCGGCGAGCCGACGCGGTCGACGGCATTGAGGTAAGCCATCGTTCCCGAATAGACGCCGGCATGCATGTGGTTCGGCATCTCCTTCTTTACGTAGCGCTCCTGATAACGGGCGGACCAGGCGCGGGTCTTGTCGTTGAGATCCCAGTAGAAGGCGTTGAGCGCGACGATGCCTTGCGCCGTCTTCAAGCCGAGCGCCGGAACGCTTTGCAGGTCGAAGATCAGCGCGACGATCTTTTGCTTCTCGCCGAGATTGAACTCGGCGGCCTGCTTGATCGCGTTGACGGTGTCGCCGCCGGCATTGGCAAGCCCGATCACCTGGGCGCCGGAGGCTTGCGCCTGCAGCAGGAAGGAAGAGAAGTCGCTGGCGCCGAGCGGGTGCCGCACGCTGCCAAGCACCTGGCCGCCTTCCGCCTTCACTTCTTCGCTGGCCTGCTTTTCCAGGTCCTGACCGAACGCATAGTCGGCGGTGATCAGGAACCAGCTCTTGCCGCCTTGCGCGAGCACCCCGCGCGCGACGCCGTGCCCCATCGCCCAGGTGTCGTAGGTCCAGTGCACCGTGTTGGGCGAGCATTTGGCGCCGGTCAGCAGCGAGCTGCCGGCGCCGGAGCCGATCAGCACCTTGTTTTTCTCGCGCGCGATGTCGGCTACCGCGAGCGCCACGGCGGAATTCGGCAGGTCGATGATCATGTCGACACCGTCCACGTCGAACCAGCGCCGCGCGATCGACGCTCCGACATCGGCCTTGTTCTGATGGTCGGCGGAGAGGATCTCGACCTTGCGCTTTGACTGCTTGGCGAAATCCTCGGCCGCGAGTTGCGCCGCCACCACCGACCCCGGTCCCTGAAAGTCGGAATAGACGCTCGACATGTCGTTCATCACGCCGATGCGCAGCGTGCCGTTCATTTCGGCTCCGGCCGGCGAGCAAAGCAGGGAAAACAGGGCGGTTACGATGGCTGTGTGCCGACGCATGCGATCCTCCCACAAAACCATGGCCGTTCTTGTCGGCCTTATTGGCGGCTCGCCGGCGCGGCTATCGGCCGGCTGCAAAATATGTTGTCATTGACAACAATATTGGTCAAGTGGCTTGCTGGCTGCTGATATCCGGCGGATTGCCGCGGAACCGGGTGTATGGAACAGGCCATAGGGGAAGAGGCTCGATGGAACAGCCTGTGGGGAGGGCTCCAAGCGTGAAGACCTCGCGCAGGCGGAAATCGGCCGCCTCCGGGCGGGCCGCCGTGCCCAGGCGGCGGCCAGGCGTCGGGCCGGAGACGATGGATCTCGCCCAACTCAATGACCGGGTCGGCTATTTCCTGCGCCGGCTGCAGGTCGCGATCTTCAAGGATTTCATTCGCACGCTCGGCCCGGTCGACGTCCGCCCGGCGCAGTATTCGGTGCTGGTGCTGATCGCCGCCAATCCGGGCCGGTCGCAGGCCGCGATCGGCAAGGCGCTCAGTATCGAGCGGGCCCGCCTGGCGCGCATGCTGCACGAGCTCGAGCGGCGGCAATGGATCGAGCGGCAGGTCTCGTCCGGCGACGGGCGGTCTCATTCCCTGTTTATGACCGCGGCCGGCAAGGAAGCCATGGTGCGGATCGAGAGTTTGGCGGCGCAGCACGAGCGGCAGATGGTCAAGTTCATCGGGCGCGATCTGCGCCAATTGCTGCTGGAGCGATTGCAGAAGTTCGGCAGGCGGTAATAAAGCATGATCCCGAAAAGTGGGACCCGGTTTTCGGAAAAGATCATGCGAGAACAAAATGCTCTAGCCGGCCGCTGATTTGACCCCCTCGCATTCGGTCCCTAGATAGGGACGGACAACCTGAAAAAGGATTGCGGAAAGGATACGCCGATGCGGGAGGTCTTCATCTGCGACGCGGCGCGCACCGCGATCGGCCGTTACGCTGGCGCGCTCGCCAAGGTGCGCGCCGACGATCTCGCGGCGGCGCCGATCCGCGCGCTTGTCGCGCGCAATCCGCACGCCGACTGGACGCGGCTCGACGAAGTCTTTCTCGGCTGCGCCAACCAAGCCGGCGAAGACAACCGCAATGTGGCGCGCATGGCGCTTCTGCTGGCCGGATTGCCGGAAACCGTTCCGGGTATCACGGTCAACCGGCTGTGCGCTTCCGGCCTCAATGCCGTCGGCGACGCGGCGCGCGCGATCAAGACCGGCGACATGGATTTTGCGATTGCCGGCGGGGTCGAGTCGATGACGCGGGCCCCGATGGTCATGGGCAAGGCCGCTGAAGCTTTCTCGCGCAGCGCCGAGATCTACGACACCACCATCGGCTGGCGCTTCATCAATCCGCTGCTCAAGGCGCAATACGGCGTCAATTCGATGCCGGAGACAGGCGAAAACGTCGCCGAAGAGTTTCAGGTCGCGCGCAAAGATCAGGATGCGTTCGCGCTTCGCTCGCAGCAGCGCGCCGGCAAGGCCGCCGCAGCCGGATATTTTGCCGAGGAAATCGTGGCGGTCGAGGCGCCGGGCGGCAAAGCCGGTCCGATCATTGTCGATAAGGACGAGCACATCCGCGCCGAAACCACGCTCGAGGCTCTCGCCAAGCTCAAGCCGTTCGTGCGCAATCCGGGGACCATTACGGCCGGCAATGCGTCAGGCGTGAACGATGGCGCCGCCGCTCTCATTCTCGCCAGCGAGGATGGCGTGAAGGCGCACGGCTTGACGCCGCGGGCGCGTGTGCTTGGCATGGCGTCGGCTGCGGTCGCGCCGCGGATCATGGGCATCGGCCCCGTGCCGTCGACGCGCAAATTGATGGAGCGCCTCGGGCTGAAGATCGGCGACTTCGGCCTGATCGAACTGAACGAAGCCTTCGCCTCGCAGGGCCTCGCCTGTCTGCGGCAACTCGGCGTTGCCGACGATGCCGAGCACGTCAATCCGCATGGCGGCGCGATCGCGCTCGGTCATCCGCTCGGCATGTCCGGTGCGCGGCTCGCGCTCACCGCGGTGCATGGCTTGGAGAAGTACAGCGGCAAGCGCGCGCTCGCCACCATGTGCGTCGGCGTCGGGCAGGGGGTTTCGCTGGCGCTGGAGCGGATCTAGGCGATTTTCGGCGCGGGCGATGGGCGAAGCGATCCGGTTCGTACTTGCGAACTTCACCATCACATTTCTCACTATTGGTCTCATCGCTTCGCTCGTTTCGCTCCTGCGAGCCCCCAAGCCGCGGACACTTGCGATTGTCATCGAGGCGCTGTTCTTCTATTTCCTGATGTTCTCGATCGGCTTTGGCTTTCTCTACAACTTCGTCTTGCACACTTTCTTCGGCGAAATGACTGCGCGCTTCATCGGCTGGGCGGACAGTCCGTTCCAGGCGGAGGTCGGGTTCGCGAGCCTCGGTTTTTCGGCGGTCGGGTTTCTGGCCTGCTGGCGCAGTTTCGACCTTCGGCTCGCCGCCGTGGTCGGCCCGGCACTGTTTCTGCTCGGCGCTGCCGGCGGACACATTTATCAGATCGCAATGGCGGGCAATTTTGCACCCGGCAACGCCGGCGTGATCCTCTGTACGGACGTGCTGGTTCCGCTGATCGGCTTTGTCCTGCTATGGCTGCAGCACCGTTATGGGGCGCGCGCAAGGCCAGGTGTCAGTTGAAGCGAGGCGATTTGATCGACGCCAAATTGCTCCAACCCAATTTGATCCAAGTCAGATTGAGCGAAGTCGCCGGAATGCAAGTCACCAATTCACACAAGGAGAAACGCTTGTGCCGATGAGCCCGGGGTATATTCCCTTTCACCCCAATCCTTCCAAGCCGAAATACCGGCCGCCGCCGGGCGCGGTCGATGCGCATTGCCATGTGTTCGGACCGGAGAACAAATTTCCCTACGCGCCGGAGCGCAAATACACGCCGTGCGACGCGCCGAAGGAAAAATTGTTCGCGCTCCGGGATTTTCTCGGGTTCGACAAGAACGTTATCGTGCAGGCCTCCTGCCATTCGAAAGACAATCGCGCGATGGTGGACGCGCTCGAGTCTTCGTCCGGCCGCGCCAGGGGCGTCGCCTTTGTCGGTGAAGAGGTGACCGACGACGAGCTCAAATGGATGGACCAGGCCGGTGTGCGCGGCGTGCGCTTCAATTTTCTCAAGCGGCTGGTCGATTTCACGCCGCGCGACGTGCTCGAGCGCATCGCCGCCCGGGTCGAGAAGCTTGGCTGGCACGTCGTGGTCTATTTCGAGATGCACGATTTGCCCGAGCTTGAAGATTTCTTTACCGCGCTGCCCACCGCGGTCGTGGTCGATCACATGGGCACGCCCGACATCACGAAGGGCGTCGACCATCCCGAGAACCAGCGCTTTCACCGGCTGATGGACCGGCACAAGAACTTTTGGGTCAAGGCCACCTGCCCGGAACGGATGACCCTTGCCGGCCCGCCCTATGACGACGTAGTGCCGTTCGGCCGTGCGCTGGTCGAACGCTTTCCCGACCGGGTGATCTGGGGCACCGATTGGCCGCATCCCAACATGAAGAAGGAAGCGCCCGACGACGGGCTGTTGGTCGACTACATCCCCAAGATCGCGCCGACGGCCGAGCTGCAGCGGAAGCTTCTGGTCGACAATCCCATGCGGCTCTATTGGAGCTGACGTCTCAGCGTCATGGCCGGGCTTTGTCCCGGCCATCCCGAGCACTTGCACTGCGGTGCCCTAATAATCGGGATGCCCGCAACAAGTGCGGGCATGACGCGTAGAAGAGGGCCGAGGTTAGAACAGTTCGCACGTGCAGGAACCGCTTACGTTGCCAAGCTTTGCTGCGTTATATATGTGAAGCCGTAGGAGAACGCTGATGGCCCGCGAACGACACGAATACGACGACATCCCCGGCACCTACGTTTTTGACGCTGAACGTTCGCGCCAGGGTTACGGCATCAACATGTTCTGCATGTCGCTGATGCAGGAGGAGAACCGCAAGGCCTTCAAGGCCAATGAGGCCGAGTATCTAAAGAAATTCAACCTCACGCCGGCACAGACGGATGCGATCCTCAAGCGCGACTATAATCGCATGCTCGAGCTCGGCGGCAACATCTACTTTACGGCCAAGCTCGGCGCCACCGATGGGCATTCGTTCCAGCATCTCGCCGCGGTGATGACCAGCAATACGCAGGAAGACTATGCCAAGATGATGCTCGCCGGCGGCCGTCCGGTCGAGGGCAATCGCTCACGTTCGGGCAAGAATAAGCCCGCATCGTTGATCGCGGCCGCTGCGAGGAAGAAATCCGTGAGCGCGAAAAGCGCGAAGGCGAAGTCGCCCGCCGGTAAAGCGGCGGGCAAGAGCAAGCCGAAAGCCGCAAGCAAGAGCAAGGCGAAGTCGAAGTCCCCGTCCAAATCAGCAAAACGGAAGTGAAGCCGTGGCCAGGATCATCGCAGGTATCGGTTCGTCACATGTGCCCGCCATCGGCGCGGCAATCGACAACGGCAAGACCGAGGAGCCGTACTGGAAGCGCGTGTTCTCGGGCTTCGAGAAGTCGCAAGAATGGATGCGCGAGACCAAGCCCGATGTCGCCATCATCGTCTATAACGATCACGCCTCGACCTTCTCGGTCGATCTGATCCCGACCTTCGCGCTCGGTTGCGCGGCCGAATTCCCGCCGGCCGACGAGGGCTGGGGTCCGCGGCCGGTGCCGGTCGTGCAGGGTCACCCGGCGCTTGCCTCGCATATCGCCCAGTCCGTGATCCTCGACGAGTTCGACCTCACCATCGTCAACAAGATGACGGTCGATCACGGCATGACCGTTCCGATGAACTTGCTGTTCGGCAAGGTCGACAAGAACGCGCACTGGCCGTGTCCGGTCATTCCGCTGGCGGTGAACGTTGTGATGTACCCGCCGCCGACCGGCCATCGCTGCTTCATGCTCGGCCGCGCCATCAAGAAGGCCGTGGAGTCCTATCCGGACGATCTCAAGGTGGTGATCTTCGGCACCGGCGGGCTGTCGCATCAGATCAGCGGGCCGCGCGCCGGCCTGATCAACAGCAAGTGGGACAAGGCGTTCCTCGACAATCTGTCGAAGGACCCGCAGAAGCTCGTCAAGATCCCGCATGTCGATTACATGCGCGAGGCCGGCGCCGAAGGCATCGAGATGGTGATGTGGCTGATCATGCGCGGCGCGCTCGACGACAAGGTCGACGAGGTCTACCGCTTCTACACGGTGCCGGCGTCGAACACCGCGGTCGGTCACATTATCCTTGAAAACCATCGTCGTGGCGCCAAGGCCGCGGGTAAGCACAAGCCAGCCGCCGTCAAGCACAAGCGCGCGGCTGCGCGCGCCAAGGTTCATCGCGTCCGCGGCTAGCTCGTTATTGCGAGGAGCAAAGCGACGAAGCAATCCAGTTCCGCTCAATCAGTCTGGATTGCTTCGCTTCGCTCGCAATGACGCGCTTGCGCGCAAGACGGACAGAGTAAGAGGCAACTCATGAAAATTTGCGTCGCCGGTCAGGGTGCGTTCGGGCAGAAGCACTTGGATGCGCTCAAGCGCATCCCCGAGGTCGAGGTGACGTCGCTGGTCGGCGGCAATCAGGACGCCACGGCGGAAGTCGCCAAGAAATACGGCATTCCGCACCATACCGGCGATCTGTCGGAGGGCATCAAGCGTGCCGACGCGGTGATCCTCACCACCCCGACCAAGATGCACTTCCGGCAGGGCGAGCAGGTGATGCGCGCCGGCAAGCATGTGCTGATCGAAATTCCCGTCACCGACAGCGTCGAGGATGCCGAAGCGCTGGTGAAGATCGCGAAGGAAACCGGCGTCGTCGCCATGGGCGGCCATGTGCGCCGCTTCAATCCGAGCCACCAGTTCATTCACAAGAAGATCGAGAAGGGCGAGCTGAAAATCCAGCAGATGGACGTGCAGACCTATTTCTTCCGCCGCAAGAATATGAATGCCGCCGGGCAGCCGCGCAGCTGGACCGATCATCTGTTGTGGCACCATGCGGCGCATACCGTCGATCTGTTTCAGTATCAGACCGGGCAGACAATCTCGGATTGCTATGCGGTGCAGGGGCCCATCCACCCGCAATTGGGGATCGCCATGGACATGGGCATCGTCGCCAAGGTGCCGTCCGGCGCGATCTTGACGCTGTCGTTGTCGTTCAACAATGACGGGCCGCTCGGCTCGTTCTTCCGCTATATCTGCGACAACGGCACCTACAAGGCGTATTACGACGATCTGGTCGACGGCAAGGACAACAAGATCGATCTGTCCAAAGTCGACGTATCGATGGACGGGATCGAGCTCGAGGATCGCGAATTCATCGCAGCGATCAAAGACAAGCGCGAGCCGAACGGGAGCCTTGCGCAGCTTCTTCCCTGTATGCACGTTCTGGGCAAGCTCGAAAGCATCGTCGACCCGCAGCGCAAGGCGCACGCCTAAACCACGTTCGCCTCCTTCAAGCCGGACCGCTGGCGGGAACCGGTGCCCGCTGTGCTTTTGCGTCGGCAATCGGGCCGATGCTACTATTATGTCCATCGATGCGGCGGGCGGTCGGCAACGTCATGTTGTGGGCTCAACGTCTCCAGCTTCCATTGCTGTTATGACCAACGAGCAAGATCACGCCGGATCCGCTCCCGCTACCGGATCGGCCGCCGGGCGGAAAATCGTCAATCTGGCGCTGCAAGGCGGCGGCAGCCACGGCGCCTTCACCTGGGGCGTGCTCGATCGTCTGCTCGAGGAAAGCCGGCTCGAATTCGAGGGCGTCACCGGAACGAGCGCCGGCGCCGTCAATGCCGTGGTATTCGCCGACGGCTTGGCTGCCGGCGGGCGCGAGGGCGCAAGAGAGGCGCTGCGGGTCTATTGGCAAAAGGTGTCCGCGCTCTCGGCCCGCGGTCCGTGGGCGCCGTCCATCATCGATAAGGCTAACCCGGACTACGGCCTCGAGCATTCACTCGGGTTCATATTCCTCGAGCCGATGACTCATTTCGCCTCGCCCTATCAGATGAATCCGCTCAACATCAATCCGTTCAAGGACCTGCTCGCGAAGGCTATCAACTTCGAGCGGGTGCGCCAGCAGACCGCCGTGAAGCTCTTTCTGTGCGCGACCAACGTGCAGACCGCCAAGGTGAAGATTTTCTACGGCAAAGAAATTGACGTGCCGCACCTGCTCGCCTCGACGTGCTTGCCGCTGTTGATGCAAGCGGTCGAGGTCGAGGGCGAGTTCTATTGGGACGGCAGCTATGCCGGCAATCCCGCGATCTTTCCGCTCGTCTACGATTGCGATGCGCGCGACATCCTCATGGTTCACATCACGCCGGCCGAGCGTCCGGGCGTGCCGACCACGTCGCTGTCGATCATGAATCGCATGCAGGAGATCAGTTTCAATACGGCGCTGATCCGCGAAATGCGCACCATCGCCTTTTTGAATAAGCAGATCGAGGACGGCAAAATGGGCGCCGGCAAACGCATGCTCGTCCACCTGATCGAAGCCGAGGATTTGATCCGCGGCTTTTCATGGTCGAGCCGGCTGAACAGCGATTGGGATTTCCTGCTGCACCTTCGCGAGATGGGCCGCATGCGCGCCGATCAATGGCTGGCGGCCAATTTCGACCGCATTGGCCAGGATTCGACGGTCGATCTCTACGAAAAGTATTTTTAGTCGTGACGCGATGGTGAACGCCCGCGCTGCCTGGGGCATTGCCGCGTTTACCTTTGTGTCTCGTGTGTGTCTCACGGCGTCTCGCTGGCTGCCTTTCTGCTTGGCATCGTGCGCGGCTGCCTAAATTTTACGTCACCTGCGTTTTCGGAAGACGAGACCAGCCAAAAAAATAATGTTCCGGTCTTTGCAGTGCAGCAAAGGAGAATTATCTACGCATAACCTGTGACAGCTGATTCCCCCGTAGCAGCAATGAAACTGATCGATCAAGATTCCGGCGCAGCTGGTGCCCGCACCGCTTCGATCGCTGCCCAGAAAAATATCGCTGCTCAGAAAGTCGTCAACCTGGCGCTTCAAGGCGGCGGGACCCACGGCGCATTCACCTGGGGCGTGCTCGATCGGCTGCTCGATGAGGAGCGCCTTGCGTTCGAAGGGATAACGGCCAGCAGCGCCGGCGCGGTTAACGCCGTGGTGCTCGCCGATGGCTTCGCGGCCGGCGGCCGCAAAGGCGCAAAAAAGGCGTTGCGCGCGTTCTGGCGGAAGCTGTCGCAGGATGCCTCGAACACCCTGTTCCGGCCGTCGCTGATCGATCGTATGAGTTCGCGACAAGGCCTCGACCATTCGCCCGGCTACGTGTTCATGGAGGCGCTGGCGCATTTCGCGTCGCCCTATCAGCTCAACCCGTTCAACTACAATCCGCTCAAGAAGCTGATCGAGGAAAATGTCGACTTCGAGCGGGTGCGGCAGCAGGACGCGATCAAGCTGTTCCTGTCGGCGACCAATGTGCGCACCGCCAAGGTGAAAGTCTTCTCCGGCAAGGAACTTCGTTCCGAACATGTGCTGGCCTCGACCTGTCTGCCGCTCTTGATGCAGGCGGTCGAAGTCGACGGCGAGCATTACTGGGACGGTGGCTACGCCGGTAATCCCGCTATTTTTCCGCTGGTCTATGAATGCGAGACGCCCGACGTCGTGCTCGTTCACCTGACGCCGGCCGATCGGCCTGATGTTCCGACCTCATCGCCGGCGATTATGAATCGCATGCAGGAGATCAGCTTCAATACCGCGCTCATTCGTGAGATGCGTTCGGTCGCGGTGCGCAACCGCCGCATCGACGAAGGCATCATGCCCGGCGGCAAGCACACCTTCGTGCATTTGATCGAGGCCGAGGACATCATTCGCGAGTTCACGGCGTCGAGCCGGCTGAATGCGGATTGGAAGTTCCTGACAAAATTGTTCCACGACGGCCGTGCGCGCGCCGATCAGTGGTTGGCGGCCAATTTCGAACGCGTCGGCATCGAATCGACGGTCGATCTCGCCGAAAAGTATTTCTAGTCGGCGTGCCGTTAGGCCCGTGTTGGCATCGCGCACTGGATCGACATGACTGTGATAAGGCCACACCACCGAGCTCAAGTCGCTCGGTCCGGGACCGGCACGCGCGGGCACGTCCCACTGGTACTCGTTGGTCGATTCCGGCGCTACCGCGCCGCCGGCGCGCTCAGCTTCGGACGTCCCGTCGTTGGTGAGCGCTCCTTCATTGGCCTTAGTGTAGAACACGCCGTGCGGATGGATAGAATATGGCCGCGATGCCTTGTTGCGAAAGATGACGCGGATTTTGTCGCCGACCTGAGCGTGAATGATCGGTCCCAGAATGCCAAGGTGTTGCCACGCTGTCGGTCGCGGCTTGCGATCCTTGAAAGTTGCGTCGGTATATTCGACGAAAATCGCCTTCTTGTATTTTGACCCGATGCGATCCGCGGAACGTCCAACAAAGACTGTGGCGTCATCGTCAAAGTCCATGCCCATGACGAGGTCGCGGCCAGCGGGCGCGTAATCCCAGGTCGTCTCTTCCGCGGCAATGTAATAGGTGCGGGTTTTGCCGGCCGACGCTGCGTGCGATGGCTGCCAGATCGCGGCCACGGAAATCAGCGAGACGCAAATCCGCAAGCCGACGATGGCGGCGACGATCGGCATCCGGTTCATGCGATCAACTTTCCAGCGAGGCTTTGCCGGTTAGCGTCACGCTGAAGAGATCGTCAACGACTATGTTTTTTATCAATTCCAGTTCTAAAGAAACCGGCGGGAACTCTTCGTACGTATGTGTGAACGCGCGGCTGGGTCGCACCATCCGCAATCGCGGGTTACATAATGGAAGGCCCCAATTCTCGATGGTTAATCGCGTCTTAACCTCGCCACTCCTATGCTATGTCGTCGCCGACGCGGCGGGCGGTCCCGCTGTTCATGATGTATAGGATGACCCGCCAGGAAACTTCATTACCGGTCCGCGCGCCCGATTCGCGCTCGCCGTTTGTGCGGCTGCGCGAGCTTTTGGGCGACATGCCGCCCGGCAAGCCGGCGATCAGCATGGCCGTCGGCGAGCCGCAGCATCCGGTTCCCCCGTTCGTGGGGCCGATCATCGCCGCGCATGTCGACGAGTTCGGCCGCTACCCGATGAACAAGGGGCTCGATGCCTTCGGCGAAGCGGTCGCGCAGTGGCTCAACCGCCGCTACACGCTCGCGCGCCCGGTCGATCCGGCTGCGGAAGTGCTGGTGCTCAACGGAACTCGCGAGGGCCTGTTCCTGGCTGCGCTTGCCGCTAAACGCTGGGTGGTGCCGCGCGCCGGCCGTCCGGCCGTGCTGGTGCCCAATCCGTTTTATGCAGCTTATTCCGCCGGCGCCATCGCCGCCGATTGCGAGCCGGTGTATCTGCCGGCGACCGCGGCCTCCGAATTTTTGCCCGATCTCGATGCGCTGAGTGACGATCTCTTGGCGCGTACGGTCGCCTGCTACCTCGCCTCGCCGTCCAATCCGCAGGGCGCGGTGGCCGACAGCGCGTATCTCGCGAAGCTTGCGGCGTTGGCGCGCCGTCACGGCTTTCTCATCTTCTGCGACGAATGCTATTGCGAGATCTACAGCGATCGACCGCCGCCCGGCATGCTGGAAGCGGCCGGGCCGGATTTTTCTAACGTCGTCGTTTTCCACTCGCTGTCGAAACGCTCGAGTTTGCCCGGCCTTCGGGTTGGCTTCGCGGCCGGCGACCGGCGCTTCCTCGCGTCCTATCTGGAATTGCGCAACGTCGCCGCGCCGCAAGTGCCGCTGCCGGCGCAACGCGTCGCCATCGCCGCTTACAATGACGAGACGCATGTCGAGGAAAACCGGCGCCTCTATCGGCAGAAATTCGATCTCGCCGATCAGATCGTTGGCGACCGCTACGGCTATCGCCGTCCCGCGGGTGGATTCTTTCTGTGGCTCGATGTCTCCGCGCAAGGCGGTAGCGAAGCGGCGACACTCGCGCTCTGGCGCGAGGCCGGGGTGCGGGTCGTGCCCGGCCGCTATCTCGCGCGCGAGCAGGCCGACGGCAGCAATCCGGGCGCGGACTATATTCGGGTCGCGATGGTGCAGAACAAAGGGATCACCGCGGAGGCGTTGCGTCGCCTCGTTGGGGTTTTGGGCTGAGGTAGAGAAGGCGTCGAGAGCAACATCATGTCGATGATCGACCGCGGTCTCGATGGCATGGCCCTTCTTTCCGGCCATCTCGGCGCCATGCTGCGCCGGCGCCTGCGCGAGCTCGGCGGCATCGCGCTGTTGAGCCTTGCCATGATGGCAGCCTTGGCGCTTGCCACCTGGTCGGTGCACGATCCGTCGCTCAGCCACGCGACCGATGCGCGCGTGCATAATCTGCTCGGCCGGCCCGGTGCGATTGCCGCCGATCTGATGATGCAATTGCTGGGCTTAGGCTCGTTGGCACTGCTCCTGCCGGTCGGCATCTGGGGCTATCGCCTGCTCGGTCATCGCCCGCTTGGCCGCGAACGGCTGCGGATGATGCTGTGGATCTTCGGCGCTTTGCTCACCGCGGCTTTCGCTGCTTGCCTGCCGCGCGGTGTGCATTGGCCGCTGCCATCCGGGCTCGGCGGCGTCGTCGGCGACGCCATATTGCGTGCGCCGGCCATGGTGCTCGGTACGCCACTTCTTGGATTTTACCGGTTTGTGCTCGCCATCATTCTCGGACTGGCCGCCATCTTCACTTTCGCGGGCGCTGCGGGCTTCATCTGGCGCGGCGCCGACGCTGACGCCGCCGCGGAGGAAGACGACGATGAGGAGGAAGAGGAGGCGGAAACCGATGACGACCGGGATACCGCCTGGGTTTCGCTCGGCGGCCTGATCCACACCGTCTGGAGCTTCCGCACCCGCCTTGCGCTTTTGTTCCGTGGCCGCGCGCGGGCGGTAGCGCCGGCACGCAGCGAGGCTGTCGCGTCCCGCCGCGTCGAGCCGCGGTTCGACGGCCGGCCGGATCCGCGCACCGAAGAAGAGGCCGGGGAAGAAGTCACGGGCGCACCGGCGCAACGCGCGGCGCGCAAGCCGCGATCCGCGCCGGCGCCGAAACCGCGCCGCTCGTCCGGCGGCTACGCGCTGCCGCCGCTGGAGCTCTTGACGCAGCCGAGCAAGTCCGCGCGCTCGACCATCACCAGCGAAATGCTGCAAGAGAACGCGGCCGCGCTCGAAGGCGTGCTCGGCGATTTCGGCGTGCGCGGCGAGATCATCAATGCGCGGCCGGGGCCGGTGGTCACGCTCTACGAGCTCGAGCCCGCGCCCGGCATCAAGTCGTCGCGCGTGATAAGCCTCGCCGACGACATCGCCCGCTCGATGAGCGCGCTCTCCGCGCGCGTCGCTGTGGTGTCGGGCAGGAACGCGATCGGCATCGAACTCCCCAATCCCACGCGCGAAAAAGTCTTCCTGCGCGAGCTGCTGGCCTCGCGCGACTATCTCGACAATTCCGCCCGCTTGCCGCTCTGTCTCGGCAAGTCGATTGGCGGCGAGCCCGTGCTGGTCGATCTCGCGCGCATGCCGCATCTGCTCATCGCCGGCACCACCGGCTCGGGCAAGTCGGTCGCCATCAACACCATGATTCTCAGCCTGGTCTATCGCCTGCAGCCCGACCAGTGCCGGCTGATCATGGTCGATCCGAAAATGCTCGAGCTCTCCGTCTATGACGGCATTCCGCATCTGCTGACGCCTGTGGTCACGGATCCGAAAAAGGCCGTGGTCGCGCTCAAGTGGGCGGTGCGCGAAATGGAAGAGCGCTACAAGAAAATGTCGAAGCTCGGCGTGCGCAATGTCGATGGCTACAATGCGCGTGTCGCCGAAGCCAACGGCAAGGGCGAGAAGCTCAGCCGTACGGTTCATACCGGCTACAATCGCGAGACCGGCGAGGCGATCTACGAGAATGAGGAGCTCGACCTCGAGCCGCTCCCGTACATCGTCGTCATCGTCGACGAAATGGCCGACCTGATGATGGTCGCCGGCAAGGACATCGAAGGCGCCGTGCAGCGGCTGGCGCAAATGGCGCGCGCGGCCGGGCTGCATGTGATCCTGGCGACGCAGCGGCCGTCGGTCGACGTCATCACCGGCACGATCAAAGCGAATTTTCCGACCCGCATCTCGTTCCAGGTCACCTCGAAGATCGACAGCCGCACCATTTTGGGTGAGCAGGGCGCCGAGCAACTGCTGGGTCAGGGCGATATGCTCTATATGGCGGGCGGCGGCCGCATCAGCCGCGTGCACGGCCCGTTCGTCTCCGACGAAGAGGTCGAAAAGGTCGTCCGCCATCTGAAGGCGCAGGGCGTGCCGCAATATCTCGAAGCGGTGACGGCGGAAGAGCCGCAGGACGAAGACGGCAATCCGGTGTTCGATTCCACCGCCATGGGCGCGCCGGAAGGCGGCGACCTCTACCAGCAGGCAGTACAGGTCGTGACCCGCGACCGCAAAGCCTCGACCAGCTACATTCAACGTCGGCTGCAGATCGGCTACAATCGGGCCGCATCGCTGATGGAACGCATGGAAAAGGAAGGTATCGTTGGGCAGGCGAATCACGCGGGCAAACGCGAGATCCTGGTCGAGGCTGCCGAAGAAGAGCCATTTTGAGAATCCAGCGATCGATCGTTAACGCGATGGGGGGAGCGCCAGCCGCGAATTCGCCATATCGTTTTGCTAACAATCGTGTCGTGAGGCGTACGTGCCAAAGGCACGGGGAGAGGGTGATGACAGGATCGGGGGCCCGGGCGATTTTGTTGGCAATGGCGTGCGTAGTCTTTGCGACAGCTTCCGCGGTTGCAGAAGACGTGCCGCTGCCGGCGCCGCGGCCAAAGGCGGGATTAACATCTCCCGGATCGGCAGCCCCTCCGTCGCCAGCGGCCGCGGCAGCGCCCGCCCAGCCCGCCTCAAAAGGATTTTTCCCGTTCTCGCTTTTCGGCAACAAGAGCGCGGGCTCGAGCCAGGCCGCGTCGTTCGACGCCAAACAGCGGGCGATGCTCGACAAGGTGAGCAATTACCTGTCGAGCGTGCAGACCATGGTCGGGAACTTCGTGCAGGTCGGTCCCGACGGCCGCCGTGTCGATGGCACTTTCTCGATCCAGAAGCCCGGCAAAGTCCGCTTCCAATATAACCCGCCGAGCCCGATCGATATCATCGCCGACGGCTCCTCGGTTGTGGTCCGCGACCGCTCGCTCGAAACCGCAGACTTCTACCCGCTGTCACAGACGCCGCTGCGCTATCTGCTCGCCGACCATATCGATCTTGTGCGCGACACCGACGTGCTCAGCGTTTCCGCCGACGACACCTTCGTGACGGTGGTGATCGAGGAAACGCAGGTCATGACCGGTACCAACCGGCTGATGATCATGTTCGACGCCAAGAACCTGCAGCTCAAGCAGTGGACGGTCACCGATCCGCAGGGGCTCGACACGACGGTCGCAGTCTACAATCTGGACTCGGTGAAGAAGCCCGATCCGAATCTCTTCGTCATCAATTACATGAAATAGCGCGCAGCCGCGTCACTGTGCGGCCTTGCTCGCGATGCCGTAACGGCCGGGCGCGATCACGCCGTTCGGATCAAGCGCGGCTTTGATGCCCGAGCACGCATCGCGAAACGCCGGCATTGTCTGGCGCATGTGGAAATCATGATAGTCCACCGGCGCGCGGCCGACGAACACGCCGCGGGCGCCGACTTCTTCCGACATTGTCCGATAGCAGGCGTCGGCGCGGGCGCGCTCGCCGGCATCTTCGCGGTTGAACGTGATGACGTGCAGACCACGGGCAAAGCGCGCGCTGCAGACATTCATCACGGTATAGTCGTGCCCGAACTGCTCGTAGATCTTGCGGCACAGCCGCTGGAACTCATTGGCGACGCGGCCGTCCATCGGCGTCCCTGGCAGGAACCAGATATTGCCGCCGCCCGGACGCCATTTCAGCAGTCCGAGTTCGCCCATGCTCGGCACGCCGGAAAAGGCGTTGATCGCGACCTGCAAGGGCGGGATAGCTGCCGCGTCCTCGTGCGCGATGTATCGGGCCTTGCCGCTTTGCCCGAACATGTCGCGCACCCGCTGGATTTGCGGCTCCATCGCCGCCGCACTCGGTCCATAAAATGCGCCGGAGACATTCCATGCGCCGAGCCCGTGGCGTTCGCGCAAATGACGGCGGCCCTCGTCGGAGATCGAACGCTTGCCGCCGCTTGCTTGGTATTCCGGGCTCTCGCCCTCGGAGCCGCACAGGTAAAGATCGTTGGAGACGCGAAACAATGTCGGCACGAAATTCGACAGTTTCAGCGGCCGGCAAAGCTCGACGATCGTTTCCAGATCGTCGTCGTCCGGAAAGGTGAAGTGGAACGAGCGCACCGCCGGCGGGCGCGGCAACAGCCACACGCCCATGCGGGTGACGATGCCGTAATTCGATTGCGTGAACAGCCCGTCGAGAATCGGTCCGAAACTGTATTTCGAGGTGTGCCAGTTGATCAGGTCTTTGGAATCGAGCGCACCGTCGCCGGTGCGCAGCACCTCGCCGTTGCCGAGTACGATTTCCAGTCCACAGGAAAATCCGAAATGGTCGAAATAGGGCGAATAACCGGCGCCCTTGTCGAGCGCATTGCCGATCATGCCGCCTTGTGGCGGTCCCGATGTCACGTCGAGCATCAGTTTGTTGCCGCGGCGGACCAGTTCGTCATAAAGCGCCTGGTAGCTGACGCCCGGCTCGACGACTGCGAAGGCGAGCTTCTCGTCGATATCGAGGATGCGATTCATCTTGCGGCCGAGATCGACCACGACCTGGCCGGAAGCCGACGCCGAGCGCGAGCCGAGCCCGATATTGTTGCCGGTGCTGATCGGATAGAGCGCCACCTTATGCGTGTTGGCCGCCCGCACGATCAGTTGCACGTCGGCGGTCGACGCCGGATAGACCACACCGGCGGGCGGCCGGTCGCCGCCCGGCATGGTGTTTTCGCCGTAGCGCCGGATCGTTTCTTCGGAGCGATTGATGCCGTCGGCGCCGAGCGCGCCGGTGATGGCTGCAAAAAACGCTTCGAGATTTGCTGAACTCATGGAAGCCCCTCTTTGTGCCCTGCCGTGTGACTTTGCTTCACCAGATGCCGGTGGGATCGGCGGCTATCGGTGCGCTTATCGCTTCGTCTCGCGCCGCAGGCGCGCTACGCGCGGCCGGTTCGCGCAAAGGCCTGCCGGTCAGGGCCGGCGGCATCGGCCCGCCGGTCGCCCAATCCAACAATTCCACGGTGTGCACAATCGGCGTATGCGCGAAGCGCCCGATCTGCACCATGCAGCCGAGATTGCCGGCGGCGATGATGTCCGGATCGACGCTTTTGATATGGGCGGCTTTGCGCTCGCCGAGCGTCGTGGCGATCGCGGGCTGCAGCAGATTGTAGGTGCCGGCCGAACCGCAGCAGAAATGCCGCTCGGGCACATCGAGGACCTCGAAGCCGGCGCGTGCGAGAAGCTGGCGCGGCGCACTTGTCACACGCTGACCATGCTGGAGCGAACATGCATCGTGATAGGCCACGCGGTAGGGCGCGGCATGGCCGGGCATCAGCCCAAGCTGAACCAAAAACTCGGTGATATCGCGGGTGAGCGCACCGATGCGCTGCGCTTCTTCGCCGCCGACGAAATGTCCGTAGTCCTTGACAGTGGTGCCGCAGCCCGACGCATTGACGACCACCGCGTCGAGACCGCGCGCCAATTCGGCGCGCCAGGCGGCGATGTTGCCGCGCGCCAGCGCCTTGCCCTGGGCGCTGCGGCCCATATGCAGCGGCAAGGCGCCGCAACAGTCGACGCCGGGCGCGACCACGACATCGCAGCCGTGCCGTTGCAGGAGCCGAATGGTCGCCGCATTGATGTTGCGGTCGAGCGCTTGCTGCGCACAGCTCGGCAGCAAGGCCACGCGCGCCTTTCTGGCGCCTTCGGCCGGACGGATTCCCGGCGCGAGAATTTCGCCCGCGGGAGAGCGCGCGACGGCAAGTGCGACCAGATTGCGCAGTCGTGGCGGTAAAATGCCGGCAAACGGACCCGCGAGCCGCGCCAGGCGCAAGGCGAGTGTGAAACGCCGCGGGTAAGGCAGCAGCTCGGCAATCAGGCGCCGCAGCATGCGCTCGCCGAGCGGCCGGCGGTAATTGTCCTCGATATAGTCGCGCGCGATATCGATGAGATGGGCGTAGTCCACCTTCACCGCGCAGGTGGTCATGCACGACAGGCAGGACAGGCAGCGATCGAGATGATGCACCGTCCTGGCGTCCGGCGGCCCGCCTTTTTCCAGCATGGCGCGAATGAGGTCGATGCGGCCGCGCGGCGAGTCGTTCTCGTCGCGGAACAAAACATAGGTCGGACAGGTCGCCGTGCAGAAGCCGTAGTGCACGCAGGTCTTCAAGATGCCGTCGGCCTCGGCGATCTGCGGCTGCGCGAGCTGTTCGAGCGTGAAAGCGGTTTGCACGGGGAACTGGACTTCAGTTTCAGATTTGCCAAGAGCTTTAGATTTGCGAAGAGCTTCAGATTTGCCAAGAGCTTCAGATTTGCCAAGCGAGCTGACGCCATTCGCGCCGCAGCGCCTGCTGGATCGCGCGCCGCTCGCTTTCAGGACGCCGCGACTCGAAGCTCACGGCCAGCGCCAGTTTTTCGTCGCGGTCGCCATCCAAAAGCGGAATAGCGCAGCAGCTCAGCGACGAATCGATCTCGCCCTCTTCCGCATGCATGCCGTTGCGGCGTCCTTCGGTGATCGCTGCGTTGACATCGGCCCAGGTCGTCTTGGTGCGCGGCGTGAAGGCCGGAAACGGCTCCGGCGGCAAGAGGCTCGGCGCCTGCACGCGCGGCAAGGTGCCGAGCAGCGCCCGTCCTGCCGCAGTTGCCCACAGCGGATAGGACAGGCCGACCTCCACAGCGATGATGGCGCGCCGCGTGCCTGGCAGGCGGGCGAGCGTCACGGCCTCGCTGCCGACAAGCTGCAGCAGATAGACAGTCTCGCCGCAGCCACTGGCGATGCGCGTCATTGGCGCGGCTGCGACTTGCAGCAGGCGATCGATCCATCCGGACGCGAGCCGGAGCGAGCGCGCGCCGAGCGTGAAGCGCCGGTTCGGCATGCGGCTCGCATATCCGCGCGAGATCAAGGTCGCCAGCAGGCGCGAGGCGGTCGCCGGATCGATCCCCAGATGGGCGGCGGCGTCGCGGACACGAATCCCGGCGGGCGCCGCGCGCTGCATGAAGTCCAGCAGATCCAGAGCTCGGCCGACGGAGCGGATCTCCGCATGATCGTCGGCCGTCGGGTCGATCATCGTGCGCCTATCTGGTTGCACCCATGCGATCGTCGCTGCTTAAGTTCAGGCAGTTGCCAGCGCAGGTTCCGCCGTCTTCGCGTCGGCGAATTTCGGGATCACTTTCTCGCCGAACAAGCGGATCGATTCCAGCATCCGCTTCTGCTCGGTGATTCCTCCATACATTACGAAGATGATGTATTCGACGTCCAGCGTATCCTTCAGCCGCTGGATCTCCTCGCCGACCTCGTCCGGCGTGCCGACGATCTGAAAGCCGCTCTTTATCATCTGCTCGAAGGTCTTCGGCACCGGGCCTTCCTGCCCCTTCATGCGCAGCGCCTCGAAGAAGCCGAATTCGCCGAGCCAGTGCGTCCAGAAGGCGGAGCCTTGGCGCGCGGTCTCCATCGCCTCTTCGTGCGTCTTGCCGACGGCGACGTTGCGGCACAGCACCACGCCGCCGCCCTTGGAATACTCGCCGAACCGCAGCTTGCGTCCATGTTTCGCCGCTTCGTCCACATAGGCCTGGAAAACCCAGCGGACGATATCGAGATTGGCCGCGAGCGTGACCACCGAGCTTCCGATCCGTGCCGACCAGTTGAGCGTCTCCGGGCTTTGCGTCAGCGTCGTGAACAGCGGCGGATGCGGCAATTGCTTGGGCTTGGGCACCGTCGCCACCTGCTTGAGAATATCGCCGTCGACGCCGGCCTTGAGCTTGGCGGAGATCGGGTGCTTCCACTCGAGCCCTTTGGGCGGCACCGAGATGAACTCGCCCTCATAGTCCCACAGGTCTTCGGTCCAGGAACGGCGCATCACCTCGAACCATTCCTCGACGATCTTGCGGTTGACCGCTTCCACCTCGGCGCGGCCGGTGCCGGCGGCGTTGGCGTGATAGTGCTGTCCCATCACGCCGACCGAGCGGGGCTGATAGCCGCGGCTCAGTCCGATATCGAGCCGCCCGCCGGTCAGGTGATCGGTCATCGCGATATCTTCCGCGAGCCGCAGCGGATTCCAGTTCGGCAGCACCAGACCCATCTGGCCCTGCCGCAGCCTCTTGGTATGCTGCGCCAGATAAACGTTGAGCAGAAGCGGATTGGGCGTGACGTGATATCCTTCGATCTCGAAGTGATGTTCGGCGAACATCATCGAGGTCCAGCCGGTCTCGTCGGCGACGATCGCCTGCTCGCGCAATTCCTCGATCGTGTTTGCGTAGCGGTCGCGATCCAGTCCCCAGAGGCCTTTGCCAAGATCGGCTTCCGATGCGACGGCGACCGGATAAAACATCCCAAATTTCATGATCTGCCCCTCTCGCCTGGCCGTTTCTCGGCTCGGCCTCCTAAAAGCTCTGCCTCGAACTCTATGGGGCATGGAGGGGGGGTCAACGCGTGGTATTGCGCCTGGCGCAACAAGTGCAAATTACGTGCAACTGGCTTGTCTTTAGGTTTGACGGGTCGAGGCGCCGATGAGCCGTGCGCCGCGCTGAAATGTCAGATAACTCCACAGCCAGTTGAGCGCGACCACGAACCGGTTGCGTATTCCAATCAAAAAATAAATATGGATCACGCTCCAGAACACCCAACCTAAAAAACCCTTGAGCTGAAAGACGCCAAGCTTCACCACCGCCGACTTGCGCCCGATCGTGGCGAGGTCGCCGGCATGGTGATAGACGAACGGGCCGGGCGGGGCGGCGCGTTCCACCCGCGCGGCGATCACCTCGGCAACATAGCCGCCCATCTGCTTTGCCGCAGGCGCGATCCCCGGCACGGGCCGGCCCTCTGTGTTGGTGACGCTTGCGGTGTCGCCGATGGCGAAAATCTCCGGCCGGCCCGGAACGCTCAGATCGGGTTTGACCTTGATGCGCCCGGCACGGTCGTGCTCGGCGTCAATCCAGTTTGCCGCCGGGGAGGCGACGACGCCGGCGGCCCAGATCACCGTTGCCGCATCGATGCGGCCGTCCTTCAATGTCACGCCGCGCGCGTCGCAGCCCGTCACCATGCGCCCGAGCTCGACGTCGACGCCCATGCTGCGCAGCGAGCGCGCGGCATAGTCCGACAGCGCCTCGGGAAAGGCGGGCAGCACCCGCGGGCCGGCTTCGATCAGCATGATCCGCGAGCGGCGCGGATCGATATGCCGGAAGTCATGCCGCAAGGTGCGCTGCGCCACCTCGGCGATGGCACCGGCCATTTCGACGCCAGTCGCGCCGCCGCCGACAATGACAAACGTGAGCAGCCGTTGCCGCTCGGCGTCGTCTTCCACGATCTCGGCGCGTTCAAAGGCCATCAGGAAGCGCCGCCGGATCTCGGTCGCGTCGGAAATGTGTTTCAGTCCGGGTGCGTATGGCGCCCAATCGTCGTGACCGAAATAGGAGTGGGTCGCACCGGTGGCGAGCACCAGATAATCGTAGGCGAGATCGATTTCGGTGGTGTGAACACGGCGAGCCTGAACATCGATGCCGGTAACCTGCGCCATGATGACGCGCGCGTTTTGTTGTTTGCGCAAGATCGCGCGGATCGGCCAGGCCACATCGGCAGGCGACAAGGCCGCGGTCGCGACCTGATAAAGCAATGGCTGAAAGCAATGATGATTCTGCGCGTCGATGAGCGTCACGTCGACCGCGGCTTTGGCCAGGCTTTTTGTCGCCGTCAATCCGCCGAAACCCGCACCCGCGATCACGACCCGCGGTCGCTGAGCGTCGCTGCTCATTTTGCCTCCGGCTGTCATCCTGCACGCCCAACACTAACGAACAGTTCCGCCGCCGGTTCGTGAATGGCTTGTGTCGGCGCGGTTTCCACCGCATATGGGGACGATCGGTCAGACAATCAGCATGCAAATTACGGTCACCACCTGGAACATCAATTCGGTGCGATTTCGCATCGATCTGGTCGCCAAATTTATCAAATCGGTGCGCCCCGATATCTTGTGCCTGCAAGAGACCAAGTGCCCGGACGACAGCTTTCCGCGCAGGCGCTTCAAGCGGCTCGGCTATGAGCACATCGCGCTCAACGGCCAGAAAGGACACCACGGCGTCGTGGTTCTTTCGCGGCTGCCGTTCGAGGGCAGCTCGATCCGCGATTATTGCGGCAAGAGCGACTGCCGGCACATCGCGGTCATGCTCGGGGAGCTGGCGGGGCTGAAAGATCCGATCGCGCTGCACAATTTCTACGTCCCGGCCGGCGGCGATAATCCCGATCCGGCGCTCAATCCGAAATTCGCCCACAAGCTCGCCTTCCTCGACGAGATGCATGCCAGCGAAACGCTGCGGCCGGCGGCGAGCGATCGCGCCATCATTGTCGGCGATCTCAATGTTGCGCCGCTCGAATGCGACGTCTGGAGCCACAGGCAGCTTTTGTCAGTCGTCTCGCACACGCCGATCGAATGCGAAAAGCTTCTCGGCGTGCAGAAGGCCGGGGGCTGGATCGATGCGGTGCGCACGTTCGTGCCGGAGCCGACGAAGCTCTATACGTGGTGGAGCTATCGCTCGCCGGACTGGACCAAATCCGACAAGGGCCGCCGGCTCGATCACGTCTGGACATCGAACAAGCTCGCCGACCGCGTCTCGGCCGTCGCCGTCGCCAAAGAGTATCGCAGCGCGAAGCGGCCCTCCGACCACGTGCCGGTGACGGCGACGCTGGAAGTGTAAGCCGAAGCGCCGAGTTTGATCGCTTCCGTCATTCCGGAAACCGCGGGCTCGTGCCTAGCGGTGCCCTGGAATGACGCGCTCCACTATCGCGGCTTGTTGCGGGGCGCGAGCGCCTCGCGCACGTTTTCCATGTCGCGCGCCCACTGATCGGCGCGCGCGGCGATGACTTCGCGCAGCCGATGCGCCGCCTCGGGATAGCCCTCGAGCATTTTTCGGAACATGGTGCGCGAAATTCGCAACACCGCCGACGGCTCGCGTGCGGTCGCGGTCGCCGGGCGTGTGGTCTCGGCCAAGAGCGCCGACTCGCCGAGCAGGGTGCCGGGACCGGCGATGACCTCCCCTTCGCCGCGCTCGGGCTGCAGCGCGAACGAGCCTTCCTGGATCGCATAAGCGCAATCGGCGGGGTCGCCGGCGGTGAACAAGACCTGACCGGGCTCGAGCCGGTAACCCTCCGCGCCAATCGCCAGGATGCGCAAGGCCGGCGGCCCGAGCCGACGGAGAATTGGAATCCGCTCAAGGAACGCGATATCGTCCTCGATCGTCATAGCGGCCGCGATTTACGGGACCAGCTTGTAGCCGCCCGCTTCGGTGACCAGGATGGCAGGGGCAGCGGCATCTTTCTCGATCTTCTGCCGTAACCGATAGATGTGCGTCTCAAGCGTGTGTGTCGTTACGCCGGAATTGTAGCCCCACACTTCTTGCAACAACGTTTCCCGTGAAACCGGCCGCTGGCCCGCCCGGTAGAGGTAACGCAGGATGGAAGTCTCCTTTTCGGTCAGCCGGACCTTGCTCCCCTTCGGGTTGAGCAGAAGCTTGGAACTCGGGCGGAAGGTATAGGGGCCGATGGCGAAGATGGCATCTTCGCTGGCTTCGTGCTGGCGAAGCTGAGCACGGATGCGGGCCAGCAGCACTGCGAAGCGAAAAGGTTTGGTCACATAGTCGTTGGCGCCCGATTCCAGGCCGAGAATGGTGTCCGAATCCGTATCATGGCCGGTCAGCATGATGATCGGCGCCTTGAAGCCGTTCTTGCGCAAAATGCGCACCGCCTCGCGCCCATCGATGTCCGGCAGCCCCACGTCCATGATCACCAGATCGATTTGTCCGGCCTTGGCGGCTTGAACGCCTTTGGTGCCGTTTTCCGCCGCGACCGCTTCGAACTCCTCGTGCAGAGAGAGCTGCTCGGTCAGCGCGTCACGAAGTTCGGCGTCGTCATCGACGATCAGAATTTTGCGCGTGTTCGGCATTCGTTCGAAACCCCCTGGGACGGCCGCCCGCCGTCCTTTGGGCACTGCCTCCATTCTCAGCTGCAACGTTGCTGCGCTATCTGGCGCGAAGTAGAGCATGTAAGGATACAAGAGCAAGCAGCCGTTGGGAAATCGCCTTCGCCGCTCCACACATGCAGAGGTCCTCTTTCGCGACGATTCATGTCAGGCCGCGGCCGGGCCGGCCATCGCAAGGCTGGCTCTGCGCCGGCTCCTGGTGCGTGCCGGTCGCGCTCGGGCGCGGGGGTGTGAAAGCCAACAAGCGCGAAGGCGATGGCGGTACCCCACGCGGCTCCTTCCGGCCGCGGCGGCTCTGGTGGCGGCCGGATCGGCTGGCGCCGCCACGATCCATGCTGCCAACCCGACGGATCGGCCCGGGCGACGCCTGGTGCGAGGATCCCAACGACCGTCGCTACAACCGTCCCTTTCGCAGGTCGGCCATTGAACCAGGCGACCGGCTGTGGCGCGAAGACCGCCTCTACGACGTCATTATCGAGATCGATTACAACACGCGGCCGCGGGTGGCCGGCCGGGGCAGTGCAGTCTTTATCCATGTGGCACGGCCGGGCTTCGCCCCGACCGCCGGTTGCGTTGCCCTAAAGCCGCGAGAGCTACTCATGCTGGCTCAGAAGCTAAGCCCAAAAACGCGAATCGTGATTCACAATTAGCCTCGTGCCCCGAAAATAGCCGTCCCGACCCGGACATGGGTGGCGCCGAGCGCGATGGCGGTCGGAAAGTCACTGCTCATACCCATCGACAGCAACGACAGTCCGTTGCGCCGGGCGATTTTGGCCGTAAGCGCAAAGTGCGGTCCCGGCGGCTCATCGGATGGCGGTATGCACATGAGCCCGGAAATCGCTAGCCCATGGCGGTCCCGGCAGGTTGCAAGAAAGGCGTCCGTTTCCGTAGGCAGCACGCCGCCTTTTTGCGGCTCCTCGCCGGTATTGACCTCAACGAAAAGCAAAGGCGTGCGTCCTTGCCTAGCGATTTCCTTGCCGAGCGCCTCGGCAAGGCTGACGCGGTCGACGGAATGGATCGCATCGAACAACGCCACTGCCTCGCGCGCCTTGTTCGACTGCAGCGCGCCGACGAGATGCAGCTCAAGGCCGTCATGGCGCTCCATCAGCGGCGGCCATTTGGCTTTGGCCTCCTGCACGCGATTCTCGCCGAACACGCGCTGTCCGGCGGCGATCACCGGCTCGATCGCCTCGGCGCCGAAGGTCTTTGACACAGCCACCAGCGTGACCGTCGCCGGATCGCGTCCGGCATCGCGGCAGGCGCGCGCGATGTCCGCTCGTACCTGCTCCAATCCATCCGTCCCAGTCATGCTCTCCACACCCGAAGTTACCGCCGATCCGCTCAAACTTTAATGGAACTCCGAAGGGCCCTTTCACGGATGTCTTCTAGCTTTTCGCCTCCGGGGCCGGGGGTCGCCTGAATGCCGGATCTTCAAGCAAATTTACCCAGGGCCTTGCCCAAGGCGCCGCCGCCGCAAAAGCGGCGCAACAAGCCTATTCTCAGCATCCGCGCCCGGCTGATCGTCGTCGCCCTGTTGGCGATCGCTCCTCTGATGGTCGAACGCGTACGCGGGCTGGAAAGAGCCCGCGTCGAACGCGCCGCGGTTGCCCGCAGCCAAGTCATCGATCTCGCTCGCAGCGGCGTTGCCGCGCAGCGCGAGGTGATCGATTCGACGCGCGCTTTGTTGCGCGTGGCGGCGCGCGTCTACACGAAAATGCCGCTCGATGCGCCCGAGTGCAATCAGATCCTCACCGACCTGTCGAGCAACGTTCCGTGGATGCGCATGTTGGTCGTCGTCGGAAACAATGGCCAGGTGAAGTGCGGCAGCGATCCTGCGGTCATCGGCGTGAACATTTCCGATCGCCCGTATTTCCAGAGCGCCCTGCATTCGCGCGAATTCGCGCTGAGCGACTATCTGATCAGGCGGGTCAGCGGCATTCCGGGCGTGATGGCCACGTTCCCGGTGATGAAGGAGGGCGGCGTCATCACAACGTCGGTGATCGTCGCATCCCTCGACCTGCGTTGGATCGGCGAACTCGCGGCCAGTGCGGCTCAGGGTGCGGGGACCGAGGTCCTCGTCATCGACGGCGGCGGCACGGTGCTGGCCGCTTCCGGCGACGAGGAACAACTTGTCGGCAAGAACTTTGCCGGTCATGAGTTGACCAAGGAGCTGCTGGCGAAGGACGAAGGCACGACGACGATCAAGGGCTTTGACGGCACAAGGCGCATCCTCGGCTTTGTCCGCGTGCCGTGGACGAAAGCGCGGCTCGCGGTCGGCGTCGACGAGTCGGTGGTGCATAGCGGCATCGATCGGGAAATCAGCATCGCCTACGTCCAGCTCGGCGTGTTCGGCATGCTGGTTCTTCTTGCCGCCTGGTTCGGCGGCGAACGGCTCGTTCTGCGGCCGATCCGATCGCTGGTGCGGACGGCCACGCGCTTCGGCCGCGGCGATCTGCGGGCGCGCGCGGCCGATGAGCCGTGGATGGCGGAGTTCGAGCCGCTCGCAGCCGCGTTCGACGACATGGCGCGCAAGCTCGCAGCACGTGAGGAAGAGCTGCAGATCGCCAATCAGCACTTGGACGAATTGGCGAGCCTCGACGGCCTCACCGGGCTCGCCAACCGCCGCGGCTTCGATCGCGAACTCGATCATGCCTGGCACCGCGCCGACGAATTGCGCGAACCGCTCGCCCTGATCATGATCGATATCGATCACTTCAAGCTGTTCAATGATCGCTATGGCCACGTGCAAGGCGACGCCTGTTTGCGTGCGGTCGGCGAAACCCTGTCGCTGGTCGCCCTCGACAAGGCTTTGATCGTCGCTCGCTATGGCGGCGAGGAATTCGCCCTGTTGTTGCCGGGGCTCGACATCGCGCATGCGGTGGCGCTTGCCGAAGAGGCGCGCAGTTCGATCGAAGAGCTATTGATGACGCACGCGGATTCGCCTTGCGGCATCGTAACCATCAGCATCGGCGTCGAGTCGCGCGTGCCGGAGCCCGGCCAATCGGCCGCCTGCCTGGTCGAGGCGGCGGACCGTGCGCTCTACGATGCAAAAAGGCGCGGCCGCAATACGGTGATTGCGCACTCATCCCTGCTCTTGAGCGCCGCAAGCTGAGCGGCAAGCCTCAACAACCGTAAGCGGCGAAGCCCGTCAGCCACGGCGCGTTGCGCGTGCTTTGCGCTTCGATTTGGACTCGGCCTTCGACTTCGACGCTGACTTGGGCTTCGACGCCGACTTGGACTTCGACTTAGATTTTGCTTTCGGCGGCGCCCAGATCATTCCCTCGAGCTTCATGCCGTCAGGATCAGCAAAATACACAGCGTAGTAGTTGCGGCCGTAATACGCGCCGGGTGGATCGAGCACGGTCATCCCATTCTCTTCCAGAAAGGCGCCGAGCGCATCGACATCGTCGCGGCTCGCAAGCTCGAAGGCGTAGTGGTCGAAGCCGATATCGCCTTTGCGATATTTGTGCTGTCGCCCTTGTGCGTCGGCGGCGGAGATCCAGAACAGGGTCTTGCCGTTGCTCCACCCCGTCATGTCCGCGTAGTCGTATTTGCGCTTGAAGCCGAGGAAGACGAGCAGCTTGTCGTAGAAATCCTGAGAGCGGGCGAAGTCGCCGACACTCAGCACGAGATGATCGATACCAACGACACGAGGCATTGGGCGCCTCCGATTGCTTGGCGACGGACGCCGGGCTTAACCGCGACGGGATCCTCAGGTTGCTCTCGCTTTGCGTTACTTGGGCGGCTCCTCGCCAAGCACGTCACCAAGAATCCGCGCCCAAGAACGAGGCGCCATCGCTGCGCCTGCCACGCTGCAACTATAGAGGCGCTGCCATCGAATTTGCGACGCAACTTTTGCGCGAAGAAAGCGCGAGGGCGTCGGAATGCGCAATAGTAAAAATATCACGGCACGAATGTCGCGCCCGGCGGGCCTGGTTGTTCCGGATTGACGATGCAGGCCACGGCCAATATGCCTCGCGTCACGAAAAGCCAGCCGCGGCGATGTCGCATGTCCGTGCCGCTTGCCCGCCAAAATCTTGCTGGCTTTACTTGCAAAAGTTGGGGCAGATGGCGGGCAATTGCAAATCACCCATACTGTCGCATCAATTGTTCAGCCCGCGGCGCACGGGCTATATGGGTAGCGTATGCGTACGGTAAGTAAGGTGTTTCGGCATGCTTTGGCCATGCTGCGCCGGGACCGGTTGCCATACGGCGCCGGACGATCACGGCGGCACGCAGACGACGTTACCAGCGGATCCAAGTATTCATGAAAATCGTAAGCCATCGATCGCTGCGTCGGTTCCCTTCGGTGCGGCGGGTCTTTTTGGATAGCGCGCGCTCGCCGCGCGTGCTGGGCGGGGCCTTCATTGCGGCGGCGGCCGGCCTTCTGCTCGCGGGATGCGCCGGGGGCTCGTCAGGTTCTGGACATGCCACCGCCCAGGACCTGCTCGCTCTTAACCATATGCAGGACACAAGCGGCATCCACAGGCGCGATCTCCTGCCGGAGGAGAAGCAGGTCATCAGCAAGGCGGTCAGCCTTTCGATCGTCAATCCAGGCCAGGCGCAATATCGCTGGCCGCAGATCGCGAATACCGAAGACGGGGCAATCAACTATTGCGGCATGGTGAATGCCAAGAGCGCCTACCCGGCCTATAGCGGCTGGCAGGCCTACATCGTCGAAGGCAGCGTCTCGGGCGGCAAATTGACCTCGGCTGTGGTCGGTCTCATCGCCGGCGGTAAGGACACCGAGATCGTCCGCAAGATGTGCAAGAAGTACGGTCTCGATCCCGGCGGCACCGGCTGATCCAAGCGGTTATCTCTGTTGTTCGGTGCACGCGCCGGCCGCGCGCCGCAACACTGCACACTGTTTGTTCAGCATCGAATTTCGCCGGCACGAATTTTCAGAAGTGCGCAGGCAGGTCACCGACGTTCGCATATCGAATAAGTTGCTCGCCGCCGCAAGAGCCAGCGGCCGTTGATCGCGCTCCGGATGGGCGAAGGCCCGCGCGGGAATTTAAGCCGGTGACGACTGCGGTTGCCGGTCTGCTTGGGACGCTGTTTGGTGGCGGCAATGCGACGGCTTTCGCAACGTTAATGTTTAACTCCTTTTTCGCATCGTTTCGCCGCCTGCGAACAGGCAAAGCGTCGCGGAGCCCTATGCAATCTAAATTTATGTCGCTATCATCCGAGCGTGCCAATGAAGCACGGGGATCATAACCCCGGCCCGACACACACCGTCCTGAGGGAGGACTTCAATGAGAAGACGCGAATTTTTGAAATATTCGGCTGCTACCGCGCTGGCTGGCTCGGTCGGCTATCGTGCTGCCCGAGCGGATGCGGCTCCGATCAAGGTTGCGGTGATCGGCGCAAAGACCGGCCCGCTGGCGCCCGGCGCGGCGATTACGCATTTCCCGCCTTACAAGCTTTGGGCGCATGAAGTGAATGCGCGCGGCGGTCTCAAGCTGAAAGACGGCCAACGCAAAGTCGAGATCATCGAATACGATGATCGCACGCAGCCGCCCGAGGCCATCAAGGCCGTTGAGCGCGCCGCGACGGTCGACAAGGCCGACTGGATCGGCGGCGTGTATGCGACCGGCTTTAATCTCGCGACGGCGCCGACGTTTGCGAAATACAATTATCCGCAACTCACCCAAGCCTGCGTCACCGATCAGGGACCGGCGCTGGTCAAGAAGTATCCCAATTTCTTCATGTTCCAGTCGTCGACCACGAACTACGCCAAGGGCGCGATCGGCGTGCTGAAGAAGCTCAAAGACGGCGGCCAGATCGGCAACAAAGTCGCTGTCGTCAATGTCGGCGACGACTTCGGCATCGAGCTCGCCAATGCCGGCCGGCCGTTGTTCAAAGAGGCTGGCTTCGAGATCGTCTACGACAAATCCTACCCGTTGGGCACGCAGGATTACTCGCCGGTGATCAAGGCCGCCAAGGCCGCCAATCCCGACGCCTTCGTCGCCTGGTCTTATCCGCCGGACACGTTCGGTCTTGCCGACGCGGCCAAGATCGAGAGCCTCGCTGTGAAGGCGTATTACTGCGCGGTCGGTTGCGCGTTCCAGGGCTTCTCGCAAAAGAATGGCGCCGCGGCCGAAAACGTTCTCGGCGCTGGCGGTGTCGTCGATTCGCCCGAGATCCGCGACTTCTACAAGCGCCATAAGGAAGTCACCGGCGTCGATGCCGATTATTGGGGCAGCCCGTTCTACTATTCGATGCTGCAAGCGCTCACGCAGGCGATCGAGTCCACCGGCTCCATGGATCGCAACGGGATTGCCGACTATTTGCGCAAGAACAAGTTCAAGACGCTGATCGGCGAAGTCGATATGCCCGGCCAGCTTCTCGACAAGGTCTATACGGTCGGCCAGTGGCAGGGCGGCTTCTTCTCGGCAGTCGCCGGCGTGAATGTCAGCGGCCTCCAGGGGGTCAAGCTCAAGACCAACTGGGGTTGAGAAACGCCCGGCGGGCCCAGTTGCTGCTTGCCGAACTAAAAAGACGCTGACCTTGCGGCGGTCGTCCCCGGAGCCAGTGCCGGGGACGAGGCTGCGTGCAGTTGACTCTTAAGCCGGCCCGCAGATGGGCCTTGCCGCCACCCGGGACATCGGAATCGACGCTCATTCGATATGGACATCGTCATCATCGGCCTACTGCTCGGCGGCACCTATGCCTTGATGGCGATGGGCCTGCAATTGCAGTACGGCGTCGCGCGCATCATGAATCTCGCCAACGGCGAGATTCTTATTGCCGGCGCCTTTAGCACATTTTGGTTTTATTCCGCGACCAAGGTGAGCCCGCTCATTGCGCTGTTTCTGGTCGCGCCGGCAGCCTTCGCCTTGAATTGGGCGATCTACCGCATTCTGATCTATCCGCTCGTCCGCCGCGCCAAGAGCCAGGGCAAGCTCGAGGTCGACAGCATTCTGGCGACCTTCGGCATCAGCTTCATTGCGGTCGGCGTCTTGCTGGCGATCTTCGGCGGCCAATACCTGGACTATTCCTATTTGTCGCAGCCGATTTTCATTTTCGGCGAACGCTACGGCCTCAACCGCGTGGTCGCCTTCTTGGCCTCGGCGGCGCTGTGCGCGGCCCTCTATTTGTGGCTGCATAAGACCCGCGCGGGGCTCGCGCTGCGGGCCGTGTCCGTCAACCCGTCTGCCTCGGGGCTTGTCGCGATCAACGTCGCGCAAACCTCGGCGCTCGCCTTTGCGTTGGGCGGTGCGGTGACCGCGGTCGGCGGCGGACTGCTGAGTATGTTCTTGACCTTCGACGTTTCGCTCGGCGTGGTGTTCACGCTCAAAGCGCTGGTCATCGTCATCCTCGGCGGCGTCGGCGACATTCGCGGAACTATCATCGCGTCCTTCATCCTCGGTTTTGCTGAAACCGCCGTCGCAACCTTGATCGATCCGGGCCTGACGCTGGCCGCGGCCTACATTCTGTTCATGATCGTCCTCTTGGTCCGGCCGGAAGGATTATTTGGGAGGCGGCCGGCGTGAAGAGCTTCAACCTTTCTGCCGCCGAGCGCCGCAATCTTCTGATCAGCGTGCTGCTTTTTGCCGCCGCGGCGTCGGTGCCGCTGATTGCCGACGGCTATCCGCTGCAAATCGGCATCTCGATTGTCATGTACACGGCGCTGGCGACGTCGTGGCTGTTATTCTCCGGGCCGACCAATTACATCGCCTTGTCGACTGCCGCGTTCTTCGGGATCGGGATGTATACCGCCGCCGGCGGTATTGATCTCGTGCCCTATCCGCTCCTGATCGTGGCCGCCGGCATTGCCGGCGCCGCGCTCGCCGCGGTCGTCGGGCTCGCCACACTGCGCGTGTCCGGCGTCTATTTCGTGATCTTCTCGCTCGGCCTTGCCGAGCTGGTGCGCCAGCTCATGACCTGGCTGCAGCATGTGCTCGGCACAATGAGCGGCCTCTACGTCACCATCGAGCGCAGCGAGCCGATGTATTACTGGCAGCTCTTGCTGCTCGCCGCCGTGATCTTCCTGGTCGGCTGGTGGATCGGGCGCTCGCGGCTCGGGTTTGCGCTGCGCATCATCGGCAACGACGAATTGGTCGCGGTCCATTGCGGCATCAATACGGCGCGGGCCAAGATGGTGCTTTTCACCATCTCCAGCACGTTCGCCTCGATCGCCGGTGCGCTGGTCGCGCCGCGCTGGGGCTATGTCGAGCCGGTCGTCGCGTTCAGTCCGTTCGTATCGTTTCAGGTGGTGATCATGGCGCTGCTCGGCGGCACGCATCGCCTGTGGGGGCCGTTGCTCGGGGTCATTCCTTTCGTGCTGGTGTGGGAATTGATCGCCGTCTATTTCCCCAACCAGACGACCTTGCTGTTGGGCGTATGCTTTCTGCTCATCGTCTATGTCATCCCGAACGGCATGATCGGCCTTATTGAAGATATGATGAACCGGCGCTGGAAGCATGCGGCGGAGCCTACGGCGGCCGCGGCGCTCCCTCTCGACATCTCGGCCAACGCCGCCGCGCAGCCGGTGGTCACCGCGGACAAGAAGTAATGCTCAGCCCCGCGATCAGCGAAGCGCTTACCGCCGCCGGCGTCACCAAACGCTTCGGCGGTCTCGTCGCGGTCGACAACATGTCGTTCAAACTTGCCGAACGGGAAGTCCTCGGCCTGATCGGGCCGAACGGCTCCGGCAAGACCACGATGATGAATTTGATTTCCGGCGCGCTGAAACCGACCTCGGGCGAGATCAGCGTTTACGGCGAAGCGGTCACCGGCCGCGGCGCCAGCAACGTTGCCAGAAAGGGCATCGCCCGCACTTTTCAGCTCGTGCGCATGCTGCCGACCATGACGGCACTCGAGAATGTCGCGGCCGGCGGCGTATTCGGCCACGCGCGGCGCTGGGGCAAGGAACTCGATGATTACGCGCACACGCTGTTGGAGCGCGTGGGCTTGCCGAATGCCGCGAGCGCGCCGGTATCGGCCCTGACCTACATCGACCAGAAGCGGGTGGAACTGGCGCGCGCGCTCGCCTCCGATCCGAAGATCCTTCTGCTCGACGAATGGCTCGCCGGACTCAATCCGACCGAGCTCAAGATCGGGATCACGCTGATCGAGCGGCTGCGCTCGGAAGGCTGCACCATCATCATCGTCGAGCATGTCATGCATGCGATCCGCAGCTTGTGCGACCGCTGCATCGTCATGAACAGCGGCGCCAAGATCGCCGAAGGCACGCCTGCCGAGGTGCTGGCCGACCACGGCGTGATCCGGGCCTATCTCGGAGACGAGAATGCTTGAGACCCGCAACGTCTCGGTCTTTTACGGCCGTCATCGCGCCCTGGAAAACGTCTCCGCGACCGTGTCGAAGGGCGAAATCGTCGTCATGCTCGGCGCCAATGGCGCGGGCAAAAGCACGTTTATCCGCGCCATCGCCGGGCAGACCCGCAAGATGGAAGGCGGCGCGGTGCTGATGGACGGCACCGACATCACGCGGCGCCCGCCGCATGAGATCGTAGAAACCGGCATCGCGCTGGTGCCCGAGGATCGCGGCATCTTTGCCGATCTGACCGTGCAGGAGAATCTCGTACTTGGCGCGCATCCGCGGCGCGCCCGCGCCCATGAGGCGGAGAATCTGGAGCGGGTGCTGGGCCTGTTCCCGAAGCTCAAGCAGCGCCGCAAGCAGGTCGTGCGCACCATGAGCGGCGGTGAGCGCCAGATGGTTGCGATCGGCCGCGCCATGATGTCGGCGCCGACCATCCTGCTGCTCGACGAGCCCTCGCTCGGCTTGGCGCCGGTGCTTACCCTGGAGCTGTTCCGTACGCTCGCGCGCATCAAGGAAACCGGCATGGGCATCTTTTTGGTCGAGCAGAACGCCAAGCAGAGTTTGGCGATCGCCGACCGCGGCTACCTGTTGGACAACGGCCACATCGTCGGCGCCGATACCGCCGAAGCGTTGCGAAAAGACGAAAAAGTCAAAGCCGCCTATCTCGGCGAATAAGTTCCTTCACGTTTGCAGCGCTTGTCAGAACAAAAATTCACGCGCGAAAATGTCATTGCGCGTCCCGCGCGCTGAGTGAAAAAACCTTCTAAATTTCTTATCGCGGAATTGTTTTGTGACAGCGGGCGCGCGGTCGCACACGGCGCGGCCGCAAAAAAAGAATCTTGTCGCGACGCAAATGATCTAAGCCAATTCATTCGCTCGAACGCAAATCTCTCGATTGAGAGTCTCTTATTTCTGTTTGCTGCATTGACTCTTTGCCCCGCGCAATGGCGACATCCCCCGCTCAGTTGACGCTTTGCGCGCGCGTGGGGGTTTCGCAAATGGACAAATCGGTATTGGCGCTCACCGATGGGCTGAGCCCGGGGCTCGGCTTGGCGATCATGGTCGGGCTCGGCGTTTTTCTGTTGGCGTTGTCTTTCGCGATCAAGACCGCGCTCGTTCGCAATACGCACGATTTCATCATCGCCGACCGCAAGGTCGGCTTCGGATTTGGCGTCGGCTCGGTCATCGCGGTGTGGACTTGGGCCATGGCGGTGATGATGAGCTCGGCGATGACGTTTCAATGGGGATTGTCCGGGCTGTTATGGTTCGTCGTGCCGAACGGCTTCGCGGTGATTGCGATGATCCCGTTCGCGCGCATCCTGCGCAGGAACATGCCGCAGGGCTATACGATTTCCGAATTCGTCAAATACCGCTTTGCGCACTCGAAGGTGGCGTCCGGTATCGTGACGCTGACGATGATCTTTGGCATCCTGCTTGAGATTCTCATCAATCTGAAGGGCACCTCGGTTGTCATCTCGACGGTGTTCTCCGTCGATTGGAAGGTCGCCGCCATCGTCGGCATCGTTTGCGTGCTGACCTACTCGTATTTCGGTGGCCTGTGGACCAGCGTGATGACCGGTACGCTCAATACGCTGATGGTCACCGTGCCGGCGGCGATCGTCGTGGCGGCGGTCTACGAGCATGTGCAGGGCGGCGCGCCGGCGGTGTTCGACGCCGTTGCGGCGGCGAACCCACGCAATCTTTCGGTGTTGCGACCGGATGCGGCTGCGGGTTTCGGCATCACGCTCGCTTTCGGCCTGCTGGCCGCGACCGTCGCGGATCAAACTTTCTGGCAAAAGGTCTGGGCGATCCGCGGACCGGAAGTTGCACGCACGTTCTTCTGGGCCGGTGCGTTGTTCTATCCGATCCCGATCTGCCTCGGCATGCTCGGGCTGGTCGGCATTGCCTTCGGGCTGACGGCGGCCGATATCGGCGGCGACATCGCAGCGATCGGGCCCTACGTGGTGTCGCACATCGGCTTGCCGCTGGCGCTGGTCATCCTTTACGTGCTGTCGATCCTCGCGGCCTGCTATTCACCATCGACGGCGCGAGCGCCGCCTTGTCTTCGGTGGTCGCCGTCGACATTGTCAAACGCTATTGGCCGGCCACCAAGGAAGGGCCGCTGTTCGTCATCACCAAATTGTCGATGCTGCTCGGCGGCCTTGTCGCCACGCTGATCGTGCTGTCCGGCGTCGATTTCACTACGCTGGTGCTGACCACGTACGCGCTCAAGACGTCGATCCTGCTGCCGCTGGTGCTGGCCATTCTCTGGCCGCGCACCAACACCGTGGGGTTCGTCGGCGGCGTCGCGCTCGCGATCCTGATCGGCATGCCGATCTACGAGACCCAGGGTGAATTGATCGGAACGCTGTCGATCGTTGCCATCAGCGGCATCACCGTGGTGATCGCGGGCTATGCCGGCAGCGCGCGCTTCGATATCGCGAGCTTACGCCGCGTTGGCGATGACATCGCGTCGGAGGAGGCGGTTGCGATCGCTCAACCGGCCGAGTAGTCCGGCGCGACGCTCAACCGTCTAATCGCAATCAGGAGGACGGATATGTCCACGGTCTTTACGCTTATTGTCATTCTCGGCTTGATCGGCGCCGCGACGTTTCTCGTCGGCTTTACCAAGGGCGTGCGCGAGGCGGTCGGCGAATATCGCAATCCGCAGCCGGAAGCCGCCTGGAGCGATGAGGGTCACTACGGCCTGAGCGCGCTGTTTGCGGTCGTGGCGTCCGCGGTCGTGATCGCTCTCGTCGGTGTGGCGCCGGCCTGGATCTATGCCGGGCCGTTGCTCGCCATCGTCACCGCGACCGGCGTTGGCGTCGCATTTTTGGTCGGCAACAGGCGGCCGTCTGCCGCGCCTGCGCCGAAAGCGTGAGGCGTTTCGAGGGTCGATGGGCCGCGGCCTGATTGGAGTTGATTTGTGAAGAAGCAGAACAAGAAACGCGCGCACCTTCTGGGTTTCATCCAGCACGGCGTAAACAGTCACGCCACCGGAATGTGGCGTCACCCGAAAGACAAGGTCGGGTGGCACTTCGCGCGGCCCGAATATTGGCAGCACATGGCGCGGACGATGGAGCGCGGGCTGTTCGATGGGATGTTCATTGCCGACGAGCTCGCGCCCTACAACACGCACGAGGACAGCTCCGATGCCATCGTGCAGTGGGCGGTGCAGTGCCCGACGCATGAGCCGTCCACCATTGTTCCGATCATTACCACGGCGACCAAGCATCTCGGTGTCGGCGTCACATTGTCGACCGCGTTCGAGCACCCGTACTCCATGTGCCGGCGGCTTTCGAGCCTCGACCATCTGTCGAACGGGCGCGTCGCCTGGAACATCGTTTCATCCTATTCGAAGAGCGAATGGGACGCTTACGGGCACTCCATGACCGATCGCTCCGGGCGCTACGAGCGGCTCGATGAGTATATGGAGGTCTGTTACCAGCTTTGGGATTCCTGGGAGCCCGACGCCATCATCGCCGACAAGGTCAGCGGCATCTATGCCGATCCCGCCAAGGTCAAAGTCGTCCATCACGATGGCAAATACTACAAGTGTCACGGCCGGCATTTTTGCGCGCCGTCGCCGCAAGGCCGTCCAGTGCTCTGGCAGGCGGGCTCCTCCAATCAAGGGCGGGATTTTGCCGCCAAGCACGCCGAGGCGATTTTCGCCGTGCATCCGAATGTCGACCGCATGAAGCAATATGCGGAAGACCTGAACACGCGCATGGCGATGAAGTTCAATCGCGAACCGGGCTCGGTCAAGCTGATCTACGGCCTGCAGACCGTCGTCGCGGAGACGCGCTCGGAGGCGCGCGAGAAATACGAGCGCATCAAGGCTTGCATTCCGCTCGAGGGCGCGCTGGCTTGGATCTCCGGCCATTTCGGCCTCGATTTCTCCAAATATTCGCCGGACGAGCACGTGCAGAATATCGAGGTGCCGGGCATTCAAGGCTTGTTCGATTCGATCATCTACGCCAAGGGCGGCGCGCCGGTGACTGTGAAGGAAGCGGCGACGATCTATGCGCAAGGCATGGGCATGCCGGTCGCGGTGGGCACGCCCGCGGACATCGCCGACGAGATGGAACACTATATGGACGATGGCGGCGCCGAAGGCTTCATGTTGATCGCGACCTACACGCCCGGATGTTTCGAGGAGTTCGTCGACCTCGTCGTGCCTGAATTGCAGCGGCGCGGACGCTTTCGCACCCGCTACAATGGCACAACACTGCGCGAGAATTTGCTCGAAGCGTAAAAACGGCGCGGCCCGCGGGCGTTTACGCGGCCGGAAACAGGCTGCCCCACACGCCGCGCAGCGTGCTGAACGCCTCGTCGAACGGCGCGACGATGAGCCGCTCGCCGTCGCGTTTGAGCAGACCAAGCTGCGCAAGCTTCTCGAGCGCATCGCCGACGTCGAAGTCGATGTCGATTCCGAAAGTCGCGCGTAGCCAATCCTCGATGCGGCGATCGAGCTCGGCGGCAATCGGCGGCGACGCCGCTTGATGCAGGAAATGGTAGGCAAGGAAGGCCTCTTTGACCTGCTGCTCCTCGGCGGCGCCGATCACGTAATCGAAAATGCCGGCGTTGTTGTTGATGTTGCGATAATAGATGTTGTCAGTCAGTTCCGTCTGATACTTGAGCGACTGCCGCTGGTAGCGCACCCACTGGGTGACGATGAAGCCGCCGAGCGCGACCAGCGCGCTCAAGGCCGCAAGCGCGGTCTTCATATCCTTGTCTTCGACGCTGGCGCTGAGGCCCAGATAAAAGCCGAGCACCAGAAACAGCACGGTGATGGTAGTGTAGAGATTGATCAGGATCGGAACGCCGCTGGCGAGCGCCGGCACGCCGAGCACGAGCTTGTCGGCATTGCTCATCACCACGCGGGCGTTCGGAAACAGCGCCTTGAGGTCGCCGCTGGCGATGTTGCGGAAACATTTCAGCAGCACCGAGCCGGCCGGGATCTTGCGCCGCTCGAGCCGGCGCAGCTCGCGCTTCGAGGCGAACTCGGCCTTCGAGCGCATGGCCGCGAACAGCACCACGTCGTCGTAGACGTCGATTTCGATCTTGCGCCGGCGCCAGCCGAACCATTCCGCGACTTCGAGCACCTCCTTGTGGTGCCCGCGCCGGTAGAAGCGCACCTCGCGGAAATCGCCGAGCTTTGCGTTTACGGCAACGCGCAGCACGGCGCGTTTGTCATGGGCGTCGCCGATTTCGGCATGCGCCAGTTCGGTGAAATTGGCGACCTTCAGCACTCGGTCGAGCGATTGCACCAGATCGCCGTAACAACGCTCGATCGCGGCAGGATCGGCCGCCGCGTGCTGCGCCACCTGCGGGTTGAAATAGTAATAATCGCCCCGCAGGCGCTCGAGCATTTCGAAATATTCGTAGTGATAGATCGCGGCCAGCATTTCGCACAGCCGGCGGAACTTCTCGCCGCCTGCGGGATCCGCAAAGGCGCGCTGCTGCGCAAGCGCCGAAAGGATGTCGTCCTTGCGGACCGAGAGGTAGCGATCGCGCGCTTCGGCCACGAGTCGTCCCAATGCGTCTGAGCGTTCAACCGAGCGGTATGATGGGCAGCACCAGATGGCTCGGGTGCTGCTCGTCGTGATGGATTTTATGTACCACCGTCTTGCTGCTGCAAATGTGATACGGCGCATATTCGACGTCATGCGCGCCCGCAAGGCCGCTCGGCAGATCGAGGCTGGTGATATCGAGGCAAATGCGGTGGCCTGCTTTGAACAGATTGCCGGTCGACAAAATCTCGATCTTGTATTCCTCGATCTTGCCGGGCTCGACCGGCTTCTGCGCGGCGCGCGTGAGCGGATGCCACGGCCGCCACGGCTTCGAGCGCTCCGGATCGATCGCGCGGTGCGAGGCCTTCAGCCAGCCGCGGGTCAATTCGCGCTCGGCGAGGCCCGTGGGAATATCGACCTCGCCGGGCCGTGCCGTATGCACCGAAACGTCCGGACCGACGTCCTTGAGGATAACGATCCAGTTGGTGTCGTCCTGGTCGATGGCGGCGTAGAGGTTCAGCGCCAGCGGGCCGATGACGAGAGTATCTTCCGGCAGCGGATCGGTCATGTAGCGCAGCCGCGCGACTTCGTTGGTCTGTGTCGGCGGCATCTGCACGAAGGTGTCGGGCTCGAGCCGGCCGTTGCGCGCGCCGCGCACGTAGGGCTCGGGCCGCAGGCGTCCCCAACTGTGCAGATAAAGCTTGCTCCATTGCGTTTCCGGCAGCGGCCAATCCTCGCCGGTGCGCCACTGATTTGCGCCCATTACCCAGACTTTGACCGGCGGCTCGTCGAGAATGCCGGTGTTCTTGCCTTTGAGCCAGTGGTCGTACCAGCGCAGAATCTCATCGTGAAAGGAGTGGAACGGCCGTTCCAGATGCGCCGGGCCGGTGATGAGCAGCTTCTTCGGCACGCCGTGGACTTCCTGAAACCATTGCTGGCTTCCCTGCAGGTGCAGCTTGTATGTGTAGGCGTACCAGCCTGAACCCGTGTAGAAGGGAATCTTGATTCGCGACATTTTTTGTTTGGTCTTTTCCACGATGTCGCCGGGATCGTACGGATTGAGCACCGTGTCGTAGACCAGCGGCATGGTCTGACCCTTTTCCACGATGATGTTGAAGATGTTCGGATACATCATCAGGTCGGGATTACTCATGGCTGTGCGCCAGAGCTTGTCGGCGTCGCCGGTGAGCTGGCCGGGCTGGCCGCGATTGACGTGATAGACGGCGCCGCCGTCGAGCAGAAACACCATCGTGTGGATCACGCCGCCCGGATAGAAGTCGCGAAATCCCCACTGCCCGTAGGCGCCCATCGAGTCATAGGGGAAGATCGCCTTCAACGACGGCGGCTGTTGCGCCGCCGCTTCGAACTGTGCGCCGCCGAACGCGGAAATGCCGATCATGCCGACATTGCCGTCGCACCAGGGCTGTTTGGCGATCCATTCGATCAGATCGTACATGTCCCATTCCGGCGAGCCGCCGCCGTCGGACTTGCCGGTGCCGCGAATATTGCCGCAGACATGTACGTAGCCCCGGCGCACCAGGAAATCGGTATCGCCGCCCTCGGCGCCGCCGAACCACATGCGCGACCAGGCCGGCTGCGCCCATTGCACGGCTTCGGCGAATTCCGGGGTTTGGTATTCCTTGTTATGCGGCGCGATCGCGAGCAGCGCCGGAAACGTGCCGTCGATATTGGGCCGGTAGATGTCGACGCAGAGGTGCTTGCCGTCGCGCATCGGCACCATCACGTCGCGTATGTCGACAATGCCCTCGCAGACGATCGGCGCAGCGTATCCGGGCGGCGGGTTGTGCTGATCCGGCACGGCAAGCGCGCCGGTTGTGCTCTTCCCCGAGATTGCCGCTGCCATTGACGCCTCCCCGTGTGCTGGGGAGATCAGATCTCCCCGTTTCAGGGAGATGCATACATTGTCCGTGCGTCGGCCGTGAAGGCCTTACGCGATCGCGGATCGGTATAGAACATGTGGCCGCCGCGATAGAGCTTGAGCTCGGCGCGCTCGCCTTCCACGGTCGGCGGGATGTGGTTGAGCACATAGCGCGAGTTGGAGTAGGGCGTGACCAGATCGGCAAAGCCATGCGCGATCATCAACCGGAACGAGGGCGTCAGCGCCAGCAGTTGCCGTAAATCTTCGGCGGCGCTCGCCGGCGCGTGGCCGCTATCGTCCCAGTCCCATTTGCCGGCCACCTCGGAGGCCAGCAGGTTGTAGGTCATCTCGGTCTTGAAGCCGAGCTCGTCGCGCGCGTAGGCGACAAAGGCACTGCCATAGGCGCGGATGAAGCCATCAAGGATCGGGTCGGGCCCGCGCGCCGACGCCGATTCCGGGTTGGGGTCGGCGACCGCGAACGTCACGTCATAGTGGCTGACGATCTTGCGGTCGGCGCCACGCAAATTCTTGACATAGGCATCGCGGACAAAGCCGCGTTCGCGGGCGACTACGTCCTCCGGCAATCCGGTAATCTGAGCGACCTTGGCATAGAACCCGCGCGCCGCGTCGCCGGTCAGCGGCGGGCCGGCGAGCGTGATCAGATAGTCGGTCATCGCGAAATGCTCGGCCTGGGCGAGCGCAGCTGTGCTGAACGTCCCCCTACGCTCGAGCTCGGCGGCAGCGAGCGACGGCAGCGCCAGCGCGGCGCCGAGCGCGAAGTGGTCGCCGCCGAAATGAAACTGGCCCTCGATCATCGGTGAGACCATGAGAATGCCGTTGGCGATGATGCCCTGGCTGCTTTGCAGCGCCTGCGCCACCTTGGCGGCGCGGAAACCGCCATAGCTTTCGCCCAGGATGTATTTGGGCGAGCTGACGCGGCTGTTCTTGGCGACATAGAGCGCGATCGCCTTGGCGAGCAATTCTGCATCGCGATGCACGCTCCAGAAGGCGCTAGCGCCGTCGGGCTTGGCGGCCCGACTCCAGCCGGTGCCGACCGGATCGATCATCACGAGATCGGTGAAAGCGAGCCAGGTGTCCGGGTTGTCGGTGAGGCGAACGTGCGTGCCGTCAAAGCCGTTGCCGAACACCGCGATGCGCGGACCCACGAGCCCGAGATTGAGAAAAGCCGAGCCTGCTCCGGGCCCGCCGTTGAACACGAACGTCACCGGCCGCGCCGGATCGTTGGTCTTGTCGTTCGTCTTGGCGACAAAAGCCGTATAGAAAATTGCGGCCGAGCGCTCGCCTGATTGGTCGAACAGCGAGAACGTACCGGCTGTCGCCGTGTAAGCGAGCTTCCCGGCCGGCGTGTCGATCGCATGCTCGGTGACGGAATCGGGCGGCAGAAGGGAGAGCACGCCCGGTCCGTTTTGCCCGGTGACGTTGGGATAGGGGACGCCTTGTTCCGGACGCGCGGGCCGCTCGGTCGGCTTGCCGAGATGTTCCTCTGCCAGCGCGGCAAGCGAGAAAACAGCTATGAGGAAAACGGCAATGCCGCTGCGAAAGGCCATCATTGTGTTTCCTTGTCGATCGGACCTTGATCCGGGCGGCCCCGTCGGGATGATCGTCCGCCGAAGCGCCCGAAAGATGGCTATGTGCGGGCCCTTTGGTAAGGCGTGTCGCACGGTGATGGCCGCCAAGCGCCGGAGCCGGTAGACAACAACCAAAGGATCGACCAAGTTCTCGCTCCTTCGGCAATTTTGCCGAAAAGCTGAATGGAGTCCGGGCCGTGCCTTTTCCCCGCGCGTCAAAGGCGCTTGCGCGTTTCACCGTGCTCGATTTGACGCGGGTGCGGGCCGGGCCGACCTGCGCGCGCCAACTGGCGGATTGGGGCGCCAATGTCATCAAGATCGAGGCGCCGCCGGACTCCGACGAGCCGATGGGCGGTCCGCGCGAACGATCGGATTTTCAGAACTTGCATCGCAACAAGCGCAGCATCACGCTTAACTTGAAAGCGCCGGAAGGGCTCGCCGCGTTCAAGCGTCTGGTTAAGAAAGCCGACGTGCTGATCGAGAATTTCCGGCCGGCCGTGAAGAAGCGGCTTGGCATCGACTACAAGACGTTGAGCAAGATCAATCCGCGCCTGGTCTATGCGAGCATTTCCGGCTTCGGCCAGGATGGCCCTTACGCTGACCGGCCGGGCTTCGATCAGATCGCCCAGGGTATGGGCGGCCTGATGTCGATCACGGGATTGCCGGGTCACGGGCCTGTCCGCGTCGGCATTCCGGTCGCCGATCTCACTGCGGGCCTGTTCGCCGCGATCGGCGTTCTGACCGCGCTCCTTGAACGCGACAAATCCGGCAAAGGCCAGACGATCGAGACCTCGCTCTTGCAGGCGCAGATTTTCATGCTCGACTTTCAGGCCGCGCGTTATCTGGTCGAGGGCGAGGTAGCCGAGCAGGCGGGCAACAATCACCCGACCACGATCCCGACCAGCGCGTTCAAGACGCATGACGGTTACATCAACATCGCCACCACTGGCGGCAAGATGTGGGAGCGGTTTTGCCAAGCGCTCGGCGCGCAAGCCTTGTTGGATACGCCGGACTATCGAACGGCGGAAGCGCGCCTGAGAAACCGCGACGCGCTCAATGCCGAAATCGAGAGTTATCTGCAGAGCCGCAGCAGCGCCGAGTGGGTCGAGCATTTCAACAAGGCCGGCGTGCCGTGCGGGCCGATCTATTCGATCGACAAAGTGTTCGCCGACCCGCAGGTCAAGCATCTTAAGATCGCGCAGAAGGTCGACGGCAAGGGAAAGCGCAAGCTCACGCTGGTCGGCCAGCCGGTGTCGTTGTCGCGTACGCCGTCGCACCTCGCGGCGCCGCCGCCGAAGCTTGGCGAACACACCGATGCGGTGCTCAAGGAGTTCGGCTTTTCCAAGCAGGAGATCAAGGCGCTGCACAAGGTCGGCGCGGTGTGATGCTTCTTCTATCGTCATTGCCGGACTTGATCCGGCGATCCATACGGCCATGACGCAGCATGGATGCGCGGGTCATAGGCGAGCGTAGCGACGCCGTTCTTCGAACGGCTATGCCCGCGCATGACAAAAGAAAAAAGAGGACTGAAAAATGACTCAAACCGACAAGCTGCTCTCGCGCAAGGAGGCGGGCGTCGGCTTCGTGATCTTCAACAATCCGGAGCGGCACAATGCCGTCTCGCTCGAAATGTGGGAAGCAACGACCGGCGTGCTCGCCAATTTCGCCGAGGATCACGAGGTGCGCGTCGTGGTGTTGACCGGCGCCGGCGGCAAGGCCTTCGTGTCCGGCGCGGACATTTCCAAATTCGCCAGCGAGCGCGCTTCGCTCGAGGCAACGCGCGCCTACGACGTGAAGACCGCCGCCGCCTTCAACAGCATCTATGAATTTCCCAAGCCGACGATTGCGATGATCCGCGGCTATTGCATCGGCGGCGGCGTCGGGCTCGCGTCCTGTTGCGACCTGCGCATTTGTTCCGACAATTCCAAATTCGCGGTGCCGGCGGCCAAGCTCGGCCTGGGCTACGCCTATGCCGGCCTCAAGCGGCTGGTCGACATTGTCGGGCAATCCTTCGCTAAGGAGATTTTCTACACTGCGCGCCAGTTTGACGCCCAGGAGGCTTATGCCATGGGCCTTGTCAATCGCGTCGTGCCGCAGGCCGAGTTGGAAGCGTACGTCAAAAGCATCACCGATATGATCTGCGCCAATGCGCCGCTCACGATCAAGGCGGCGAAATTCGCCGTCGGCGAAATCCTCAAAGACGAATCAAAACGCGATGTGGCGCGGGTCGACAAGATGGTCGAAGCCTGCTTCGCCAGCAGCGACTATGTCGAAGGCCGCACCGCATTCATGGAGAAGCGCAAGCCGGCCTTTACCGGAAAGTAGGCGCGCGGTCAGAGCATGATCCGGCAAAGTGGAAGCCGGTTTTCCGAAAGGATCACGCTCCACTAAACAAGCTGCAGCGCCAATCGATCAAATCTGAAAAAATTGCTCCAGCGTCAGATCGCCTTCCGGCACAATAGCGACGCCAGAACCTTGCGCATGGTTGCCGCGCTTGCGCCCGAGGCGTCCACAGCGCGCCAGCCGACAAAGCCGTCGGGCCGAACGAGGACGGCGCCGGAGGGCGACAAGCCATACGCCTCAACAAAACGCCGCTGCGGGTCCTGCAACTCGCAGTCATCGAGGTGGTGCGCACCAAGCGGTAGCCCAAGTTCGGCCGCCGCGGAGCGGGCCGCCTCGCACCAGGCGCCGCCGCCGGGAGCAGCCAACACGCAGAAATTCTTGGTGAACAGATCGAACGTGGAGATGGGCTTGCCGGCGCGCTCGAGCACGACATGCGGCGCGCGCGTGCCGGGTAGCCCCTTGGAGTGGTGCGGGTCACCGTGCAGCGGCGCTTCATTGCCGGGCTCGGAGATGATGGCGGGCGAGCGATAGCCATAGCCGATCTCCATGTGGAGATCGTTGACGATCGGCTGCATGCCTTGCTTGCCGCGTTCGGGAACGACGCGCAGCACATAACGCGTATAGGCCTGCCGGATGGCAAGTTCGCCGACCGGCTGCCGTTCGGTGTTGTACGTGGCGAGCAACTCGGGCCCGGCGATGCCTTTGAGCACAAGGGCGAGCTTCCAGGCGAGATTGTGCGTGTCCTGAACGCCGGTATTGCCGCCGAAGCCGCCCATTGGCGGCATCACATGAGCGGCGTCGCCGACCAGAAAAACGCGGCCCTCCGTGAATCGCTCAGCCACTTCAGCGACCGCACGCCAGGTGGCGATATCCCCGATCGCGACGTTGACGTCCGGCATGCCGATCGCGGCGCGCACGAACGCGATGGAGCGCTCCTCGTCGATTCCTTCGCCAACTTTCAGGGCATCCGGCAGGGACATGTCGCCGCGCGTCATGACCGCGAGAAAGCCGGAGTCGCCGCTCCGCACCAGGCGGAAGAAGCCGCGCAGCTCCGGATTGAACACATAGATCACCCCGAGATTGCGCCCGCGCAGCGCCGAGCCGCAATCGGCATGGAAATAGATCGTCACGCACTCCGCCAGGTGGCCGGGCCCGCGGGTGCCGATGCCGAGTTGCGCGCGGATCGGGCTGCGGTTGCCGTCGGCGGCGATCATGTATTTGGCGCGAACGGTATCGGTCTCGCCGGTCAGGACGTTCCTGATAAAGCCGGTGACGCCGTCCGCGTCCTGCTCGAATGACGTCAGCTCGGTGGCATAGCGCATAGCGGCGCCGAGCTGTTCGGCGCGCTCGCGAATAAGCGGCTCGAGACTTTGCTGGGTCATGAACAGCCGCGTCGAGGGGCTGATCGCGGCCACGCCCTCGTTGAGGTTGGCGATATAGGTCGCGATCTCCTTGCCGGCGAGCGACTCGACCGCATTGATGCCGCCGTCGGGATCGAACTGTTCCTCCGACGCGGCCCGCACCCGCGCCTCCAGCCCGACCGAGCGAAACACCTCCAACGTGCGCAAATGAAAATGCCCGGCGCGCGGATGGATTGCCGTGCCGTGATGGCGCTCCACCGATAGGGTGGGCACCCCGTGCCAGGCTAGGAATGTGGCGGCGGACAGCCCGACTAGGCTGCCGCCGACGATAAGGACGTCGGTTTTAATCATCATGCCCGTCCCGGTTTCGGGCCAATCACGCTACTTTTTAGCTGATCGTGAGCGGTTGGGAAAACCGGCTTTCCCTTTTCCGGATCATGCACTAAATACACGCGCGACCCTCAAGGGCCGGCCTCGATCGTGCGGAGAGGTGGCAGAGTGGTTGAATGCACCGCACTCGAAATTCGGTTGCTGCTGTCTTTTCGTATACTGTTCTGTGCCGGCAAGTGTTGAATTGTTTAGAGAAACTGGCTCAAGCGTCCTATGCCGTTCTGCTCCGTACCAGCGTGTGGCTTCGAATTGGGTAGCAAAATGGTAGCAACGAGTTCGAGTTTTGTCCGATCGACTCGTGATTTAAACCGGCTCGGCTGATGAAGCACAACCTGCCAAGGTTGGGTCGAGGGTTCGAGTCCCTTCGCCCGCTCCAAATTTCCCAATATTATTTGCGCATTGCCTGATCTGCACGAATTGTCCGTTCGATTGCTTTCTGTGGGGAAGCTTGGGGGAAGCAGACCGCGGGATTTTGGCTGAGCTCGCGTCCACATCATCAGAACCTCGACGCGGATTTGTGAACTCAGAGGGCCACAGCCGGCCGGGTGTTGGGATGATGTCCGTGTCCAAGTGAACGACAAGCTCGTAGTTGCAAGCCTGCTTCTAGAGCACGCAAAAAACCCCTGCTCGGTCTTTGACACGCATGCGAGCGCTGGCGTACAGGAGACAGCTCAGCTGGATAGAGCGATAGAGCACCAGACTACGAATCTGGGGGTCGGGAGTTCGAATCTCTTCGGGCGCGCCAGTTAAACCATTGGCGATACGGACTAAATTACCTTCCACAGCATGGGCTTCGTTACTTGGAATAGTCGCCGAGTAACGGAAGAGTAACGGCTGGAACGACCCATCGCCAAGCGCTGGGGTTGTGGCGTGCTGCGCCCTTTGGCAGGCTAAGCGGGCCGAATTTACGGCCCCAACAACACTCCCGGAGCGAACCATGCCGCGAGCTTCCAAGCGCGCGTCCGACACGCGCGCGCCGGCGACCGACACCAGCGCCCCGGCTTACACCAACGAGCCTGCATACAAGGCCGCAGTCGAAAGGTGCAAAGCCGCCAGCGCCGAAATCACTCGGCAGCAATGGGTGCATGGCGATGAGGCCGATGCAGTCACACAGAAATGGGGCGAAAAAAGCCTGGAGCAATTCGCGGACGATATCAATTATCACGGTGCGCCCTGCACCTTAGGACGTTGCCGAGACGTTTGCCGAGCATGGCCCAAAAACCGGGCCCGGGCCCGGTTTTTTAGTTCTGCCAAAATTCTTGCGACACATCCACATCGCTGGGAAATCGTCGAACGCAAACCGGACATCAGCAAAGCCGAAGCGCGCGAGATCATGAGCAAGTGGCGCGCAGAGCAGGCGGGCACAGCAACACCAGCAGCGGAGGCAGATCAAGACGACGACTTGCTTGCGGAGGCAGAGACCGAGAACGCAGAGCAGCCCGAGGATGAAGACCTAATTGAGCCGGAGGAGGACACCGCACCAACGCCAACCTCCGCAAAGCAGGCGAAGGCGAAAGGCCCGAAGAAGACGGACACTGAGGAAGAGGCAACGCTCAAGGAAAATCGGAGCTGGCTTAACACCATTGTCGACATCGCCCGCGCGGCCATTGCTGAAGCGGGAGTTATTGAGGTTACAGACGAGCGTAGCTGCCTCCATATTGCCGCGCATCTGTCCATAAGCTGTTGATGTACTCAGGATATCAGGTGCTCGATTTTGACCTGTTTCGCGGCCGCCAAGCTGCCGATTTCATACAGCTGATGAACGAGTTTTGGATCATCCATCCCGCGCAATCTGCCAAGCAACTGGTCGCTGACATCGTAGCCGAGCTCGCTTTTGAGCCAATTTTTTTCCAAACGAACGTCATAGCGAAGGAAGCGAAACATTTTGCGCCCAGCTGGTGCATCGCCGGCAAGCGTACCGGCTTCCGAGTTTATCTCCCAAGGTGCCGGACACTCTCCTAGCCATTGCATGATTGCGAGCACTTGCATTTGGCTGTCGGTCATCAATGACAGCAAAGCGTGAAAGGCTAGCTTCGTGAAACGGGCGAACCCCAAGCTCTCGTACGATATGTGCGGCCGATAGCTTCCGGTGCCGACCGAGATTACCGTCAGGCGATCGGGGCCTGTCGGCCATTTGATGCCGAATGGCGTAAGCGTGGCAGTGTGGAACAATGCCAGCGCTGGATTGTTGTGTGGCGTCACCCCGCCGTCGACAAAAAGACCATACAAATTGGGATCGATCTCAACCCGCTTGCGCAGCCCAACCTCTTCCAGAACGGTGCGTGCGGCACGGGTAGACCACGGCACGTTCAACGGTTTTGCGATTTCGTCCGGCAGCGGGCGCATATGGCTGATCGGCAGCAATTCTGGATCGAAGAAATGCGGCGCCGCAGTGGATGCCCGCATCAGGTTGACCAGCGGGTAGTTTTTGTTGCCGATGTAATCGGCACCGTCTTCCCAATAGGGCGCCCGCGAGTTGTTGGAGATGATCCACGGACTGCCGGTATCCATCCGCTTGGTCACGATGCAGAAGCCGGTGATCAGGTCGAAGCTGGAAAGAACGCGCGTGCCGACGACATCCTCGATTTGCTTGCGCAAGCCCCGGGCATCGAACTTCGGCTGCAGAACCGGAATACTCCATTTCCGGCGCTTGAAGGCAAAGGGGGCAAGTCGTATGTAAAAGTCCTTCACCTGCGCGGCGCGATAGCCGAGGGCCAGTGCGCCAGCGATGATCGCGCCGGTCGAGGTACCCCCGACGAGATCGAAATAATCGCCGAGGCGAACCTCACGACCCTGATACCCCTTGAGTAGCAATTCAATGTGTTCGAGAAACGCGACCGTCAGCGCGCCTCGCACCCCGCCACCGTCGAGCGAAAGGAGCCGCTTTGGTCCAGGCCCAAAAAGATGCCGATCGCGTGCGATCTCCGAGCTGCATGGCGCATTTCCGGCAGTCATGTTATCGCCTTTTCGAGATTAGGCCGGAAGTGACAGCGGCCGAGTGCGGAATACGACTTGCCCCTCTTAAGATCCGCTATCATGATATCAGAGGTTTTCTGCACCCGATCGGCAAGCCGAGCAAAATCCAGTAGCTCCTTTTCGAGCTGTGGCTGATTGCATCCAGAGGCCGTCCGCCTGGCCTGCTCGGAGCGAGTCCTTAGTCCGCTCGAGCGTGAATTGCGCCTAGCGCGGCACCGAATGTTGACAATAATGCGGTCAGAAAGTGAACAGGCCAAAGACGAAATCGTGATACGGTTCATCGGTAGCTGGAAGCGCGTGCACACAGGATAGCACAACAAAGACTGCGCACACGGTAGCCGTACTCGCGAACAGGATTTGCCCGACGTGATGCATCCGGGGGTCGACCCTCGTCAGGCCGCGCGCATTTTCGATGTGAAAGGAGGCTTGATCGGCGATTTCCACGAACTGCAATCCTGGCCGTCGAAATCGAGACTAGGACGGCTGATTGGTCCTTCCGCTCCCAGCGGAGCGAGGATACGCATGTGGCGCAAACATTCCGCTAGCCACCGGTATTCAGGCCAACGTCCATGCCACTGGCGGCGCTGGCCAAAATACCAGGTCACGAGAATAGCGAAGGTGATCGCAAGCTCGCCCGAGTACAAAGGGAGAGTGCATTTTCGACTAAGGAAGGTAGGCATAGCTGATCGACGTCCATATGAGGGCGGGACAGCGTGCCCGCTCCTTCAAAGCCACCCAGCGCCAGCATCCTCTGGCGTGTTGCCGAGATTGACTCCCGCTGAGCAATTCGGCCTGAATATTTAGCGTGCCCCTCGGGGTGCTTTGCATGGATGAGCCGTGTAATCGTGCGTTATTTCCCGTTTCGTTGATTTCTATCAAGCCAACTGGTCCATGCCGATGTCGAGGGAAGCGGAGGGTCAAGATTGCTGCGCTTATATTTCAACCATTCCTTCCACGAAGTATCTTGATAAGGCCAACGACCCATTTCGATGCACCATACAGGCGTTTCGGAACCCAGGAAGAACTGCTCCCGCTCTTCCTGCGGTAAACAATGGCGAGCTACCTTTCGGCCTTGGTCAATCAGCGCATCCGTGCTCGCAAATAAACGCCAAATTCCGACGCTCCCGTCGTCTTCCGATTTTAATGCAAGCGATCCATTCGGGTTAAACACCGCATCACTCAAGCCATCTCCATCACGACCCTTTAGCACTGCAATTGTCTTCGCCGTCTCCACGTCCCAGATCCTGGCCGTCCCATCGAGGGAAGCCGTTGCGATTCGGCGTCCATCGGAGCTATAGACCGCGCCTAGTACAATGTGCCTGTGACCACTGAGTGTGGCGATGGCTTCTCGGGTGTCGAGGTCCCAAATTCGCGCAGTTTTATCATCCGAGGCCGTTAAGATGTGCTTTCCGTTGGGACTGAAGACCACGCTATTAATGCCGAAGGCGTGCCCAGTGAGTGTTACTAGGAGCTTGCCATTTTCGGCATCCCAGATCCCGGCGGTTCTATCGTCTGACACCGTTACAATCGAACGATCGTCTGGGCTAAACGCTGCGCTTTGCACCGACTCCGTATGGCCGGATAGCACCAGAAGCGTTTTCCCGGTTTTGACATCCCATATGCGTGCAGTTTTGTCCTTAGAAGAAGTAACGACGCGGGCTCCGTCGTGGCTGAATTTCGCATCGTTCAGCCGTTCGAGATGCCCCTCTAACGTCGCCAATAAGGCCCCGTTCCTGGCGTCCCAAATTCGTGCGGTTCGATCCCATGAGGCGGAGG